>JAFANH010000100.1 GCA_019232795.1 Burkholderiaceae bacterium
GATAAGCGTGCAGGCTGTCGTGTATCGCAGTGAAGCGCTTGATGGCCCCGCGGTAGTCGCCATTCGTGTAAAGAGCGACGGCCCCGTCGAACTCTGCCTGGGCTGCTGCGCGGGCAGCTTTCTCGGCAATTTTCTCGGGCGACTCCGTTTCCGGTTGCGCGCGTACGGGTTCCGGCACCGGCTGTGCCGCCACCGGCGCCGGGCCGGGGGGCGGTGCTTGCATGGCACAGGCGCTCATCAGCGCTGCGGCGATAAGTGCGGCGATCAGGGACGGCAAACCGTGGCGCAGGGCCGAAAGATAGACGGGCATTTTCATTGCGACGCAGGATAAAGGAAGCTGGAAGGCGAAGCGAATCTTTCTCGACATCAATACAGTGCATATTCTGCATGATGTTTTGCCATCGTGCCAGCATGGCCTGTCTTTGACAACGGACAAAAGCTGCACGAAGGCATGAAGGGCGCACCTTGCGCCGATCACAAGCTCGAGCGCATCTACTTGGCGGTGAAGTCGTAATCGATAGCGGCAAAACGGCGCTTGTCGCTGATGGTAATTTCGACCACGTGATCGGGAAAGGCGGGGTTGACGAATTTGATCACATGCTTGCCGTCGTCCAGATTCAAACGCTTCAAGGGAGGACTCACGCCACGCGGTGCGCCGTCGACCAGGACATTGGCCCACGGCTTGACATTCAGGCGAACCAGCGCCGGCTTGGCCGTGTCGGCTACCGATGGTCCGAGCGAAGCGACCGGGGCCGGCGACGCTGACGCTGACGGCGCGCCGCTGTTGCCGGCAGCGACTGTCGCCGGCTGGGCGCGACTCACGGGAACGTTGCCATCGGCTTTGGCCGGCACACGGCCGCCGGCACCCACTCGACGGACCGTCGTGCTTGCCACAGCCGTGGCAGAGGCGATAGCCGGGGGCGGCTCGGGCAGCGGTGGGCGCGCTTCCACCGCAGTTGTGGGCAGGGGAGCCGCACTCTCGGTGACCGGGCCTTGCCAGCTCTTATACAATCCGACACCCGCCGTCACTGCCAACACCGTGCCGGCAGCAATCATGCCCCAAGAACCGAGGCTGGACGATTTTCTGCCTTTGACGTCGCGGCGCCCGGAATCGGATTTCGACGTGCGCGCTTTTTTCGCTTCGATGCGGGTATTTTCCCGCTTTTCCATACCCGGAGGTTTCGACACCGGCTGCGGGCTGGCCGGCGTCTCGCCTGACAAATCCATCCCCAGCAAGGTGCAAAACTCGGCAATCGATTGCGGCCGGTCCTCCGGTTTGACCGCCATGCCCCTGTCGATCGCAGCCAGGAAGGCTTTGCTGAAACCGGGACGTTCGGAATTTTGCAGCAGATCGATCGGATCCTTGATCATGCGCGTCACCGAAGTCGGTGGCGGCTTGTGCACGATGGTCCAGTAGATGACGGCGGACAAGGCGTAAATATCGGTCCACGGTCCCTGCTTCATTTCGCTGTCTTCGGCGTACTGCTCGACCGGCGCATAGCCTGGCTTGAGGATCACCGTCAGCGCCTGCGTCAAGCCGCCGATGATCTGGCGCGCGGCGCCGAAGTCGAGCAGCACGGCGCTGCCATTCGCCTGGATCATGATGTTTTCCGGCGAGATGTCGCGATGCAGGATCTGAATCTTGTACAGCACCTCGAGCGCTTCGAGAATTGGCTTGAGGATAGGTTTGAGCCAGGCTTCGCTGACGATGTCAGGATTGCCGGTGACGATGCTCTTGAGCGTATGGCCTTCGTAATAGCGCATCGCCATGTAGGCGGTATTGTTCTGCTCCCAGAAGCGATAGACCTTGATCAGGGCAGGGTGGTCGAACTGCGCCAGCAGGCGCGCCTCATTGATGAAGCTGTTCATGCCCGTCTGAAAGGTCTCGCGGTGACGTTTCGAAGCCACCAGCACGGCATCGTCGACCCCGCGCGAGGCCAGCGCCACCGGCATGTATTCCTTGATGGCGACGGTACGCTGCAGGGAATGGTCGAAAGCCAGATAGACGTTGCCGAAACCGCCTTCGCCGACCACACCCGTGATTTCGAATTCGGCAAGCCGTGTGCCGATGGCGAGACAGTTGGCCGAGCCCGTATGGGCCCAATGCCGTGAGTTCTCCATCTCCAGCGCTTCGGAATTCAGGTTGGTGTCACCCATGTCCATGTTGTGGCCGCTCAACTTGTGCAGAACTCATTATAGGGGTGCCTGTGCAGATTCGGCGAGCCCTATCGCTTGCGCCATCGGAAATGACAAAACAGACAAGATCGCCATGCCGGTTATGGCGCGATTCCGGGGGAGTCCGATTCAGTGACGCGGCTGCCGTTCGTGTTGCGCGTCTTGCAGCCTCTCCGTCTCTCTTTCGTAAGCACGGACGAAGGCTTTGCCGAACAGCTTTTGATGGTCGTGGGCGTCGCGGCCGATTTCTTCGAATACGCGCTCGTAAGCCGCCCACAGGCGCGCCTTGCGCCGGCCCGGCACAAGATTGTCGAACAGGCTGCCCTTCAAATCTTTTTCGATGGCCTTGGGATCGATGCGCTTGAGCATTTCACCGAAAGCGCCGTTCATGCCGGCTGTCATACCACTTTGGTGCGCCTGCAAGTCGTCGAAGGCTTCATGCAGTGCCTCGTTCGGCCCCATGAAACCGGGCATTTTCTTGCGCAGCATCTGGATCAGCACGGTTTCGCTGTCGGACAGGAATTTGAGCGGGTTGTTGTTGCGCACCACGACCATGGTGACGTCGGCCCTGGCTTCGCGTTTGACCGTTGAGCGCGCTGCCAGCAATTGGAACACGCCATGTATCGACGTCGACAGAAGCTTGCCCACTGTCTCCATGAAATCCGACGTCAGCCCGGAATTCAGGCTGATGCCGGGAACTCCCGCCCCCTTGAGGAAAGCGTGCATCAAGGCGTCGACATCGGCGGTCTCGTCCGCCGTTCCCTGATCGCCGTGAGCTGGAGCGGCAGGCATGCCGTCTTCACCCCGCTTTTTATGAAGCTCCGCCAAATTGGGGACGGCAGGTTTGGCCGCAGCGGCCGGCGGTACGGCTCGCAGGCCGACAGTCTGGGTGTGCAAATTGGTTTGCTTGTCGCTCGCAGCCTCGCTGTCGATAGCAGACAGATGGGGCTCGGCACGCAGCACGTACAAACCGATCTGGATTTCGTCACCGGCATGAAATGGCACTTCGCGGTTGAAGTCGATCTCGGCGCCGTTGACCAGGATAGGATTGGCCTGGCTCAAATTTGTGATCGTGTGATGAGTGCCGTCGCTCTTGACCGAAGCCTGCACCCGCGAGATCAGGTTCTTGGGATCCGGCAGGACGAAATAATTGTCTTCACTGCGCCCCAAGGTGCCGCCGTCCCGGTTGAACACCGCCGACAATGGCGCGGGCGATGCCTGATTGTTATAGGAAACGGCGGTCAGTTTTATCATTCGATGGCTCCACAGAGGGGGCGATTCTTGTTGGACGAGGCTGCCGATAGATATTAGAACTCATTTCACGAATAGCTGCCCGTGCACAACGCTTGTTTGGGGTGCGGCGCCACGGCGCCCGAGCCAGCCTGATTTCTTTGAGCTCGCAGTGGTATGCATCGGAACATACCAATAAATAACATTAAATATAACCCATAAGTCCATGAAATTAAATAAATTTAATTGGAAATTTTTGGGTAAATATCAACAACGGATGGGTTGGTGGCCGGTTTCCGCGATCGAACTGCCGCATTCTCTGTAGAATGCCGGGTTTCGCCGTCTGCTCCTTGCTCAATTTTTCCTATGTTCCGTTTCGCGCACGGGCGCCTGAGCGCCATTCGCACAGAAATGTTTGCGCTCTGGCAGTTGGCGTGGCCGATGCTCATCGGACAGTTGGCAACCGTCGGCATGGGCGTGTCGGACGTCGCCATGACCGGACACCTGAGCGCCGGCGACCTGGCAGCGGTGTCACTGGGCGCTTCGGTCTGGTCGATCGTGATCGTCACCGTCATGGGTGTGATGATGGCGGTGAACGCCGTGGTCGCGCATGAATTCGGCGCCGGCAGCTTCGATCGCATTCCCCACGTCGTACGCCAGACCTTATGGAAGGCACTCGGCGTCGGTTTGATCGCCATGGCGGCTGCCAATTGTTCAATCAGCATTTTCGATTGGCTGGCTCTGGACGACGGGGTTCGCGCCAAGGCAAGCGCCTTCGTGCACGTGATCAGCATTGGTTTGCCGGCCTTTACCGCTTACCGTGCCTTGTACGGTTACAGCACCAGTCTCAATCAGACCAAACCGATGATGGTGATCGCCCTCGGTGCGCTGGCTTTCAATATCGTCGTCAATTGGTTGCTGGTCTACGGGCACTGGGGTTTTCCGCGTCTGGGCGCGGTTGGTTGTGCTGTAGCGACGGGTGTCGGTTTGTGGCTGATGCTGGCCGCCATGCTGATATGGATCAAACGCGCACACGCCTATCGCGGCACTTACCCATTTACCCAATGGGAAGGTCCCAACTGGCATGAAATCCGCAGCATGCTGAAGCTGGGGCTGCCGATAGGCATCACTTATTTTGCCGAGGTCAGCGCCTTTTCCACGGTATGTTTCCTGATCGCTCGCTTCGGTGTGGTGGCCATGGCTTCCAATCAGATTGCGTTGAACTTCGTTTCGCTGGTATTCATGGTGCCCTTGAGTTTCGGCATCGCCCTGATCACGCGGGTCGGCCATGCGTTGGGCGAAGGCGATGCCGTACGGGCGCGCTTCGTGTCCTGGGTCGGCGTCTTGATGTCGCTCGGCTTCGCCGTGCTTTCGGCGACGTTTATCGCTTCTTGCCGCCACTTGATCGCGGCCGCCTATACCTCGGATCCGGCGGTACAGCAATTGACAGCCAGTCTGCTGTTGTTCGCGGCGATCTTCCAACTGTCCGACGCCACACAGGTGGCGGCATCGAGCGCCATCCGCGGCTACAAGGTGACGCGCCAGCCGATGTTAATCCACCTGATCGCGTTCTGGGGAGTGTCGCTGCCGGTCGGTTGCGTGCTTGGCTTGGCGCCGTCCTGGCTGCCTTGGCATCCGGCAGCGCCGATGGCGGCCGACGGTTTCTGGATCGGACTGGTGCTGGGCCTGACCGTCGCGGCCCTGCTACTGGTGCAATTTCTGAATACGCTGTCGCGGCGACGTGCCACGGCAGCGATATAACTAGAGGAAGCGGTCGAGGATTTTGCGGCTATGCTTGTCCATAGCCAGAATATCGGAGACGAAGTAGTTGATGCCGTGATTGTCGGCAATCAACAGCATGTTGCGTCCAATCCGGCGAATATCCTCTTCGCCGCGCAGTACGAATTCGGTATCGCCGCGATCGGTTTCCACCGACCAGGTGCAGGGAGTGGCAAAGCTGGTGACGCTGCGGATGGTGCGGACATGCGGCATGAATTCCCGCCCCTCCAGCTCTCCCTCGATCAATTCGCGTATTTCGCCGCTCAACTCATCCAGGCGTTCGATCCAGCCGGCCTCCAGGCCATCCGGACAGACCAGGCTGATGCCTTCTTGCGGGGCCTGGATAGGGAAGGCGCGCACCGGCGCCACGTCTTCATAGACTTGGCCATCCGCTGTGGTCAGCGTCAAATGGCCGAACTGGTTGCGCGTCAGGGTGAAATTCGGTTTCATTAATCTTCTCAGTCTTCTTCCGGGGCATCGTCGGGGCCGACGTCGACATTGCGTGCCTGCGCCTGATACAGGCGATAGTAGGCGCCTTCGCGCGCCATCAATTCGTCGTGCGGGCCTTCCTCGACCACTTGGCCGCGATCGAGCACCACCAGCCGGTCGGCGCGATGCAAGGTCGAAAGGCGGTGCGCAATGGCGATCGTGGTGCGGCCTTGCACCAGGTTTTCCAGCGCTTTCTGAATTTCCTTCTCGGTTTCCGAATCGACCGAAGACGTCGCTTCATCGAGGATCAGGATGCGCGGATCGATCAGCAGCGCGCGCGCAATGGAAATGCGCTGGCGTTCGCCGCCCGACAGGCCTTGGCCGCGTTCGCCGACCATGGAGTCGTAGCCTTGCGGCAGGCGCAGGATGAATTCGTGCGCATGGGCAGCGCGCGCAGCGGCAATGATTTCCTGGCGCGTAGCATCCGGCTTGCCGTAAGCGATGTTTTCGGCAATCGTGCCGAAGAACAGGAAGGGTTCCTGCAGCACCAGTCCGATGTTGCTGCGGTAGTCGGCCACCGGATAGGAGCGGATATCGACGCCGTCGACGCGGATCGCACCTTCCGAGACGTCGTAGAAGCGGCAGATCAGGTTGACCAGCGTGCTCTTGCCGGAGCCGCTGTGGCCGACCAGGCCGATCATTTCGCCGGGCTTGATGTTCAGGCTGATGCCGCGATTGACGGCGCGGTTGCCGTAGCGGAAGCCGACTTCGCGCAACTCGATCGCGCCTTCGACCTTGCCGAGCGCAACCGGTTGCGCCGGTTCCGGCACGCTCGATACGTGGTCGAGGATGTCGAAGATGCGCTTGGCGGCAGAGGCCGATTTCTGAGTAACCGAAACGATGCGGCTCATCGAGTCCAGGCGGCCGTAGAAGCGGCTGATGTAGGCGATGAAGGCTGTCAGCACACCGACCGTGATGCGGCCGTGCGCCACCAGCCAGATGCCGAAGGCCCACACCACCAGCAGGCCGAGATCGGTCAGGAAGGACACCGTCGGCGAGAACAGCGACCACACCTTGTTCAAACGGTCGTTGACGGCCAGATTGTGTTTGTTCGCCTCGCGGAAGCGCCCCGCCTCGCGCTTTTCCTGCGCAAAGGCCTTGACCACGCGAATACCGGGGATGGTATCGGCCAGCACGTTGGTCACTTCCGACCAGACGCGGTCTATCCGTTCGAAGCCGGTACGCAATTTATCGCGCACGACGTGGATCATCCAGGCAATGAAAGGCAGCGGCAATAGCGTTACCAGCGCCAGTTTGGCATTGATCGAAAACAGGATGGCCGCGGTCATCATCAGCATCAACACGTCGGTGGCAAAATCAAGCAAATGTAGCGACAGAAAGACGCAAATGCGATCACTTTCACTGCCAATGCGCGACATTAAATCGCCCGTGCGCTTGCCGCCGAAGTATTCGAGCGACATGCGCAGCAAGTGCTCATAGGTTGCCGTGCGCAGATCGGCGCCGATGCGCTCCGACACCAGCGCCATGATGTAGGTCTTGGCCCACGACAGCACCCAGGCAACGGCGGCCGACCCGAACAGCAAGCTCAGGTAAAGCACAACCAGGTGCTGATCGACCGGTTTGCCGTTCTGATAGGGGATCAGAACGTCGTCCACCAGCGGCATGGTGAGGTAGGGCGTCACCATGCTGGCGCCGGTGCCGCCCAAGGTCAGCGCGAAGCCGGCAAACAGTTGTTTTCGGTAAGGGCGGGCGAAGCGCCACAGACGGAACAGTGTCCAGGTCGAAGGCGGGGTGTGGATGACTTTCGTGCAGACGGGGCAGACATCCTGGTCAGGCTCGAGCGGAGCCTTGCAGCTCGGGCATACCTCCTGATCGTCGGTCTCGATCGGCTGTCCGCTCGCCTGGCTGTCGCGTTGCAGCTTGAATTGATCCAGCAAGCGAAGGGCCGCCAGATTGTGCCCGAGCGTAAAGCGCCAGGCGGCTAGGCGGCCGCTGTCATCGAGCAACTCCATATGCCCGACGCCCGCATGGTCATGATGATTAAGTTGCAACTCTTTGCGAAAAGACCAGTGTTTCCAAGCCGTTTCACCAGGTGCGCGAGCCAACAGGCGCTGTTCGGTCAGCAGCAACAGGCCCTTAACGAAATGTAATTTTGCGTCCAGGTCAACCTCAACCCAGCTTACAACGTTCTCTCCTGCGGATAGTTGCGTTTCGACGTCGGCGCGCCATGAGACAGGTAATTCGTTGCGCGAGGCGTCGGGTGCAGGATTTGCGTTTGTCATCGAGAAGCGAGGAGATGAAAAGGATTAAAAGGCCGAACTGGTTCCATATCTTGGCTCCGGTCGGCGGTATAAACCTTGATCTGACAAGGGGCAACGGATCACGAAGCGATAAATTGCGGTATATACTTCTGAAAGTGCCAAGTTTCGCGCCAGACTGATTATTAGAAAAATGAACGGCGCGGACGCGAGTATACCGCAAGAGCTTTAAATTCTGCTCAAGTCTTTACCCGTTTTGCCGGTGCCATCGAATAGCCTGCGCTCCTAAAAATTGTTGCGCGGCTGTTCGCTTTTGTTTGGCAGCGGTTTGCGTAGACGAATGCAGCAAATTGGAACATTGCGGTGAAATTGCACGCCGGACTCTATATAGAAGGATGGAGATCCGGTAATTTGAAATGGTTGACATGGCGAACAAGAAAGACATCGAATTCTTGCGTATCACGCATTTGCGTGGACCGAACATCTGGACCTACCGTCCGGTCATCGAAGTGTGGCTGGATATCGGCGAACTCGAGGACTACCCGTCCAATACCATTCCCGGTTTCTATGAACGTCTGACAGCCTGGCTGCCGGGCCTCGCCGTACATCGTTGCGGCGTCGGCGAACTGGGCGGCTTCCTGCAGCGCCTGCGCGAGGGGGTCTGGGCCGGACACGTGCTCGAACATATCGCGCTCGAATTGCAAAACGTGGCCGGCATGCAAACCGGTTTCGGCCAGACCCGCAGCACCTCGGCCCGCGGCATCTACAAGATGGCTTTCCGCACCCGCCAGGAAGAGGTCGGGCAGGCTGCATTGTTCGCCGCGCGCGAACTGATCATGGCCGCCATCAACAATACGCCTTACGACGTCGCCGCCGGCATCGAGAAGTTGCGCGACATGGTCGACGCGCTTTGCCTCGGACCAAGCACAGCCCACATCGTCAGCGCCGCCACCGAGCGCGGCATTCCCTTTATCCGCCTGACCGACGGCAACCTGGTGCAGCTTGGCTACGGTTCGCGCCAGCGCCGCATCTGGACCGCCGAGACCGACCGCACCAGCGCCATCGCCGAAGGCATCGCTTCCGACAAGGACTTGACCAAGACCCTGCTGTCCTCCTGCGGCGTGCAGGTGCCGGAAGGCCGCATGGTCGACGATCCGGCCGACGCCTGGGAAGCCGCGCAAGACATCGGCGTGCCGGTAGTGGTCAAACCTTATGACGGCAACCATGGCCGCGGCGTCTCGCTCGATCTGAAAACCCGCGAAGAAGTCGAGGCGGCCTATCACCTGGCCGCGCGCAAGGGCAGCGGCGTGATGGTGGAAAGCTTCATTCCCGGCAATGAGCATCGTTTGCTGGTCGTGGGCAAGCAAGTCGTCGCCGCCGCGGCAGGCGAGAGCGCCTGGGTCACCGGCGACGGCAAGTCCAATATCATCAAGCTCGTCGACGAGCAAATCAATACCGATCCGCGCCGCGGCACCACGGAAGAATTTCCGCTGTCGGCGCTCGCACCCGAAGTCGGCGCCGAAATCATCCTCGAACTCAAGCGTCAGGGCATGACTGCCTACTCTGTACCGGCTGCGGGGCAGAGGGTGCTGATTCAGCCCAACGGCAACGTCGCTTTCGACGTGACCGACAAAATCCATCCCAGCATTGCGGAAACCGCGGCCCTGGCCGCGCGCGTGGTGGGACTCGACATCGCCGGCGTCGACCTGGTGGTGGAAGACATCTCGAAGCCGCTGGAAGCGCAGCGTGGCGCCGTGATCGAGGTCAATGCCAGCCCCGGCCTGTTGGCCCATCTCAAACCGGCCGGCGGCGAACCGCGCCCGGTGGGCGCGGCCATCATGGACCATTTATTTGAGCACAACGGCGGCGCACGCATCCCCGTGGTCGGCGTGGCCGGCTCCAAAGGCACCACGCTGATCGCGCGCCTGGTCGCCTGGCTGGTGCAGTTCACCGGCCAGCACGTCGGCTTGGCTTGCCGCGACGGCCTGTTTCTCAACAGCCGCCAGGTCGACAAGAAGGATTGCGCCAATTGGGATGCCGGCCAACGCTTGCTCATCAACCGCAACGTCCAGGCGGCGGTGTTCGAAAACGGCAACCGCATGATCCTGACCGAAGGCCTGGCCTACGACAAATGTGCGGTCGGGGTAGTCACCGACGTCAGCGGCCATGATGAATTCGCCGAATTCTACATCGACGAGCCGGACCAGTTATACAAGGTGGTGCGCACCCAGGTCGACGTCATCCTGCCGACCGGCGCAGCCGTGCTGAATGCCGCCGATCCGCAAGTCGTCGAAATGGCGCAGTTGTGCGACGGCAAGGTGATCTTCTACGGCATGCGCGACGACGTCCCGGCCCTGGCTGCGCATCGCGCCGCAGGCGAACGAGTCGCCTTCGTTTCCGAGCGAGGCATCGTGCTGACCAGCGGCACCGAGGAAACGGCAACGCTGCCGCCGGCTTCGTTCGCTTTTGCCAAGGAACAGACGGAAAGCGTGCTGGCCGCGGTAGCGGCGGCCTGGGCTTTCGGCGTCACACCGGAACTGATCGACGCCGGCTTGCTGGCTTTCGATTCCAAGTTCAAGAAAAAACATCATTGATACAGGACTGAGCGGTTTATGGAAGTCACGCGAATTCGCGCCTTGCGCGGCCCCAATTTGTGGAGTCATAACACGTCGATCGAAGCGATCGTCACGTGCACATCCGACGAATGCTGCATTTCCAAGCTGCCGCATTTCGAGGAACGCATACGCGCGCGCTTCCCCGCCATCATCCCGTTCCAGCCTATCGGTCACGACGACGCCATCCCGATGGCCCATGTACTGGAGATCGCGGCCTTGTGCCTGCAGGCCGAAGCCGGCTGCCCGGTGACTTTCAGCCGCACCACCCAGACCGTCGAAACCGGCGTGTTCCAGGTGGTGGTTGAATATACCGAAGAAGCCGTGGGCCGCCTCGGCCTGGAGTTGGCTGAACAACTGTGCCGTGCAGCGCTCGACGATGCTCCATTCGAGCTGACGGCGGCTCTGACCCAGCTGCGCGATCTCGACGAGGACGTACGCCTGGGTCCGAGCACCGGCGCTATCGTCAAGGCCGCCGTGGCGCGCAACATTCCCTACCGCCGCCTGACCAACGGCAGCCTGGTCATGTTCGGCTGGGGCAGCAAACAGCGCCGGATCCAGGCCGCCGAAATGGACCGCTCCAGCGCGATCGCCGAAGCGATTGCGCAAAACAAGGAATTAACCAAAAAACTGCTCAACGCGGCCGGCGTACCGGTACCGCTGGGACGCGCCGTGGAAGACGCGGATGACGCCTGGAAAGTCGCCAACGAAGTCGGCATGCCGGTGGTGCTGAAACCGAAGGACGGCAATCAGGGCAAGGGCGTCACCGTCAACATCACCTCACGCTCGCAGCTGGAAGCGGCTTATGCCACTGCCTCCGAGTTCGGCCGCGACATCCTGGTCGAAAAATACATCCCCGGCCACGACTTCCGCCTGCTCGTCATCGGCGGCAAGCTGGTGGCCGCCGCCCGACGCGACCCGCCGCAAGTGATCGGCGACGGCAAGCAGACCGTGCGGGCACTGGTGGAGGAAGTCAATCGCGACCCACGCCGCGGCAGCGGCCATGCCACTTCGCTGACCAAGATTCGTTTCGACGACATTGCCCTGGCGACCTTGGCAAAGCAGGGTTTGCTGGCCGATTCGGTGCCCCCCAAAGGACAGCGCGTGGTGCTGCGCGATAACGCCAACCTGTCCACCGGCGGCTCGGCCACCGACGTCACCGATGACGTCCACCCGGAAGTGGCAGAACGCGCCATCGCCGCCGCCGAAATGGTCGGCCTCGACATTTGCGGTGTCGACCTGGTGTGCGACAGCGTGTTGAAGCCGATCGAAGAGCAGGGCGGCGGCGTGGTCGAAGTCAATGCCGCCCCCGGATTGCGCATGCACTTGTCGCCCTCCTACGGCAAGGGCCGCCTGGTTGGCGAGGCGATCATTTCCGCCATGTTCGAAGAAGGCGAGGACGGTCGCATTCCGGTCGTGGCCGTCACCGGCACCAACGGCAAGACCACCACGGTGCGCCTGATTGCCCACCTGCTGCGGCAAAGCGGCTTGCGTGTCGGCATGACCAATACCGATGGCGTCTATGTCGAAGGCAAACGCCTCGATACGGGCGATTGTGCCGGTCCGCGCAGCGCCCGCAACGTGCTGCTGCACCCTGACGTCGATGCCGCGGTATTCGAGACCGCGCGCGGCGGCGTGCTGCGCGAAGGCCTGGCTTTCGACCGTTGTCAGGTGGCGGTCGTCACCAACATCGGCAGCGGCGACCATCTTGGCTTGAATTACATCACCACGATCGAAGACCTGGCGGTATTGAAGCGTGTGATTGTGCAAAACGTCGCCGACAGCGGCGTCGCCGTGCTCAACGCCGCCGACCCCATCGTCGCCGGCATGGCCGAGAATTGCCGCGGTTCGGTGACCTTCTTCGCTGCCGACGGCAAGCATCCGCTCATGACCACGCATCGCGCCCAGGGTCACCGCGTCGTGTATATCGAAAACGGCCACCTGGTCGCGGCACAAGGCAAGACCCAGCACAAAGTGCCCTTGACCGAAGTGCCGCTCACACATAACGGCACCATCGGCTTCCAGGTCGAAAACGTCATGGCCTCCGTGGCCGGCGCCTGGGGCGCCGGCGTGGAGTGGGAACACATCCGTGCCGGCTTGAAGACTTTCGACAGCGACAGCGGCACAGCACCCGGACGCTTCAACCTGTTCAAGTATCGCGGCGCCACCGTGATCGCCGACTACGGGCACAACCCCGATGCGATTGCGGCACTGACGCGCGCGATCGAAACCATGCCGGCCAAGCGCCGTTCCATCGTGATTTCCGGCGCCGGCGACCGCCGCGACGAAGACATCCGCGTGCAGGGAAAGATGGTGGGCGAAGCCTTCGATCACGTCGTGCTGTACCAGGATCAATGCCAGCGCGGCCGAGAAGACGGCGAAGTGATCGGTCTGTTGCGAGAAGGCCTGAAGGAATCCAGCCTGACGCGCGGCCAGACACGCGAAGTCGATGAAATCACGGGCGAATTCAAGGCTATCGATACCGCATTGAACAAGCTGGCTGAAGGCGACCTGTGCCTGGTGCTGGTCGACCAGATCGATGAAGCACTCGAGTATCTCATCAAACGCATTGCCGAAGGCTGAGCTGCCTTCAGTCGCTGTACCAGCATGGGCCATGGCTGAAAAATCGCAAGAAGCTGGACAGCGCGAGCCGGGCGCACAGAATCAAGTCATCTGGTTCGAGGGCGGCGCCGAACATCGTGCGCTGTGGCGCTCGGAAGGCGGAGCACCGCCTCCCAAGCGCGTCGCGATCGCCGACGACAAGCTTGCGGCCGATGCCGCCTACAAGCTTGCGTGCGAAGGCACCGCCCTGCTATGGCGCGGCGACTATCAGAATGCGCGCCAATTATTGCAGGCTCTGGCGCGGCGCATCGACAAGAAAAACGAACGCAAACCGCGCAAAGCCGTCACACCAAGCGAAGCTTTTCATGCGCACCGCCAGGCACAGGTGCAGCGCGCGCGCATCCTCGGCATGCTGCTGCTGCCTTGCGATGCGGATTACCGCATTCCCTTGCGGCGTGCCCCCGACGTGCAACAGGCCTGCGTAGCTGCCTGGGGACCCGGCGGGCAGCACGCTTCGCTGGTCGCGCTACGCGAGTTGCTCGGCCTGATAGGCGCGCACGAATGGCGCAAGAAGGGCGTCGACATCCCGGCGCTGGGCGCCCGCATCCATCCCCACTATGGCGTATTTTCTCCGGTGCGCGGCGAATACCTGGAACTGGTGGCGCAGGCGCCCCTGCCGGCCTCGGCGCGCACTCGGGCTTTCGATATCGGTGCAGGCACAGGCGTATTGGCTGCGCTGCTGGCCAAACGCGGCGTCGAACACGTGGTCGCCACGGAACTGCAGCCGCGCGCCTTGGCCTGCGCCAGAGAAAACATCGCCAATCTCGGCTTGAGTGGGCAGGTTGAGGTCATCGAGGTCGACATGTTTCCCCCGGGCCGCGCTACTCTGATCGTCTGTAATCCCCCCTGGGTTCCCGCGCGCGCCAACTCGCCGTTGGACCACGCCGTATTCGATCCCGACAGCCGCATGCTGGCCGGTTTCCTGAACGGCCTCGCCGCCCACCTCGAACCGGACGGCGAAGGCTGGCTCATCTTGTCCGATCTGGCTGAGCACCTGGGCTTGCGCACACGCGACGAACTGCTGGCGCGCATCGAAACGGCCGGCCTGAAAGTGTTGGGCAAGCTCGACATCAAACCGCAACACCCTCGCAGCATTGATGCCGCCGACCCGCTGCACGCCGCCCGCGCCGCGGAAGTGACCTCATTGTGGCGACTCGCACTTCGTTAATTCTATTCTGAACAAATCATGAACAAAAAGCCAAGCCGCATCCTCACTTTCAAATGCAAGAAATGCCAAAAGCCGGTCAAGGTTTTCCTGCAAGCAGTGTCGGCTTGCTCGCATATCCAGCCTTACCAGGGCATTTGCGACTGCGGCGAGGTGATGCGTTATGCCACCGGCCAAAAGGAAGCGGTGGAGTCATATATGACTTCGCCCGACGACAATTGGTCACATCATCATTGATCGTATCGGTTCCCGCCCCTCGTTTGCAGAGTTTTATTTCCCTATTTTAATGGTCTGAAAGGGTGGACGCGTCCCGTCCGCCAAGAGAGGATTCTGGCGCCTGCGGCCATCGGCCTCTTGCGCCGCGCAAGATCTGACGCACCACCCCTGTCAGATTTCGCAGTGAACAAAACGGCAAAACCATAGAACATGTGAACGTGTGAACAACGAGCGCAGCGTC
>JAFANH010000096.1 GCA_019232795.1 Burkholderiaceae bacterium
AAACTACACTTGCCGAAATAAAGGCACACCGGCGCTGACCATCAGTTGATGCGCCACGCCGCACTTGATCGCCATATTGAACGCCTGGTGCCCAACCGGGAATTCGAAGCAGACCGGATAGCGGTATTCCTGCACTTTCTCGAGCACGATCTTGTAAATATCCATTTCGAACGGCAAGTCGTTGCCGTCGTCGGCTTTGATGTCGAAGCCGCCGATAATGAGACCCGCCAATTTCGACAGCATGCCGGTGCGTTTCATGTTCCAGAACATGCGATCGACGCTATAGGTGTATTCGCCGACATCTTCCAGGAACAATATTTTTCCATCCGTATTCATTTGGGAGGCGGTACCGGCCAGCGTCTCGAGCGTGCGCAGATTGCCGCCGACGACCACGCCGCTGCCGCTGCCGTCGCGATTGTGCTCGTTCCACGGGACGGTATATTCGATCACCTGCCCGGTCAGCGCCTTCCTGATCGATTGCATCGATTCGATTTCAATGGCACTGGCCTTTGCCACATCGGCCGGGAATCCACCGCACATCTTGGAGTGTATGGTGGGCATGCCGAGCTTGGCGTGGATATGGCTGTGCAAGGTGGTGATATCGCTGAAACCGATCAGCCATTTTGGATTTGTCCGCAACTTCTCCAGCGAAAGCTGGTCGATGATGCGCACGAAGCCATAACCGCCACGGACACAAAGAACGGCCTTGATCGACTCATCGTCGAGCATGGCTTGGAAATCCGCAAGGCGCTCCGCGTCGGTACCGCCAAACGTGCCGTCGCGCTTGCCGACGGCATTGCCGATCTTCACCTTGAATCCCCAGTCCTGCAGGATTTTGATCGCCGGGCCCATTTCTTCCGGCAACAGGAAGCCGGAAGGGGAAGTGAGGCCTATCGTGTCTCCGGCGCGCAAAGGCGCAGGGTTAGGAATAGGCCACGCAGAAGGAGCCGCATCGGCCTTTCCATTCGGGCCAGCGCTCGCCGCCATGCTGCTGCTTCCCAAGCCGATGGCCGCACCACCGACACCTATCATGGCAAGCCGACCGATAAATTGTTTACGCGTCAACATAATATTTGGTGATATTGGCTACTCACAAGTAAATACCGGACCGTAAAAGGTCCGGTATTGACTACATCGATTCCTCTACAAGATCGTAAAGGATGTAAAGAGCTTAGAGGAACTTGTATTTCACTGCCAGCATGAACGAACGCAGTCTCGGCTGTCCGACGCGCGCATCCCATCCGGCCCCGGCCACGTCGTCCACGTTGTGCGCGGAAAACGGCGGAACCGTGTCGAACAGGTTCTTGATCGTAAAGTTGATCGTCATGTCCTTGATGCCGGTGTAACCCACGCCCAGGTTGAACAGGTTGTAGCTGGCGACATTCGGATTGAAGCCCGGCGGCACAGTCCCCGCCGGCACTTCGTCCTTGTAGCCGGTGTTGAATTGGTCGTACAGGGTCGTGCTCCAGACATCATGCGTCCAGGTCAAGCTGGCCGTGTGGCGCCAGCGCAGGTAAAGGTCATTATAGGTGTTGTTCGGATCGCCGAACTGCCCGACGTATTCGGTCATGGGCTGGCCAGGCGTACTCTGGGAGGCGTGACTGATCATATAGGTGCCGTCCAGGTTGAAGGACAGCTTCTCACCCATTACCTTGCCATTCAGCTTGACGCCGAGATCCACACCCTTGGTCTTATCTGCGAGGATATTGGTCAGATCATCCTGGATATAGTTGATCGTTCCATCCGGATTGCGCACCACATACTGCGGGTAGTTGATCATGATGGTCGGATCGGGCTGGACGATACGGTCGGTGCGCCTGATCTGCCAGTAATCGACATCGACGCTGGCGTGGCTGGTCGGCGAAAACACCAGGCCGGCCGACCACTGTTCCGATTTCTCCGGCTTCAGGTTCGGGTTGCCGCCGGACTGAAAATTCCAGCTGTCGATGCAATTGATCGCGGCGACAGTCTTCGGGCACTGCGGATCGGCCACGGAATTGCTCAGAGAATTCGTAGTTTGCCCGCCGTAGAGCTGGGCGAAATCCGGTGCGTGGAAGCCGGTATTCCAAGACGTGCGCACCAGAACGGAGCTGATCGGCTGGTAACGCAAAGATATCTTGGGATTGGTGGTGCCGCCGAAATCGCTGTAACGGTCATGACGTACCGCCAGATCGCCATCCAAGCCCTTGACGATGGGCACCGCCAATTCGCCATAGACCGCCGCGATATTGCGCGAGACCTGGCTCAAAGAGGAGTCGCCGGTCGATTGCTCGATGTTATTGGCCGCGTAAGCGTTAATGTCGAAATCGTAGGACTCACGCCGGAAGTCAACGCCGGCCGCAGCCGATAGCGGACCGGCCGGGAGGGTCATCAATTCGCCGTTGACGCTGCCGTCGGCCTCCAACAGACGCGAGCGGCCGCCATATACCGGCCCGGTGATCTTGGCACCATTGATGAGCGCCATCGCAGCAGCGGTTTGCTGCTGTCCCGCCGGGAGCCAGGGATTGATCAGGCCGGTGTCCATCGCTGCATTGATCCCGCTGGTTGTCACGTAACCGTTCACCAGGTCGGTATTGGCGAAGCTACCGGCGGCGGATAGGCCCGCCTTGTAATTCCAGTTGTTTACCTCACCCTCGAGAGCGGCCAAGGCACGGTAGGTATTGGTTGTCGTCGTTTCCTCGCGCTCGCCGCAGGCCAGGCAGCGCCAGCGGATGGTCTCGTTTTGAGTCGGGTCGAAACCCGGAACATAGGCCGAGAAGTTCTGGTAATACGGCCCGCCGGCCGGATAGTAAAAGTTGGAGTTACTACCGAGTTGCAGCGGCGTGTAGTAATCGGTCGCCTTGGTGTGCGAACCGGTAAGCTCGAAATAGGCCGTGTTTTTGCTGTCGAGCTTGAGCGAAGTGCGTGAAACCAGGTTGAGGTGTTCGACCGGCTGCATCAATGCCCAATCGGAGCCGTAATCGTAAGCGCAGGCATCCTGTCTTGACGTATATCCCCACAGAGCAGACGGGTAGGGGATCATTTGCGGGTAGCTGCTGCAAGCGTTCGGCCCACCTCCTTGCAGCGCGATCATATTGGCCCAGAGCTGCTGATTCGGGTTTCCTGGCAGGTAAAACCCATTGGGGAATTTCACGTCCGCATAGGGTGTGCCTCGAGTATCGGGCGCCAGGCCGCGGTCCGGCTGATAGCCGTTCTGGAAAGAACGCTGGTTGCCGGCCAACAGCGTACTCTTGTCCACCGCCAGCGATGCCATGAAGTTGAAGCCGTCATTTTGCAGCGAACCTTTACCGAACAGGATGGAACCCGTGTAGATATCGCCGCCGCCATGCTGGGTCACATCGCCCGAGGTCGAGACTTCGGCGCCTTGGTAATCGGTACGCAGAATGAAGTTGATGACGCCGCCGATCGCATCGGCGCCGTAAATGGCCGAGGCGCCGTCTTTCAGAATTTCCACGCGCTCGACCGCGGCCAGGGGAATGGAATTCAAATCGACCGCACTGCCGTTCAGGCCGTGATCGGCGACACGCCGCCCGTTGAGCAAGACCAGCGTGCTGTCCGGTCCCAGCCCGCGCAGGTTGGCCGACGACGCACCGGAATTGTGCGTGATGTTCGAGTTGCCGAAGCCCTCCGCCTGGTTGGCGCTCATGTTATAGACGCCGCCCACGTTGGCGCTGATGGTATTGAGCAGCTGCTCCGTAGAGGTAATACCGGCCCTCTCGATATCCTGGTGAGTAATCGTCTGAACCGGCAAGGCCCCTTCCACGTCGGAACGCTTGATCGCCGATCCGGTGATCTCGATTTTCTGCATTTTGTCGGGCGGCGGTGTATCGTCCGCGAAAGCGGCACCCGACATAAAGATCAACGCCAGGCTTTGTGCAATTATTTTCAACTTCAAGGTTTCCTCCGGCTAGTTTGATTTATTGGACTTGTACGTGAATGGTTTCGTCGCAAGGCAGATGCGTCGGCACTCCAAAAACTGGCAAATTGAAAATCAATTGTTGTAATACCCCCTTACCACAATCAGTTTCAGCTTAATTACGCCTGATGGCATTTGACCAATGAATCCTCGGCGCTAACCCATAACCAAAACGAATAACTTAAGGCTCAATCCGCCATCCATCCGCGTTCTTATGCGATTTCCCCTATGAACGGGGATTTTCCGGGGGCTTATCGCGGCATGCACGGGTTCGCAATTCACCCTAAAATTCACGCCGACACGGCCGGCATTTTGGTTGTTTTTCTGCACAAAAAGCGCCGGCGGCGCCCCGACACAGGTTTTCGGGCATGCTCCGGCTAGTCGATACGTTGATATTGCTTACGCACCAGGTCGCGGTCGCCAAAGTCAAAATGCCACCATTCGCTGCGGATTCCACGGAAACCGCTTTGCAGCATGGCCGTTCGCAACAGATTGCGGTTGGCAATCTGCACCGCGGTGAGCAAGCCATTTTCCAGGTGCTGTTGTTCGAGCGCGGGATGTGACAACTCGCGCATATCGTCGAATCCAGTCCCCATGTCGACCTCGCGCCCGTTCCGGTCCAGCAGGCCGACATCGAGCGCCATGCCGAACGAATGTATCGACCCACGCGCCGGATCGGCCAGGTACTGGCGCAGGTCGGTGCCCTCCAGTACCTTCCACAGGAATTCCTGCGCGCGATGCGGACGCAAGGCATCGAACACCACCAAGGTAGTGGATGCCGACTGTTGGCCCAGCCATTGCACGGCTGCTTCCAGTCCGGCAGCAGCATGCCGGTGCAGCCAGGCGCAGTCCAGGTCGCCATACACATTGCAGCCTGCGAAATTGTCGGGCCCGGCATAACGCAAATCCACGGCAATGCCCGCGATGCTGCTCAAGGAACGAAAATCCGGGTTTGTCCCTATCAGTTCACAACGCATAAGGGAATTCCTAAGAATGTGAAATCGCGTGGCAGTTGCGGGCGGCGACCTTGAGGCAATCCACCAGGCTGCGGGCAGCCAAGGAAAGCGGGGCAGAGTTGGGAGTCAGCAGGAACAGGTCTACCTGAATCTCGGGTGCGATGGGGCGCCGCATGACACGGTTGATATCGACCGTGGCCGCGGAGAACGGATCGATCACCGCCACCCCGGCGCCGCTCTCGACCAGGCTGCGCGCCAGATGATAAGTCTGCACGATGGTATGCACGTCCACGTCGCGGCCGATCAAGGCGCAGGCGTCGAGCACGCGCGCGCCGAGCGGATCGTCCTCCGGCAACGCGATCAAACGGGTCGGCAATTCGGCGATCGGCAGCGGCGAGTCGGCCAAAGCCGCCGGCCAGGTGCCGGGCGGCGCGATGACCGTCATCGGCCCCTGCGCAACCGATTCGCATTGAATCCCGGGATGCCGTGGATCCTGCAGCGACAAGGCAAAGTCGGCCTCGCCGACCAGCAAGGCGCTGACGATCTCGCGCGTGTGCTGGGTGGCAAGCTGACAGCGCATGTCGGCGTATTTTTTGCGCCATGCGGTCATGGCGCCGGGCACCAAGGTGGTGGCAACGGTCGGCGTCGCCACCAACTTAACCGTTTCGGCGGCGCCATCGCGCAAGCTGTTGGCCAGGCGCCGCACCGATTGCAGGTCGCGATTGACGCGGTCGACTTCGGTAAACAGCTTCTGGGCCTCCGGCGTCGGATACAGCTTGCCCTTGACGCGCTCAAAAAGCTTGAGCCCGAGCTGCATTTCGCAATGCTGCAAGACCTTGGTTACCGCCGGCTGCGAAATGTGCAGAACCTGGGCGGCACCGCTGATCGATCCCACCTGCATGATTGCGTGAAATACTTCGATATGTCTTAAGCGCATGGTCTCATTCGCCGCTCATTAGCCGATTTCTTCTACCCTGTGGCACGCCACCTGGCGATCACTGATTTGCCGCAGGACTGGCGATTCTATCCTGCATCGCTCGATTGCATGCGGACAACGCTGCTGAAACGGGCAGCCGGAAGGTGGATTGAGCGGGCTCGGCAGCTCGCCGCGCAAATGGATTTTGATGCGCCGGTCCTGCACACGGATGGCCGGCGTGGCGCTCATCAGCGCCCGCGTGTAGGGATGCAAGGGCTGCCCGAACACGCCGTTCTTGCCGCCATACTCCATCACCTTGCCGAGATACATCACCAGCAGATCGTCGGCGACGTGTTCGACAACCGAAAGGTTGTGAGAAATAAACACGTAAGCCGTGCCGAATTCTTCCTGCAGATCGAGGAAGAGATTCAGTATTTGCGCCTGGATCGACACATCCAGCGCAGACACCGGCTCGTCCGCCACTGCTATCTTTGGGTTGAGTATCATGGCGCGCGCAATCGCCACGCGCTGCCGCTGGCCGCCGGAAAACATATGCGGATAACGGCGGCCAAGTTCGGGGCGCAAGCCCACCCGTGCGAGGATCGCCGCCACCCGCTCCGCACGCTCCGCTTTGCCGAGCCCGGTATTGATGCGCAAAGGCTCGTCCAGTGTCGCGGCAATCTGCTTGCGCGGATTAAGGCTGGTAAACGGATTCTGGAAAACCATCTGCACCTTGTTGCGCATACGCCGTATGGTGGCAGGGTCGGCGCCGGCGATTTCGACGCCTGCTATGCGCAAGCTGCCGGCGGTAGGAGCTTCCACCATAGTCAGCTGGCGCGCCAGGGTGGATTTCCCGCAACCGGATTCGCCGACGACAGCCAGCGTGCGGCCCTCGGTCAAGCTGAAGGAAACGCCGTTGAGCGCATTGACAGTAGCCTGCCCTTTCAAAAATCCCCGGCTGACGCGGTATTGCCGGGTCAAGTCCTTTGCCGCCACGAGTTCGCTGCCGGTCATGGCGTCCGACGCCGGCGGCGACTTATGCATGTCCTGCCTCCGTCGCCTTTAGCGGAAAAAAACAGCGCACGCGGGCGGCACTGCCTATCTCGCCGGCAGCCTGCAACATCGGTCTTTCAACCCGGCATCGATCCTGCACATGCAGGCAGCGCGGAGCCAGCAGGCAACCTTTCGGACGGTCATATTGCGCCGGCACCAGGCCACCGAGGGCAGCGAGGCGTTTCGCGCCCTTGTTATGTTCCGGAATAGCCGCGAGCAAGGCTCTCGTATAGGGATGGCGCGGCTGTTCGAACATATCCGGCACGGCCTGCTCCTCGACCACCTGGCCGGCATACATGACGCAGACACGTTGCGCCATTTCGGCCACGATGGCGAGATCGTGGGTAATCATGATCAAGGCCATATCGTGTTCTTTTTGCAGGCGCATCAACAGATCGAGGATCTGCGCCTGGATGGTCACATCAAGCGCAGTAGTCGGCTCGTCCGCAATCAACAATTTCGGTTGGCAGGCGATGGCCATGGCAATCATGACCCGTTGATTCATACCGCCGGAAAGCTGATGGGGATAGGCATCAAGCCGACTTTTGGCGGAGGGAATCTCGACCCATTCGAGCAATTCCAATGCTCGCCGTTCGAGTTCGGCGCCGCGCAAACCCATATGGGCCTGCAGTACTTCGCGAATCTGGAAACCGATCGTGTAAGACGGGTTGAGGCTGGAGAGCGCGTCCTGAAAAACCATCGCCACATCCTTGCCGACGATCTTGCGGCGCTGCCTGGCGGTCAATTGCAGCAAATCGTGTCCGTCAAAACTCAATTCATCAGCGCTGACGTGGCCCGGTGCGTCGACCAAACCCATCAGGGCCATCATGGATACGGATTTCCCGGAGCCGGATTCGCCAACTATGCCGAGCAACTCGCCGCGAGCAATTTGAAAATCCACGCCATCGACAGCCGGAAATGCCTGCTTCCCAACCCCGAACTCGACGCGCAGATTCCTGATTTTCAACAAACTCATTATTTCCTCAGGCGCCGCGCTTCAGTTTCGGGTCGAGC
>JAFANH010000079.1 GCA_019232795.1 Burkholderiaceae bacterium
AGCAACTGGCACTGGTAATCTTAGTTGATGGAATGTTGTTAGCACTCATCATCAACGAGTGCTAATTATAGGGTTTGCTTGTGGGATTTTCAAGTCGGCTGATGCAGGCCCAGACATTGTAAAATCGACATTGTGCTTTCAATAACGGGAGGTCAGCGATGCCAACGTCTGCCTTGAAAGTGAATCAACTACTCGCCGCAGTGATCGGCAATGCCCTCGAGTGGTACGACTTCGTCGTGTTCGGATTCGTCAGTTCCATCGTGGCCAAGCTGTTCTTTCCCGCCAGTAGCGAATATGCGGCGCTGTTGCTGACCTTCGCCACGTTCGGTGTCGGATTTTTCATGCGGCCGGTCGGTGCCATTGTGCTGGGCCTCTATGCCGATCGCAAAGGACGCAAAGCGGCGTTGCAGATGGTGATCGCCATCATGACTATTGCGGTGGCACTGATTGCCTTTGCACCAACCTACGCGTCGATCGGTATATTTGCACCGGTCCTGATAGTGATTGCCCGTCTGCTTCAAGGCTTTGCGACCGGCGGGGAATTTGCAAGTGCGACGAGCTATTTGGTGGAAAGCACCCCCATTCCATTGCGTGGTTATTTCGGTTCGATGCAAATGGTCGGCCAAGGCGCCGCCGCGTTTGGCGGATCCGTGGCCGGCGCATTGCTGACCAGAATGCTGACACCCGAAGAGTTGAATACCTGGGGATGGCGCGTTCCATTTCTGATTGGCCTCCTGATCGGCCCTGTTGGCCTGTACATCCGCAGCTGTCTCGACGAAACGGAGGAATTCAGGAGCCTGGACGGCATTGCAAGCGTTTCTCACGTGGCAAAGTCTGTGCTGCGCGACCATACGAGCGGTATCGTCGTCGCCTTCTTGCTCGCGGTCTGTGGGACCACCATGTATTACGTGACCCTGGTCTATATGCCGACCTACGCAAAATCCGAGTTGGGTATGGCCTTGTCCGACGCCTTTCAGGTTCAATGGATTGCTATTGCGTGGATGATGCTATTGCTCCCCGGATTCGGCCTGCTCTCCGATAAACTCGGGCGTCGCAACGTGATGCTGGGTGCGACCCTGAGCTACCTCGTACTCCCCTATCCCTTGATGACGTGGCTGCATGACGCGCCGGGCTATGACCGACTTCTCGTCACGCAATTGCTCATGTGTACGGTATTGGCTTCATTCTTCGGGGGAATGTCGACTGCGATAGCGGAGTTGTTCCCTACCCGGCTGCGTTCTACCGGTATTGGCATCGCTTATAACCTCGCCGTCATGGTATTCGGCGGTTTTGCAGCCTTCTTTATCACTTTACTGATGAAGGAAACCGGATCAGCGCTGGCGCCGTGTTATTACAATATCTTTGGCGCCTTGCTTGGTATTGTGGCCACGTTGTTCCTCGAATTCCCACAACGCGCTCTTCGACTTCGGCCGGCAGGGTGAGGCCCATTCCTTGATGTGTGCTTCCTGCCTTTAGTGTCCTACTTTGAGCTACCATGCCGCTAGCCAAGGGCAAAGCGGCTGCTTGAATGGGACAATTCGCTGGACTATCCGCGGGACAATCCGCCAGGGGAGTGAAGATGGACGTAACGCGCCGCAAGTTTCTGACAGCCGCCGGATCCGCGGGTTTGGCCGCGAGCTTGGGGCCGATCGCCTATGGCCACGTGGTCGCGCCGTCGAGCGGCCGGCGTTTCAAGTTCGCGCACGTCGACGTCTTTACTCAGCAGCCCTTGCTTGGCAATCCGCTCGATGTGTTTCTGGACGCGCGGGGGATGAGTGACGCAGACATGCTGGCGATCACGCGCGAAACCTTTCTCAGCGAAGCCGCCTTTATCCTCCCGCGCGACGCCGCAACCGAGCGCGAGCATGGCGTGCGCGTCAAGATCTTCACGCCCGACGGGGAGATTCCGTTTGCCGGGCATCCGACGCTGGGCACGGCCATGGTGTTGCGGGACCTGCGCCTGCGGTCGGCGTCCGCACATGCTGCGGCGGCTCACCTTGCCCAGATCACGCTGGACCTGAACGTTGGCAAGATTCCCGTAACGTTTATGACGGATGGTGCGGGGCGTGTGTTCGGCGAAATCCGGCAGGTGGCGCCGGATTTCGGCGCGGTGCATGACAAGGAGGCCATTGCGCAGCTGCACGATCTGGCCGGCGACGAGATCGCCGATGATGGTCCGATTCAGACTGTTTCCACCGGCTTGTCTTTTGCAATCGTTCCTCTCAAGCGCTTGAGTACCTTGCAGTCCCTTCGCATCAATGCGGAAAAGATGCGCGCCTACCTTGCCAGGCAACCGGGCAATCTCGGCTTCTATTACATAACCAGGGATACGGGTGATGCCGACGTCGCGTTTCGTTCGCGCTGTCTCTGGGTCGGGGGCGAGGATGCGGCAACCGGCTCTGCTGCCGGATGCACCATCGCCTGGATGGTTTGCTATGGCTCGGTGGCGCCAGATAAGCCTGTCAAAATCAGGCAGGGCGTCGAAATGAAGCGGCCCAGCGACATCATCGTGCGGGCAAGCAGGGACGGCGACAAAATCGTCGATATCCGGGTCGGCGGCTACGCGGTGCAGACGATCCGGGGTGAACTCATGTTGTGATCGGGCTACAGCCCCAGACATTGCAAGCTTGCCGCTTGCGCCCGCAGGCTTCGAAACGACAATCCTGCAGTCGTTTCGAGAGCCCGCCGGGTACGGTTACAGCTTCGCCTTGAACGAAAGGCTGAAGGTGCGCGGCTGACTGATCGTGATGAAGTCGTTGCCGTAGAACGGAATGTCGTTATACAGATTGCGCTGATTGGTCATGTTGTAGACCGAGAAGCGCAACTGGTATTTCTTCGAGAAGTCGTAATAGAGCGCGGCATTGGCCGTGTACTGCCAAGGAATCACCGGCGCCTGGAAATAGCCGCCATTGGCAACGACCGAAGCCGGCAGCACGGCACCGTTGGCTTGCGATGCGGCCACATCTATCCATCCCGACTGCGTGGTTTCGATCGGCGACGTGACTTCCCAATTGGTCTGCAAGCCGAGACCGAAACTGGTCTTGTAGTTCAACAGGAAATTGAACAGTTGCCGCGGTACGCCGGGGTCATTGTAGGAGCTGGCGGGCTGCCATACCGCCAATACGCCGGAGCCATCGACATTGGTGCCGGGCTGGGCCGGGAAGTTGTAGAAACTGGACGGCTGATCGAGCTTGGTGCTGATGTAGGAATAGCTTGCGGTCGCGAAGAAATTCGGATTCGGCTGATAATTCAATTCGGCTTCGAATCCCAGGATATGCGCCTGGTCCGGCGTCGCTCCGCCTGCTCCGCTCGGAATGGCGCGCGACTGTTTGAACACGTCGGCGCCGACGAACAGCGCCTTGTGCAGCAGATCAAGCTTGACGCCGGCTTCGAGCAGCTTGGTGTCCTGGCGCAGGATGGAGCTGGCGTCCTGCCCGTAGGTGCCGACGCCGCCATCCTGGGAATTGGGGTCGACGTACTGTGCGAAATTCACGGTCAGGTAGGTCGACATCCAGGGATAGGGCTTGAACACCGGGCTGATGTTGGCATTCTTCAGCAGATAGGCATTGGTCGACATGCTGGCCGGATATTCCTGCCAGTTCGGATCGTTGATCGGGTCTGATTCGTGCAGCTTCACGACGTCGGCACGCAAACCGTACATCACACTGAGCTGCGGCGAAAATTCCATGCGGTGTTCGAGGAAAACTGCGGCGTCAGACAAATTGGAATCGATGGAGTTGTTGAGGTAGTAGCCGTTACGCGCCGAAACGCCCCAGATCGGCAGGCCGAACGCGGCGGTGTAGGGCACTGCGCCGCCGGCTGCCTGGGCTGACGCCGGAAATGCCAGCGTGGTCGGGTTCTGGCCGAGATCGAAAATGCTGACCGGTTCGTTGGCAAAGTTCTGCACCTCGTTGGAATGCGCGTAGCGGAACGTAAAGCCGCCGTCGAGTTCGTTCTTTACGTTCCAGTTGGCGTTCACGCCTGTATCGAATTTGACCTTGAGGTCGGTCTTGTTTTCGAAGGTGTAGGTGCCCTTTGCCGAATCGGCAAAGTACATTTCAGTCTGGTTGTAGCGGTTCAGGTAATTGAAGAACGTATTGTTGGTGAGCGTGACGTCCCGGTTGAAGGCGTAGTTCTGGATCAGCTGGGCGTTGTAACGCGTCGAACGCGCGCCGGAACCGGGAGCGCCGTCGACGTCGGTGCGGCGGCTAAGCTGAATCGGGTTGCCCATCTGCACTGTGGAACCGAAGCCCATGACCGGCCCGACCACGCCGCCGGTGAGGTAGCTGCCGCTGTCGATCAGTTGCTGGTTGACGCGATTGATGCCGTCGTTTTCGGTGTAACGGCCGTCGGTGTATTCAGTATTGAACTGGACGGTATATTGGTCGCTGATGTCGGCGACGACCACGCCATACAGAGCCTGCTCGTGGAAATATTGGTAGTCGTAGTAGCTGTTGCTTTCCTCGCCGGAATAGCTGATGCGGTAAGCCAGATTCGATCCGCTTGGCCCGCCGAAATCGAGACTCTGGCGCCGATGTCCGGCCGTGTCGATATCGCCCGTCGCCACCGCTGAAAATCCGTTGAGGCTGGGCATCTTGGTGGAGATGTTGATCGAACCGCCCACACCCGCGCCCGGTCCGGCCTGCACGCTGGCCGGGCCTTTGACGATGTCCATGGTGTCGATGCTGTTGAAGCTGAGCGGCGCGCCGTAGCCGTTGCTCGAAAAGCTGTCGCGCATGCCGTTGAAGAACACATCACCGTACTGGCCGCGGATGCGCGGAATATTCGGCAAGCCGAACGAGGCGTCGGCATAGCTGCTCGAGGTCAGGTAGGAGAATTCCTGCGGATCCTGGACGTTCAAGGCATCCAGCTGGGTGCGCGACAGGATCGTGTTGCTGCGCGGCGTATCGAGGACGTTGAGGTCCATCCCGAAAGCGGAAGACGAGGTGACCGTGGTCGGCAAGATCAGCTCGCCCTTCTTGATGCCATTGACGACAATGGTTTCGGGGTTGCTGTTCGCTGCGGCTTGTGACGAAGCCGGGGAGTCGGGTTTGCTGGCCGGGTCCGTCGTTTGGGCCAATGCTGACGCCAGCGGCAACATGGTGCTGAGTGCCAGCGCCACGTGATGTGCGCATTTGCGTCGGACAAGTATCTTGTTTTGTTTGCTCATTTTTTCCCCTTCGTCATCGGTGTGCGGATGGGCCGCTATTTTTTCTTGCTTGTAGGTAAGCATGGCAAGGACGGTGCCAGCCCCCGATAAAATGGGCGGCGGACTGCCATCAGGTATGAAATGCCGGGGCTTACGACCGCAAGGACCGTGCCTGGGTTCGCGCACGCGCCTTGCTACAGAAGAAAGGGGACGATAACCGTACCCGCGGATTCGTGCAAGTTTTTGGTGCATCTACGCCACAATCTGGGGAGAAAATAGTCGAATGGCACCGTCTGCGTGCACCGGCAGTCGAATTGAGTTTTTCGGCTGCCCGCCCACGATTTGTGTCCGATTTGAAGATAAGATGGCGGCGGCATTGACTGCGGCGCAAACAGCTCACCAGAGAAAGAATTTTCCATGCACAGAACACTTCATCATTTCGGCTTGGCCTCGGCATTGGTGCTGGCGGCGATGGGCAACCTGGTTAGCGCGCAGGCGGCAACCGACGAGGAAATCACGCGGCGCTACTTTGCGGACCTGGTGGCGGGGCCCCAGCCCAAGGCAGCAGAATTGACGCAGTTCTTTTCCATGATGCCCAAGGGCGGCGACTTGCACCACCACTACGCCGGCGCCATCTATGCCGAGCAATTCCTGGAATGGGTGGGCCGTCAGCAGTACTGCGTCGACCGCACGACTTACGGCATCGAGACCGATCTGGCGAGAGTCGCTGCCGAACAGGTCAAGGCGCCGGACCAGCGGCGCTGCCTGTCTGCGGCTGATGTGCTGGCAGACAATAGCTTCTATCGTGAGCTGCTGCAGCGTTGGTCCGACAAGGACTTTAGCAATCACGGCGCATTGCAGCCGCCTCCCGACCGTCAATTCTTTGACACCTTCGGCTATTTCTGGCCGGTCGCGGATAGCTATGGCCGTGAGGGCATGCAGACACTGAAAAAGCGCGCCATCGAGGAAAATCTGCTCTACATCGAAACGATTTACGAGATGCCGTCCCTGGTATCGGATGCCGGTTTCGATGCGCAAGCCTTGCAGCCTGATGCCGATTCCAAGGCGCTGACGGCAATCATGGCGGCGCTGGCGGCATCGCTGGACGGCAATGCGGATTTCAATCGCAAGATCGACGAATATCTTGCGGCGATCGATGCCGTTCATGCCGGCATCGACGACGCCGGCTTCACCATGCGCTATCAGGCCTACGTGCTGCGCTTGCTGCCGCCGTCGCAAGTATTCTCTTCGCTGCTGGCCGCGTTCAAGGCGGCCGATCGCAGCAAACTGGTGGTCGGCGTCAACATCGTCGGCGCGGAAAATCAATACGTTTCTATGCGCGACTACACCCTGCACATGCAGATGTTCCGCTTTCTCAAGGCGAAATATCCCAAGGTCAAGCTGTCCCTGCATGCGGGCGAGCTGGCGTTGGGGATGGTGCCGCCGGAAGGCTTGACCTTCCACATCAAGGAGGCGCTCGATATCGGCGGCGCAGATCGTATCGGCCACGGCGTCGATCTGGCCCATGAAACGGATTCGGCCGGCATTCTGCGCGAGATGCGCGAGCGGCATATTCCGGTCGAGGTCAATCTGACGAGCAATGAATTCATTCTCGGCGTCAGGGACCAGGACCACCCGCTGAGCTTGTATCGCAAGTTCGGCGTACCCTTCGTGCTCGCGACCGATGACGCCGGCGTGTCGCGCAGCAATCTGACCGGTGAATACGTCTTGTTCGCCAGCCGCTACCGGACCGACTATGCCGAAATCAAGAAGCTGTCATACGACAGTTTACGCTACTCCTTCCTGGCGGACCAGGACAAGCAACGCTTGCTGAAGTCGCTCGACGTCCGCTTTGCAAAGTTCGAAGCGGTGATTGCACGCATGCAAAAGGACGCGGTGCCTGAAAAGCGGGCAGCGCGGCCCTGAATACAGCGTGCTTAATGTTCGGCGCCGGTGCCCGTGTCGGCGCCAGGTAAGCGATCGCGATATTTGTCCCAATGGCCGCTTAATTCATTGACCACCGGGCTGGCGACGCGATAAGCCGCTTCGAGCGACGGGATATAGCCCGACAAAGCGTCGTCTTCGGCCGTTTCCTGGGCCAGCAATTGCGCCGCGGTTTCGTTTTGCGCGGGAATGGTGTAATTGGCCCCGGTCCGCAATACCAGCACGTGGTCGAGCTTGACCCTTCCGGTCTGCGCCAGGAAGCTCAGCGATTGCAGGATGCCGCAGTCTTCCATCGCCGTCGTGGTCGACACGCCTTTGCCGCCGGTCCAGTAGCTCACCCATTGCTGGGCCATGGTATTCATTTTATCGCCCAGCCACCAGGCCGATGCAGAGGTCTCGTCACCTTTCAGCACGAAAGGCGGCTTCTGCCCATTCGGATAATCGGGATAGCGGGCGCGGATGGACTGCAATTTCGCTGTATCTTCGAGTGCAACGTTTCTGGTCAATTCGAAGGCCCAATTGACCAGGCCGGGATTCAGGTGATAGCCGCTGACACCGCCGAAACGCGCCAATTCAGGTGCCGGTTGTTCGAAAGGCTTGCGGCGGCCTAGTGGAACGCGTCCCGTGGGCCAATCCGGCGGGATGTCGCGCGCATCGATTTCAAAGCTTAGATCACGATCGATAATCCATTCGGCCCAGGCCGCCGACCCGACCGAAGCAACGGCAGGATCAATGCCGGCAATCCCCGCAACGACCCAGTATGCCTTGGACAGATCGAAGCGCGGATCCATGCCCAGGGCCATGATGGAGGCCGCGCCGCGCAAGGATCCTTCGCCGGTAACGATCCCCAGCACCTGTTTCTGCGGGTTGTAGCGCAGGGGGCGGTAGCCCTGCGGGAAAGCGATCTTTTGCGGGAGCGGGAAACGTTCCACCCAGGCTTGAAATTCGCCGGGAACGTCGCCCGAGTCCTCACCCAGTTCAAACGTCGTGACCACCACGACGCGTACCGGCAGCGGCTTTTTCGGGCCGGCCTGCACATGTATGGACAACAGCAACATCAAAACGGCGAGCAAACCTCGCATTCCAACCATGCCCCTGACTTTCATGAATAAGTGCTCCTGACAATGTGTGTCATTACTTTTTGTATAGCATCCGACGGCAACAGGCAAAAAACGGGCCTGCCTTGCACTACGCTCTTCAGGCGATTGCTTATCGATGGTGAGTCTGGCCGGGAGGCTAATCGAGCGGCCAAGCCTGTCCCTCCACCAACTCGATTGGGTTCTCTTCCGTGATTCGAGGCTCGGCGCTCAGGCTATCGATCTTACGCCACCACGGGTCGAGTTCATATTCGTGCGCCGGTTCGACGGCGCCGCCAAGGCGAGGCACCAGAAGGTGAAAATCTTCGCGCTGCGAGAGCGTCAGCACCGTTTCGATAGGCTGGTCCCAATCGTGCGTGGCGAGAGCGAACGTGCCCCAATGAACCGGCAGAAAATTTCCGCCGCCGAGCAGCGAAAGTGCCTTGACTGCGTTTTCCGGACCCAGGTGGATGTCGCCCCAGGCCGGGTGGTATGCGCCGATTTCCAGCATTACCAGGTCGAACGGCCCCAGCCGCTCGCGAATGACCTGATATTCGTTGGTCAAGCCTGTGTCACCGCTGAAGAATACGGCGTGGCGCGCGGAGCGTATGACCATGGATGACCAAAGCGTGGCATTGCGGTCGCGCATATGACGGCCGGAAAAATGCTGGGACGGCGCGGCGGTGATGGTCAAATCGCTGCCCGGTAATCGAAAACTTTCCCACCAATCGAGTTCGGCGATGCGTTCCGGCCGCACGCCCCATGCTTCCAGGTGTGCACCCACGCCCAAGGAGGTGACGAACATAGTGTCGGTCTTGGCCATGACGCGTATCGTCGGATAGTCGAGGTGGTCGTAGTGGTCGTGCGAAATCACGACGACATCAAGTGGAGGCACCGAGCGCAAATCGACGGGAACCGGCTGAAAGCGCTTCGGGCCGACCAAGGTCGACGGCGATGCGCGCGGCCCCCAGACAGGGTCTGTGATGACGCGATAACCGTCAATCTCGATGAAAACCGTGGAGTGCCCCAGCCACGTCGCCCGCAGCCCCGATTGCGGTTTCTGGTGCCATAGCTGCGACGGATCAGCCACGGGAAACGGCCCCTTGGGTGCGCGCCGTTCTCCGCCGCATAAAAACTCGGAAATGCTCGGCATCTTCGCTGAAGCATCTCGCAGGCCCGGGACGACGGGGTAGACGTTGCGGAACTCCTCTCCTGCCCAGAGCGGCGATGCTCTCATGCGCTCGAGGCGCAGGCCTTCTGCTCTTTTTCCAAACGATTTCATGCGTTATCGTCCATTGTTATCGTCCATTCGCCTTGTCAAGGGAGTCCGATGCCACCTGCAATGCACGCCTGGCTTGCGCCACGGCCTCGGAGTCGGCCGAAGCCAAGTCGAGAAACAGCGTAAATCCGCGTGCGTGTTCGTTCATGATCGGCTGCATGACACCGGAGGCATCGACTCTGCCAATCACCCGATAAGGAATGATGTCGCGGCTGATGCCTTTCACGTGGATGGGAGGTAGGGCCGCGGCGTTCACCATCTCGCTTACCAGCGCCCAGGTCTCATAGCTCATGACGATTTCGCCGGCTTCGGCAATCGATTGCAGGCGTGCCGCCAGGTTCGCTTCGCCGCCTATGATGGTGTAATCCAGGCGCTGTTCGCTGCCGAAATTGCCGACGTTGCAGTAGCCGGTGTTAATGCCCATGCGTACCCGGAAAGGTTGTGCAACGCCTGCCTTCAGCCATTTTGCGTTCAGTTCCGCCAATCGCTCCTGCATATCGAAAGCCATGCGCAAGCAGGCGCGGGCATCTTCGGCTTCGCCCCTGGTTTCCGGGTCGCCGAAAAAAACCAGGATGGCGTCGCCGATGAATTTGTCGATGGTGCCGCCGTGGCCCAAGGCAATAGCGCTCATTGCGGTCAGGTATTCGTTGAGCAGGCTCGTGAGCTGCTCCGGCTGCGTGCTTTCGGTGGTGGCGGTGAAGTCCTTGATGTCGGAAAAGAAGATAGTCAGCTTCTTGCGCTCGGTGTGCACCTTCACGTCACGCTCGCCGCTGAAAATACTCTTGTAGATTTGCGGCGACAGGTAGCGCGATATCTTTTCCGAAACCACGGCCAGGAAAGTGTTGGTCTCTTCCAGCTTGTTGTTGAGCATGAGCAGGGAGCGGGTCTGCCGCCGCTGCAGCCAGAAAAAGCCGGTGCCCGCCACGAGCAGTGCGGTGAAGTAGGCCAGCAGCCAGGTAAAGGAGAACAAAGTCGTTACGATGGGTTGGCTGACGCTGATTTCCTGGATGCCGCGCACGTCGCCCACTTTCCAATCGGTTTTCGGGCTTTCCGGGTGGTGGTTATGGCATTGCACGCAGGCGGCGCTCATGATCACCGGCGTGATGACCCTGACCTGGCTGGTCAGGCCTTCCGTGCGCATGTCGCTGATCTGTTGCCGGGGATTGGCGCGCAAGGCAAGCAATGCATTCTTTTCAAAGTCATCCAGCATATGCGGCGCGCGACTCTTGAACGGGTAGTCGGAAACGAAGCGATAGCCCAGGTTAAGCTTGCGCTCGCTGAGCACGCGGCCCATCTCCAGCGACAAGGTGGCCGGGATGGGGACCGCGCCCGGTATCGCCTCATAGTTGTGGATGACTTCGATATGTTCGCCATGCGCCGCCAGAATGCGCCCGGTCACATTGTTGGCGTAATAGGCCAGGATGCTGGACATGGTGGTGTCAAGGTCATGCGCCTGGCGGCTGAGCAGCCGTTCTGTGAGATCGCGCATATCCATCCAGGCCGCAAATGGCAGACCCAGCAACAGTGCAATCACAACCATCAGGATTGCGATTGGGCTCTGAAGTCTGCGGTCACTGGCCATGGGTGGGAGGTCCCGGTTGGGCGGTGGGCTAAAGTATGCTGGCTTTCGGAAGCCGTGCCAAGTCCCGGCGAGCGCCGTAAGGTGCAAATGCCGGCGATCTGCGAAAGCTGCAATTGCACGATATGTGACTGAGGCTTATCGGCCCGGCGCAACTGAGTGGAGTGCAGCTATGTGAATTCTGGCTGTTGGACGGATTGCAGTCGCCTACTTTCGTCCAACCAGGTAGCGCACACCTGCCGCGCCATAGCGCTCGGCATGCATCTCGCCGTTTTGCAGAACAAAGACCTCGCCCGGCCGGTAAGTGTTTGAGCGGCCGCCGACGATCAATTCGATCTCTCCTGCGAGTATCAGCGCCCTGGAAGCGAAGGGATGGGAATGCAGGTCGAGCGCGGCATTCGGCTCGCGCTCGACCACAACGACGTTTTGATAGCCCTCACGTCGCAACACTTCGGTGAATTCGTCCTGACTGGTTTGTGTCACGGTGAAATCACTCAAACTTTCTCACCGAGTCCCGGCTTCGGGATTACTGGCCAAGCACCAGCTCGACCTCGATATTGCCGCGCGTTGCGTTCGAGTAGGGGCAAACCTGGTGGGCAGCCTGGACGAGTTCTTGTGCAGTGCCGCGGTCCATGCCGGGCAGATTCACCACCAGCTTTGCCGCGATGCCGAAACCTTGCGGAATCGGTCCGATCGACACGCTGGCGTCGATCGAAGCATCGGCCGGTACCGGCAATTTTTTGGCGCCGGCCACGTGCTTGAGCGCGCCCATGAAACAGGCCGAATAGCCGGCTGCAAACAACTGTTCGGGATTGGTGGCGCCGCCACCGCCGCCCATCACCTTGGGCACGGCAAGCTTGACGTCGAGCAGACCGTCATCGCTGACGGAGCGGCCGTCGCGGCCGCCTGTCGTATGGGCGTGGGCGGTGTAGAGAATTTTGTCGAGTTTTGTGGTCATGGTAGAGGTTTCCTTGTGCTCATTGAATGATGAAGATGATGATGTCCGAAAAGAAGGATCAAGCGGTCTTATTGTACTGAGTCGCCGCAATTTCCGTCGGAGCCGGCTATGCTACAAAAGCCGGTTCCATTCTCGAGGGAAATGCACAATCATTGAATTGCACTCGAGAAATTATGGGATAGAATGAAGCTCGGTGCTAACTTTGAATTGACCCATGCCGCATATCGCGCACAACGTCCCGCACACGCTGGAGGAACACGATGAATGATGTGATCTCTGTTCCCTTGATTGCTTTGCGTCTGTTGGCGAACCGCAAAGGAAAGTTGTCTGCAGTCCGGCTGGACTTGGGTCCCGGCAATGCTGAAGGTTTGACGGGACTGACCGAGCAAGAGGATTTTCGTACGCTCGCCGGCCGTTTCCCCTGTATTTTCCATCTTGACGACGGTGCAGCCTTGCCGCCGCCGCTGGTCGAGTCATGGAAGGAAGCCGGCTGCCAACCGGTGTCGCGGGCCAGCATCGAGCGTATCGACCATCTGCTGAAAACGGAGTACGGTCACGAGGTCGAATGGATAGATGGGAACTGGTACCTGATGCCGCCAGCCAAACTGACCGGTGGCCAGGCCGCTTCGCGCGCCGTAGCGCTGCAACTGGTTCAATTGGTTGCCGCCGATGCCGACAATCGTGAAATCGAAGCGGTGTTCCGGCGCGATCCTACGCTTTCCTATCATCTGCTGCGCCTGGTGAATTCGTTAGGCGCCGGCGCCGGCCGGCGCATCACAAGCTTTTCGCAAGCCATCGTCATTCTGGGCCGGCTGCAATTGCGGCGCTGGCTTAACCTGATGCTGTTTGCTGCGCGCGACGGCGATCATCGTTCTTCCATGCTGCTGGCGCGCGTTGCCGCACGTGCGCGCACCATGGAGCTGCTGGCGCGCGCTTCCGGACTGGACAACGCACTGCAGGAACAAGCCTTCATGACCGGCATGTTTTCCATGCTCGGGACCTTGTTCGGCATGCCGATCGAGGAAGTGCTGCGGCCCCTGGCAATCGGCGAGGCGATGCGCGGTGCGGTGCTGATGCGTGCAGGCGAGCTCGGGCAACTGCTGCAATTGGTCGAGGCCGCCGAGGAAAGCGATTTTGCCGCCCTGGACGCGGCGCTTGCCAAGCTCCGGCTGGCCCATGCTGAGTTCAATCTGGCGGCAG
>JAFANH010000104.1 GCA_019232795.1 Burkholderiaceae bacterium
TCAAGCGCGGCCTGCAGGCCGCTGTGCAGAGCCGAGCCTGGCGCCGTGTATGTGAAGAAGAAGCTTTCGGCCTTGCCGTCGGAGGCGCGCTCGAGTTCGCTTACGTTGATGGCGGCAACGCCGGCGGTCTGTGCCACGGCAGCCAGCTTCTTGGCCAGCGGCGCGGTCGGCTTGCCTTCGGCATCAAGTGCGACGGCGACCGGCAGCACCTTCTCGCGTATGGTCTTGTCGGGCGAGGCGGCGCGTACACCGGTGATGGCCACGGCCAGGCGGCGCGGGGTAGCGTAGGCGGTGGCTTGGGCGCCCTCGTCGAGGAAGTGGCGCGACTGCAAGCCGCCGAAGATGCCGGCCGCAAAAGCTTCGCCAAGCTTGGCCAGCGCCTTGGGCGGCAGCTCTTCGGTCAGGAGTTCGACTAACAGGGTTTGACTCATGGGGATCGCTTTTCGAATATTCTCAATAAGGCCGGTTCGCTGCTGTGCGGGCGGCGATCAGGCCGCCGAGCGCACGTCGCCGCACATGGGGAAGCCGAGCGCTTCGCGCGATGCGTAATAGGCTTGCGCCACCGCGCGCGACAGGTTGCGGATGCGGCCGATGTAGGCGGCACGTTCGGTCACCGAGATGGCGCCGCGCGCATCGAGCAGGTTGAAAGTGTGCGCGGCCTTCAAAATCATTTCATAGGCCGGCAGCGCAAGCGGCACGTCCATCAGACGCTTGGCTTCCGCTTCGTAGTTGCCGAACAGCGAGAAAAGGAACTCGGTATTCGAGTGCTCGAAGTTATAGGTCGACTGCTCGACTTCGTTCTGGTGGAATACGTCGCCGTAGGTCAGGCGCTTCTTGACGCCGTTTTCCTCCCACTCGGTCCACACCAGGTCGTAGACGTTTTCCACGCCTTGCAGATACATCGCCAGGCGCTCGATGCCATAAGTGATTTCGCCGAGCACCGGCTTGCAGTCGAGGCCGCCGACCTGCTGGAAATAGGTGAATTGCGTGACTTCCATGCCATTGAGCCAGACTTCCCAACCCAGGCCCCAGGCGCCCAGCGTGGGGTTTTCCCAGTCGTCCTCAACGAAACGCACGTCGTTCTGTTTCAGGTCGAGACCGAGCGCCTGCAATGAACCGAGGTAGAGATCGAGAATGTTTTCCGGGGCCGGCTTCAGCACAACCTGGTATTGGTAGTAATGCTGCATGCGGTTCGGATTCTCGCCGTAGCGGCCGTCCTTGGGGCGGCGCGACGGCTGCACATAGGCGGCACGCCATGGCTCGGGCCCGATTGCGCGCAGGAAAGTCGCCGTATGCGAGGTGCCTGCACCGACTTCCATGTCGTAGGGCTGCAGCAGCGCGCAGCCTTGCGCGTCCCAATATTGCTGCAGGGTGAGAATCACTTGTTGGAAGGTGAGCATTGTGGTTTGGAGGGTATCGCAAACCTTCAAGTTTACCGGGTTTTTACCCGGTTTTATCTGCTACCCGATAGGAAGAGACAGGTTTTCCAGGAAAAGGCTGATCGCCTCAGCGGCGAAGCTTTGGAAACAGCGTGGAGCTTGGGCAGCGAGAGTGAGGCCGGCGCCGCGTTTCGGAATATTTGTAGAGGCACCGGGTTTTGAGTCACTTGGACGGGGTTTGCCATCGAGATGCTGAGCCCATGTCATTTTCGACAGGGAGAAAGTGTCGGAAAACTTTACAAAACTTGCCTGTCAATAAAATCAATCCACGCAGAAAGATGAGGGGATTTTATAAATAATTGATTTAAAACGGTTTTTTTGTTTTTGTTTCACGCTTTTTTGATTGGCATGGTTTATGCGTATTTGGTTACGTCGAGGTCGCAAGGGCTCGCAAATACTGGGTTTTCGAGCGGTTTGTCTTTTTATTTACGATCATTGTTTCGTTGCGGATATTTATTACCGCCTTGAGATAAAGAGAAAGGGAGGGAATCATGTTTTTCAAGAAAGTTACTCTGGCCGCATTAATTGGCACTACGTGCTCGTTGGCCTGTGCGGCCCCCATCAGTATTGACTTTACCGGTTTCGCTGGAGACACTCCAATTTCTTCGATGGATGGATTGACCTTCGCGGTTGAGGGTGGAGGACCCGGCCCGAATGGAACTCCGGCAACCCTCGCTTCCAATTGGGGCGGCGGTAACGGCAGCTCCTATGGTGGTTTGTCCAATAGTGTTAACGGCGATTATCCTACCGGCCCCATTTTGGACGTTATGTTCAATGGCCTTGCCAGCAATGTAAGTTTTACGTTCAATAACATTGGCGACTCGGGAACCTTTGTGCAAGCTCTGAGTGGCAGCACAGTCATTGAAACCGACAGCATCGGCACGCTTAATGTCGCGCCTTTCACGATGTCTTCGTCCGGGATAACGGAACTGCAGTTCAACAATAACACCGGCGGCAACTCCGACTGGATTTTCGCCGTAGGCAGTTTGTCAGCCAACGTGCCCGAACCGGCTTCCATGCTCCTCGTTGGTCTGGGCATGGCAGGTTTGGCGTTTAGCCGTCGCCGTCAAGCCTGATAGTACTTTCCTCCTGCCGGAGACTTTCGACCCGCTTCTTGCGGGTTGCGAGCCCGGCAGCGATCAGGGTCAACGCCGCCAGCACCACGGCGGCGGTATTGCCAGCCACGATATACGGTGTCCACCCCGTATAGCCTTGAATAGTCACCGCGAGCGTGCCGCGCGTATATGGCGGCAGTTCTGCCGTCACCACGCCATGTGGATCAATCGCCGCCGTAGCGCCGGTATTGGTCGCGCGTAATACCGTCCGCCCGGTTTCAAGTGCGCGCATTTGTGAAATTTGCAGATGTTGCGGCACCGCCAGCCATTGCCCGAACCACCCCATGTTCGACTGGTTGAGCAGGATACTTGCTTGGGGCGCGCCACTCGAATAGCCTGCCGCCAAATTTTCTGCAATCTCTTCCCCGAACAAGTCTTCGTAGCAGATGTTCGGCATGATCCACTGATCTTTAACCGCAAACGGCGCTTGCGGCAACGGCCCGGCAGTCTGGTCGCCAAGCGGGATGTTGAGCAGGTTGACGAACCAGTGGAAGCCGAGCGGAATGAATTCGCCGAACGGCACCAGGTGGTGCTTGTCGTAGCGGTACAGGTTATTGCGGTTTAACCGAGGCGCCAGGTCGATCGTGCTGTTGGTATAGATGCCGGGGGCGTCGCTCAAGACGATGCCGAGCGCCAAATGGCTATTCGTTTCCTTGGCGAAGACGGCCAGGCGCGGCAGGTAGTCGGGCGGCAGCAATTGCGGCAATTGATCGATGGCGGTTTCCGGTGTCGCGATCAAATCGGCCGGTTTGGCACGCAGCATGGCGTCGTACATGGCCAGGTTATCGGCCAAGCGGGCGTTCTGGAATTTCTCTTCCTGCGGTACATTGCCTTGCAGCAGACGCACCGAGATGCTTTGTCCGGCGGCATGGGTCCAGGGGATGTAGCGCAGGCCGACGCCGGCGATCAGCAGCAGGCCCAGCGTCGCCATTGCCCGGGTGTCGGTACGGCCTGCGGCAAACGCAGAGAGCAGCAGCGCCAGCGCACCGGCCATGATCGCGGCCAGCCAGCCGACGCCGTACACGCCAAGAATGGGCGCAAACCCGGAAAGCGGACTTCCGGTGTGGGCGTAACCGAGCGCCAGCCAAGGAAAACCGGTGAGAATCCAGCCGCGCAGCCATTCGGCCAGCATCCAGCAGGCCGGGAAGATCAGCAGCAGAGACAGGTGCAGCCCGGCTACCCAGCGGCTGCGCAACCAGTTTGCCAGGGCCATGGCCAGCGCGCTGAACGAGCCGAGCAACAACGCGAACAAGGCTACTGCCAGCGCCGCCAGCGGCGGCGACAGATCGCCGTAGCGATGCATGCTGACGTACGGCCAATACACGCCGAAAGCGAAGCAGCCTAAGCCCCATGCCCAACCGAGCAGCGCGCTGCGCTTGAGCGAAGTTTCGTTCAGAACCAGCCGGAACAACCCCGCCAGGGCGAATAGCTGCAAGGGCCACAGGCCGAAAGGAGCGAAGGCCAGTACGGACATGCAGCCGGCCAGCAGGCTGGTCAGGGGTGCGAAGCGGTCGAAGGGGCTGAAGGGGTTGAAACGGGAGCGGAGTGCGCTGCGGGCGGGGGCGGACAGGGCGGTACTCACGCGGAGTTGCGGCGTCAGTTCGCAGCTTCGGCTATCTGCGGCAGCTTCTCGACCAGCAGTACGTGCACCTGGCGCGCATCGGCGCGCAATACTTCGAAACGCAGCAGATCGATGTCGAAACGGTCGCCCTTGCGCGGCACCCGGCCCAGGTGGTTCGCGACCAGGCCGCCAATGGTATCGACGTCCTCGTCGGAGAATTCGGTTCCGAGCGTCTCGTTGAATTGATCGATCTCGGTCAAGGCCTTGACGCGCCAGCGTGGGCCCTGCTCGCCGGCTTCGATGGCCAGGATATTGTCTTCTTCCTCGTCGAAATCGTATTCATCCTCGATGTCGCCGACGATTTGTTCGAGCACGTCTTCGATCGTGATGACGCCGGCAACGCCGCCGTATTCGTCGACCACGATGGCCATGTGGTTGCGGTTGGCGCGGAAATCGCGCAGCAGCACGTTCAGGCGCTTCGACTCGGGGATGAAAACGGCCGGACGCAGCATGTCGCGCACGTCGAACGATTCTTCCGCGTAATAGCGCAGCAAATCCTTGGCCAACAGGATGCCGATCACCTTGTCGCGTTCGCCTTCGATGGCGGGGAAGCGCGAATGGGCAGTCTTGAGCACCATAGGCATCCATTCCTCGATCGGCTTGCTGATATCGACCACGTCGGTTTGCGAGCGCGGCACCATGATGTCGCGCGCGGAAAGGTCGGACACCTGGAATACGCCTTCGATCATTGACAAGGCGTCGGCATCGATCAGGTTGCGCTCGTGCGCATCGTTGAGAATTTCCAGCAATTCGCCGCGGTTTTCGGGCTCGGGCGAGATGAGGGCAGTCAGGCGTTCGAACAGCGAACGGTGGGGTTTGGGTTCGGCGGGAGAGCTACTACTGGGATGGTCCATATGGTTGCAGGCCTTGCCTGCGACTTTGTTTTCAACCTCGATAGCATACACGAAAAGTTTTGTGCGACAGGCTCTTTGAGGGCTTGGCGCCGTCTTTTTGCGCCTCGTCAGCCGCCTGGGCCGGCGACAAAGTTGTTAATTGGCCGCATGAAATTCAAATGTAAGCGTTCACTTCGATTTTGATGCCCGTTGAAAGGCTTAATAGCGAAGCGGAGTGAGGCTTGCGGATGCCTCAGCTCTTGCGATAGGGGTTGTCTATCCCCAGACCCGCCAGAATTTCGATCTCCAGCGCTTCCATTTCAGCTGCTTCGTCATCGGTTTCATGCTCGTAGCCTTGGGCGTGCAAGACGCCATGCACGATCAAATGGGCGGCATGCGCTTCCAGCGTTTTGCGCTGCTCCAGTGCTTCGCGTTCCAGCACGTCGCCGCACAGGACGATGTCGGCCTGGGTTGGCGCATCGTCGTCCATCGCCTCTTCGCTATAGGCGAAGGTAAGCACGTTGGTTGCGTAGTCCTTGCCGCGATAGTCGCGGTTGAGGCTGCGCCCCTCCTCGGCATCGACGAAGCGTATGGTCAATTCGGCCGGCGCCAGCAGGGCGGCCTGCACCCAGCGTCTTATCAGGGAGCGGCTTACCAGATCGCGCAGGCGCGCATCCGGGTATTGCACGGACAGACTGAGCTTATTTTTTTGCGGCATGTTTGACTGGGGCGGGCCGGGCTTCGGCGGTGAGGTTGCTGGCGGCTTCGTAAGCCTCGACGATGCGGGCCACCAGCGGGTGGCGCACCACGTCGGCGCTGGAAAAATGGGTGAAGGCGATGCCGCGCACGTTTTTGAGGATCTTCAGCGACTCGATCAGGCCGCTCTTCTGGTGGTGCTGCAAGTCGATCTGGGTGACGTCGCCGGTCACTACGGCCTTGCTGCCGAAGCCGATGCGGGTCAGGAACATCTTCATCTGTTCCGGCGTGGTGTTCTGCGCCTCGTCGAGAATGATGAAGGAATGGTTCAGCGTGCGCCCGCGCATATAGGCCAGCGGCGCTATTTCGATAGCCTGCTTTTCGAACATTTTCTGGGTGCGGTCGAAGCCCAGCAGATCGTACAGAGCATCGTACAGCGGACGCAGGTAAGGGTCGACCTTCTGCGCCAGATCGCCGGGCAGGAAACCGAGCCGTTCGCCGGCTTCCACGGCCGGACGGGTCAGTACGATGCGCTGCACCGCGTCGCGTTCGAGCGCATCGACGGCGCAAGCCACGGCCAGATAGGTCTTGCCGGTGCCGGCCGGGCCGACGCCGAAGCTGATGTCGTGCTCGAGGATGGATTTGATGTACTGGCTCTGGTGCGGCGTACGGCCGCGCAAGTCGGTGCGGCGTGTTTTCAGCACCGGACTTTCCGCTTCGGGTTCCAGCGCGAGAACAGTGCCGAGACTGCTCTTCGAAGGCGCTGCGGCGGAATGCTTCTCGCCGAGTGCCTGGGCAGCGCGTCGTTCGACCAGCGCAAGTTGCACGTCTTCCACAGAGATGGCCTTGTTGGCCACGGCGTAGAAGCTTTCCAGAATGCCTACAGCACGTTCGGCATTGTTGCCGCTGACGACGAAACGATCGCCGCGACGAAAGATCGTGACGTCGAGCGCAGCCGAGACTTGGCGCAGATTTTCATCGAGCGGACCGCACAGATGCGCAAGGCGCGAGTTGTCCAGCGGTTCGGGTTGAAAGTACAGCGAGGGAACGGCCGTCTTTTTTACCATGTCGGGCGGTTCCTCAGGCGACAGCTACGTCACCGCGCAGCGTATAGGCATAGCTGTGCGTAATGCGGACATCGAGCATCTGGCCGACCAGGCGCGCCGGGTTCGGGCCGCCGTCGAAATTGACCACGCGGTTGTTTTCGCTGCGGCCTTGCATCTCATGCGGATTTTTCTTGGACGGTCCCTCGACCAGCACGCGCTGCACGGAACCTATCATGGCTTCGCTATAGCGCTTGGTATTGGCGTCGATCACGGCTTGCAGGCGTTGCAGGCGCCGGAGCTTGACTTCATGCGTCGTGTCGTCCTGCAGATTGGCGGCCGGCGTGCCGGGACGCGGGCTGAAGATGAAACTGAAGCTGTTGTCGTAGCCGATATCGTCGATCAGCTTCATCATGGCCTCGAAGTCGGCGTCGGTTTCGCCGGGGAAGCCGACGATAAAGTCTGACGAAATGGCGATATTGGGCCGTACTTCGCGCAAGCGGCGGATGATGGACTTGTATTCGAGCGAGGTATAGCCGCGCTTCATGGCCGACAGGATGCGGTCGGAGCCATGCTGTGCAGGCAAATACAGGTGATCGACCAGCTTCGGCACCTTGGCATAGGTATCGATCAGGCGCTGCGTGAATTCCTTGGGATGGCTGGTGACGTAGCGGATGCGTTCGATGCCGTCGATTTCGGCGATGTATTCGATCAACAGCGCAAAGTCGGCGGTTTCGCCGCCGGCGTCTGTCATGGCGCCTCGGTAGGCATTGACGTTCTGTCCCAGCAGCGTGATTTCCTTGACGCCCTGGGCCGCCAGGCCAGCCACTTCGGCCAGCACGTCGTCGAAGCGGCGCGAGACCTCTTCGCCGCGCGTATAAGGCACGACGCAATAGCTGCAATACTTGCTGCAGCCTTCCATGATGGACACATAGGCCGTCGGTCCTACGACCTTGGCCGGGGGCAGGTGGTCGAATTTTTCGATTTCGGGAAAGCTGATGTCGACCTGGGCGCGGCCGCTGGTCTGGCGCTGGTGGATCAGGTCGGGCAGGCGATGCAGAGTCTGCGGGCCGAACACCACGTCCACATAGGGTGCACGCTTGATAATGGCTTCGCCTTCCTGGGAGGCGACGCAGCCGCCGACACCGATCACCAGTTCAGGCTTGAGCAGCTTCAGTTCACGGATGCGGCCGAGATCGGAAAACACCTTTTCCTGCGCTTTCTCGCGCACCGAGCAGGTGTTGAGCAGCACCACGTCTGCGTCTTCCAGCGTGTCGGTTTTGACGATGCCGTCGGCGGCGTGGAGTACGTCGGCCATCTTGTCCGAGTCGTACTCGTTCATCTGGCAGCCGAAGGTTTTGATGAATACTTTCTTTTGCATTACACAACCAATTCTTGTCGCTTATCGATATTGCCGGCCGGCGCTATTGCGTGGCCCGTATTTCCTCGTCCGTCAAAATCCATACGCGGTCTATCATTCCCTGCTGATCAACCGTGTACTTGACCGCGCATGCCTGGTTGGTGCAGGACGTCGGCATGACGATGGTATTTTGCCGGCCCTTGATTTGCGCACCGGGCGCCAGGCGCAGGCTTTGGCCGTTGATCACGACTTGCGTGAAATCCGGTCCGGCAGTCATCCAGCCATTCCTGGCCCCAGGCGGAAATGGGCGCGGGGCGGCGTAAGCCGACCAAGCGCTCAGGGCCAGCAAAACAGCGAGCAGAATACGTGTCCACATGCTTGATCTTTCCGACTCTTGTACGTATGCGGCAAAGGCGGACCGCAATCATGCTTGCAGCCCATAAAATACATATAAATCAATGGCTTGGGCCGGGATTGCCGAACTTCGGCCAGACCGCGAGTGTACCACTAAGCCCGCGCCTACTCCAGTCTGCAGCCGGTACCCGGCGCGGGCAATAAAAAAGCCGCAACCGACGCCGGTTGCGGCTTGCGCACGGTAAGAGAAACTTAGTTTACCGGGTGATTCGCAACCAGCGTCCAATAGTGAGCCAGGTCACCAGTGCCGTCGGTACCATGCACGCCCTTCAGAGCTTGCAGGCCCTTGGCTTTCTTGTCGGCTTGCAGGTAGGCGATGCCGAGATGCAGCTTGGCTTCATCCGGGTGCGCCAAGTCGCCCTTGGCGATGCCTTGCTCCATCAGGGGGATGCCCTTGTCGGCCTGGCCATTGGTCACGTAATCGTAGCCGACGTTGACCAGGTCGTTGCCGTCCTTGGCCTTGGCTTCGTTTTGCGCCAGAGCAGCAGCATCTTCCTTGGCCTTGTTTTCGGCCATGGTCTGCAGACGCTTTTGACGCGCGGCCTGGTCGCCGCTGCCGAATGCCCCGGTTTTATTGGCGAAATTGATCACTTTCACGGCTTCAGCCGGGTAGCCGGCTTGCAGCGTCAATTCGACCATATTGGTCAGGTCGGCGGTCGAGGTCACCGCGCCGATTGCCATCTTCAGGCGGAAAACGTCGAGGCCGAGACGGGTGTCGTTAAAGCCGGATTTGCTGGAAAGACGATTCAATACCTTGACCCAGGCGCTCTTGGTCGGGTGGAAAGTCACCAGCTTTTCCAGGGCGGCAGCTTCGCCGGCCTTGTCGTTGAGCTTGTAGGCGCAGCTTTGCAGCATGCTCAGCGCTTCTTCGCTGGGCACGCGGCCGGCCTTCTCGTCGGCGTTCACCTGTGCCTGGGTTTCCTTGTAGGCGCGGGCCACGTCGCCGCTGCTGAAGTAGGCTTGCACCAGCAGGCCACGCGTCTGCGCATCGTCGCCGCCTTCGCTGATGGCTTTGTTCAGCCAAGTGATGGCCTTGGGATAATCGCCGGCACCATAGTACAGGGTGGCAACGGTCTTGATCATCGTGGTTTGGGCCGCGCCCGTTACCTTGCCGGAAGCGATGACCGCTTCGTAGGACTTGGCTGCGGTTTCGCGGTCGCCGGCACCCTGCGCCGCAGCAGCGCGCAGGTATTCGATCATGTAATTCTCGTACGGAGTACGGTTGCCGACGGCGTCCGCATCATGAATCTTGGCCAGGGCTTCCTTGTACTTGCCCTTCTTGATGTCGTCGCCGGCGGCTTGCAGCGGCTTGCCGATTTCAGGCCGCACGGTGTCGGCAGCATACGCGGTAGCGGCGCCGTCGACGAAGACGGGGGCCACGTTCAATCCAATCAGGGCTGCCAACAGGCCCAGGTGTGCAAGTCGAAACTTAGACATAAGAATATATTCCTGCGGTCAAATGTGTTCTGGGGAAATTCCCACTCTAGAAACCAAAACGCGGCTCCCGAGGGAGCCGCGATTCTTGAAACAAACTACGGTATTACTGGACGAACTGTTCGTTGCCGACCATGCCGATCTTGGTGACGCCAAGGCGCTGTGCCGAAGCCATCACTTTTGCCACATCGCGATACGGTACCAGCTTGTTCGGACGCACGTGGACTTCATCCTGATCGGGTTCTGCCGCGACAGTCATCAACCTGCTTTCCAGATTGGCGCGATCGGGAACCGGTTCGCCGTCCCAGTCCATCGTTCCATCGAAGTCGATGGAAATCGTGTGGACCACCGGCGGCTTCACCGGCGGCGGCGGGGTGCCGACCGGCAGGTTCAAGTTCACCGAATGCATCTGGATAGGGATGGTCGTGACCAACATGATGAGCAACACCAGCATGACGTCGATCATCGGCGTCATGTTAATGTCCATCATCGGTTCGGCGTCGCCACCACCACCAGAGCCAACATTCATGCCCATGGTATTTCCTTTTCTCTGCGATTTTCATGCCGGTCCGTATGCACGGACCGGCGCAAGCATCATTTACTTAGACGGAGGCTCAACGATGAAAGCCACCTTGGCGATGCCGGCGCGCTGGGCGGCCAGAATCGTCTTGCCGATGAACTCATAGCGGGTCTGTTGATCGCCGCGGATATGTACCTCTGGCTGAGGTACCTTCACCGACTCTTTCTTCAGACGCTCCACCAGTTCGTCGGTGTTGGCCAACGGCGACTGGTTCCAGAAAAGATCGCCTTCCTTGTCGACTGCGATGGTGATGTTCTCCGGCTTCGTCTTCAGAACCTGGTTCTTTTCGGACGGCAGCTTGATCGGGATGGTCTTGAGCACGACCGGGCTGGTGATCAGGAAGATGATCACCAACACCAGCATCACGTCGACCAGCGGCGTCGTATTGATCGCCGCGATCACTTCATCGTCGCCCCCTTCGGAGCCAACTGACATTGACATGATTTAGCCCTTCTTGGCTTGCGCGGTCGTCATCACGCCGGAGATCAGCACAGAGTGCAGGTCGGCCGAGAACGAACGCACTTCTTCCATCGCGCTCTTGTTACGCTTGATCAGCCAGTTGTAGCCCAGAACGGCCGGAACTGCAACGAACAGGCCGAAGGCCGTCATGATCAGCGCTTCACCGATCGGACCGGCAACCTTGTCGATCGAGGCTTGACCAGACGTACCGATTTGCGTCAGCGCCTTGTAGATGCCCCAAACGGTGCCGAACAGACCGACGAAAGGCGAAACCGAACCAACCGTTGCCAGGAAGGACAGGCCTTCTGCCAGACGGCTTTGGACTTTTTCAACAGCGCGCTGGATAGCCATCGTGACCCAGGTGCTCAGATCGATTTGCTCGAGCAATTGGCCTTCGTGGTGTTCGGTCGACTTCGTGCCGCTTTCAGCGATGAAACGGAACGGGCTGGTTTGGTTCAGCGTTGTCGTGCCAGCCTGGATCGAGTTGGCTTTCCAGAACTTGGTCTTGACTTCGCCGGCTTGCCTCATCATCTTGGCTTGGTCAATCAGCTTGGTCACGATGATGTACCAGCTGCCGACCGACATGATGACCAGAATGGCGAACACAGCACGCGACACGAAGTCACCGTGTTTCAACATCTCGGCGGGGCCGTAGGGATTGTCGACTTCTTCCTTGCCGGCGGCCGGAGCGGCGTCAGCAGCGTCAGCGGCCGGAGCGGCAGCGTCAGCGGCCGGGGCAGCCGCAGGTGCTGCAGCGGCAGCCGGTGCGGATGCGTCAGCGGACGCGTCGGCAGCGTGAGCAGGAACCGCCACCATTGCGGCGGACATCAAAGTAGCCGCAATCAGGGCGGACAAACGAGTAGTCAAAGACATGCTTCCTCCAAATTTTTTAACAAACGTAAAAACTAAATAACGAAGTTTATTCGTCAAGCTTCCAATTCCACTGTGCCGTCATGGTCGACTGAACAGGCTTACCATCTTTGTAACCGGGCTTGAACTTGCATCGGCTCAGGCCATTGATCGTGGCTTTATCCAAATTCTTGAAACCGCTCGATTTCAATACAGTGACCGATACGATCTGACCATCGGCGCCGATCACGAACTGCAGCGTGACCAGACCGGTTTCCTCGGCCAGCATCGATGCGCGCGGATACTCGGGCTTACAGGCGTTCAGGTCGGAGATCGCCGCGATGGGCGGTGCCGGCGGACCCACCGGAGCGGCCTGAGCAGGCGGCTGCGAGGGACGGAAATCCTGGTGCGCGGGGGCTACCGAAGATGTCGCGGAGATCACGTTCTGCTGAACCGGCGGCGTAATATTCACTTCCGGCGGCGGGATGAACGGCGGCGGCGGTGCCGTCATCTTCGGCGGCGGTGGCGGCGGTGCCTCCGGCGGCGGCGGCGGTTTCACCTCTTCGATGATCTTGGTTTCGACTGGCTTCTTGATCGCGTCGATCATCTGGTGGGCTAACCCAGAGACCACCGCATAGGCAACCAAGACGTGCAGCAATACAACGATGCCAATCCCGCCATACCGCCGGCCGAAACTGACTTCGTTATTTGAAAAATCCATTCGTGCTTTCCTCCATGGCCAACAATGTTACTAAATCCCTGAAAAGCTCAAGGTCTGTGCCTGTCTGAATCCGGGGTATGCGGATTATACAGACGTTGAATTTTCAATCAATACAAATTTCGCCCTTCCGGACAGTGCCGAAAGACGGGGTCGGATTACCTTGTGTGCTCGACAATAATCCAATTCAGTCAGGGTAGACTGCGGTCGCGAAACAAAATTCAGTTTTTCCGAACGCGGCACCGGCCTGCCAAGGGCTGCAGCGCGCAGAAATGCAATCCATCCTGAAGAATATACGGCTTTCGTAGTTTCGTTGTCGAAGCCGGAAAAGATAAATGATGCAATTTCCGCGCCAATCTGTCAAACGTTTAACTAAAAAATCCTCAGTGAATACCGGGGCTTGCAAGGAGGGTATTTGCTGTAACCGGTAGTATAACCAGTAATCCAGAATTCGCCGGCGCGAGGGGGAATGGCGGCTTGCCGGGTAGGCCGGGCACGGCTGAGTGGAGCAAGCGGCGCCGCTCGTACATATTAATATTAGCGTGAACCCCAGGCAGGTGCGCGTTGATTTGCCGCTTGCCGGACTGGTATTGTGGATTGCATACCACTTTACGCCTTTCCTGCACCTGAAAGTGCACCCGGATGGCACACGCCGCGCTTTCATGCCCGGAGTTGGGGCGTCAGGGAAGCACGTATCTCGGCTCCGGATGCTCCCTTGTCCCTGCATCCTGAGCAGCGCATTTTACAGATCGTCCCGGAAATCCGGCATTCCGTCGCATAGCGTTTGAGCTGGCCGAAGTTTCTGAATACAGTGATGATGCCCGAAAAGGGGAAGTCGCATGTCCGGATGGCGCAAGCCGGCCATGCGCGACCAAAGGCTGCCGGGCACGGTGTTTGTATTGCGCAAGAACAAGATTACATGGTGTGCGGCGGGCAGCGCGCTGCACGATTTCCCGACATACGGCAGATAAAAAATGAAAAACCACTTTCAAACCGACAAGGCGGCACAGCCGAACCATAACCCCGGACGCCTCAAGCGTTGGCTGCCGCCTTTGACCGGTCTCGTACTGGCGGGGGTTCTCGGCGGCGTCTGGATGCTGCATTCCAACAATGCGGCTGCCAGCAAGGCTGATGGCAGCGACGCCGCCAAAAAAGTAGTGGTGCAGGAACTGGCTGCTACCGATTATGCGACCGTGGAGGAACGGGAGCTTGCGCTCACCTTGCCTATATCGGGGGCCTTGAATCCGCTCAATCAGGCGACTGTGAAGTCCAAGGTCGCGGCCGGAGTGTTGACGACGCCGGTGCCTGAAGGTGTGCGCGTGGAGCGCGGCCAGGTCGTCATGCGGCTCGACAGCGGCGATTTGCAGGCCCATCTGGATACGCAACTGGCGGCGCAGGAAGATGCCAAGGCCAAGCTGGCGCTGGCGCTCAAGAATCAGGAAAGCAACCAGACGTTGCTGCGGCAAAAATTCATTTCACAGACCGCCTACGATACGGCGGAAAGCAATGTCGACGTGGCCAAGGCCGCTCTGAAATCCGCCGCTTCCCAGGTTGAAATTGCACGCCGCGCCTTGGACGATGCCACCGTGCGGGCGCCGATCGACGGAATCATCAGCAAGCGTTTCGTGCTGGCGGGGGAAAAGGCGTCGCCCGACACGCCCTTGTTCGCCATGGTGGACTTGCGGCAAATGGTATTGGAAGCGCAGGTGCCCACCAGCGAAATTCCGCGTGTGCATGAAGGGCAGGCAGTCAGCTTTGACGTCGAGGGTTTCGCCGACCGCCATTTCGCCGGCCATGTTGCACGCATCAATCCGGCAGCCGAAGCCGGATCGCGCACCTTGACTGTCTATGTTGCAGTCAATAACGAAGATGGTGCGCTGCGCGGCGGCATGTTCGCCAAAGGCAGCATCACGCTCGAAAAGGCTGCCGCAGCGCCCCTGGTGCCCTTGACCGCACTGAGGCAGGAGCATGGCGCAAATACCATTCTGAAAATCGAAAACAACAAGCTGGTGGCGCAAGCGGTCAAACTCGGCCTGCGCAACGAGGACGTGGGCATGGTGGCGGTGACTTCCGGCTTGACGGCGGGCGCCCGCATCCTGGTCGTCAAACTCGACGGCCTCAAGGACGGCAGCCCGGTCAAGCTGCCGCCATCCGCGACTGACAAGCTGCTCAGCAATACCGCCGCCTCGCTCCAGCAAAAAGGTTGAGCCATGTGGATTACCAAAACCAGTATCAACAATCCCGTATTTGCCACCATGGTCATGGTGGCGCTGCTGGTGCTCGGCCTGTTCTCCTATCGCGAGCTGGGCCTCGAGCAAATGCCCGATGTGCAATACCCGGGCGTCTTCATCCAGGTGCTGTATCCGGGCGCTTCGCCGGAGGCGGTCGAAAACGATCTGACGAAGCCGATTGAAAACGTCGTCAATACGGTCAGCGGTGTGCGCAAGATCAGCTCGACGTCACGTGAAGGGGCCAGCAATACCGCGATCGAATTCGAGCTGTCGGTCAACATGGATCACGCATTGCAGGAAGTGCGCGACAAGATCTCGCAGATCCGTCCGGGCTTCCCGAAAACGGTAAAGGATCCCTACGTCGACCGTTTCGACAACGAGAATTCTCAGCCTATCACTTTCCTGAGCGTCTCATCGCCGACGCGCGACTTGCGCGACCTGTCGACTTTGACCGAACAGATCATCGTCAAGCGCCTGCAAGGCGTGCCGGGCGTCGGCAAAGTGCAAGCGGGCGGCACGGTGGCGCGCCAGATTCTGATCAACCTGAATCCGGCCAAGATGGCGGCGCAAAACATCGGCGTGGACGAGGTGATGAAAGCCATTCAGGACACCAACCAGGACATGCCGGCCGGGGCCATCAGCAAAGGCGATCTCGAGCAATTGGTGCGGCTGGAAGGCAAGATCAAGACACCGCGCGAATTTGGCGGGATCATTGTCGCGCGCCGTGGCGGCGCTCCCGTGTTGCTGGAGCAGGTGGCCGACGTGGTCGACGGCGAGCGCGAGGAAAAGTCGATTTCGCGCATCAACGGCCAGCGCGCGATCAGCCTCAATATCGTCAAGATTCAGGACGCCAACATCGTCGAAGTCGGCGACGGCATCAAGGCCGCCGTCGAAGACCTGAAGCAGCGGCTGCCCAAGGATGTCGAGATCAAGACCATTTATTCGAACGCCGACGACATCAAGAATTCGCTCAACCGTGTCAAGGAGACCATCCTCGAAGGCGCCGGTTTGACCGTGCTGATCGTGTTCCTGTTCCTGCATTCGTGGCGCAGCACCATCATCACCGGCCTGACGCTGCCGATCTCGGTGTTCGCCAGCTTCATCGCCATGCGCGCCTGCGGCTTCACATTGAATTTCATGACGCTGATGGCCTTGTCCTTGTGCATAGGCTTGCTGATCGACGACGCCATCGTGGTGCGCGAAAACATTGTGCGCCATCTCGGCATGGGCAAGAGCCATGAGCAGGCGGCGCGCGAGGGCACCCAGGAAATCGGCCTGGCCGTGATGGCGACCACCTTTGCCATCGTCGCCGTGTTCGTGCCCGTGGCTTTCATGCGCGGCATCATCGGCCGCTACTTCACGCAATTCGGTATTACCGTGACGGTTGCGGTGCTGGCTTCGCTGTTCGTCAGCTTCACGCTAGACCCGATGCTGTCCTCGATCTGGCCCGACCCGAGCGAAGGCAGATTCCGGCGCTTCCCGCGCCTGGCGCGCATGATGGCGGCGATCGAACATCTGATCGAGCGCGTGCACGTGTTGTATGGACGCGTCCTGGAACTGGCGCTGCGCTGGCGCAAGACCACGCTGGCTATCGCCTTCCTGTTCTTCATCGGCAGCTTCTTCCTGGTGCCCATGATCGGTACCGAATTCGCTCCGCAAACCGATCAGGGCTATACCGAGTTGCGCTTGAAGACGCCGATCGGCTCCAGCCTGGCCTACACCGATTCGAAAATCCGTCAGGTCGAAACGGCGCTCAGGGAATTCCCTGAAATCGACTTGATCAGCTCGACCATCGGTACCGACGAAGGCAGCAACTACGCGGAGATCGACCTCAAGCTGACCAATGCGCGTTTGACGCATCGCCGCTCGCAAAAGGAAATCGAAACCAGCATACGCGAACGCGTGCAAAGCATTGCCGGGGTCGAACTTTCAGTGGGCTTCTTCAAGCCGATCAACGTGGCGATTCTCGGACCGGAAGCCGATAAACTCAGTGCCGTAGCGGATCAGGTGATGCAGAAAATGAGCAAGGTCCCCGGCATTGCCGACCTTGAGAACAGCATGGCGGCCGCGACGCCTGCCATCGTAGTCAAGGTGAACAACCAGGCAGCCAGCGATCTGGGCTTGAGCGTGCAGCAGATCGGCGCCGCATTGCGGCCTTTCGTCGGCGGCGACACCACCAGCAACTGGCTGGCGCCGGACGGACAAAACTACGAAGTCAATGTGCAACTGCCGAAATCGGGCCGTGAAAAGGTGGCCGACCTGGCCGACCTGACCGTGGCCAGCAGCCATGTGAAGGCGGACGGTACGCCGGTGATGGTGCCTTTGCGCCAGGTCGCGGAGTTCGTCCAATCGTCCAGCCCGCAGGTCATCAAGCGCCAGGACTTGCAGCGCCGTGTCGCCATCTTCGCCAATGCCAGCGGCCGGCCGGCCGGCGACGTCGGCGCCGACGTGCAGAAGCTGGTCAAGACCATAGAGCTGCCGCCCGGCTACCGCTTCGACGTCGGTGGACAAACCCAGCAGATGCAGGAATCCTTCGTGGCGGCTGTCACGGCGCTCGGCATTGCGGTCATCTTCATCTACCTGATCCTGGCCTCGCAGTTCGGCAGCTTCCTGCAGCCGGTGGCGATCATGATGTCGCTGCCGCTTTCACTGATCGGCGTATTTGCCGCGCTGCTGATCAGCGGCAGCACCCTGAATGTGTTCTCCATCATCGGCTTCATCATGCTGATGGGCCTGGTGACGAAAAATGCGATTCTGCTGGTCGATTTCACCAACCAGGCGCAGCGCCAGGGCCAGTCGCAGCATGATGCGATTCTGGCGGCGGGACAGGTACGTTTGCGGCCTATTCTCATGACCAGCCTGGCCATGATCTTCGGCATGTTGCCGATGGCCATAGGCGCCGGCGAAGGCGGAGAGTTCCAGGCGCCGATGGGGCGGGCTGTCATGGGCGGCATCATCACCTCGACCTTGCTGACCCTGGTGGTGGTGCCTGTGGCCTACACTTATCTCGATAGCTGGGGCAAGCGCGCACTCAAGTTCTTCAAGGGGGCTGCGCACCCGCCGGAAATGGCGGTCGGGCCGGCAGCCGCGGAATAGGCGGAGCGATGTATGAAAAAAATGCCGGCAACTTCAAACTTGCCGGCATTTTTTATCGACGCAGGGATCAGAAAGCGACGAATGGGCCGGTTTGGCCGGTAACGACCTTGTTGCCGCTGATGCCGAAGACGCTTTGATTTTCCGTGACCACAATGACATTGCGTCCGTAGAAGAACGGCAAGCCCCAATCGAAAGACTTGTTGGTGCTGGGATTCGGTGCACCGAAATAGAGATAAGCCGTCCAGTTGGGATTGAGGGCGAGAGCCGAGTCGGCGTTGCCAATGCCGAAATTGATGACTTGCTGCACGCCATTGGTGCCGACCATCGTGGCCGACAAACTCAATTGCGAGGATGGGCAGAAGAAGTTGTCGGAGCAAGTGGCGATATTGGTCGGATCGTAGAAATACAGCCCATTGGAGCCGCTGTCGATGAAGCTGCCCTGTTCGGTCTGACCCGCATAGATGGTGGAGAAGTACCCCTGGTCCGAACTCATCTGGAATACCGAGGCGCTGCCCAGCGCATTGTTGCTTTGCGTACCGACCCCGAAGTACATGGTGCCGCTGACGGTACTTGCTCCACCCGACGATGGCAAGGCAGGCAGGCTGATGATGACCCCGTTGTTGTCTTTCGCAAATTTATAGACAGGATTGGGTACCTGTTGATCCAGTGTGGCTGCCGTGTCGCTGCATGATGTGGTCGTGCAAGTGAAATAATTGCCGTTCACGGTATTGGCCGCACCGACGCATCCGGGTCCGCAATCCTGTTGGAACAGGCCGACGCCGATCACACCGTTCGAGCCGAACGTACTGACCGTGTTTTCAGAGGTGCCGCCGTTGTGCGTGCATTCGGTCGGTGCAGACGCAATCGATGTGTCGCCGATGATTTGCGTAGGGAGATTGTTCGCGGTTTCCCCCGCAATCTGCAGGTTGACGAACTTGATCGGTCCCCAGGAATAGCCGTCCGCGAACAGCGTGCACTCGGACAGCGTGCGGCCGTTGATTTGCGACGGCTGCAGTGCAGCAGCCAAGCTGGGCGATAGCGCGGACGCCAGCAGCCGCAAGCCATAGGAACCGGTGTCGACCAAGACGTGATCGATGGTCTGGCACAGCGTCGGGCTGGCCGGAGCGCACACCGTAACGCTGGTGAACACCTCGTTGATCGCCAGGGACGTCAGCCCGGCCGGACCGGAGTCGACGATGATGGCCTGGCTATTGCTGACGTTTGCCGTATTGAATGCGGCGATGGTTGTATTGACGGTAGCCTGAAATGCGGTGGTATCGGTGGTGGCGCCCACTGTGCCCAGCATCGTGCGTACCGGCCCGTTCACGGCATTGCCGCTGTAGGCGGCGGTTGCTCCGGTCGCGATAGTTTGAGTGGTGAAATAATTCGCCACCACCAGTCGGTTCGCGACGACTTGTTCGTCGCTGCTGCTACTCGGCTCGCTGGCGGCCGCCGCCAAAATCGCCAGCGCGGCTTGCGCCTGGGTCATCGTGCCGTTGGCCAGCAGGCCGCTCCAGTACTGGGCGCCAGCCGTGTCGGTTGCCGTGGAACGCCCGAGGATATTTTCGTAGATCGCGTTGATGAAGCCGCTCGAGTTGCCGCTGCCGTATAGCGCCACCGATTCGGCGCTGTTACCGAAACTGTCGACTACCGCCTTCACCGCCGGATTGGAATAGACGCTGTTGAGCCCGGCTATGTCGGTGGGGGCGCCGGCCGCAAGCAGCACGCCTTCCCAATAGACCATGCCGGCCGGATCGGCTGGCCGCCCATAATAGGCAACGTAAAGCTGTTCCAGGACATTTTGATAGTCCGAACTGACCTGCGCCTTCTCGGACCGATGCAGCTGCTTGGACTGCGCAGCCTGTCCGGCCGGATTCGAATTGCCGCCGCCGCACGCTGCCAGCAATGCAGTACTTGCGATGATAAGTGCCAGGGATTTGAAACGAAAAAGCATGATTAGCAAGGAATAAACAGGCGTAAATGGTGGACCGCGATGGCCAATGTTCTGGCCGCACGGCAACTTCAACATAGCCGCTTCTCTCGAGACTGTCAAATTAGCTCGAGCAACGCAGCAAGATCCCGCATGTGCAAGGCTATCGCGCCAGCCTTATTTCTCGATCATATTGGAAGTGGCAATTTCTTGCCCGCGTTTCCAGGCCAGATCGAAAACGGCCAATTCCGCGGCTTTCAGTTTGGCGCCGGCCGGAGCCTCGGCGCGGGCAAGCGCTTCCCCGCGGCGACCGGCCTGAGTTGCGTCGGACGGCTTTGGGTTGGCCGGCTCGAACGCCGGTTTGCCCGCCAAAGCCGAAAGGGCACGAAAAAAAGCCGTTGATCCATGCGAATCAACGGCTTTTGGTATTTCTGGTGGTGATAGGTGGACTTGAACCACCGACCCCAGCATTATGAGTGCTGTGCTCTAACCAACTGAGCTATATCACCACGAAGCCGAGTATTATCGCTGGGCTTGCTCCTGTTGTCAATGGGGTGCTGCCGCACATTGCAGCGCGGTTACCTGCAATTTTCTTGTCGTTTCGGCCATTTCAAAACCTTTTCGGTGTGCGGATGGTCTGACCGGCCTCACGGTCCAGTGCGACGCGCGTAGCGTTCAGCCAGTATCGAACAGACGAAAAGCTGAAGCTGGTGATAGAACATGATGGGCAGCACGATCAAGCCCAATGAAGGATGGGCACCGAACAAGAGCTTGGCCATGGGGATGCCCGAGGCCAGCGTCTTCTTGGAACCGCAGAAGACAACGGCGATCTGATCAGCCCTGTTGAAACCCAGGCGCGCGGCGGTAAAACTGCTCAACAGCAGAACGACGGCCAGCAACAGGCCGGTGCCGAGCAAAGTGGTGGCTATCATGCCCACGCCCTGGTTGGTCCAGAGACCGCCTGCGACCGAATCACAAAACGCGGTATACACCAGCAGCAGAATCACGGCCTTGTCGACCTTGTTGGTAATGGTTTCGTAGCGGCGCAGCCAAGACCCGATCAGCGGCCGCATGAGCTGGCCCAGCAGCAGCGGCAACAGCAGCAGCTTGGCAATGCCAAGCATGGTGGGCAGCAGCGGAAGGTGCTCCGCATGGCTGTGCGCCATGAGATTGACCAAGAGCGGCGTCAAACCGATACCGATCAGGCTGGACAGTGTGGCGTTGAAAATTGCGGCCGGCACATTGCCGCGTGCCGCCCCGGTCATGGCCACCGATGAGGAAATGGTCGAGGGCAGGACGCATAGGTAGAGGAAGCCGAGTATCAATTCCGGTGGAAGGGAGTCGCCGAACAGTGCGGCGATCAATGCGCGCAATGGATAAAACAGTAGAGGAAAGATGACGAAGGTAAAAGTCTGCACCACCAGGTGCAGGGGCCAGCGCAGCATCCCGGATTTGAGATTTTCAAAGGAGATGCCGACGCCGTGCAGGAAAAACACCAAGGCGATTCCTATGTCCGACAGCCGTTCTGCATGCAAGATCCCGCCGCTGCGACCGATTTCGGGAAGCAGCGAAGCCAACAGGACCACGCCGACCATGCCGAGCAAAAACCAGTTACGGACAAGGCTCTGAGTCAGGCGCGACAACAGCAATTTCATGGGATATCCTCGTAGCAGGACGGATGGCTTTGATCAAATTCAATGGGACGAGGCACGGGATGGGTCCAGCCGGAAATGCTTTATCTTGCGCAGCAGGGTATCGGTGCTGCCGTTTTCCAGAGGATCGACGACAATGCGGTCGGGCATGGAGCGCAGCCAAGTCAATTGTCGTTTCGCCAGTTGGCGCGTTGCGGCGATGCCTTTTTCACGCATTTCCTCGTAGCCGTACAAGCCGTCCAGGTATTCCCATGCCTGCCGATAGCCGACGCAGCGCATCGATGGCAGGCCAAGATGCAGGTCGCCGCGCGCGCGCAATTGTTCCACTTCTGCGATCAAGCCGTTTTTCTTGTCGGCGAGCATCAGTTCGAAACGCGCGGCGATGCGAGTGTGCAGCACGCCGCGGTCGGACGGCTCCAGCGCCAGCGGCAAGAGCGAGAACGGCAATTCCAGTTTCCTGCGTCCCGACAATAAGGCCGACATCGGCTGCCGGGTCAGCTCGATGATTTCGAGGGCCCGTTGGATACGCTGCGAATCGTTGGGCTTCAAGCGAGCCGCGGTTTCCGGGTCCAGCGTCGCCAGACGTGCATGCAGGGCAGGGTAACCGATCTCCTCCGCTTCCAGATCGAGGCGCGCGCGCACTGCGGGGTCGGCCTGTGGCAGATCGTCGAGGCCATCTTGCAATGCCCTGAAATACAGCATGGTGCCGCCGACCAGCAAGGGTAGCTTGCCGCGTCCAAGTATTTCCCCGGCCAACTGCAGTGCATCTTCGCGAAACTGCATGGCGGAATACGCTTCGCGCGGATCGAGGATGTCGATCAAATGATGCGGCACTTCAGCCAGTTCGGCGGCATTGGGTTTGGCGGTGCCGACGTCCATGCCGCGATAAACCAGCGCCGAGTCGACCGAAATGATTTCACTGGGAATATCGCGGGCGATTGCCAATGCCGCAGCCGTCTTGCCCGACGCGGTGGGTCCCATCAGCGCCACCACCAGTGGTTTGCCTGCCTGTTCCGTCATGCTTGTTGGCACGCTTATGGGCACGCTTATTGACCGCGCAAGAACAGCTTGTCGAGATCAGTCAGCGCCATCTGCACCCAGGTCGGCCGGCCGTGGTTGCATTGATCGGACCGCTCGGTGTCCTCCATGCGGCGCAGCAGCGCGTTCATTTCCGGCACCGTCAGCAGGCGATTGGCGCGCACTGCGGTGTGGCAAGCCAGCGTGCCGAGCAACTCGTTGCGCCGCTCCAGCAAGACGCGCGAGCCGCCGAATTCGCGGATATCGCGCAAGACGTCGCGCGCCAGCGATTGGGCGTCCGCGTTTTGCAACAGTGTCGGCACGGCCCGCACCGCCAGCGTGGTGGGTGACAGGATGGCGATGTCGAAGCCGAGCGCGCTCAGCGTATCGCGATTTTCCTCGACTGTGCCGACTTCGATCGCGTCGGCAAAAAAAGTGATCGGGATCAGCAAAGGCTGTACTTGCAGCGCTTCGGCATCGAGGGCGTTCTTCAGCTGCTCGTACAGGATGCGCTCATGCGCGGCATGCATGTCGACCAGCACCAGGCCCTTCCTGTTTTGCGCCAGGATATAGATTCCATGCAGCTGGGCCAGCGCAAAACCGAGTGGAAAATCTTCGGATGGCAGCTCCTGCGGTGCGGACCGCAATGCGGCGAGTGCCGGTGCGACGGCGGAATAGTCCGCCGCCGAGGGGCGTGTTTCGGCAAACAAGGCGCCATAGCTCGCTGTCTCCTGACGAACACCCAAAGGTGCGGCGAACTGCTGTGCAAACGAAGCCTGGTGCGGTTCGGGTATCCAGTTACGTCCGCTTGGCGGTCTCGCAGGCTCTTCGGCGGCCGGCGATTCCAGGTCGGCGGCGGCGTTCGAGGGTGCGGTTTGCGCCAGCGCGCGCGCAATTGCGTGGAACACGAATTGATGCACTGCGCGGCTGTCGCGGAAGCGTACTTCTATCTTGGATGGATGCACGTTGACGTCGACCAGAGCCGGGTCGAGATCGAGCGCCAGTACGTAAGACGGGTAGCGGTCGCCATGCAATACGTCCTGGTAGGCAGCGCGCACCGCATGCGTCAACAGCTTGTCGCGCACGAAGCGCCCGTTCACGTAGAAATATTGGGCATCGGCGCGTGCCTTGGATGCGGTCGGCAGGCCGGCGAATCCATGCAGGCGCAGCGGGCCAGCGCTTTCGTCGAGCGCAAGGCGGGCCTGCGCGAACTCGTCCCCCAGAATTTGTGCGCTGCGCCTGGCGAACTCGCTGAGATTCCAGTGATCGACAGTCTTGCCGTTGTGGGTCATCGAAAACGAAACGTCCGGACGGGACAGGGCAATGCGGCGCACGACCTCCGCACAATGGCCGAATTCGGTTTGCTCGGTCTTGAGGAATTTGCGCCGGGCCGGCGTGTTGTAATACAAGTCCTGGACGTCGATGGTGGTGCCGGGCGCGCCGGCCGAAGGCGCGGCGCGCAAGGAATCTCCGCCGGCTGAAGCGGCGATTTCCCAGGCATGGGCGGCGTCGGCGGTGCGCGAAGTCAGAGTCATGATCGAGACCGAGGCGATCGATGCCAGCGCTTCGCCGCGAAAACCGAGGGTGGAGACGTTTTCGAGATCGTTCAGGGAGGCGATTTTCGAGGTGGCATGGCGCGCCAGCGCCAACGGCATTTGCTCGGGCGGGATGCCGCATCCATTGTCGGTGATGGCGATGCGTTTGACGCCGCCCTGTTCGAGCCGCACCGTGACTTGCGTGGCGCCGGCGTCGAGCGCGTTTTCCAGCAATTCCTTGACTACCGCGGAAGGGCGTTCCACCACTTCGCCGGCGGCAATTTGCGAAATCAAATGGTCAGGCAAGGCCTGGATCGGTCGGGCGGGGGCGTAAGGCTTGTTCATTGCGACGATTATACTGCCGAGACTTCCCCCCATCTCTTTGCCGCATGACCGTAGTGTATGATTCGCCCGATTGGGGAGAAATACTATGCAATTGCTCGACTTGATTCTGCATGTCGATAAATATCTTGGCGAAGTCATCAAGAATTATGGCGGCTTGGTCTATCTGCTTTTGGGTACAATCATTTTTTGCGAGACCGGCGTGGTCGTGCTGTTCTTCTTGCCGGGCGATACCCTGTTGTTCGTCGGCGGCGCCTTTTGTGCGGGCGGCGCGATCAATGTGTTGTGGCTGGTGCCGCTCCTGATGCTGGCTGCCATAGGCGGAAGCACCTTCAATTATTGGTTGGGCAGTGCCATCGGCCACCGGGTGTATACCCATAACTACCGCTGGCTGGATCGGCAAGCCTTGATGAAGACGCATGCGTTCTACGAGAAATACGGCGGCTTCACCATGCTGATAGCGCGCTTTGTTCCCGTGGTGCGTACCTTCGCCCCCTTCGTCGCTGGCGTGTCGGAAATGACCTGGACCAAGTTCCAGGTGTTCAGCACGGCCGGTGTCGTAGTGTGGGTGTCGGTCCTGATCTCGTGCGGATACTTCTTCGGCAATATCCCGATCTTGCGCGATCACTTGAACACCATAGTCTTGGTTGGCGTGAGTGCCGCCGTCGTTCCGGTTGTCCTTGCAGCCTTGTGGCGCACGGCAAAAAAAATAATGCGTCGCTAGCTCCGCCTGCCGATGAGCTTCGATACCTGCAGAATTATTGCTGTATGGAATGGTATGTAAATTCTAGATAGCATTTTTCCGATTCCATATGGCTGAATTCGGAAAACGCTTTCCGTGCAAGAACTGTTGTAGATTTACCGCGATAATTGTTTTGATGTCATTTGCTTGAAATATTTGCCACCTAGGATACGGTTTTTTACAAAAAACCAGGGAGTCCTAGATGCGTCACCTCGAGCTCAAGCAGCTTACGAAAAACGTTTTACTGGCCGTATCCGCGATGTGCGCTGTTGCGCCTGTCGTGGTTCAGGCACAGCAAGCAACCGATCTCGGGAGCGTCGGCGCAACCGGCACAATGATTACCATCACCGGCAAGTCTTCGGCAGCTGAAAATGCAGCGCCGTCGCAGGGCATGCTCGACGCGCGCAGCGCGGAATCGGTGGTTGGCGACCAATATGTGCGCGACTTCGAATCGCCAGTTGCCGACTTCAGCCAGACTTTCCTGATCACGCCCGGCGCGTTCAGCTACAGCCCCACCGGCGTCGGCCTCGGCAATGCCGGCACCGTGATGCGCGGTCTGACCGATAGTCAATACCTGGTGACCTTCGACGGCATTCCGTTCAACGACACCAACGGCGTCAGCCACCACTCCTATACCTATTTCCCGACCATGGCCATCGGCGGCGCCGTTGTCGACCGCAGCCCGGGTACGGCTGCAACCATCGGCCAGGCAACGTTCGGCGGCTCGCTGAACCTGCTGTCGCGCAACCTGGAAGACAAGCAGCGCACCAGCGTGACGGCTTCGGCTGGCACCTGGGGCACCGACCTGTTTCAGCTCGAGCACGAAACAGGCTGGATCGGCGAAAACGGTTCTTCCAACCTGTTGATGAACATTCAGCAGATGAAATCGGACGGCTACTACACGCTCGACCCGGTCGACCGCACGGCAATGTCGACCAAGTTTGAGCACATGATCTCGCCGGACACCATGTTCACCGGCTTCTTCGCCTATGAGCGTGTGCGCAACAACCTGAACGACTTCGGTGCGCCTTCACGTCAGGATATTGCGTTGTACGGCAACAATTTCATGAACGTCAGCGATCCGAGTCAGCTCAACTATCAGGGCTACAACGTCTATGACGTGTCGACCACCTTCGGCTACGTCGACTGGAATTCCAATCTGGGCGGCGGCTGGAAGATTGACGAGAAACTGTACAACTACAGCTACCATAACCAGCAGAATATCGGCGGCTACGGCGGCGCCTTGCCTGGCGCCGGCAACATGGTTCCGGGTTACGGCACCGCTGCGGGCCTGGTCAGCAACAAGACCGACGACGTCGGCATCGACAAGCTGAACGCCTACCACACCAGCGGCAGCCTGTTCCGCGCCACTGACGAAACCACGATGGGCACGCTGCGCACCGGTCTGTGGGCGGAATATGCAAACAGCTTCCGTCATCAAACCAACATGAACGACCTGACCCAGGTGGATATGTTGTCGCCGCGTTTCAGCGAAAACTATCAGACGTACACGCTGCAACCTTACGTCGAGTTCGAATTCAAGGTCACTGACGACCTGAAAATCACACCCGGCGTGAAGTATGCGCAATACACGCAGAACTACGACCATTTCGCCGATCTGAAGAAAGTCGGCCCCTTGGGCGGCACGGTTACCAGCTCGACCGGCGCAATCACCGGCGGCCTGCCGGACGTCACCAACGAGATCACCTACCGCGATTGGCTGCCGACACTCGACATTCACTACATGGTGCAGCCGAACTGGTCCGCCTATGCGCAATTCGCAGCCGGCGACCTGATCCCGCCGACCAGCGTGTTCGACTATCCATTCGCCAACACCACCACGCCGCCGAAGATCCAGAAGTCGACGACGGTGCAGTTCGGCACCGTGTGGAAGTCGAATGATTTCACGACTGACTTTGACGTTTTCCACGTCAAGCTCGACAACAGCTATAACTGCTACACCGACCCGAACAATACGTCCGATACCATCTGTGCCGCAGCCGGTACCGAAGTCACGCAAGGCGTCGAATGGGAAGGCACTTATGTGATCGGCGGCGGCTTCAGCGCCTACGCCAACGCCAGTGTCGGCACCACCAAGTACGACAGCGGGCTGTGGGTGCCGGGCGCTCCGTCCGACGTCGAGACGCTCAGCCTGATGTACAAGGATAGCGGCTGGGATACCGGTTTGATCGTGAAGCGCGTCGGCAAGATGTACAACAACGGTGCGACGCCCAACGCCTACACCATCGATCCGATCACCTTGACCAACCTGTTCCTCAACTACACGATCAAGAATCCGTGGGCTTATACGAAACAGGCGAAGTTCCAGGTGGCCGTCAACAATCTGACGAACATCCATTCGATCACCGGCATCAGCGGCAACGGTTCCGATTCCAACCCCTTGCCGGCCGATGCGATCACTACGGTGCCGTCGCGTAGCGTAGCTGTGACGATGACGCTGGATTTCTAATCCAATCGTCTGGTTCATGTTTTAACCCGAAGGGAGCCTCGGCTCCCTTCGTCGATTTTTGAAGTATATTTTTTGTAGTGTATTTATCATGGATATTTCGCATTTGTTAGAACTGGCCAACGATTCCGGCGGCACGCTGTATATCATGTTGGTCCTGCTGTTGATCGCGCTGACCGTCATCATCGAGCGCACCCGTTACCTGTCGTTCATGGAAAGCGGCGGAGCCAAGCTGATCGCCCTGCTCAAGAAACCGGGCAATCAGGCCGACGATTTCGTCACGACGAAAAAGATATCGGAATTGCCGCATGCGCGCCTGTTCGACGTCGTGCACAACGAGCCCGCCAATGTCGACCGCGATACCTTCGACGCTCATCTTGAAGAAGCGATCATGCATGAGGTCCCGGGCCTAGACCGCTCGCTCTGGATACTCGATACGGTCATCACGCTGGCGCCCCTGCTCGGCTTGTTCGGCACCATCGTCGGCATGTTCAACGCCTTCCACGTGCTGGGCGACATGCAAAACGGCGCCTCGCAGATCACCGGCGGCATTGCCGAAGCCCTGATCGCTACGGCTTCCGGCTTGATGATCGCCATCATCGGCCTGATTTTCTTCAATGCCCTGCACACGCGCGTACGCGTGGTGCTGCATCAACTGGAAACGATCAAGATCATGCTGGTCAATCGTCATGCACGCTTAAACGGCAGCACCAACGGCCACGTCACTCCTTCCAGTGCTCAATCCGGCAATGCTTCGGTTGAATTGATCCGCACGCCGGCGAGGGCTTGAGATGCGTTACCTGGAAACAAAGAAGGCGCGGATCGAGATCATTCCCATGATCGACATCATGCTGTTCCTGTTGGTATTTTTCGCCATGCTGACCCTGCGCATGATTCCGACTTCCGGCCATATCACTAAGCTGCCGACCAGTTCCACGGCAACCATGGTGCCGCCGCCCAAACTGCTGGTGGAAATCAGCGCTGACGGTTCGCTGCTGGTAGAAAAACAGGTGATCACGCCGCAACAACTGACCGCCCTGCTGCTGCAACGCGGCAGCGCCAAGACCGCCGTCACCATTGCCGGCAACGACACCGCTTCGCTGCAACAAGTGATGAGCGTGATCGATGCCATTAAGGCCGGCGGCGCCAGCGAAATCAGCCTGGCCACGCGTAACGCCAACAAGTAGAAAAGTGATGTCTGCGATGTCTGAAATAAACCGCCGCCATACGCTGCAGGCGTTTGGCATGGCGTTGCTGGTCGAGGCAGCGATCGTGACCGGCGCGGCAGTGATCCTGGTCGGCGCGATCACCGTCAAGAAGGTCATGTCGGAACCGGTGCCGATCACGCTGGTGACCGAGGAACCGGAAAAGCCCGCCCCGGAAATTCCGCCGCCGCCGGTATCGCAACCCAAGGTCAAGCAAGTCAAGCAAGTGCAGCCCAAACTGCAGCCGCAGCTGCCATTGCCGCAGCAGCAGGAAGCCTTGCCGATCACGCCGGAACCGGCGCTTGTCCCTGCTGCCGCGACCGCATTTTCGCCGCCGGCGCCAACGCCGCCGCCTCCGGCGCCGCAGGGCAAGGTCGATCCGGCACTGGAATACGCCGCCAAGGTGCGCGCTGCCGTGCAGGCGGCGCATTCCTATCCGGCGGCTGCAGCCGCTATCCATTTCTCGGGCCGGGTGCGCGTAGAATTCCATTTGCGCGATGGGGTGCCGGGGCAGGAGCACGTGACCGTGCCTTGTGGAGTGGGCTTTATCGACCACATGGCCTTGCAGGCTGTGCAAGCTGCACACTATCCGGAGCCACCTGCCGAATTGCGCGGCCACGACGAGGTTTACCTGGTCTGGGTCGAATTCAATCAAACTACGCGATAAGGAAATCTGACATGTTGAATGTGATGCGCGCCGCGCTTGCTTGTGCCGTGCCGGTCTGCATAGGCTTGGCCAGTGTCGACGCGCAAGCGTCCGGAAGCCAGATCGATGCAATGTACGTGGTCCTGGGTGAAGGTGGTGCGCCGGTTGCGCGCGTGTTGACCAGCGCCGCGGCCTGCCCGGAGATTCGCATCGACGGCGTGGACAGCCCCATGAGCTTGCGTGCAGCGGCAGGCACGCTGCCCTTGCGAACCACGATTTCACAGGCGGCTGATACGAAACCTTCGGCTTTCCCCATGCTGACTTGCGAAAGGAATATTCCGCCGCATGCCGGCCGCGTAACGGTCGCTGGGCGCGCGTTGCCGCTGCCGGGCAGGCAGATCGAACGTATCGTCGTGATCGGAGATACCGGTTGCCGCATCAAACAAACCGATGGGGCTTCGCAAGCCTGCAATGATCCCAAGCAATATCCATTTGCGGCCGTAGCCGCTGCGGCGGCCAAGTGGAAGCCGGACCTGGTAATCCACGTCGGCGACTACCTCTACAGGGAGACCGCTTGCCCCGCCAGCAATCCCGGTTGCATGGGCAGTCCCTGGGGTTATGGTTGGGACGCGTGGAACGCCGATTTCTTCGAGCCGGCCAAGCCTCTGCTGCGTGCCGCTCCATGGGTTTTGGTGCGCGGCAACCACGAATCCTGTCTGCGTGCGGGTCAAGGCTGGTGGCGCCTGCTCGATCCGCGTCCGCTGGTGCCGGGACGCGATTGCGTGACGCCTGCGAATGACGACAATGGCGATTTCAGCGATCCCTATGCGGTGCCGCTGGGCGGGGACTACCAGGTCATCGTTCTCGATAGCTCGAATACCACCGCCAAGGCGATCAAGCCCGGTGACATGCGCGAAATTCGCTTCGCCGACATGTATCGCAAGTTCGAGACCCTGTCCAAACAGTCCGAGCATAACTTCGGCGTCGAGCATCACCCGATTCTGGCAATGGCGGCTGCGCAGGACAAGCAAGGCAATCTGGTGCTCAAGCCGGGCAACGCCGGCTTGCAGTCGGTATTCGGCGCGCTCAACCCGCTCTTTATCCCTGAGCGCGTCGACGCCATGTTGTCCGGCCATGTGCACGTATGGGAACAAGTGAGCTTCTCCAGCCAGCATCCTACACAGATCGTGGCAGGCTTTTCCGGTACCAGCGAGGATCCGGTGCCGCTGCCGGCCAGCCTGCCTGCCGGATCAGAGCCGGCGCCGGGCGCGATCGTCGAGCACTTCAGCTCCTGGGTAAGCGGCTTCGGCTATATGACACTGGAGCGCGTCGGAGGGGATAGCTGGGATGCCAAGGTTTGGGACGTCAACGGCAAGAAGGTCA
>JAFANH010000087.1 GCA_019232795.1 Burkholderiaceae bacterium
CCTCGTCCGGAAATACATCGATCAGCTTGACCACGAAGTCGCCGTCGGTGCCGGTGGTCGAAGCAATCAAATTGGCGATCGGGTTGCCTGCAATAGTCAGCGGCTGCTGCAGCGCTTCCGAAGTGAACACCAGCACGTCGGGACGGCTGGCGGCCGCGCGCTGATCGCTTACCAGCCAGCTTTCCCAAACCTTGTGTCCCTCGCCGGAGAAATTGATCGGCTGCGGCACGAAAGGAATAGGTTTGGCTGGATCGGACACGTATTCCTCGTAGCCGGAACCGGCGGCGGCAGGTGCGTCGAAAGCGAGTTTGCCGCCGGCGCGCAGAAACAACGGTTTGCCCGTGATCTTGCCCTCGGTGGCGGAGGGCCAGGACTTCAGTTCATGCCATTCGTTGCTGCCGGACTGGAATGCAGTCACCGGTGCAATGGCGAGCGGCGCCGCCTCGTCTTTCAGAAAATGCTCGAAGAAATTGGCGAGCAAATGCCGGCGGAAATACAGTGCGGTATCGCTGCCCCATTCAATGTCGCCGATGGCGCTGCCGTCAAGCCGCTGCTGGTGGTGGAACCAGGGCCCCATCACCAGGTAGAGGTTGCCGTTGTCCTTGTTCCGGGTTTTCAGTTCATGATAGACCGCGAGATTTCCGTAAATGTCTTCCTGGTCCCACAGGCTGTGCACCAGCATGGTCGGAACGCTCAAGCCCTCTTGCGCCAACAGCTTGTCCAGGGCCTGCTCTTGCCAGAACGTGTCGTAGGCAGGATGGGCAATCAGTTTCTGTACGAAACCGATATGGTCGAGTCCGTGCAGCTTCGCCATGTCGCCGGCCGAACCTGCTGCCAGCCAGGCATCGTATTCGTCGTAATGGTCGCTCCACCACTTCACGCTGCCGCCGCGCGTGGCTTCCTGGTTATGTGCGTAGGTCAAGCTGTCCTGGCGAAAGGCGCCGTTGTGGAACCAGTCGTCGCCCATCCAGCCGTCGACCATGGCATTGATCGGCACAGCCGCCTTGAGCGCGGGATGAGGGTGGAACAAAGCCGTCAGCGATGTGAAGCCGTCGTAGGAAATGCCGTAGATACCGACCTTGCCGTTGCTTTCCGGGACATTCTTGATCAGCCAGTCGATGGTGTCGTAGGTATCGGTGGCGTGGTCGACGGCGGTGTCGTTGAGCGGACCGCGTAAAGGCCGGTTCATCACATAGTCGCCTTCCGAGCCGTGCTTGCCACGCACGTCTTGCAGCACACGGATGTAGCCATGATGCAGAATCAGCTCGTCGCATACGTCGCCGTTGCCGAGCACTTCGGACAAGTGCGCCGCATTCTTCGGCAAGCGCATGGCGGCATTGTAGGGTGTGCGCGTCAGCAGCATCGGACCATGCGTCACGCCTTTCGGAATCAGGATCACGGTAAACAGCTTGACGCCGTCACGCATGGGAATCATGGCCTCACGCCGCACATAATCGAAAGTATCGGTCTTTGCGGAAAAATGCTCCGGCGTTTCGTTGACCAGCGTCTGCGCCGCGGCAGCGTTTGCAAACAACAAGCCACCCAGCGCCAATACGATGGCGCATTTCAAAACACGTTTCATATGGATTTCCTCCTGGAAGGAGGACTGTATCACAGCTTGGGATACACCTAACGCGCAGCGCCTTGCCGCTCAGACGTACATGTAGCGCCGCGATTGCGGTAATGTGGAGGGGTCGCGTCCTGCCTTGGCGCAGACCACCTGATAGAGCGAGATCCAATCGTTCTGGAACGCATACTGGCTGCCGGCCAGATACATGCGCCAGATGCGGAAGCGCTGATCGCCGGCCAGCCTGCGTATTTCTTCGCCTTTGGCCTCGAAATTATCGACCCACATGCCGCAGGTTCTGGCGTAATGGCGGCGCAGATTTTCCACATCGAGCACCTCAAGGCCGCCCTGCTGCATGCATTTCAAAGCCAAGCCGACGTGCGGCAGTTCGCCATGCGGGAACACGTATTTCTCGATGAATTCGCTGCCACCATAAGGCGTGGCGCCGCTTTCGACGTCGGTGGAAGTGATGCCATGATTCATGGCCATTCCGCGCTCGGTCAGAAGGTTCGCGATTTTGGAGAAATACAACGGCAGATTCTTCAAGCCGACATGTTCGAACATGCCGACGCTGGTGACGCGGTCGAAGCTCCCATCGACGTCGCGATAGTCTTGCACGCGGATTTCCACCCGATCGCACAGGCCGGCGCGCGCCACGCGTTGGCGCGCCAACTCCGCCTGCTGCTCGGACAAGGTAATGCCTACGCAGCGGGCGCCGAATTTGCTGGCAGCGCGCAACACCAGCGCGCCCCAGCCGCAACCGATGTCGAGCAGGCTGTCGCCTGGCTGCACTTGAATCTTGGTCAGGATGTGATCGATCTTCTTGGTCTGAGCCGTTCCCAGATTCTCGTTGCCCAATTCGAAATAGGCGCAGGAATACACCATGTTCTCGTCCAGCCACAGGCGATAGAAATCGTTGGAGACGTCGTAATGAAACCGGACCGCCTGGGTGTCGCTCTCCCTGCTGTGGCGAAATCCGTGCACCATGCGGCCGAATTTCCCATCCATTTTCAAGGTGCGCGCCGCCAGTGCATTGGCAACCGCGATGACGGCCTTGGCCTTGCCCTCCACCTCGATCTTGCCGTTGACGTAGGCTTCGCCCAGGCTCGCGAGAGAAGGTTTCCAGAAATACTTGAGCGCGGAGCGCTGCGGGATACGGATGATGACTTGCGGCGCATCGCAACCGAACTGCAGTTGCTGGCCATTCCACAATTCAAGCGCAAGCGGCAACGCCGCTTGGCTGCGAATATGATCGACCCACAGTTCCAGTCTTCTTTCCCACCACATGCGACACCTCTTGCAAACAAACTGCCTGCAGAAATGTTGACATGTAGTGTAGCCCAAAAGTTTCGTGAGGCGGATCTACAGGAACTTTTCGACCTCGCTTCGCACTAACGCGCAATTTGTGTCAGGATTGCATAGCAGAGTCCGGCTTGGGGAGGCCAATGCAAATTAATCAGACAGCGCTCGATGCGGACCAGGCAGCCTCGTATCGCGGGCGCGTCGATCCCGCCGGAATCCATCTCCGCCGCGTCGCAACGGGTCTTGCGCTTTCCCTATTGCTTCACGGAATGCTGATTGCCTGGATTCGCCACCATGCGTTTTTCGAACCGCATCCTTCCGCTTCTGAAAAGCGCGTGGCAATAGAAGTTTTATTGCCACCCCCTGTCCCGCCACCCATCCCGCAACCTTCCCCGATGGAAATATCAACGAAACCGGCTGTGAAAAAAAATCTATCCAAAACCGTTGTGGCGAGCACTCCTGTTACCCAAGCTGCTCCCGAAAATCTTCCTCCTGTTGCAGCTTCGCCGGCGCCGGAGTCTCCCGCGCCGGAAACCCATATCGACATCGAGTCGGTACGCGGAAGCCTTGGCGCAATCGTGGCGGAGGTTGACAGAGAGCAATTGGAAACGCCGTTGGGACAAGTTCGCCTGAAACCGCAGTTTGCGCCGCAAGCCGAACACAAGATCGAGAAGGCAATCGCCGAGACCGCCCGCCCCGATTGCCGGGACACCGTCACCGGCCACGGATTACTGACCCCATTGTTCGCCGCCGCCACGCTGCTGGACAAGAAAGACAGCGGATGCAAGTGGTAGCGGCAGCCCCCAACAAAACCCCGCCTATACAACACAAGGAGAATTTCATGGCGCTCAATTTTCTCGGTATTGCCGGCAGCCTGCGGCAAAAATCAACCAATAAAGGCTTGTTGCGCGCCGCCTGCGCCAATTTGCCTGACGGTGTAAGCATGGAGATTGCCGAACTCTCCGACATTCCGTTCTATAACGCCGACCTGACGGACAAACCGCTAGCAGTTGCACGCGTGCTGGCCCAGATTGGCGCGGCCGACGCGCTCGTGCTGGCCTGCACCGAATACAATTATTCAATGGCGCCCGCCTTGAAAAACATTCTGGACTGGGCTTCGCGTGAGCCGAACAACACCTTGCTGGCCGGGAAACCGGCTGCCATCATGGGAGCCGGCGGCGGCATGGGAACCTCGCGTGCGCAATATCATTTACGCCAGACTTGCGTATTCCTCGATCTGCACCCCTTGGGAAGGCCTGAAGTTTTCGCCAACGCATTCGGCGGCGCCTTCGACGCCGACGGCAACCTGATCGACGAAAAACTGATCAAGCAGATTCACGATCAAATGCAGGCTCTGGCACAGTGGACCGAAAAGCTCAAGCGCTGAATTCGGGCGGCCCCGGCACCTAAGGCGCCGGAATTTCCGGGATCAACATATTTCTCAGAATTCGTCCCAGCCGTCTGCCGTCGTATGCACGGCCCGAGAAGAAGAAGAAGAAGAAGGCAATTTTGCCACTGGCGCCGAGGGTGCTAAGGGCGCAATCGCCGCCAAGGTTCTGGCATTGCGTTTCTGCGCCAAAGCGTGCACCTGGGAACGCCCCAGGACCGGTGCTGGTCTCGTCGGCAAAATTGGTCTTGTCGCCCCAGTGTTGACGGGAACCGCGACGGATGGAGCAAGCTCTGCTTCCGCAGACAGCTTGAATACGCCAACCACCTTGCTCAACTCATTCGCCTGTTCCTGCAGCGCGCGCGCGGCAGCGGCGGCTTGTTCGACCAGCGCTGCGTTTTGTTGCGTGACTTCGTCCATCTGCCCGATGGCTTGGTTGATCTGTTCGATTCCTTCGCTTTGCTCACCGCTGGCGCCGGCAATTTCCGCTATCAGGTTGCTCACGCCCTTCACGCTATCCACAATGCGATGCATGGTGGCGCCTGCCTGATCGACCAAACGTGTGCCTGCATCGACCTTTTCGACGGAGTCGCCGATCAGGGCCTTGATTTCCTTGGCAGCGGCGGCGCTGCGTTGCGCCAGATTGCGCACTTCGGCCGCCACCACGGCAAACCCTCGTCCCTGCTCGCCGGCACGCGCTGCTTCGACGGCGGCATTCAAGGCCAGGATATTGGTCTGGAAAGCAATACCGTCTATGACGGCGATGATGTCGACAATTTTCCTGCTCGATTCATTGATCGAGGACATGGTATCGACTACCTGATCGACCACTTCCCCACCCTTTTCCGCAAATTCCGAAGCCTGTTCCGCCAGTTTGTTCGCTTCCGTCGCATTGCCGGCGTTGAGTTTGACCGTTGAGGTCAGTTCTTCCATGGAAGAGGCGGTTTCCTCAAGCGAGCTGGCCTGGTGTTCGGTACGTGAAGACAGGTCCAGGTTGCCGCTGGCAATCTGCCCCGAAGCGGAGGAAATGGTATGGGTCGCGGCATGCACCTGGCTGCAGATATCGGCCAGGCTGTCGCGCATGATCTTGATCGCATACAGAACGCTGGACTTGTCATTGCTCCTGGTGTCGATTTGCACGACCAGATCGCCCTGCGCAATCTTGTTGGCCACCTGAACCGTGTAATCGGGTTCGCCTCCCAATTGCCGCAGTATCGATCGTGCGATCAGGAACCCGAACACGCCGCTGGCGATCAGGGCCGCCAGCGCCCCCGCTGCCATGGCAGTCACGGCCGAACGGTAGACCTGCGAAGCGGCTTCCTCGTCACGCTTGTTTTTCGCTTTCTGCAAGTCGGCAAACTCATGCAAAGTATTTTGCAGAGCAGCGGTAACGGGAATGGCGCTGCTGAGCAAGTGCTTCACCGCCTCGTCCGGATTGGACTTCGAAAGTTCCATGAACTTGTCATTCGTGACGCGAGCGGCGCCCACTTGCTCCTTGATCTTCTCCACGTAGCCCCTGCCGGCTTCGTCGAGCGGCATTTTTTGCAAAGCCTCGATAGAGCGGTCGAATTCCTCTCGCGCCGCTGTAATTTTTCTTCCTTGAATTTCCGCCTCACGGTCGTCATGCAAAAGCGCTATGGTGCGAATCACGCGCGCCACGACGTGTATCGATTCCGACATATCGTCCAGCAATTCGATCTTGACGACATTGACATCGGCCAGATGATGCAAGGATTCGTTGGCGCGATTCAAGCCATTCAGGCCAAGCAATGCCATCGCGACCAGCAAGCACATCAGCACGCCGAATCCGACACCCAGGCGCACACCGATCTTGATTTTCTCGAGATTCATGTCCAACCCTCCCTTGTATGCAACATGGTCGCACTACCGAATGATATGTAATACTCAACGGCCGGCCAATTTTCAAGCATTTTTGACTCACGCAGCGAACATTTCTTTCGGGACTCGCGCACAGGAGAAGCGTCCCAAAAAGCGCCTGTAAGAATTGACAGTCGCAGGAATATGCAGGCAAACTCCGCGTCAACATTGCTCAAGGGAGAAATTTCATGTCTTTTCAGTTTGCACAAAAAATCGGCACGCAATCCATCTGCGCGCTCGCCCTGTTGGGGGCTTTTTGTATCGCGGAACGTGTACATGCTGAGGATGCAAAGAGCAGGCCCACGGTAGCCGATGTCTTGAAGGCTTCGTCGCCGTCGGATTGGAGACCACTCGATCCGGAAAACACGCTTTACCTCGAGATGGCAAGCGGTCGCGTCGTGATTGAACTGGCGCCGCAATTCGCGCCGAATCACGTTGCCAACATCAAGGCGCTGGTGCGCGAGGGTTATTTCGACGGCCTGGACTTCATTCGTGCACAAGACAATTACGTGGTTCAGTTCGGCGACGCCAGCGAAACCAAGCCGATCAAGACCGCGCAAAGGACGCTGAAGCAGGAATTTGCCACCACCGTCAAGTCGGGCATGTCCTTTACCGCCTTGCCCGACGCCGACACCTATGCAGCACGCGTCGGTTTCACCGGACCTTTTCCCTCTGCGCGCGACGCCAAGAACGAAAACACCTGGCTGACGCATTGCTACGGCATGGTGGGCGCCGGCCGCGACGCCGATGCCGACAGCGGCGGCGGCACCGAACTCTATGTAGTAATCGGCAACGCGCCGCGCCATCTGGACCGCAACGTCACGCTGGTAGGCCGCGTGATGCAAGGCATGGAATTGCTGTCGACACTGCCGCGCGGCACCGCCGCCATGGGCTTCTACGACAAGCCGGAACAAAACGTGCCGATCAAATCCATACGCCTCGCAGCCGACCTTCCCGAGGAGCAGCGCGCCCATCTCGAAACGCTGCGCACCGATACGCCGACCTTCAAGGCTGTGGTCAATGCAGTGCGCTTCCGCGGCGGTGACTGGTTCAAATACTCGGCAGACCGCGTCGAAGTGTGCAATGTCCCGGTGGCCGTGCGCCAGCATCCGCAATGAAGGTGTGCAGGATTTCGCCGGCCGAGCCGGCGGCGCAAGCTCTGATTGCCGAACTGGACCGCACCATGGAAGCGCTCTACCCGGCCGAGAGCAATCATCTCGAGAGCATCGCGGCGCTGCTGGCGCCCAACGTCTGCTTTCTCGGCTGCTATCTGGGTAAAACGCTTGCCGGGTGCGGCGCCGTGAAAATCATGGAAGACGACGGCCGCTACGGCGAGATCAAGCGCATGTTCGTCACTCCCGAACATCGAGGCAAAGGCATATCGGCCGCGCTGATGCAGCAGATCGAAGCACATCTGCAGGAAAACGGCATTCCGTTAAGTCGTTTGGAAACAGGCATCCATTCAAGTGAAGCGCGCGGCCTGTATGAAAAATTCGGGTATCGCTACCGGGAACCGTTCGGCGGCTACAAAGTCGATCCGCTCAGCGTATTCATGGAAAAGCCGTTGAGCACCTAAGTTCAGTATTGCCCTAAGCTTGCAAAAATCGCAGCTTGACCGGGCTGCCTGCGCCCACTCCCTCTATCCATGGCAACAACAGCTCGACCACGGTTGCCGGTTGAAAGTGCTCTTTCTTGGTTTCGGGATGCGGGTAATAAGAAAGACCGGCATAAATCTTTCCGCATACTTCGGCTTCGATCGGCGCCAGCATAAACAATTCCTCGATATCGGGATGCCACTTGATGCGCCCCTGGAACAGGCAGTGCTTGGGAGCCGGCACATGGGGCGCGAGATCGACATTGAGCGTGCCGTCGAAATAGGCAGACAGGTCCACGCCGCGCGCCAGGAAATACGGCTTTTGCGCGCGTATCGTACCGCCCGGATAGCGGCTGTCGTAGCTGCGTCCGCTGGCAACACCGTGGCCGGCGATGACGGTTCCATTTATCCAATCCAAGGCGTTCTCCGCTGAATATCCCGACCCGTCAGTTTGCCATGCGTCCGGCGGAGAAGGCAATCGGCGCGGCTATCATGGCGGACGGTTACGAGAATCGCTTTCTTTGTTATCATGTCGGACATCCCTTGTGTTTCCGGCAGGCCATGGCTTTTACCAGCATTCATTCGTTCTCTTCCGCATCTGTGCCGCGCGCACGTGCGGCCGCGCCTTGGCGCGTGTGGACTGCGCTGCTGACGGCCATCACCTTTGCCGTCCTGGTCGCCACGGCGGCCACGCACCACCACGCGAGCGTGGTGGAAGACCAGGATTGCGCGGTCTGCGGCGTCGTCACCCACAAGCTGGCTGACCCGCCGCCCGTGGTCCTGCTGCGGCCGGTCCTGATTCTGGTTTCTTATCTGCCTTACCTGGCAGTTGTTCCGCTGGTTCGCTTCTCTTCCCCGCTGTTGCTGCCGCCCGCCTGCGGCCCTCCCACACTCTCCTCGACAAGCTGCTGAACCCGCGTTCGCGCACTGCCCGCATCCTGATGTGGCTTGACGCTCGCGTTCCCGTTTGACTTGACGCTCGCTTGCCCGTCCAGGCAGCGCCTGTAACGCGTCCATTTGATTTGTCATGGAGATTACTATGCCACGCACTCCCGCCTTGCGGCCCCTGCCATTTTTGATCGCCGGCTTGTTTGCCGGCCTGCTGCCCGCTGGCCATGCGCTGGCCGACACCAGTCCCGATGCCGCCGCGACAGCAAGCGCCGCCCCTTCCGCTTCCTCTTCCGATGTGGCGCAGCCGGTCACAACGGTGGAAGTCGTCGGCACGCATTTGCGGGCCGAACGCGCCGAATTGTCGCCCAAGATCGGCACCACGGTGTACACGGTCGACACCCACATGATCGACACGCTGGGTCAAGGCGACGATACGCCGTTCAATGAGCTGCTGCTGCGCCTGCCCGGCGTCGACCAGGACTCGAAGGCTTCCGGCTCGCTGCACGTGCGCGACGACCATGGCAATGTGCAGTACCGCATCGATGGCGTGCTGCTGCCGGAAAACATCAGCGGCTTTGGCAGCTCGGTCGATACGCGTTTCGTCCAATCCATGGATTTCGTGACGGGAACGGTGCCGGCGCAGTACGGCTTGCGCACGGCAGGCATAGTCGAAATCACGACCAAGGAAGGCGACATCGCACCGGGCGGACGCATCGGCTTCTTGGCAGGCAGCCGCAATTATGATGAGCCGAGCGCCGAATTCTTCGGCAGTGTCGGCCGCTTCACCTACTACCTGTCCGGCAGCTATCTCTCGAATTCGCTTGGTATCGAGAATCCACAACCGACTGCCAAGGCCTTGCACGACGACACGCACCAGGCAAAAACCTTTGGCAGCCTGTCCTACTACATCGACAACGATACCCGGCTCGGCCTCTTGTTCGGCACTTATAAAGGTTACTTCCAGATTCCCGACAACCCCAACCAGAGCCCCGGCTTTACCTTAGCCGGTTACAGCGACGCGTCCGCGGGCAGCAGCGCCATCCCGTCCTCCCAAGTCAATGAAAACCAGAGTGAAACCAATCGCTACGTCGTGCTGTCGTTGCAGAAGAGCCTCGGCGACTTGAACTATCAGGTTTCGTATTTCCACCAGTACTCGGACCTGCATTTCACGCCCGATCCGGTTGCCGATCTGATCTACCTCGGCACCGCTTCCGACACGCTGCGTTCCAACACAGCCGACGGCGTGCAGTTCGACGCCAGCTACAAGCTCGCTGCCAACCATACACTGCGGACCGGTCTCGAATACACACAACAAAAAACCGTCAGCGACAACACAGTCAACGTGTTCACCACTGACAATACTGGCACGCAACTTTCGACCACGCCGGAAGCCATCGTCGACAACTCCGGCAAGACCGGCAAGCTGGCCAGCTTCTATATCCAGGACGAGTGGCATGTGATGCAGCCGTTGACGGTCAACTACGGCATCCGTTTCGACCACGTCAATGCCTTCATCAACGAGCAGCAATGGAGCCCGCGCCTCAACATGGCGTACAAGCTCGGCGACGACACCTCCTTGCATGCGGGCTATGCGCGCTACTTCACGCCGCCGCCGCAAGAACTGGCTTCGCAAAGCAGCATCAATCTGTACACCAACACCACCAACGCTCCGGCCGTGCCGGTTTCCGACCCGGTCAAGGCCGAGCGCAGCAATTATTACGACATCGGCATCAATCACAACATCGACCCGCGTTTGACCGTGACGGCCGATGCGTATTACAAGCAGATCCGCAACCTGATCGATGAAGGCCAGTTCGGCCAGGCCTTGATCCTGTCGCCGTTCAACTATCAGCAGGGGTATGCGAAGGGCCTGGAATTGTCGGCCATCTATACAGACAAACGCTGGGGTGGATTCCTCAATGCCGCATGGCAGCGCGCTGAGGGAGAGAACATCATTTCCGGCCAGTCGCTGTTCGGCCCGGACGAGCTGGCCTATATCGCCAGCCATTACATCTACCTCGATCACGACCAGAAGTTGACGCTATCGGGCGGTGCCCACTACCATTTCGGCGATTCGCAGATCAGCGCCGATTTCACTTACGGCAGCGGCTTGCGCCGCACGCCCATGAACCCGGACGGTACGCCCGGAGCACCGAACTCCGGTGAACTGCCCGGCTATTCGTCTGTCAACACGGCGCTGACCCACACCTGGAAACACACGGCAGTCGGCACGCTCGAAGGGCGGCTGGCCTTGATCAATATCTTCGACAAGTCCTACCTGTTACGCGACGGTACGGGAGTGGGAGTGGGCGCCCCGCAATACGGCGCCCCGAGGACCTTCTACGCCGGCTTGACGACCAGCTTCTAACGCGAAATTTAGTTTAGCTCGACACCGAGCTGCTCCAGCGCCTCGCCAATGGGGATGAAGAAATTCATCCCCGCCAGGCCCTTTGCGCCCAGGCCCATCACGGTAATGCCGATCACTTGCCCCTTGGTGTCGAGCAAGGGTCCGCCGCTATTGCCGGGCAGGATGGCGACGTCGCTCTGCAGGAAGCGCTTTTCATCGAGTGTGCGATAAGCGCTCATGATGCCGTGCGTGAACGTGGTGTTGAACTGATCGCCGAGCGGAGAGCCTAGCGCGTAGACGTCTTCGCCGATCTTGAGGTCGCCGGCGCGCAGGGGAATCGCCTGCACCCTCGATACCGGGGCCTTGACCAGGGCCACATCGCGGTCACCCTCGACGCGCACCACTTCGCCGACCAGCTCCATGCCTGAGGGCAGCTTGACCTTGACGTATTTGGCGCCGCCGACCACGTGCTTATTGGTGAGCAGATAGCCATCCTGGCTGACGAAGAAGCCGGAACCGGATGCGCCGTCGTCGCGTACGATGGTCACAACCTCGGTGCGCAGATTGTCGATGTTCTTCGTCAAGGGTTCGCTTGAGGCCCTGCCTCCCTTGAGCTTGAGTATGCTGGCCCAGCGCGGCGCCTTGGTCTCCATCGTCTTGCTGGTGGCGATCAGGTCGTGAAAGCCTTGCTCGGCCATCAGGTTGCGTACCGATGAAGCAAACGCCCTTTCCAGAAAGTCTGGCGGCGCGAGCATGGACCCCTTCGCCCTGAACAAGCCTTCTGTGGTGGTTTCATAAACCACTTTTTGCGTCTCGGGCGCGAACACTTGCCAGAATATCTTCACGTAGGCAGCGCCTTCCACGCCGCTGCTTAAGCAAAGATCGATCTTGGCGTCCTTGATCATGCCGCCGACTTGCAAATCCTGTCGAAGCGCTTCATTGTTGTCGAGCGCCTGCTCGAAAATCGTATCGGGAATCACCGAAACCGGATAATGGGCGTTTTGTAGTTCGGCCTGATAAATGCCCGGCAAGGCTTCCTGGAAAGCCCCGACCAGCTTCTCGTTCCAGGCAAGTTCCCCGACCGCTTTCCCGCAAAACCAGCCCCCATGCAACTCGCCCAACTTCGCGTTGTCGCGCACACTTGATTTGATCACGCGCAGCATGGAACTGCGCGCTTGCGCTCCTTCGGCAAATGCCAGCGGCTGCTTTTCAGTAATCTGCATCCACGCAGGCGCTTCCGCGGCGATGGCTCCGGCATACAGGCCGACGCCGGCCAGCAAGCTGACAATATTCCTGATAGTGCGCGTGGCGCGGATAGTACGTTTCATAGCGATAAGGGCGAGGCGAGAAAAATAGCCGCAAAGAGGACGCAGATAGCGGCTGAAACGATCATAGCACGCCACTTCGGGCGTTCCGGCAAATTACCACTGGTTGAGTCAGCCGCATCGCTGGAATAACGAGGCAATTTCTTGACAATTCGACAGCGCCACATTATAGTTAAGTAAATGCTTAACTATCAATTCAACCTGGACCGCGTATTTCATGCCTTATCCGACCCCACGCGGCGCGCCATTGTCGAACGGCTGACTCACGGTGAAGCGGCCGTCAGCCAGCTGGCAGAGCCGCTGGCGATGTCGCTGCCGGCCGTGGTGCAGCATATTCAGGTATTGGAAGAAAGCGGCGTCGTGCGCACCAAAAAAACCGGGCGCGTCCGAACCTGCAAAATCGACTTGCAGGTGCTAAGCACAGCAGAGCAATGGATTACGCAACGCAGGAATTTGTGGGAACAACGCTTCGACCTGCTCGGCGCCGTGCTGGAAGAAAACTTGAACAAGGAGTGAGCATGGACACTACCATCGCACATGGAAGCTTTAGCATCGAACGCCGATACAATGCCTCGCCGGCACAAGTCTATGCAGCCTGGTCCGACATCGAGACCAAGGCGCGTTGGTTTATCGGACCGGAGGGCTGGACTCTATTGAAACGCACGCTGGAATTCCGCGTCGGCGGCCAGGAGGTGCTACAGGGTAGGCTTTCCAACGGCATGGAAACCCTATTCACCGCCTGCTTCCATCACCTGACACCGAACGAACGCATCGTCTACGTATATGACATGCATCTAAACGGAAAGCACCATTCGCTGTCGCTGGCGACCGTGGAATTCACGCCCGCAGAGCGCGGCACCCGCATGCTCTTTACCGAGCAAGTGGCGTATCTGGATGGGACCGATGGCGCACAAGGGGTGGCGATGCGCGAACACGGCACCGCGGCGCACCTGGACCGCCTGGGACGACTGCTGAGTTAAATATCGAGGGGCACTTATTTCAGATTGATCGACAGTGCCAGCCGCCGCTGCTGGTCGTCGACCACGCTCGATATTTCATGGAACACCCTGCCCTGCACCGTATCGGGCAAGCGGATATAGTCGAGACTGTTGGCAATGGTGTCGCCTTCCATGAAAGCCCACGTGAAGAACTGCAGCGCCGCCGCGGTGCGTTGCGGCTGGCTGGTCACGCGCGGCACATAGACATAGGTGCTGCCGGTGATGGGCCAACTCCCCGCTCCGGGCTTGTCGGTGAGCATTTCTTCGAAGTTGCCGGTCTTTTCCCAACTGCTTTTGGACAGTGCCGCGCGGAACGATGCCGCATTCGGCTTCACATAGTTGCCGTCGCGGTTCTTCAACTGCACATAGCCGAGATCGTTTTCGATCACGTAGGCATATTCGGCGTAACCGATTGAGCCCGGCGTCTTCTTGATGGCAGCGACGATATCGTTCGTGCCCTTGATGGCGACTACGTTGGCAGGCCAGGCAATTTTGAAATTACGCCCGTACCTGGCTTTCCATTCGGGGCTGATGCGGCTCAAGTAATCGGTCAAGGTAAAGGTCGTGCCGGAACCGTCCAGGCGCCCGTAGGAAACGATAGGGCGATTAGGCAAGGCCAGCGACGGATTTTCGGCAACGATGGCCGGGTCGTTCCACTTCACGATCGCGCCGGAATAAATGCCGGCCACGATGTCCCCGGTCAGGCGCAGCTCTCCCGGCCTCACGCCCGGCAGATTGACGAAGGGAACTACGCCGGAAATCACGGTCGGGAAAGCCAGCAGGTTTGCCGCCTTCAGTTCCGCGTCCGCCATGGGAGCGTCGCTGGCGCCGAAAGCAACTGCACTTTCCTTGATTTTCTGAATGCCGCCCGAGGAGCCGATGGCGTCGTATGCCAGCTTGATGCCGGTTTTTCTTGTATAGGCGTCGCCCCATTTCGAATACAGGGGTGCGGCTGCGGTCGAGCCGGCGCCGGTGATGTCGGAAGCGAAGGCCGGCGCAGAAACCAGCGCAAAACTCCAGAATACGAGTCGTTTCAGCATGGCGTAATTCTCAGCAGGAGAGCGGCGCAGCCAGCTCCAGGGGTTTTCTGACTGCGGCAAATCGGGAAGGGGCGGACACTTCGCGCAACTTCGCCGAAGCCGGAGCGCCTGCCTTGGGCGGTGTGGTCGTCACCGGCGCGGACACAGCATGTGCGCTGCTCAGTTTGAACACACTGACCAATTGCGCCAAATTGCCTGCCTGCTCCTGCAGCGACGCCGCGGCGGCGGCAGCCTCTTCGACCAGCGCTGCATTTTGCTGGGTAGCGTCATCGATTTCGGTAATGGCGCGGTTTACCTGCTCAATATCGTCGTTCTGTGCACGGCCTGCGGTCGCAATCTCGCCCATGATGGCTGTCACGCGCTCAATGCTTTGTACCACTTCGGTCATGGTGCTGCCCGCCTGGCCGACCAGCTTGCTGCCGGCGTCGACTTTTTCCACGGAATTATCGATCAGCACCTTGATTTCCTTGGCAGCACCGGCCGAGCGTTGGGCCAGGTTGCGCACCTCGGCGGCCACCACGGCAAAACCGCGCCCCTGCTCGCCCGCGCGCGCCGCTTCCACGGCGGCGTTCAAAGCCAGGATATTGGTCTGGAAGGCGATGCCATCGATGACGGCGATAATGTCGACAATACGCTTGGAAGCATCGTTGATGGCGTCCATGGTGCCGATCACCTCGGCGACCACCTTGCCGCCGCGCACAGCGACTTCCGATGCGGATTGCGCCAACTGGTTAGCCTCGTTCGCATTCTCCGAGCTGCGATTGACGGTATTGGTCAATTCCATCATCGAAGCCGCAGTTTCCTCAAGCGAACCGGCTTGTTGTTCGGTGCGCGCGGACAAATCGAGATTGCCGGCGGCGATCTCGCCCGATGCGGTCGCCATCGTTTCGGACGACTGGCGAATCTCGCCTATCGTGCTTGCCAGATTCTGCTGCATGCTCTTCATCGCATATAGCAGACTGTCGGTATCCTTCGGCGCCGTGGTCACCGCCACGCTCAAGTCGCCGGCTGCAATGCTGTGCACGATGCGCGACGCATAGTCCGGCTCGCCGCCCAGCTGCGCATAAATCCTGCGAATCAAGACCATGCCCAGCAAACCGCCCGCAACCAGGCCCAGCAATATTGCCGCGATCACGATCGAGCGCAGGATAACGTAGTCGGTGCTGGCATGCTGATATTCTTGCTGCGCCTGGTCGACTTGGAGTTTGCGCAAGGCATCCATGCTATTGCGAACAGCGGGAACCGCGGCTTGCAACTGGTCGTACAGCTGGCCGGCATCAGCCAGTTTGCCTTCCTGCATCGCAGTCATGGTAGGCACGATGCCGCTCTTGTACATCTTGGCGTAGTCGTCGGCAAATCGGTCGGCCAGCTTGCGCTCTTCCGGAGACTGCAGGTGGGCGGCAAACGTCACCCAGGTCTGTTCGATTTCGCCGGCATTTTTTTCGATCAAGGACGACTTGTTCTTGATGGTATCGGCCATGGAATCCTGCAAAGCTTCCACCACGGCAAGCTGACTCTGTACCTGCAAACGGTCGATGCGCGACACCTGTTCGAGCGCGACGGTGCGATCCTGATAGACACGCTTCAAGCCTTCGCCCGCGCGATTCATGCCATACAGGCCCAATAGGCCAATCACGACGGACAGGAAGGAAAGTAAGCCGATGATTGCGCTCAAGCGCATTTTAAGTGTCATATTCATGTCGAAACCTCTGGATTTCCAGCCGACTTATGGAAGACCGGATGCATTGCTACTGCAGGTATGCAGGAAAGTTGCCCCGGAGCATATCCGAGAAAAATGTCAGGGTTATGACAATGAATTTGTTGATTTATGACAACAATGACAAGAATTTGTCTGAAAGTAACTAATAATTCGCGGGATTTGACGGCATGTCATCAAACTGTCATCGCACTTTGACGCGGCTTTTCATATTAAACGATATGAAAAAGCTCACTTTTCAGGCAGTTTGATCGCCTAGGCGAACCTGATATCGGGAAGAAATTACCCGAGCAGGGAGTCAACCATTCAGCAGCAGCAGGCTGACGCGACGGTTTTCGCTACGGCCGCGGGCCGTGTCGTTCGAACTGATGGGCTTGGTGTCGGCCAGCCCGGAGGCGCTGAGCCGGTAGGCGGCGATGCCGCGCTCCTGCAGTGCCCGCACCACGGAGGCGGCGCGCGCCGACGACAACTCCCAATTGGAGGGAAATTGCGCGTTCTGGATCGGCACATTGTCGGTATGCCCTTCCACTACGACCTTGTTGGACGTTTTGGCAAGGATGGCAACAATCTTGTCGATGATCAGGTCGGCATGCGCTGCCGGCTGCGCCGTGCCGCTGGCAAACAGCGCAGTATCCTTCACTTCCAGCAGCACGCCCTGTTCGCGCGTTACCAGTGTGATTTCGCCTGCATCGACCCGATCGGAAAAGGTATGCGCCAGTTCGTCGAGCAGTGCTTGCTGGCGCAGCGATACGGAGTCCGGCAACAGCGTGGTCGGCTTGGCTTGCGCGGCCAAGGCCGCATGGCGCGGACGGATGCCGGCAATCACCGGCTGGTGCAGACCCTGCACCGCCGGCGGCGGCACGGTCGGGACCTCGGGCTGCTTGGGCAGCTTCGCGTACAGTACCAGGAACAGCACGAACAGCAAGGTGACGAAATCGGCATACGAAACCATCCAGCGGTGCGTGCCGGCTGTTTCGTTGTGTTCCGCGTCGCGCTGGAAGGAAATGAAATCGCGCATGGCCTTATGCATCCGGCTGCAAATCAAGCGGCCGGACGAAGGTCGACGACGTTATGGGCACGCTCGCCGGCGGCCACCAGCGTACGTTCCACCAGGCGCGGCTGCTTGTTTTGCGCAATCATGACCAGACCTTCGATGCGCAACTCGTCGCGCAAGGTCAGTTCGAAGATCATGCTGCGCAGCTTGGCGGCCAGCGGCAGAAACACCAGGTTGGCCAACGCCAATCCGTAAATGGTCGAAACGAAGGCCGTGGCAATCCCGCCGCCCAGCCTGCTCACGTCGCTCAGGCCGTTCATCACCTGCAGCAGGCCGATCACCGAACCGAGGATGCCTACCGTGGGCGCATAGCCGCCGGCGGACTCCCACAGCTTGGCGGCATTGCGCAGGCGCGCATCGCGAATGCGCACATCGGTGATCAAGGTCTCGCGTATATATTCGGGGTCGTAATAGTCGACGATCATCTCCACGCCCTTCTTCAGCATGGGATCTTCGATCTCCTCGGCCAGGCTGTCGAGCTTGAGCGCTCCCTGGCGGTAGGCGATGCGCGACCAGTTGACGATTTCGTCGATGTAGTTTTCGTCTTCAGTGACCGGCGGCTGCCGCAGCCAGCGCAGCAGGCGCAGGCTCGAGAGGAAATCTTTCGGCGAGCTTTGCGCGACGACGGCGCCCAAGGTGCCGCCGAAAACAATCAGGAAGGCGCCGGGCTGGGCCAAGGCACCGATCGATACACCGTCCAGGAATTGCCCGGAAAAAATGGCGACCAGCGCCACACCCAATCCTAAAACGGTCATGTAAAACATCGCAACCTCGCACTCTTCCCGAATTGTTTCAAAGCACCTGCGCAACCCTTGGGGCGGCAGGTTGGGAAAGTGTCTCAGGAATGCTCGCCGGGCAATTCGGCAAACAACAGGCTTTTTGGCTGCGATTTTGAGGTTTGCAGCTTCTACCCTTGCCAGACTGGCATCGCTGCAAGGCTAAACACGAGGATGGCCGGAACGGTGTATTCACCGTCCCGCCGTCAACGCAAGCAGTTCGTCTTCAGGCAGCCTTGCCCATACGTCGCTGCAGGACGAAGATAGGCTGCGCCCACTGCATCTCTTTTTTCTTCTTGTTGGTCACCAGCGTCAGTTCCGAAGGGTCGTAGACGTCGGTGTTGTGCGTCAGCGGCGTGGTCATCAGGTATTGCGCATCGGTGTTCTTGAGGAACTCGCCGACCAGCTGGATGTTGCGGATATCCAGGTGGGCGAACGGTTCGTCGATGAAGACGAAACCGCCCGAGCCATCTTCCGACTTCAGCAAGCCGATCAGCAGGATCAATGACTTCATCACCTGCTGGCCCCCCGAGGCCTCGCCGTCGTTCATGCCTATCATGGCCTTGCCGTCGAACTTGAACTTGACGTGCAGGCCGGCCTGGGTCAGCAGCACGTCGTCGTTTTCCAGGCGCACCGGATCGGTGTGGACTTCGATGCCGGCCAGTTCACCCAATTCCTTGATGTTACGGCCATAGGTCTTGATGGTATAGCGCAAACGCTCGATGTAGGCACCGCGGGCATTGGCGGTGGCTTCGATCGCGCGCGTATTCTGATAACGGCGCTCGTCGGTCTCTTCCTGGCGGCCTTGCAGCATGGTGTTCAGGCGCGTGAACTGGTCGACCACGGTATCGTCGGTTTCCCAATCGTCGCGTTCAAGGTCGGACGACAGGCGGTTCAGGCGCAATTGCACCTGGTGGGCGTTTTCGTGCTCGCTCACCAGTTCTGACCGCCGTGCCGGACGGCGCCAGTTGTAAGGCAGGTGACGCCAGTCGCGGCGCAGCGATGTCAGCGTGCCGGCGTGCCGGCCGCGATCTTCGCGCTGCTTGCGGCGTGTATCGCGCAGACTTTCTTCCACGCGCGCCAGTTGTTCCTTCGCGCTTTCCCACGCTGTTTGCGCACGCGTGCGCTTTTCCGTGGCTGGCTTGGCCAGCGACGATAGTTCCGCCAGGCGCGCGCCGACTTCGGTACGCGCCTGCTTCAGCGGTTCGGCCGCGCGCTGCGCTTCTTCGAATTCGTCCTGACGCGCCACCAATTCTTCGGCCGCCTTGACGCCGGCGATGCGCAGCTTGAGATTCGCCACTTCCGACGACAAGCCGCTGATGCGCAAGGTCAGTGCATCTTCCTGTTCTTCGAGACGGGATACCGACTCGCGCAACGCGGCCAGGCGGCGGGTACGGCCGCTATGGCCGAAACGGAATTGCGCTTCGTCGACATGCAGCGAACGGCCGCCGCGCCGTTCACGATGGTAGGCGTCCGGCGTGATCCATTCCTGTGCCTTGCTGCGCGCGCCCTCTTCCACGGAATCGACACGCTCGATACGCGCCAGCTGGTCGACCAGCCAGGACGGCACCGTGCCGTTGAAACGCACCACCGACAGCAGGCTGTCGTCCTTGACGACCTGCGCCTTGACGCGGTCCGGTACGATGAAGTGGCCATAGCGCAGCCTTTCGGCGAGGCGGTAAGCCTTGCCGGCGTCGCCGGCGTTCTCGAGCAGGATGACGTAGGCATAGCTGCGCAGCACGCCTTCCACGGCCCGCTGCCAGTCCGGGTCGGACACTTCGATCACGTCGGACAGCATGGCGTAGCCGACGCCCGCTTCACGCAGGGCCTTTTGCATGGCGACCACCGGATCGGGGTCGCGCATGGGCGCATTGTTTTCCAGCGCCTGCATGGTTTCGCGGTGACCGGCAATCTTTTCAGCCAGTACAAAGCGTTCCTGACGTTTGGCCGAGAGTTCGGCATCCTTGGCTTCAAGCTGGCCGGCGGCATCGGCCGCATCCGAAGTTACGGCCGCCTGCTCTTGCAGGCGGCGCTTCTGGGCTAGCAACTCTTCGTGCGACTTCAGCGCGGCATTGAGTTCGGACAGGCGCTGGCCGAGGGCCGTATGCTCGGTTTCCCACTGCGTTTCCTGCGCCTGGGCTTCGCTCAGCGTCTGCACGTGTTGAGCCAATTCGGCGCGCTTCGCCGAAATCTGCTCTTCGTGCGTCGCCAGCGACTGCTTGGCGTCGCGCAGCTGGCCGCTGGTGCGGTTTGCGGTTTCGCGCAGTTCGTGAAATTCCAGCGTCGGCAAAATCTCTTCGCGCAAGTCGCGCCGCTCCTTGTTGAGGTTTTCCCACAAGTGATAGTTTGCGACACGCAGGCGCAGGCGCTCCAGGTTGGTCTTGGCCGATTCGAGTTCGGCTTCGAACTGCTTCAGCTCGACCTCTGTCGCCTGTTGATGGTGCTTCGCTTCGTCATAGGCATCGAGCACTTCCTTGTCGCCGAATACCTGGAACACCAGGTCGAGCAATTGGCGCGGCGAGTATTCGCACAGCTTGTCGGTCTCGCCCTGCTCCAGCGCCAGCACTTTCGCCATGGCCGAAGACAGGCCGGCACTGGCCAGACGCTTGCGGTAAGTGTCAAGGCCGATCCAGTCGCTGGCCTCTTGCACGTCTTCGATTTCGACATTACCGCCGCGCAACAAATACTGGCGCTTCCAGTCGCCGCCGTTTTTCTGAATCTGGCAAAACAGCGTCACTTCGTCATCGGCAAAGAAGCCTGCCAGGCGGAACGGACGATTCGACAACTGGCGGTCGATCGGTTTGTTGTCCACCACGGCGCGTAGCCAGGCCGTTTGCTGACCCGAGTGGCGCGCATAGTGCTTGTAGCTGCGCCCGTTCGAGCAGTCCAGACCGAACAGCGTGCGCAGGGCATCGAGCAGCGTGGTCTTGCCGGAGCCGTTCTGGCCGGCGATGGTGATGATCTTGGCGTCGAGCGGGATGTTCTTGATGCGCTGCCAGTAATCCCAATGCACCAGCTCCAGCGATTTAATGTGAAACATGGGATTCCTGTTCTGTTGTTTGTTCCGCTGCTTGTTCCGCTGCTTGTCCGCTCGCCTGGTCGATCACCTGTTCGGACACGGTGCCCGGGAAAGGCAGGATTTCCGCATCCGCCACGTCCGGCACTTTGCGTTTGAAAATATCGGCCAGGGCACCGTTGATGACGCGTTCTTTCAAGGCACTGGTGTCGAGCAGCAAGTCGAGCAGGGGTCCCTCGAGAATCTGGTCGTTGCGCCGCTCGATGAAACCGATCTTGGACAGCAGCGCCAGGTTCATATCAATGCGCATCTTCTTGCCGAGCTTGTCGCCGAAATCGGTCAGCAGCGCACGGTAGGAAATGCCCATCGAGGCATCTTCCGCGCGCGGCATCGGTTTTTCCTTGCCGAACATGTCGTTCTGGTCCTGCTCGGCGGCCTGGTGCGCTTCCTGGCGTTCGCGCTTGGGCAAAATGATCAGCGCCCACAGCACCACCAGCAGCGCCACGCCGTCGCGCGCAAGGCCAAAATTATTGTTTTGCCAGACGTCGCGCGCGCCGAAGATGCGCGGCTCGACGTCGCGCAACAAGGCCAGCGTCACGTGGTCTGCATAGACGTTGTCGAGGAACTTCATGCCGCAGTCGGCCAGGCGCTTGTCGACCTCGGCGCGGTACAGTTCGTCGGACAAGGCGCGCTTGACCAGCTTGTCTTCGCGCGGCAGTGTCTGGTGCGTCAACAGCCGCGCAATCAGGATTTGCGTATCGTCACTCATGGTTGTTTCCAGTTATTCTGTTTTTTCAACGGCACGCACCGGCGCCAGCACAGCGGCGGACATGGCCGCCACGTGGGGATCGTCGAGTTTCCTGATGCGGTTCTCGGTAGTAAAGGTCAAAGGCAGGCGCGCAATGGCGGCAGTAGCGCCTTGCAGCGCCGACTCGCTCTCGTCGCCGATCAGCGGCAGCAGCGAAGCACGATAGGAAGCGATGGCAAAGCTGGCCGGCAGGAGCGCGGTCTCGATCGGCGCCCCGTCCCCCATCCCGTCGGCAGTCTGGCCCGAAAATACGGACAAGCGGCCTAGCCAGGCTTCCAGCTGTTCCGGAGTCACGGCTGCTTCGCTTTGCGTGACCGGCGCGTTTTCGCCGCTGGGCAGCGTATTGTCGAACGCGGCGCGGCGTTCGGCAAACACTTCATCTTCGGCGACGTCGATCATCTCGGCCGGTGTAATGAACACCGGCTTGACCGGCATGTCTAGCACGCCTTCGGCCAGGCTGGCCAGGTCGCCATGCTGCATCAGCCAGGTATTGATGTCGGTGGTCGACAGGCCGGACTGGCCGAGGTGCACGCGCTGCCGCTCGATCTGGTTGAGCGCACGCGAGAACATGCCTTGCATATTGAGCAGCGCGCTTTGCGCGCGGCCGATCGCCTGCGCCGCCCTGTGCGTGGCGCCGTCGGCAACGGGATCATTGGTAATGGCTTGCAGGATGTGCGAGCCCTTCTCCACCCAGTCGCAAGCCTGATGCCATTTATGCTGGGCGGCACGCAGGCGGAATTCGGAACCGGAAGCGATGGCATCGCGGAACTCTTCAGTCAGATCGACCAGGCGCCCGAGCAGATGCTGCAATTGTTCGACCGTGACGCCACCCACGGCTTGAGCGCCGGCCACCTGCGACAACAGGTATTCCACGCCCGTGTTGTCCTCAACGGCAACTTCGGCTTCGCCTTCGGTCACTTCGGTTTGGCTGGTCAGACCGATCAAGCCTTCCAGCGCAGCCAGGATATTGCGCGCCATCGGCGTCACACGGTACATGCCGCGCGCCTGATCCCAAGTCAACAGGTCGTTGCCGCGCAAACGCGCCAACACGGTTTCCAGGCTGTCCGGGTCGAGGTAACCGAGCCGGGCATTAATATCGGCGCGCGTCAGCGCCGCCGATTGCACGTCGGCTACGAGTTCACGCAACACCAGCAAGCGCACCAGGACGCTGTCGAAGCCGCCATGGAACAGCGTCGTGAAGGCCTGCAACAGCGGCTTGGCTTTCTTGAGCTGGGATACCTGCGCTATGTCTTCCGGAGCAAGGCCCGGTTTGAAGTAGGCTTGGAGAGAAGCGGGTGACTCGTCTTCCGTTGCGGCAGGGCTTTTTCTTACCGATGGATTCTGCATCGGGCTATTTTACCCCAGGACCCTGACACGACTCGATTTGCGAACATCTTCGCTCATATACTGCGATTTACACATCAAATTCAATCAATTTCAAAGTCGCACAATATCAACAACACCACCTTGAGGAACCCCACGTCATATCTAACTCCGCCCTTTCCTGTATCGTTCCTGATAAGCCAGGGCATTGGCGAAGGCAGCTTCGGCAAACGACAGGGCCGAGGCAAAATCCTCGTCCGACAAATTCCCGGCCGCGCCATGACGCCGGTAAATGTTTGCAAATTCGCGCTCGCGCCCAGCCTGCACCAGCAGCTTGCCCAGGCCCAGTGTTTCCAATGCCTTCCACATCTTGGGGTTATAGGTACGCGTCATCTGCAAGATGAAGCCGACCGGGTCGTTACGACCAAGCACGGTCGCCAGGCGCAGGATCAGGTCGAATGGCAGGCCCACCGCCCCGCTTTCGACCAGATCCATGAAAGAGGCGTCTTCGAGTTCAAGCAGCTTGCCGAGGTCTTCGACCGTCAGGCCGGCCGCTTCCCGCAAGTCGCGCAACAAGCCGGCCGCTTTTTCCACCGCAGCCTTGGAACCGGGTCGGCGCACACGATTCCTGGCAACCGCCATCATGACGTCGCTGGCCGCGCCGACGTTGCCGAGCACCGTGCCGGTCAAGGTCTGCAGTTGCTTGGCGAGTGAAAGAACCAGTGAGTCGCCGCCCGCCTTGGCCTCCGATTTCCCCTTGCTTGCGCTCTTGCCGTTTGCAGTATTGGTCTTGCGGGGAATGCGGGCGGCGCGTGTCGCACGCCCCGCCAGATGGCCCGAGGCATTTCCCTTCGCACCGCGCTTGACTGTCGTAACCATGCTGCCTCCGGGAACGCGCCGCCGAACGCGGTTCAGCGCCAGGTTTGCGGATTGACCTCACGCAAAAAATCGCTGATGACGTCCGCAGTCTGTTTGGCCTGGGTCAGCAGAAACAAGTGGCCGTCCTCGAGTACATGCAGACGCGCATGCGGCAGCAGGAAAGCGTGCAGTCGGGCATTGATCAGCGGCACCAGCGGGTCGTCGTTGCCGGCCATCACCAGCGTCGCATGCTTGATGCGCCAGAGCCAAGGCAGGCTGCTCCAGCCAAGCATGGCCAGCATCTGGTATTGGTAACCGCGCTTGGTGCCGCCACGCGCATGCTGCGTGAACAACTTGATCGCTTCAGGATTGCTGCGCAGTTCGCCGCCGTAGATGTCGGGCGCGATGCGCATCATGTAGCCCTTGTCGATATAACGGCGCGGATTGGCCATCTTCATTAGCACGCGCGGATGGCCGGGCACCATGGTGTGGCCGCCCATCGAGGTGGCCGCCAGTATTACGCGACGCACACGCTGCGGATACTGGATCGTGAATTGCTGCGCCAATCCGCCGCCCCAGGACACGCCCATCACGTCGACCTGGCCGTAGCCGAGGTGATCGAGCAAGTCGGCTGCCAGCGAAGCCATCGACGAGATGCGATACGGCGCTTTCGGTTCTGGCGATTTGCCGGCGCCTGGCACATCGAAAATAATGGTTTCGATGCCGGGCATTTCGCGCATGAACGGCCCTGCCAATTCCATATTGGCGCCGATGCCGTTGAATACCAGCAGCGGTTTCATGTTTGCAGCACCGGGGCGTATGCCGACGCGCAACTGCTGGCCGCCTATCGTGACGGTGCCGATATGCATGCCCGAGGTCGGATCGACGTAGGCGTCTTGCAAATGTTCGACGGGATTGCTCACGGTAGTGCTCGCGGCTTTCCTTCTGGCGCCGCGGGCACGCGGCTGACTGGTGGAACCGGTGGACTTCGATTTCGGCAATCTGGGCAAAGCGGCTGACAACGCGCTCATTGGGTTTCCTTATCTTGTTGCATTATGGCTCAAGCACATACAGACCGGGTGCATCCACGCCCGGCTTGTGCTTGCGGCTGCCCAATTTCTTCGGCGCCGGCACACGCTCGCCGGAACGCTGGTGCATCCAAGCCATCCAGTGCGGCCACCAGCTGCCCTCGACGCGCTCGGCACTCTCGGCCCAGGCGTCCGGATCGGGAACGGCTGCGGGGCGCGAAAAGAAAAACGATTTCGGCGAACCCGGCGGATTGAGCAGGCTCTGCAAGTGGCCGGCGTTGGCCAGCGTAAAAGTACTATTGCCGCCGTATAGGCGCGCAGTTTCGTAACAGGCCTTCCAGGGCGTGATGTGGTCGGTGATACCGGCCACGATATAGGCATCGACCTTGACCTTACCCATATCAATCGGCTCGTCCAGCACCTCAAGCGCGCCGGGATGGGCAAAGGGGTTGTCGAGCATCGTATCCACCAGGTTGGCGTGGAAGGCGGCCGGCAGGCGCGTGGTATCGGCGTTCCAGAACAGGATGTCAAAGGCCGGAGGGTCGTTACCCATCAGGTAGTTGTTGACCCAGTAATTCCAGATCAGGTCGTTCGGACGCAACCAGGCGAAAGTGCGCGCCAATTCCGCACCGTCGACAAAACCGCGGCGCTTGACGGCAGCCTTGACGGCCATGATGCTCTGATCGGTGATCAGCAGCCCCATGGTGGTGTCCATGGTCTTGGTCGGATCCAGCACGCACACCGGGCTCACCACGCTTTTCACCTTGTCTTGCTGGCCTGTCGCCGCCAGCCAAGCCACGTAGGCGGCCAGCGTGATGCCGCCCGAACAGGCGCCCCACAGGTTGACGTCCGCGCTGCCGGTGATCTGGCGTGCCACCTCGACTGCCTCTTCGACCGCGTTGACGTAGGTGGAAATATCCCAATCGCGGTGCTCGCGTTTCGGATTGCGCCAGCTGATGGCAAACAGCTGCAAGCCGTGCTCGGTGGCGAATTTGAACATGCTTTTTTCCGGCGACAAGTCCATGGCGTAGAACTTGTTGACCTGCGGCGGAATCACCACCAAGGGTCGCTGAAACACCGTTTCCGTTTTCGGCTGGTACTGGATCACTTCCAGCACTTCGCTGGTGAATACCACCTTGCCCTGCGACAGTGCGATGTTCTTACCGAGCTTGAATTTCGATTTATCGACCGAAGACGGCAGACCGTCGTTATGACGCAAATCATGCACCAGGTTTTTGACGCCTTTGAGCAGACTGACGCCGCTGGTATCCACGGCGCGCTTCAAGGCGCTCGGATTCATCAGGGTATTCGAGGGCGAGATCGTATCCACGAAAATCGAAGCCGCCAGGTGGGCACGTGCCTTGTCGCGCGCGTTGAGGCCGGTGGCGTCGATATAGCGCGCCAACTCCTTGCCGGTGATGGCATGCGCCTGCATCAGACGCTTGTGCAAGGGACTGCTCTGCCAAGCCGGGTCGGCGAAGCGCCTGTCCTTGGGATCCGGTGCCGTGTCCGACATGCCCGCCACTGCCTGTCCCAGTTCCCGGTAGAACTCGCCCAGGTGCCTCGCAGTCTTCATCGGCTGCTTGATCGTCGCGCCGAAAAAGGCCTTGGCAGCTTCACCGAGATCGGCTGCGCGCAAGCCCATCATGGGATTGATGGCAAGTGTGTTTTTGGAGGCGGTATCGCTGAGACGGTCACCGGTCAAACCGGATTCGCCGCCAGCTTTCACCTTGGGCTTGGCAGCGGCTTTTGGGGCAGTTACGGATTTTGCCGAAGGCTTGGCGGCGTTCCTTGCCGCTCCAGCCTTGCCGGCGGCGGGCTTGGCCGCCTTGGATTTGCTGGCCGGCGCGGACTTTTGCGCCGGTTTGGCGGCTCGCTTTGCAGGCGAGGCGGCCGTAGTCGCTTTTGTCGCAGCTTTCTTCTTTGTCGCCGTGGAGTCGGCGGGGCTCTTCCTGGTCTGACTGCTCATATGCGTCCTTTATGCGTCCTATAAGCTGAGTTGCCGCCGAAGAAACCGTTCAGCCTGCGAAAATCATCGCCAGGGCGGTAGCAATCAGGGCCGGCTTGTCTTCGCCTTCGATTTCCACCGTGTGCTCGGCAGTGACAAGTATTCGTCCGCCGCCCTTGTCCTCTGCGCCGGCCAGCACGATATGGTCGCGGATACGGGAACCGCATTTGACCGGCGCGAGGAAACGCACTTTATCGCTGCCATAGTTGAGCGCCTGCGCAATACCGAGCGGCTTGATCAGGATGTCAAAAGAAAAATTCGCCAGCATGGACAGGGTCAGATAACCGTGTGCGATCGTCGTTTTGAACGGGCTTTCGCGTTGCGCCCGTTCGACGTCGACGTGTATCCATTGATGGTCACCGGTGCAGTGGGCAAATTCGTCGATCCGTTGCTGATCGATGGTGACCCAGTCCGAAACGCCGATTTCCTTGCCTACCCATTGCGGCAGTGTGGCCAAAGTGAGCTGTTGTGTGCTCATGTCATGTCTCCTTGTGTTTTAAATTCTGAGATGGCTGAGCATACGCGGCACTTGAATTGCGCTGCTTGGTCAAGGCTAGCATTCAAGGCCAAGGGGCAGTATCCCGAATCCGCTTCGAGCCGTCAATCTCAGATTGCCCCGCTCTCGCCGCGCCTCAACCGGTGAATCCGCCGCTTTCCTGGTGAGGCCGCATATCGACCGATCGCCTGCTGCGACGCAGCATGAAAAATTGGTCGATCGCTCCGTCGCGCAAGTTCCACAACGCTTATTCGCCTCGCCCCATTTTTGACGCACTGCAGGCCTCATTTAAAGTCGGCCTTCTAATTTCGGGAGGGGCTGCCTTCATTTACCTAAGGGACCCGGAGCCTCAACCGATCCACACCGCCAAAGCGTGATACGCTTTCCCTGTCAGGCAACAGGAATTCGGCGAGGAAAACCATGAATTTGAAAGCGTCACTACGGCCCTTGGCATTGCTTGGACTGGCTACGCCAGCCCTATGCTTTGCTGCCTTGGGGGGCGATGTATCGAGCGTGCAGAACGACCGTATCAACATGAAGGCCAGCCAGCCGGTGGCCAACAAGGCCGTCGGCTATACCATGCACGAAATGACCACACAGACGGGCACGGTCGTGCATGAATACGAGGGTGCGGACGGCAAGGTATTTGCCGTCACTTGGAAAGGCCGGGTCCCGCCCGATCTGCATCAATTGATGGGAAAATATTTCGATACCTTCGTCAACGCGAAACCGATCAATCGAACCGGTCATTCCCACCTCATGATCAGAAGGGACGACCTGGTCGTCACGGCACGGGGACACATGCGCGCTTTTTCCGGCGTCGCCTATCTACCCGGCACCTTGCCAGTCGGCATGAAAGAGCAAGATATCCAATAGCCCTCTTCCGTGTGAAGGATAGCCGAAACAATTTGTTTCAAAGCTTACGGATTTGAGCGAGCCTTCCGCCCCCTTTCAGCGTTATTCTGAATAAGAGAGCTTCATTGCTCTGCTGAAAGGAGTGCCATCATGAAAAAGTCTCTCATTCTCGCAAGTGCCGGGTTGCTGACAGGGTTTGCGTTATTCGCCTGTACTGCGCCGGCGATGGCCCATGACCGTTTCGGTGTGGCTGTATCGATCGGCGTTCCGGTGCTTCCCGCTCCGCCTGTCGTCTATACGCCGCCTGTGTATGTCGCACCGCCGGTTGTGGCTCCGGTCACCGTGTATGGCGATCCTTACGCCTACCCCTATTACTATCCTTATGCAGGCTTTTACTATAGCCGCGACTTCCGTTGGCATCACGATCGCCGCGATCATCATGACCATCGCGGCCGGAGATAAGAAACAGGAGCGTATTGAAAGCTAGGCGCGTCTGCGCAAGCAAATCGGGGATGCGCTTCGCCCGCGACGATCCGGCTGGGATCGCAGAAAAGCAGAGAAAGTGAAGAAAGCGCGCAATCAATACACCTACATGCGCGCGAGGAAATCCGCAGCGACGTCAGGCTTCTGCGCCCGGTTTCAGCAAGTCGAGGATTTCCGACAATTCCTTGCGGATGGCGATGGTATCGACTTCAAGCGGCGGCAGGCCGTTGGTCAAGTCCTCGGCATCGTTGGCGAGACGGGAATCGAGCTTGTTGCGCGCGCCGCTGATAGTGAATCCCTGCTCGTACAACAGTTCGCGTATGCGGCGGATCAGCAGCACTTCGTGGTGCTGATAGTAGCGGCGATTGCCGCGCCGTTTGACCGGCTTCAGTTGTGTAAACTCTTGTTCCCAGTAGCGCAGCACATGCGGTTTGACGCCACACAAGTCACTGACTTCGCCGATGGTGAAGTAACGCTTGGCCGGAATCGGCGGCAACTCCACCGGCGCAGCCGGCTTGTTCGGGCGCTCGCTCATCAGGCTGCACGAACCAGGGGTTTGTTGATGGCAACTTCCACCATGCCTTTCAATTTTTGACTGGCATGGAAAGTAACGACACGGCGCGCGGTAATCGGGATTTCTTCGCCGGTTTTGGGGTTGCGGCCAGGGCGCTGCGGCTTGTCGCGCAACTGGAAATTGCCAAAACCGGACAACTTCACAGCTTCGCCACGCTCGAGCGCATTGCGGATTTCATCGAAAAACGTTTCGACCATATCCTTGGCTTCTCGCTTATTCAAGCCAACTTGCTCAAATAGCAATTCCGCCAATTCTGCCTTGGTCAGGGTCGGCAGCTCCCGCTCGGACTCGATGCGCGCTTGCGAGTGCGCCTTCGCTTCCAGCATGGCGCGGTTCAAGTCTGTGGTCAAAACGGATTGAAATTCGGCTGAGTTCACGTCATTCATCATTGTTATCGCCTGCCCGGCTATCTGCTTAGCAATTTGCTAGCTGTTTTGCTCGCTTTTTACTGTCTATCGACTATTCATTTGCGAATTTTGGCGCCATGCTTTTCGCCGGCCACGGCAACCAGCGCAGCCATCGCGGCGTTCACTGCATCCTCTTGCAGGGTGCTTTGAGTATCTTGCAACGTGAAGCGGAAAGCAAGACTTTTTTCGTCATTTTCCAAACCCTTGCCACGATATTCATCAAATAAAACAATAGCTTGCACAATATCACAGCTAGCATTGTTTTTCCGTTCGACAACAAAAGTATCGAGCAAATCCTGGACCGGAACGCCCTGTTTCACTACCAGCGCCAAGTCACGTGTTACCGCAGGGAACTTGGAAACCTCGGCAAAAATGGGCACCTGACGTGCCTGCAAGGCCTCGG
>JAFANH010000070.1 GCA_019232795.1 Burkholderiaceae bacterium
CGAAATCTCTGCCAACAAATCTGCCCCAAACGGCGATCCGGGCTTCGAGCCCCCCCCCGAAGCAAGGTTTTGTTGTTGTGTTTCGTTTGTTTCATATATAAAACCACGATTTATATATGAGATATTTGAATGCACTATATCAGGGTCCCAAGGAAATTCAAGCTTTTTGTTTCTTATCTAAATCGTTGTTTTATATATGAAATTTCTTAATATTCGTTCAACAGATTTGCGCCCTAAATAGCCCTCGGCGCCGCCTTGGGTACAATGCCAACATGCTTTCAGAATTCGACTTAATTGCCACCTATTTCACGCGTTCCATTCGATGCAGTGAGCGGATTGCCCTCGGTGTCGGCGACGATTGCGCCTTGCTGAGCCCTAGCCCCGGCATGCAATTGGCGATCTCGACCGACATGCTGGTCGAAGGCCGGCATTTTTTCCCCGGTGCCAATCCGTACACACTTGGCCACAAATGCTTGGCGGTCAATCTTTCAGACCTGGCCGCCATGGGTGCCAAACCACTGGCCTTCACACTGGCGCTGGCCTTGCCTGTAACCGAGCACGATTGGCTGCAGGCGTTTTCGCAGGGCATGTTGGCACTGGCAGACGAACACGAGTGCGAACTCATAGGCGGCGACACCACCAAAGGGCCGCTCAACATTTGTATCACGGTGTTCGGCGAAGTGCCTTTGGGCGCCGCCTTACGGCGCGATGCGGCCAAGGAGGGCGACGATATCTGGGTGTCCGGCACGCTGGGCGACGCGCGCCTGGCGCTGGCCGGCTATCGCAAGGAATGCCGGATCGATGAAGCGACACTGCACGCCGCATCGAAACGCCTGCATGCGCCGACGCCGCGCGTGGCACTGGGCCTGGCGCTGCGCGGCATCGCCCATGCTGCCATCGATATTTCCGACGGTTTGTTCGGTGACCTGCGCCATATCCTGGAGCGCTCCAGGCTCGGGGCCAGGCTCGATGTCGACGCCCTTCCCGTCGGCGCCATGCTGGCGCACCAGCCGCAATCCATGCAAAGAAATTTCGCGCTGACCGGCGGCGACGATTATGAGCTATGCTTCACCGCCGCGCCCGAGCAACGCGAAGCAGTGCTGGCGGCGGCCCGCGCTGCTACCGTGCCGGCGACGCGCATCGGCAGCGTAGAGGTAGCGCCCGGCCTGCGCCTGCTCGACCGCCAAGGTCACGCCATCGAATCCGAATTCGCTTCCTTCGATCACTTTCTTTCCCCCTGATGTCCATGACAACGACCGAACCACGGAATACGAAAGCCAGCGCCCGTTTCATGTTTGCGCACTTGGCGCACATTCCTGCCCAGGGTTTCGGCAGCGGCCTGTCGCCCATCATGCCTGGCACCGCCGGCACGCTGTTCGCCTGGTTGAGCTACGACTTGCTCAGCGCGCGCTGGCCGGCCTGGTTCACACCGGCGCATTGGGCGCTCGTGATCGTGCTGGGTTTTGCAATCGGCATCTGGCTTTGCGGAAAAACCGGGCGCGATATCGGCGTGGCCGATCACGGCAGCATCGTGTGGGACGAAATCATCGCATTCTGGCTGGTCTTGCTATTCCTGATGCCGGCCGGCATGGTCACGCAATGCTGGGCTTTTTTCTGGTTCCGTTTTTTCGACATGGTGAAGCCTCCGCCCATCGCTTATTTCGACCGCCACTTCAAGGGCGGTTTCGGCGTGATGTGGGACGACATCGTGGCCGCGTTTTACACCTTGCTCGTTTTCGCTATCTGGCGCATTATTTAAACAAACCGAAACGCCGCAGGAGACGAAATCATGGAAGACATCTTGGCACTGTCTGAGCAAGTAGGACGCACGCTGCAAGCCAAGGGCTTGTTGCTGGCGACGGCGGAATCCTGTACTGGTGGCGGCGTGGCACAAGCCATCACTGAAATCGCCGGCTCGTCGGAATGGTTCGACTGCGGCTTCATCACCTATTCCAATGCCTCGAAGACCGAGATGCTGGACGTGCCCGCTGCCCTGTTTGCGCAGCACGGCACCGTCAGCGAGGAAATCGCGGCAGCCATGGCCGAAGGCGCGCTGGCCAATAGCAACGCGCATATCAGTCTGTCCACTACCGGCATTGCCGGCCCCGGCGGCGCCGTTCCCGGCAAACCGGTCGGCACCGTGTGCTTCGGCTGGGCCAAACCGCATCACACCCATACCGAACGGCTGGTGTTTTCCGGCGACCGGCAAGCCGTGCGCCGGCAAACCGTGGCGCACGCGCTCAAGGGTCTGCTGCGCATGCTGGAAGAGTGATTTCGCTTCGCCTATCCCTGCCACTCTCTCGGGAAGGCCACACCGTCGCTATCGAATAGGTGGCAATGCTGCGCTGCCAGCATCAACTTTACCGCGTCGCCACTCTTGATATTCGCTGCCGATTGCTTGACCGTCAGCAGTTCCGTCACGCACTTCACTTCCGCATAGACGATGCTTGCATCACCCAGGTGCTCAATATGGGCCACGCGTGCGTCAATCGCGTTGGCATCGCTGGCTTCAGCCAACGATAAGTGTTCGGCACGCACCCCGAGCGTGACCGCAGCGCCGGGTTGCACGTCCTTTCCTCGCGCCGCCGCTTTGATCATCTCGCCGCCCGGCAAGCGCACCGTAATCTCGCCGACAGAGACCGCATCGACGATAGCCGGTATGAAATTCATCTTCGGCGAACCTAAAAATCCGGCAACGAAACGATTGGCGGGATTGTTATAGAGCTCAAGCGGGCTGCCGATCTGTTCGATACGTCCGCCGTTGAATACGACGATACGCTCGCCCAGCGTCATCGCCTCGACCTGGTCGTGCGTGACGTAGATCATGGTCGTCTGAAGCTCGCGATGCAGGCGGCTGATTTCGACGCGCATTTGCACACGCAGGCTGGCATCGAGATTGGAGAGCGGCTCATCAAAAAGGAACACCTGAGGCTTGCGCACGATGGCGCGACCGATGGCGACGCGCTGACGCTGGCCACCGGACAGGTCTTTCGGCCGGCGCTTGAGCAAGACGCCGATTTGCAGGATCTCGGCGGCGCGCTTTACCGCTGTGTCGATTTCGGCGCGCTTGTGGCCGGCCAATTCCAGCGCAAATGCCATGTTCTCGTACACCGTCATATGCGGATACAGCGCATACGACTGGAATACCATGGCTACGCCGCGCTCGGCCGGCGGCACTTGGTTGGCCAGCCGTCCGCCTATGCTCAACTCGCCACCGCTGATGCTTTCCAGGCCGGCAATCATGCGCAGCAAGGTCGATTTTCCGCAGCCGGAGGGGCCGACGAATACGACGAACTCGCCGGCGCGGATATCGAGGTCGACGCCGTGTATCACCGTCGCGCCGCCGTCATATTGCTTGACGATATTCTTAAGCGTTACCTGCGCCATCTACCCGTCCTATCTGACACGCTTGCATTCAATTCATCCGACGAACCCGGCCACCGGGCACTTTCCGTTTGCCTCGCCCTTGCCGCTCAGCCAATCGGCAACGGCTTCCAGCGCCGGTTGAGCAAAGCCATAGGTCAACAGGGCCGGCGCCGAAATATCGAGGGCCTGAAACGGATTCCAGAGTGCCAGGTGCAAGTCCGGGCGCCAGCCGGCGCGCGCGCGCTGGCCGTAGCGCAGCCGCGAAGTCGAGGCCAGGATCACCGTGCGTCCATCGGCCGGCAAGGCGTTCCAATCAAAACTCTCGGCATCGGCAAACGTGACCAGTTCGACGTCGTAAAAACGACGCAACAAGGCCGCTACCTCCTCAGCCGGAACGCCGGCTTCCGACACACCGTCGCTGACTACGTCGGCGCGCGCCACCAGCCGCACTTTGGCGCCCGGCTTGGGGCGATTCGGATTGCGGTACGGCGTCAGTGCCGCCTGCCATGCACGCGCCATCAAGGTGCGGTCAGCAGCCTCTTCGGGGTAGCCGTAGGTCCGGCTGGGGTAGGTCGCAGCCAGGTCATGCAAACGGCGCAGGCGCAACTGCAGCGCCTCAGCCGTCAGGCGTCCGCCGGCAATCGCTTCGGCCAGTGCAGCGAGCGTCTCCTCCTGGGTTTCACGCGTACCGAGCGCCATTACCATGTCGGCGCCGGCTTCCAGCGCCATGACTGCGGCATTGCCGACGCCGAAACGGCCGGCAATCGCATGCATGTCCATGCCGTCGGTGATGACCACGCCTTCATACTGCCAGGCGTCGCGCAGCAAGCCTGTCAGAATAGACTTGGACATCGTGGCCGGGAATTCGGCATCGAGCGCCGGGTAGACGATATGCGCCGTCATCATGGCCGGCGCCTTGTCCTTCATCTGCCGGAACGGCAGGAACTCGAGCTGCTCCAGCGTCGCCAAGGGCTTGTCGACAGTCGGCAGATCGCGGTGCGAATCGACATGGGTGTCGCCGTGCCCGGGAAAATGCTTGATGCAGCAAGCCACGCCTTGCGACTGGCTGCCCTCCATCCAGGCTTGTGCCAGTTCGGCGGCGCGGCGCGGTTCTGCGCCAAACGAGCGTTCGGCAATCACCGGGTTGTCGGGATTGTTGTTGATATCGAGCACCGGTGCAAAATTCCAGTTGAAGCCGAGGATGCGCACGCTGCGCGCCACCGCAGCGCCGACCTCATAGGCCAGACCGGCATCGTCGGCGGCGCCGAGCCCCATGCCGGCCGGTGGCGGCGGCAGCCAGGTGGCGCGCACCACGGCGCCACCTTCCTGGTCGATGGCGATCAAGGCGTCCGGCCCCATCACAGCGCGCAAGTCGGAAACGAATTTCGTCAGTTGCGCCGTATCGACCATGTTTTGCCGGAACAGGCAAATCGCGCGAATCGCATTGCGGCGCAGGAAGTCGGCCGTGTCGGCGTCGAGCGAAGTGCCCGGCATGCGGATCATGATCAGTTGGCCGGCAAGCTGGCGCGGCGTGAAATTATTCAGATTGATGTCCTTGCCACTCATTTGATTGCTCCATCCATGCCGCGCATGAAAAATTTTTGGGAAAACAGGAAGACCAGCAGCATGGGCACGACCGTCAACACCGTGCCTGCGGCAATTGCACGCGTACTGCTGCCATAGGTGCCGGCCAGGTACAGCACACCGACAGAAAGCGGAAACTGCTCGGGCTTGCTCATGACGATGAAGGGCCAGATGTAATCGTTCCAGGCCTCTACCGTCGACAATACGGCCACTGTCGCCAGCCAGGGACGGATCAGCGGCAACATGATCTTGCGAAAGATAGTCCATTCGCCGGCGCCGTCGACACGGGCGGCATCGATCAAGTCCTGCGGCACTTCCTCGAATGCCTGCTTGAGCAGCAGAATCGATACCGCGCTCACCACGTTGGGCAAGATCACGCCGGTGTAAGTGTCGACCAGGCTGAGCTTGGTGACGGTGATGAAATTGACCAGGAAGTTGACTTCGGAAGGCAGGACCATGGTCGCCAGGATCAGGCCGAACACCAGCCGGCGTCCGTGGAATCGCATGCGCGCCAGCGGGTAGGCGGCGAGCGAACACAGCACGAGCTTCCACACCACTGTCCAAAACGCGATCAGGATGGAATTCTTGTAGAACGCCAGGATGGGGATCACGCGAAACACTTCGGCGAAGTTCGCCAGCGACGGCGCCTGCGGCCAAAAAGTCGGCGGGAATTCGAAAATATTGCCACGGCTCGAAATGGCCGTGACCACGGTCCACCAGAACGGAAATACGCACAGCACGGCCAACATGATCAACAGCAAATACTGCCCAATCCTGCGGACCGGGTGGCTAGGGGAAGCATTCGTGAAAATCTGCATGCTCTCCCCTACCGATGCTTGGGCCTGAAGTAGTGCAGGCAGGGCAGCATGATCGCGATGCAGCATACCGAGACCACGAAACTGGCAGCCAGGCCGCGCGGCAGCTTCAAGTGCTTGAGGCCCTGGTCATAGGCGTAATACAGCGCCGTGAAAGTCGAATTCAAAGGCCCGCCCTGCGTCAGCACCAGTACTTCCTGATAGGCCTTCAAGGCTGCCAGTACCGACATGACCGTGCACACCATCATGGTAGGCTTGAGCATGGGTACCGTGATACGCCAAAAACGCTGCCAGCGCGTGGCGCCGTCGAGAATCGCGGCTTCCTGCATCTCGGCCGGAATCGCTTGCAAGCCGGCCAGGTACATCACCATGTACCAGCCCAAGCCGCGCCAGATGGTCACGAACATCACGGCGAACAAGGCGATGGCATCGTCGGACAGCCAGCCGACCGGCGCATTGATCGCATGCAGTTGCAGCAGCACGTAATTGAGCGTGCCCTGTTCATGGAACATGAACCCCCACATGATACCCACCACTGAGATACTGGTCACCACCGGCAGATAGTAGGCGGCGCGGAACAGGCGTATGCCCGGCAGCTGGTTGTTGGTCAGCACCGCCAGCGCCAGCGCGCCGATCTGAATGACAGGAACGATCAACAGGAATAGCAGCGAATTCCTGAGGCCGGTGACGAACATGTCGTTTTCGAAGATAGTGCGGAAGTTGTCGAGGCCGACCCAATGCGGCGGCCGGATCAGGCTGTAATCGGTAAACGCAAGATAGGAGCCATAGCCGACCGGCCAAAACGCGAACACCGCGAACAGCACCAGGGCCGGTGCCAGGAACAGGTAGGCGCGCAAGCTTTGGCGGAAAGCATGGTTCATCGCATTCAGCCTTGATGCGCCTGTCGCGCCAGCTTCTTGTTCCACAAGGCCGCCGCCGCATCGAGCGCAGCCTTGACGTTCTGCTTGCCGGTCATACCCGCTTCCACGGCGTTGACCAGGGCACGCCGCAATTCGTCGTAATCCTCGATTCCCGCTACATACAGTGTGCGCGACTGTTTCATCGATTCTGCGCCCACCGCCATAGCCTGCTCGGATGCGTTCGGATGCGCGGACAGTTTCTGGAAGTAGGAATCATTGGAAGCCGCCACCGTAGTCGGGAACACGTTGGCCAATTTGGCGAAGGCCAATTGGTTTTCATCGTTGGTGATGAAACGTGCAAAGTCCGCCACGGCGGGCAACAGGGCCGGGTCGAGCCCCACGGGTACTGCGAAATGAATCAGCCAGCCGCCGTCGACGATGCCGGTCGGACCCAGCGGCGCCGGCACCACTTTGGTGATCGCATAGACGTCCGGCGCATCGGTCTCGATGCGGTTGAGCGCAGCGGGCGGCGCAGTCAGCATGGCCAGGCGTCCGCCGTTGTACGCTGCGATCACCGTGGGAAAATTGTCTTCGGCAAACAAATGGTCTTTCAGGATGCCGCCTGCTTGATAGGCCGCCGCCAGCTTTTTCACCAAGGCCACATGTTGCGGCGAATTGAAGACTGCCCGGCCGTTTTCGACGATGGGCAAGCCTTGCTGCAGCATGAAGCCGTCCGGCTTGGACAGTGCCGGCGCATAACCGGCCTTGCCGGTCTTTTCGTAAATGCGTACCGCAAACTCCAACTGCTCATCGAGGCTGCGCGGCGGCCGCGTCAGTCCGGCTTGCTTGAGCAGACTGGTATTGCAGGCGATGACCGTGACATTGCTATAGAGCGGGAACCCCCAAATCTTGCCCGAGAAAGTAAGATCGTCGATCGCAGCTTTGACATAGGTCGATTTGGCAGTGCCCATCAAGATGTCGACCGGCATGATCAAGCCGTCGCGCGCATATTCCTCGGCCCAAGGCACGTTCAGATTCACCAGCGCGGGCGGCTTGCCGGCCACGATGCGTGTCACCAGCTTGGTCTGGATCAGGTCGCCGGGGAAGTCAACCCACTCGATGGTGACGCCGGGGTGGGTCGCCTCGTATTTCTTGACCAGGCTCTCAAAGTAGGGAACAAACTTTGGCTTCAGGCTCATGGTCCAGAACTCGATGTTCTGGGTCGCGGCGCAAGACACCGACACTGCCATGGCGGCAGCCGCGACGCCCGCCGCCAGCAGACGTTTCACGAGCCTTGTGCCGGATGCTGACGCTCCTGTTCGCTGGTGCACCCGGCGTTCCACATTAGTTGGTTTTCGTGACCTTGCTCAGGTGACGCGGACGGTCCGGATCAAGACCACGCGCCACAGCAAGTTTGGCCGCCATCACGTAAAACGCCTGGATGGCGACGATGGGATCGAGATCAGGCGTTGCGGCAACCGGCAGCGTCAGGTCGCGTTCGGCCACGTCATCCGGTGCCGCCAGCAAGACATGGGCGCCGCGTCCGCGCATTTCCTCGGCCAGCTTGACTTGCCCCGCCTGCGCAGGTCCGCGCGTGGCGAAAATCAGTAACGGATAGCCTTCATCGATCAGGGCCATCGGACCATGCTTGATCTCGGCGCCGCTGAAGGCTTCAGCTTGAATGGCTGAAGTTTCCTTGAACTTGAGTGCCGCTTCCAGCGCCACCGGAAAACTCACGCCGCGTCCCACCACCATGATGTTCGAGGCCGGGGTCAGTACGTCGATCGCCTTGGCCCAGTCGCTGCGCGTCGCCGCATCCAGTGCCTCGGGCAGGGCTTCGATGCCCGCCAGGAAGGTCGCGTCGTTTTGCCAATGGCCGGCCAGGCGCGCGCCGGCCACCAGGCTGGTAATGAAACTCTTGGTCGCGGCCACGCTCAATTCCGGGCCGGCGTGCAAGGGCATGGTCCACTCCGCCCCTTGGCCCAAGGGCGAATCCGGGTCGTTGACCAGGGCCACGGTAGTCGCGCCGCCGTCGCGGAAATAGCGTATCGGCTCCACCACGTCGGGACTCTGGCCCGATTGGGAAATCGCAATCGCCAAGGCGTCGCGCGTGGCCAGCGGCGATTTATACAGCGTCACCAGCGACATCGGCAAGGAAGCAACAATGTGGCCGAGGCGCGCCATGATCAGGTAGGCAGCATAACTGGAGGCATGGTCGGAACTGCCGCGGGCCACCGTCAACACCGTGGAAAGCTTGGTCGAACGCAATTTCTGGCCCAGCTCGGCATAGCGTTCGGTATCGCGCCTAAGTTGCAACGAAACGCGTTCAGCCGAGGAACACGCCTCCTTAAGCATGAGTGAGGTCAATCTCTTCTCCTTCTACGTAGACGGATTTCAAATTCAATTCGCGGTCGAGCACGACCACGTCAGCGGAAGCGCCCACGGCCAGGCGGCCGCGGTCGTGCACACCGAGATAATCGGCGGCATAGGTGGATACGCGGCGCGAAGCGTCAGCGATATCGAGTCCGAGTTCAACCAGATTGCGCAAGGCTTGGTCCATGGTCAAGGTGCTGCCGGCCAGCGTACCGTCGGCCAGGCGCACCCCGCCCAGGCACTTGTAGACAGTCTGGCGGCCCAGCATGTAATCGCCATCGGGCATGCCGGAGGCGGCGGTCGAATCGGTCACGCAGTACAGGCGCGGAATCGCGCGTAAGGCGGCCTTGATGGCGCCCGGATGCACGTGCAGCAAATCGGGAATCAGTTCCGAGTATTCGGCGTGCGCCATTGCGGCGCCGGCCATGCCGGGTGCGCGATGGTGGAAAGACGACATGGCATTGAACAGGTGCGTAAACCCGGCAGCACCATGTTCGAGCGCCGCCACGCCGTCTTCATAGGTGCCGAGCGTATGGCCGATCTGCACGCGTATCCCGGCATTGGACAATACCTTGACGAATTCGAGATGGCCGGCGATTTCCGGCGCAACGGTAATCAGCTTCAGCGGTGCGAACGCGCTCAAGCGCTCGACTTCGGCAAGATTCGCGGCCTGCGCGTAATCGGGTTGTGCACCCAGCTTGCCGGGGTTGATGTACGGTCCCTCGAGGTGCACACCCAACACGCGCGCGGTGCCGGAACGGCGCGACCAGCAAGCATGACCGATAGCCTGCAAGGCTTGCTCAAGGTCGGACATGGGCGAGGTCATGGTGGTGGCCAGCATGCTGGTGGTGCCGTGGCGCGCATGCATGCGCGCAATCACGTGAACCGCCTCTCCGGCGTCCATGACGTCGCGGCCGCCGCCGCCGTGCACGTGCAGGTCGATAAAGCCCGGCAGGATGTAGTCGTCGCGATTGTCGGCCGGATCGGCAGCGACACCCTTGATGTCGAGCACGCGTCCGTCGAAATGCAAATCGCCCTTGACCCAGCCGTCCGCGGTCAATACGTTGCCATGCACTTGCTTGGCACTACTCATCTGCGCAACTCCGCGACGAAGTCGTAGTAATCGCTGCGGCAGTACGAGTGCGTCAATTCGATCGCGCTGCCGTTTTCCAGATAGCCCACCCGCGTAATGAACAGCATTGCCGCGCCCTGCTTGATATTGGCCAGGCGCGCCTGGTCGGCCGTGGCATTGACAGCGCGGATATGCTGCAGTGCGCGCGTCGGCAGCAAGCCATGGATGTCCAGGTAACCGTACAAGCTGTCGCTGATCACCTTGGGATCGGGCAGGAATTGCGCCGGAATGGTGGTGCTTTCGATCGCCATGACCACGTTGTCGGCAGTACGCAGACGCTTCAGGCGCGACACCACGGTATTCGGCGAAAGACCCAGCGCCAGGATTTCTTCGGCAGAGGCGGCGCCGGTGTCACGCGACAGCCATTGCGACCCCGGCGTGAAACCGCGTTGACGCAATTCCTCGCTGAAGTTGGTCAGGCGCGACAAGGGCTGCTCGAGCTTGGGCGTGATATAGGTGCCGGAACCACGCTTGCGCGTCAGCATGCCGCGTTCGCACAGGATATCGATAGCCTTGCGCGCGGTCACGCGTGAAATGTCGAGTGAGTCGGACAGCATGCGCTCGGACGGAAGAGCTTCATCAGGCTGCCACAAGCCGCTGTGTATCCCTTCCGACAATTTATTCGCGAGTTGCAGATACAGCGGCGTCACATTCTTGGCGTCTGGTTTGAATTCGCTAAGCTGGATATGCATATTCACTGTCCTCACTGTCTTTTTAAACGTTGGCGAATCAATTGCAAAGCGCCCGCGGCGGCATCGGCCTGCGGCTTGATCACGCGCGCGCGCAGTTGCGCCGGCAGGTGATCGATCAGCGGCACGGCCAGTCCGCCGCACAGCGCGATCGGCAAGCGTCCGCCTGCGTCGAGCGCCCGCGCCATTTCGGCAATCTCTTCGCCCGCCTTGACCATCAGGGCACGCGCTACGTTGCTGGCCGGCGCATACTCGATCACCAACGGCGCAAGCTGCGCGTAAGCGGTTTGACTGGCCTGTCCCAGCCATATCTGCAAGCCGGCACGATCACCGCCGCAGGTTAGTATCACCGCACGGGCAAAATCATCAGCCGCGCGGCGGCCGTCCAGCACGCGCTGCGCGTGATTGATCGCATGCAGTCCCATCCACGCGCCGCTCGCTTCATCGCTCGCCGGAAAACCCCAGCCGCCGACCTCGATGCGCGTGCCATCCGCCAACAGCGCTTCGCCCACGCTCCCGGTACCGATCGCGACGATTGCGCCGGGCTCGCCGAGATGGGCGCCCAACAAGGTGCAGAAAGCATCGGTTTCCACATCGATCGCGCCAAAGCCGGGATTTTTTTCAACGAACTCTGCTGCCCATTGCGGATTGTGCACACCGGCCAAGCCCAGGCCTATCGCCATCTTCCCCAATACGGGGCGAGTGATGTGCGCTTCGGCAAAAGCCTGATCGATGGCAGCGAGCACCGCATTCCATGCATTGACTATGCCGTGCATCAGGCCGGAGGGGCCGGCGCTGCCGCGTCCGATTTCGGTGCCATCCGGACGCGCCACGCGCACCCGGGTACCGGTCCCGCCGCCGTCGACCCCGATCAAGTACTCGATCATTTTTCTCGCATCACCACTTGTTCATCGCCCCCAAGCGCCAGTTCTCCCACCTGAAGCTTCGGATGCACATCCGTTTTATATGTGCGCCACACACACTCCTTCTATGGAGCGCGGCAAATATGCGGCAGCTGCACCGACTCTAGGCGCACCAAAATCCGCAAATTTGCATGCACAGCATCCACTTTAGGGACGCTTAAAGTGGATGTCAATCGGTATTTAAGTGGTATTATCAAAAAAGATTCGCTGCCTGTGCAATCAGGGCTTTAGGCAGGGAGGGACGACCGGCCACCCAGCCCCGATATTCGGGGCTGGGCGGAGCTCGGTCGGGGCAAATCAGGGGAGGGGATGGGTCAGCTTCAGTACCCAATAGCGTGCCAGGTCGCCGCTGCCGTCGGCGCCTTGAACAGTCTTGAATTCCTGAATGGCGTTCGGGGTGCGGCCAGCCAGGGAGTAGGCGGTGGCCAGGTGCAATTTCGCCTCTTCGGGGTGCTTCAAGCCGCCCGCGGCTATGCCCTGCTCCATCAGGGCTATACCCTTGTCATACTGTTCATTGGTGACGTAGACATAGCCTAGATTGAACAAACCGACGCCATCCTTGCGCTTGCGAACTTCAGTCTCGGTCTTGGCAATGGTATTAAGGTCTTCCGCCGCTTTTTTCGAAGCCTCGCCCAGCAAACGCTTGTGCCGGTCTGCATCCGGGCCGCTGCCGAGCACGCCGGCTTGCATGCCGGTTTCCATGACTTTCTTGGCCTCTGCCGGCAAGCCGGCCTGCAGCGCCAGCTCCGTCATCTCCACATACTCGTCTGGTTTGCTCATCAGCCCCATGGAAAATTTCAGGCGATAGAAATCAAGATCCATGCGATCGGAATAATTCGACTTGGTGCGCAAACGATTGACCAAATCAGTCCAATATTCTTTCTTCGGATAGTAGACGACTGTCTTTTCAAGCGCGGCGACATAGGCCACCTGGTCTTTTTGCTGAGCCGCAATGTTCGACAGCATGTTCAACTGCTTTTCCGTAGGCGCGACACCAGCCTTTTCCTCTTCGGCGAGATTCGCCTGCAGGGCCTCGCCGGCATGGGCGTAATCCTTGTTCAGGTAATAGCTGAACACCAGCATGTCGCGGGCTTGCGGGTCATTGCCGCCCTCTTTCAGATAACGCTGTATCCAGGTTGCGGACTGAACATAGTCGGAACCCTTGTAGTAGTAGTCGCTGATCGCCAAAATGAAGTTCAGCTGTTCTTCGTGCGGCGCCCTATTGACTGCGACCACGGACAACAAGGCGGCTACGGCGGTGGCGTCATCGCCGGAAGCGGAGGCGATGGCGGCGCGAATGCGGTCGATGGTGTAAGTCTCGAACGGCGTCTTGTCAGTTACCGTAATTTCGCCGAGCTTGGCCATGGCAGCCTTGTAGTTCTTGGCCTTGTACAACTCCACAGCCGCTTGCAAGGGCTTGCCGACTTCCGGACGAACCGTCTCGGCCGGTGCTGCAACCACGGGTGCAGCGGCCGGCGCCGCAGTCTGCGCATTCGCTGGCAAGCCGAGTAGAGAGATGCTCGATCCGAGGACGGTCAGCATCAAGGCGAAGGGAATATACCGTGAGCGGTTCATTATTGTTCAACTTCCATTGAGTTGGTTGGAGAAGCCGGCAGCGTTTGCGGCGGGACAGGAAAAATGCATGAAGATGGCGCACGGAACGACACATAAACCATGCGCCTTCGTTCGCCTTTTCCGCTACTGGCAAAGCACACCATTGTATCAAAAGTGGGGATTCCGAGAGAGGCCCGGAAGCCCCGCCCAGTCTTTACAAAATGGCATGCATAGTGTTCCGAGCGCCGCTCGGGCGCCGGCTACACTCAGAGGATAGTAACGCGCCTGGGATTCAATTCCGGCTTGTCCCAAAACTGCGCTGTCGCATATTTGAAAAAGATATCGGGCGGCAAAATCGGCGCGCGTTCGATGTGTTCGATTTTCTTGCGCACCGTGTGCAGGCCGGGAAGGCCGACGTAGGCGTCGTATTCGGATACGTCGTCGAATTCGACATTCTGAAAATCGTGGTCGAACGGCGTCTCGCCCAATTCCTGGTAGATCCGGCCCAGTACGCGCTTCGGGTCCTTGACCAGGCTGTTGTACGGCACCACGATCAAGCGCTTCGCCTGCTCTCCGAACCAGGCTTCGCTCAGCTTGTAGTAAGGCAGGCCGACCAGCCCGTACTCGGGATTCATCAGATTTTCGGCGCGCGCCAATATCGAATTGCGCGGCCCGGCGCCGAAGATGCGCGTCATTTGCAAGGGGTTCTTCGCCAGCAGACGTTCGAAGCTGTCGAGTATCCAGCCAATGTCGCGCACGCAGCATATGATGCGCGCATCCGGATGCAAATGCGCAATGAGCGGTATGAACCCGGTCCACATGCGATTGGAATCGAAAATCACCGGATTCTCGGGCATCTTGGCGACGGTCTGCTTGTAGAAGGAATCGAACAAGCCTTGGAACATATCGGCGCGGGTGGCGTCATCGAAGAACAGGCTGTACTCTCCACCCGAAGTGTAAGGTTGGATGGCCTCGATCAGCGACACCACGGGACTGGCCAGCGCTACCGAAAAGCGCGGATTCTGGCGCAGGATCGCCGTCAACAGCGTCGAGCCGGAGCGCGGCAGGCCGGAAATGAAGTGGTATTTGGTCGGCATCATCGCTTCAGAAAAAATAGGATTTCAGGGTGTTGGGTTCGCGCAGCGGAATATCGGTCAGCACTTCGCGGTGATCCCTGAAATTCACAAGACTGCGCGCAATCAAATTGTCGACCTGCTCCATGCCGTCCGACGGCATGCCGGATGGACGCGGGTTGTCGGGAAAGATTCCCATGCCGGCCATGATGGAATACCAGGAAACGATTGCAAAATATTGATCCAGCCCCTGACGCTTCACCTCGGCGCCCAGGTTCTTGCCCGACGTCCAGACCTCGTATAACTGCTTCAGGGAATCCGAGAGATTCTGGTTGGCGGCATTGGCGCGCCAATACTCGGTATCGGTGCGCGAACTGGTCTTGTAGTGCGTCACGATAAAATCGCGCGTACCTTCGAACGCATCGTTAATTTGCCTGTTGTATTTCTCGCGTGCGGCTTCACTCATATCGCCGGCTTCGAAATATTCGACGAAGACCGAGGCGGTGCGCTGGATGAACAGCAAACCGGTGGCTTCAAGCGGCTCGATAAAGCCCTGCGACAATCCGACCGCCAGACAATTCCGGTTCCAGTGGCGGGTCACCCGCCCTACTTTCATCTTCAGGTGGCGCGCCGGCACGTCGGCATCAAGCAGACCCAGCCTTTCGCGCAACTCCTGTTCGGCCTGCTCGGGCGTGCAGAACGCCGTGCTGTACACGTAGCCGTTGCCGTAGCGATTGGTCAGCGGAATCTTCCACGCCCAGCCATGCTTCATAGCCACCGATACCGTGTGCGAGGGAATGGCGTCGCCGATGGCCGTCGGCATCGCAATAGCGGCGTCATTGAACAGATTATCCTTGAAACTGACATAGGGCGTCTCCAAGGTCTTCTGGATCAGCATGCCGGCAAAGCCGGTGCAATCAACAAAAAAATCCGCCGCGATGGTTTCACCGTCCTTGGTGGCGATGGAGGCAATGGCGCCATGCTCGTCGAGATTGGCGTGCGTAACATGGCAGCTCTTGTAGCGCACTCCGCGCTGCACGGCCTTTTTGTGCAGAAATTTTCCGAGCAAAGTCGCGTCGAAGTGATAGCCGTACCAGACTTCGAACGGAAAATTGTGATTCGGTTTGGGCGCCAGGCTGCGGTTCGCCAATTGGTGTGCAATGAAGAAGCGGTCCGGATGCGCATACACATCCACACCGTTCACGCGTGCCTGCACATTCTTGACGAATTGCGGCATGGTGAAATTGTCGAGCATCGACACGAAGGTGTGGAAAAAACTTTCGCAACCCGGCTTGGTCGACCAGTTGTCGAAGGTAATGCCGGACTTGTAAGTCGCATTGCATTCCGGCATCCATTCGGCTTCCTCGATATTCATGGCCTCGAAGAATTTCTGCAGGGGCGGCGTCGATCCCTCGCCGACGCCGATGATGTCCACCATGGGCGATTCGAGCAGCCAGACTTCCACGCCCTTTTTGATCAGGGCATCGGCCATGTACATGGCAGTCATCCAGCCGGCGGTGCCGCCACCGACAATAACGATTTTCTTGATCGTTGCCGACGTTTCCATTTATCTCGAAGCCCAGAAATAGGTTTGCACGGCATGCGGGTCGCGTTGCGGAATATCCATCAACACTGCGCGATGATCGCGGAAGTTGAGCAAGCTGCGCTGCAGCAGATTGTCGACCTGCTCCATGCCGTCCGACGGCGTGCCGGACGGACGCAGGTCATCGGGGAAAATTCCCATGCCGGCCATGATCGAATACCAGGACACGATCGCGAAATATTGACCGATCTCTTGCCGCGAAATCTCCGCCGCAAAGTTCTTCCCGGACATCCATGCGGCATAAAGCTGCTTGAGCGAGTCCGACAATTCCATGTTCGCCGCGTTGGCGCGCCAATACTCGGTGTCGGTACGCGAATTGGTCTTGTAGTGGGTGACGATGAAGTCACGCGTACACTCGAATGCGCGGTTGATTTGCTGGTTGAATTTAAGCTGGGCAGCATCGCTCAAGTCACCCATCTCCAGAAAATCCACGAATACCGCCGCAGTGCGCTGGATGAAGGAGATTCCGGTCGCCTCCAAAGGTTCAATGAAGCCTTGCGACAGGCCGACTGCAAGGCAATTCCTGTTCCAATGCTTCTCCACCCTCCCGATCTTCATCTTCAGGTGACGCGCCGGCGTATCCGACTCAAGCAGGCCGAGCTTTTCGCGCAATTCGTGCTCGGCCTGATCGGCCGAACAAAATGCGGAACTGTACACATAGCCGTTTCCGAAGCGATTCGTCAAAGGAATCGTCCATGCCCAACCATGCTTGAGCGCAGTCGAAATGGTCTGCGAGGGAATGCCGTCACCGATAGTCGTCGGCAATGCCACGGCCGCGTCATTGAACAGATTGTTCGCAAAACTGACGTAAGGGGTGTTCAGCGTCTTTTGGATCAGCATTGCGGCGAAGCCGGTGCAATCGACGAAAAAATCCGCCGCTATGGTTTCGCCTTCCTTGGTCACGACGGCAGAAATCTCGCCCTGTTCGTTCAATTGCGCGTGCGTGACATGGCAGCTCTTGTACTTGACGCCGCGTTCGACCGCCTTCTTGTGCAGGAAGCGCCCCAGCAGCGTGGCGTCGAAGTGATAGCTGTACCACACGTCAAAGGGGAAATTCGCATTCGGCTTGGGTGCCAGATTGTTCACCGCCAGCTTGTGTGCGATGAAGAAACGGTCCGGGTGGGCATAGACGTCTGCGCCATTCAGTCTCGCCTGCACGTTCTTGACGAACTGCGGCATGGTGAAATTATCGAGTATCGACGCAAAGGTATGGAAGAAGGTTTCGAAGCCGGGCTTGGTCGACCATCCGTCGAAAGTAATGCCCGACTTGTAGGTCGCATTGCATTGAGGCATCCACTCGGATTCCTCGATCTCCATGGCCTGGAAAAATTTTTGCAACGGCGGCGTCGATCCCTCGCCAACGCCGATGATGTCGATCATCGGCGACTCCAGCAGCGTGATCTCGATGCCTTTTTTGATCAGCGCCTTCGCCAGGGTCAGGGCAGTCATCCACCCGGCCGTGCCGCCGCCCACAATCACGATCTTCTTGATATCTGCTGCAGTGCGCATACCTAGCCTTGCAATTTTTTGACGAGTCCCGCCTTGATTTCTTGCATCATCTCCGGCGACAGCTGTCCCAACACACCTTTCTTGCTATCCGGGATGTAGTCGAAGCGGCCATCCGTCGCACCGAATACGTAGTGTTCGAAAATCCTGCCCCAAGCCGCCCTTGTCTGTGGCGGCAAGTCGCGCATGTTCAACAGGCAATGCATCAGGCAGTCGATGGGGCCGTTGGTACGGTCGGCCGTGCCTATCGATCCGCCCCACCAGTAGTTGATCAGAACATTGACCGTTCCGACCGACTCGACCTGATGCCACCAGACCGAGGGAATAAACAAGGCATCGCCCGGCTCAAGATCGGCGACCTGCGCATGGGCCAGCGCTTCCCGATAGCGCGGGAAGCGTTCGAAATCCGGATCGTGCGGACGCACCATGCTGATCGGCGCTCCGGCCGGATTGAATTCCAGCGGACCGATATACAGGTTCTCCACCTGGTCCGGCGGAAACAGCGTAAAGCGCCGCTTGCCGCTGACCACGCAAGCAATATTGTCGGCGTCGTCCACATGTGCCGGTACCGTGATCGTATTGCCCATCCAGATGCGTGGCGCAATCGATGGATCCAATGCCGTCAACAGGTTTTCGCGCTCGAAACCGGGCAGGCTGGCCGGAATCAAGGCGCTTTGCACCGCGACCGATGGCGGATTGGGCCCGGCCGTATAGCGCATCAGTTGATCAACCACTGCCGAAATCGGCAAGCGGTTACGCACGAAGTTGAAGCCTTCCATGTCGTCGCGATAGAAGATGCGACCCTGCACCTCCGGGCGCGTCAGGATCGCATTGACCGGAGTGCCATTGTCAAAGGACTTGATATAACGACAGACCGACTCAGGCGACTGCAAGGCATGTTGCACGACTGGCCAGTGCTTGACGAAGCCGCGCAATACCGCCGGCCGATACTGCACGATGATTTCTTCTTTGAATAATCTGTCGTCGACGTTGTGCCATTCGGGAATGGGAAGAAATGCCTGGTTCATCATTTGATTCGTTCAAACTTCAACTGGACTTCAACTGGACCCCAACCGGACCGGCAGCGGCTCAGTCTAACACGCTATTTCCGGCGCCACGGCGAATAAATATTCAAGGAAACGATATTTTTCGCAAGCGCAAATTTTGACGGCGAAAAAAAAGACAAGGCTTCGGAGAAACCCTGTCTTTGTTCTGCAATTTGCACAGCATCTTTCTCAACCGCCCGGACAACAGCATCCGAGACGACCCCGCCGATGAAACCGCACACGGCGGGGTCAGGTTGATCAGTACTTCACGTGCATGCTCAGGTAGTACTGACGCCCATTCACATAGAAACGTTCCGGCTGAGATTCTCCGGCTGCGCCGTAATACTTGAGAACCGGGTTGTTCAAGTTCATGCCATCCAGTGTGAACGAAATATTGTCGTTGAGCTTGTAGCCCACCGTGCCGCTGAGAGTCGCAGTCGCCGCCTGGAAAAATGCACTATTGCGATCCAGTCCGTTATAGAAACTGCTGCGATAGTTGTAAGCAAGGCGGAAGTTGAAATGTTCGTCTTCGTAATAGCCGGACAGATTCCCGGTATTCTTGGACGCGCCCACGACCGGATTGCCACCCGAGTCGGCCGCATTGACATAAGTGTAGTTGGCACTCATACCAAAATGAGTCCCTATCGGTTGCTCATACGACAGTTCCGCACCCTTGACGTTTGCGCCGACGTTAATCGGTACCGTCAGGTCATAAGGCAGCAATTGCCCGGCGTAAATACCCGGACCGCCGGCACTCTGAATCATTTCCCGTTTGGTACCGGAACCAATGTAGCTGGTCAAATCCATGTCGAACAAGCTGGCCGACAACAAGGCATGCGGTGCGAAGTACCACTCGATGGTCGCATCGATATTGTTGGAAATAATCGGTTGCAAGTCAGGATTGCCAGCCGTCCCGCCGCCAACGTTTGTTACCGTTCCGTTGACAACGACCGGGGGTGCGCCGGGAGAGATATTACCGGCCAACGCCGAGTAGTCGGGGCGCGTCATGGTCTTGGAAGCGGCAAAGCGGCCAACCAGGTCTTTGGTCAAGTCGAATTTCAAATTCAGGCTTGGGAGCACATCGGTGTAGGTATGGTCCGTTGTTTCTACGCCATATGGTCCGAATGCAGATGTACTATTTATCGGCGTGCTCAGGCTCTTGACGAGAGCTTGCGGAACATTGCTCACAGAATGTTCCCTGGTCTCCACGAAACGCACACCTGCGTTACCGCTCCATCTGTCTCCTTCGAAATTGCTTTGAACGTAAGCGGCGCCATCGTTTTCCTTGACGTCGAATTCGTTGTTCCAATCTTCCCGTGTGCCATTGGTCGAACGGTTTGCCAGCGCGCCATATGCAGCCAATTGATCAGGCGTCCAATAGAATACATTGTTCGGGAAGCTGCCACCGATCGCACTACCGAAACCGGACGGATAGTTACCGCCAGGCGTGCCAAGATTGCCGAGGTTATAAGAGGACGCCGTGCTGGCGCCGCAATTATATGTACCCGACCAGGTTAGCGGTCCGCCACTGCAACCCGGTCCCTGACCGACTACACCGCCTGATTTGCGCTCGTGGGAATTGAAACGTGCGCCGAATTGCAAGGTGGTGAAAACACCCGACGCAATCGTCCAGTCGCCATCGATTTGCGCCCAGTTTTCAGTATCCTTGACGTCCACGAACTGATCGCCGAATACCCAGCCGAACGTCGTGCCGGCGGCAGCCGGGCTCGAAGCATCGTTGTTGCCAACGTACCAAGAGGTTCCCGAATTGATGCCGTTCATTTGATAACCGCTCGCAGCGCCGGTGCCGAAATACGTTTCAGACACGTCTTGATGCGGCGTTTTGCCCTCACCGGAAGAAACGCCCGCCTTGCCGACAAATGTCAAATCCGAATTAGCGCGCAACTTGGCTTCAAGGGCGAGGAACCTTGAACTCTCGCTCTCGTCGGGGCGGCTGATTTGATCGTATTGACCTGCCTTATTGCCCGGCACAGCAGCAAAATTTGCGCCGGTCAGGACGCCATTGATCACTTGATACCCGGGATTCGGAGATTGGCCGCCACCGCTACCGCCCATCGTATCTTGCAGAGAGAGCAAATAGTTGCGATTGAAGTTCGGCGCTTTCAGCAATGAGGAGAAGCCATTGATGTCGAACGAAAAGTCATTGCTGACTTTGAATTGCGCGTCGAATTCGCCACCGGTGCGTGTACGGTCTTGCGTGAACAGGGTCGAACCAATCACACCCGGAAACGCTACCCCGGCCAGATCCGGATGGGCAGTTGCGATCGCGCCCTTGGGATCAATGGTATCCCAGTTAAGCATCTCCTGGCCTTGACGCTCCAGATGGCGCTTTTCGCTGAACGCCTGGACCAAGATGCCGAAGGTCTTTTGATCGTTTTTCCAGTTGATCAAACCATTGACTTGAGGGTCAGTTGTGGAAGGAAGATCGGCATACACGGCGCCGAGCGTAGCTTCAGCAGTGAATTGATTTTTGAAGTCGAGAGGCTTACGGGTAATGATGTCAACCGAACCGGCCACACCGCCTTCTACCAAACTGGCTTCCGAGCTCTTGTGCACCACGACCGAACCAACCAGCTCGGACGGCACCAAAGTGTAGCTGACGCTACGACCGACGGTACCTTGCCCCTGATCCAGGACAAACCAGTCACCGGAGGCTACACCGTGACCGTTAATCAGCGTTTGCGTCAAGCTGGGGTTGGTACCGCGCATACTGACACGGTCAGCTTCGTCGAAACCGCCCTCGGTGGCGCCAGCGGAACTGATCGTCACGCCGGGCACGCGCTGCAGGGAATCGGCAACGTTCTTGTCTGGCATTTTGCCAATGTCTTCAGACGTGATGACGTCGACGTGATCGATGTTATTACGCTTCTGTTCCAAAGACTTTTGAAGCGACCCGCGAATGCCGGTCACCGTCACGGTTTCGGTTTGCTGATCAGCCGCTTGCTGCGCCTGAGCCGCCATCGACGCTCCCATAAACATGAGCGCTACTGCAGATGCGATTGGTGTTAACTTCCTGTTCATAGACTCCCCCTCCTATTTTGGCCCTACCCGTACTTCCGGCCAGTTTTGTGAAAACGCAGATTCCCTTGGCGACGTCACCGAGCAGCGCGACACGCAAGAGAGACCCTTTCGATACAACGCCTTACAGAACCTTGTAAATCGACTCACTACCCGTACTGCCGGTCTCCGTTAAATTTGCGCCATCTTTTTCGGCGCGATTCGTTGTCAGGAATGAACCTCGGAGTCCCCGTGAGACGCACTTTAGAGAGGGAAAAAGTGGCTGTCAATCGGTATCTAAGTGGTATCATCAAAGAAACTATTGGTCTTCATGTCCGCAATGAATATGAACCAATACATGATTGATTTATATATACTTTTTTGAAACTGGTACTGTTGCCAGGGGGGAATTGGACTGGTCTCATTTTTACAACAATGTGAAAAAAACATCGAATAAGCGGTATTAACCGCCCCGATTTCTCATCCGTGCGGGATATTTTTCAGCGCTTCACAATGCGTTAATAAGGCGGGATTGGACAGCCACAAAACTGCGTGCGAAGACGACTCAACGGAAGAGAGGAACCAGGAAAAACAGCCGGTCCCACTCATAGCCAATACGCTTGGAAAAGCAGCGCGCGTTACATGCGGCCAAGGGAAGGAAAAATTTTGGTCTTGATGTGGTATGGTCCATCCACCCCAGTCGACCAAGCGGCCAGGCGGCCGCACAAAAACGGCCGCAGATCCTGACTATGGAAATGCCGCTCCGCGGCTAGCGATAGCGGTTGATCTGGGAGCGCGTCTCCAGAGCGACGCGGCGTGCTGCCTGGGCAAAATCTTCTCCCTGGGCAGCCGGGGCGTACAGGATAGCGCGCGAAGAATTAATCATCATGCCGCTGCCATCCTTGGATTTGCCGGCTTCCACGGTCGCCTTGACATCACCGCCCTGCGCGCCGATGCCGGGCACCAGCAAAGGCATGTCGCCGACGATGCTGCGCACTTGCCCCAGCTCTGCCGGGAAGGTGGCGCCGACGACCAGGGCGCATTGGCCATTGCTGTTCCACTTGTGCGCCACCAAGCGCGCCACATGCTGGTAAAGCGGCACACCGTCGACGTTGAGGAACTGCAGATCGGAGCCCCCTGCGTTGGAAGTACGGCACAAGACGATAGCGCCGCGCTCCTTCCATTCGAGATATGGTGCGACTGAGTCGAACCCCATGTAGGGATTGACGGTAACGGCGTCGGCGCCATAACGTTCGAAGGCCTCGCGCGCGTACTGTTCGGCAGTGGCGCCGATGTCGCCGCGCTTGGCGTCGAGCACGATGGGAATATGCGGATACGACTCGCGCACATAGCGGCAGATTTCTTCGAGCTGATCTTCCGCGCCTTGCGCGGCAAAATAAGCGATCTGCGGTTTGAAAGCACAGGCTGCGTCCGCTGTCGCATCGATGATCGCCTTGCAGAATTGTGCAATAGCGTCCGACTTGCCTTGCAAGTGCACCGGAAATTTGGCCGTGTCGGGGTCCAGGCCCACACACAGCAACGAATCATTCCTGGTCCATGCGGCACTTAACTTTTCGATGAAATTCACGGCAAACCTCGATGTCAGAACCGCGCTATTTTAACCCGATACCGCCGCTTCCAAGGCGCCCCGAGCCCAATCATCCATGGGCATAGAGCCACGCAAGCAAGGCGTCCTGCGCCGCTTCGGCACGCGCGGCGTTGGCATGGTTGACGAAAAACACGATCACGTAGCGCTTACCCGACGCGGCCTGCACATATCCGGCCTCAGCCTTCACGCCGTCGAGCGTACCGGTCTTGATATGCGCGTTGCCCGCTACACCTTGGTCCGCGCTCCGATGGCGCATGGTGCCGTCATAACCGGCAATCGGCAGCGAGGCCAGGAATTCCGGCATGGTCGGCGACTTGTATGCAACAAGCAGCAGTTGCCCCATGCTGGCGGGCGCCATGCGCTCTTCGCGCGACAAGCCCGAGCCGTTTTCAATCTGCAGCTCCGGCGCAGCGATGCCTTTGCCGCTCAGCCAGGAGCGGACCGACTGCGCGCCGCGCGCGGCGTTGGCAGGCGCGTCGCCTCCGCCCAGCGTCAGCAGCAGCTGGCGGGCCATGACGTTATTGCTGAACTTGTTAATGTCGCGTATCACTTCCGCCAGGCTCGGCGACTCCCAGGTCGCCACCGGGCGAGCATTCACCGGGACGTTGCCATTGTCGACCATGCCATCAAATACGCCGCCGGCGTCTCTCCACATCTGACGGAATATTGCGGCGAAATACTGGTTGTACGACATGCCGTAGGGATGCACGTACCAGGTCCGCGTGCCGCAGTCGCTCGCATAGCTGCCATCAAAGCGCGCACCATTGGTGCCGAAGCCGGCCAGCAAGCGGCTTTGCCAGTCGCCACAGCCGCCACCGGCCTGCAGCGGTGCGGCGAGCGTATAACCGGCCAGCGGCGGATCGACCGCTATCCGCGTCCGCCCCGCTTCCGGGAAAAACTGGAACCGCAGAATGCCGTAATTGAGCAGCATCGCATCGGGCGGTGCGTTATAGGGCTTGAGCGGATCGTTGTCGAATTGCGCGGCGTCATATCGAACTGCTTCGAATGCGCTGCGGTCGACCAGGACGTTGCCGCGTATCTCGCGTATGCCAGTGGCGCGAATCTGGCGCAACAGCAACCAGAATTTTTCTATCACCAGCTTGGGATCGCCGCCACCGCGGAAAATCAGATCGCCTTGCAGCACGTCGCCGCTCTGCACGCCGCTCGCATAAACCTGGGTTTTCCAGGTAAAGGCCGGCCCCAGCAAGTCCAGCGCCGCACCCGTGGTAACCAGCTTCATGGTCGACGCCGGGCTAAAGGCGGTTTGCCCGTTGAGCGCAAACAAAGGCTCACGCTCCTCGACTTCCTGCACGAAAACGCCTGCGGCTTCAATGGGGATATTTGCTTGCTTCAGCGCAGCGGTCACGCTTGCCGGCAATTCATTCGCGCCACACAAACTCGCCTGCCAGAGCAGGATCAGCAGCCAGCCTATGGAATATTTGCGTGGACGACGGATCATGAATATGGCGGGCAAACGGCAATAGGGGAAGGGTGAACTTGGCGGATTATCCCATGCCACGCATCCGCAAAAAAACAAAAGCTGCTGGCGTTATTCGGCAGCAGCTTGAGATAGTGAGCAGGCGCGGCTATCCCTGCGCATTCGGCTCCGGCAACAGGCAGGCATCCACCACCTGCAGATCGTTGTCCTTGGCAAAATCCAGCACGAAGTGATAAGCCAACGGTTCGATGCTGCGCAGGTCTTCGTGCAACACCACGGCTTTGACGCCATTGATATGGGTCGGACGTACGTAAGGAGAGTATTGCAAATGTGCATTGGCGCCGCCACTGCCTTCGGGGCGAAAACACGACATCACGCCGCACAGGCGTTCAGCCCAGTCGCTGGGGCGAAATTGCCGGCCTGCGGCGGTCAGGCCCAGAATGAAAAGTTCTCGCGACGGTGTTCGGGGTTGGGCGGGGTCGGCCATGGCTGCGCCTTGCTTGGGTGCTCCGGGGTGCTCATTCTGCCAGCCTCCCTTGTGAAGATGCCAGCCTAAAATTCATGCGTATTATATCTTATAGAAGACTTCGGCTTGACCCAGGCTTGAGGGTACCCGCGATCTTCAGCGTACAGCTTACCCGAACCAGACGGCAATCGAGAGTAGCAGCAACAGCAGCATCCATAACAGCAGCGCGCGCCATACCAGGCCCACCGTGCTCTGCAAAGCACGCGCGGTCGATTCTTCTCCGGGCGGCGTATCCGCTTCGTTGTCATTCGGCTCCAGCTCGCTGGCATCGGCTGGTGTGATGGCAGCATTCACCAGTGGCGTTCCCAGTCGTACGCCCATGGCGCCGCCGCCGGCGGAAAGGATGATGCCGATAGACTCGTCGGGCCAACGATCGGCAAAATTCCGCCAGGCATAAACCGCATCTTCGAAATTGCCCACCACGGCAAATGCCACCGCGGTCAGTCGTACCGGTATCCAATCGATCCAATAAAAGGCCTGTTCGGCAAAGCGGCCGAAGGCTTCGTTCTTCATATGATCCGGCTCGTTCCAGGCCCGCGCCAGGTATTCGGCGACGCGATACATGACGGCGCACGCAGGCCCGAGCGGCATCAGGAACCAGAAGAAGACGCCGAAAACATTGCGGTGCACGGTAATCAAGGCACGTTCCACCGCCACGCGCGAAATTTCGCTGACATCCATTGCGGCAGTGTCCTGCTTGGTCCATTCGGCCAGCAGATTGCGCGCCGTGGCTTCATCGCCGGCGCTGAGCGCCAACTGGATCGATGTGAAGTAGTGGCTGTAATGACGCAAGCCCAGCGTCAGATAGACAATGAGGATATTCCAGCCCAAAGCTGCCATCGGACTGATTTCCCGGCAGACCCAATAAATGATCGCGGTCGGCGCCATCAACGATGCCATCATCACCCACCAGCCCAGGCGCCCGTGCCGGGCTTGCCCGGCATTGAACCAGTTCTCCATGCGCGTCGCCAACGCGCGGATGCCGGTGTAAATCGGGTTACCGGCGCGCAGAGGCTTCAATTGTTCGATCAACAGTGCGCAAAGAATGGAGAAAAAAGTCATGCAGTCATCCTAAACTCATTTCATAAATCGGCTAACCCGTACGATAGCGCAGCGCGGAGATAGAATCAAACGACTCGCTCGCCCGGCCTGCTCAAGCACGCAAAAAATGAAACAAATTGCGCAACATGCCGGCCGTCGCGCCCCAAATGAAAAAGCGATCGTAAGGCATCGCATAGAACACGCGGTGCACACCATTCGGAAATTCCGCACCGCGCCGCTGGTGATGTGCGCCGTCCATCAGGAAGGCCAAGGGCACCTCAAATAATTCCGCCACTTCCATAGGGTCGGCCTTGGTATCGAACGGCGGTTGCACGATACCCACCACCGGCGTCACCACATAACCGGTGCCGGTACGGTAATCGGGCAGGGTTCCCAGCACTTCCACATGGCGCCGATTCAAGCCAACTTCTTCCTCGGTTTCACGCAAGGCAGTCTCTATCACCGACGCATCGCTTGCTTCGCAACGCCCGCCGGGAAAACTCACCTGCCCGCCGTGATCGGTCAAATGCTCGCTGCGCTGCGTAAGCATGATCGTGGGGCCTTGTGCGCGGGCCACGATCGGCACCAGTACCGCCGCGGGCGTCGGCGCCCGCGTGTGCATTTGCGCCGCATGTTCGTCGGAACGCTCCGGCGTCCACAGCGGCGGCGTCGCAAAGCGAGCACGCAAGGCGGGCACGGTCAGCTGATCGATCGGCACCGCCGCCTCACCGGCCAGCGATTCAACCGGAATGACTTGGGGATCGAAACGTAGTTTGGTCACTTAACTCAAACAATGCATGGGCGGATAAAAAAAGGGGCACCGACGGCGCCCCTTTTCATTGCAACTATGCCGCGATTACTCTGCAGCTTTGTCGGCACGGCGGTTCGGCAGCTTTTCCTTGATACGTGCCGATTTGCCCGAACGGTCGCGCAGGTAGTACAGCTTGGCACGACGCACGTCACCGCGACGCTTGACTTCGATCGAAGCGATCAGCGGGGAATACAGCTGGAACGTACGCTCCACGCCTTCACCGGACGAAATCTTGCGCACGATGAAATTCGAGTTCAGACCGCGATTGCGACGGGCAATGACCACGCCTTCGTAAGCCTGGGCGCGCTTGCGCGTACCTTCAACCACGTTGACGTTGACGACGACCGTGTCACCCGGAGCAAATTCGGGGATGTTTTTGCCGAGACGGTTAATCTCTTCTTGCTCAAGTTGCTGGATCAAATCCATTTTTCACTCCTGTTACCATCGTGCCGGCGCTCTCATGATGGCCCGGTAGAGGATGGGGTTAAAACAATGTGGATGAGAACTACACATCCACTCAGTACTGCTTACTGCAAACTGCTTAAAAACTTTTCGTCGGCACGCGTGAGCAAGCCTTCCGCACGCGCCTTCTCGATCAAATCCGGCCGCTTCGCCCTGGTCGCTTCCAATGCCTGCTCGCGCCGCCACTTGCCGATCTCGGCGTGGTTCCCGCTCAACAGCACCGGCGGCACCGGCACACCTTCGTACACTTCCGGCCGCGTGTAGTGCGGACAATCGAGCAAACCGCTCACAAAACTGTCTTCGACGGCCGAAGCATCGTCGTTCAACACACCCGGCAATTGCCGGATTACCGCATCCATCAGGGCCATCGCCGGTAACTCACCACCCGACAGCACGAAATCGCCTATGCTGATTTCTTCTGCTACGCGCCGCTCCAGCATGCGCTGGTCCACCGCTTCATAACGTCCGCACAACAGTACCAAGCCCGGCTCAGCCGACAACTGCATTACTCGGCCATGCGTCAGAGGCTTCCCCTGCGGCGACATATAAATCACGCGCGGCTTAGTCAGACCCAGATCTGCCTGGCGCCGCTCGGCCGCATCGATCGCATCCTCAAGCGGCTTCGCCATCATCACCATGCCGGGCCCGCCGCCATACGGCCGGTCGTCCACGGTACGGTAATTATCGTTGGTGAAATCGCGCGGATTCCACAACGAGACTGCACATTTCTTTTGTTCGAACGCCCGTCGCGTGATACCAGATTGCGTCAGGGCGGCAAACATTTCCGGAAACAACGTGATTACATCAAATTGCATCGCGTTGTTCCTCAGCTTAATAATCTAGTTCCCAGTCGACGACAATCTTTTTCGCCTCGCGATCGACCGTTTTCACGTAGTGATCAACGAAGGGAATCAGCATTTCCTGTTCCGGCTGTCCCGACATTTCCTGGCCGGCTGCACCCAACACCCGCAAAATCGGGTGCGCGCCATTGTCCATCAGGTCGTGGACCAGGCCCAGCCGCTCGCCGCGCAGGTTTTCCACTTCCAGGCCGATCAGGTCGACCCAGTAGAACTCACCATCAGCCAAGGGTGGAAAATAACGACGCGAGATTTGCACCGTCGACCCTTTGAGCGCTTCGGCGCCATCGCGCTCGACCACACCCACCAACTGCGCCACCACGTCGCCGCTGTGACTCTTGGCTTGCAGCAAATCGACTTCGCGCAACTGCTGCGGCCGTTCCGGTTGCCCCAGCCACCAGGTCTTAGCATGCAACAAGGCGTCCGCGTCGGACGAATAAGGCCTGATCCTGATCCAGCCATTGAGACCGTAAGCGCCGGATATGTAACCAACCGACACCAAGTCCGAAGGGACACTCACCTTCGCGGCCTCACTACTCAAAACAACAGCCTTGGCTGCCTGAATTAGGCAGCAGCTTTCTTGCTCGACTCGCTAACCAGGCGAGCAACGGCCGGCGACAATTGAGCGCCAACGCCTTGCCAGTAGGTCAAACGGTCTTGCACGATGCGGAACGACTCGTCTGCACCGGCGGCGATCGGGTTGTAGAAGCCGATGCGCTCGATGAAACGACCGTCGCGGCGATTGCGCGAGTCAGTTGCAACGATGTTGTAGAACGGGCGCTTCTTGGCGCCGCCACGGGATAAACGAATAACGACCATGATAGGTTTCCAAAAAAGTGTTGGAAGTTGGAAAAAGCCGTAGATTATAGCGCCATCCAACCTATTTCCGCAAGTCCCGCATTGGTTCTACCGAGCTAGCCGAAGGCGTGAATATTTTAATAATTTTTTAACGCAAAAGGTTTTAACGCTAAAGGCATTGTCAAAACGCTATTTGATGCGCCAATCGAGCCTCGATGCCCCTGGAGTCTAGCTGTGGCAAAATGGCCGCGCTTTCAAACATTTGCCATTCTTTTGCCAAACGGCAAGGCTTCACCCACCATGTCCGCCCCACACAAAAACAAGACTTTGACCACCCTGCTGGCCTCCCTGCTCGGCGCCGCCGGCGTGCATCGCTTCTATTTGCGCGGCGTGCGCGATACTTGGGGCTGGCTGCATCTGGCCACCTTGCCCTTGACCGCCCTGCTGCTTGCACCTAATACCGCATCACCCTACAAGCTGTTCCTGGCCGCTCCGCTGATCGTGTCGATGCTGGCCGGCTGGATCGAGGCCCTGGTCCTGGGTCTGACTCCGGACGCCAAATGGGACGCCACCTATAACATCGACTCGGGCAGCCAAACAGCTTCAACCTGGCCGCTGGCCCTGATTCTGGCGCTGACCCTGGCGGTCGGCATGTCGGCAGTGATCTTCCTGCTGTCGCGCAGCTTCGACCTGTTCTTTACCGGTGGCGCCTACGGCTAAGCGGATAAAAAAATGGCAGCGAGCCCGAAAGCGTCGCTGCCTTTTTCGAGAAAAGACCGATCGTCAGAACTGATCTTCGTCCAAAGCCAGCACGCCGGCACTTCCTTCGATAGCCGCGGTACGGAAAGCACTTGCCTGCGCCAGAACATGCTCGGCAAAGAAACGTGCCGTTGCAATCTTCGCCTTCAGGAACTTGACGTCGCCGCCGGCCTGCAGCTTGCTCTCGGCAATCGCTGCCGCGCGCGCCATCTGCCAGCCGCCCAACACGACACCGGCCAGTTTCAGGTAGGGCACGCTGCCGGCAAAGACCGCCTTGATGTCGCCCTTCATGTTGGCGGCGACATAAGTCACCACTTCTTCCAGCGCGTCCGCACCGAGCTTCAGCTGCTTGGCGATCGCCTGCAAGTCCTGCGAAGCCGCCGAGGCCAGTTCGGCCTGGGTCTTGCGCACTTGCGCCAGGACAGCTTTGGCCACGGCGCCGCCGTCACGCGCGGTCTTGCGGCCGACCAGGTCGTTGGCCTGGATTGCGGTCGTGCCTTCGTAAATGGTCAGGATGCGTGCGTCGCGATAGTACTGGGCTGCGCCGGTCTCTTCGATGAAACCCATGCCGCCGTGCACCTGCACGCCGGTTGACGTCACGTCGAGCGACATTTCGGTCGACCAGCCCTTGACGATGGGCACCATGTATTCATAGAAGGCCTGGTTCGCCTTGCGCACATCGGCATCGGCGTGCTGGTGGGCCGCATCAAAAGCCGCCGCTGTCACGTAGGACAAGGCGCGCGCGGCTTCGACCTGGGCGCGCATGGACATCAGCATGCGACGCACGTCGGGGTGATGGACGATGGTCACCGGGCCGGCCGAGCCGGCCAGATCGCGTGACTGCACGCGTTCCTTCGCATACTGGACAGCCTTCTGGTAGGCACGCTCGGCTACGGCAATACCCTGCATGCCAACGCCGAAACGCGCCGCGTTCATCATAATGAACATGTATTCAAGGCCGCGATTCTCTTCACCGACCAGCGTACCGATGGCGCCGCCATGGTCGCCGAACTGCAGCACGGCCGTCGGGCTGGCCTTGATGCCGAGCTTGTGCTCGATCGATACGCAGTGCGCATCGTTGCGCGCGCCGAGCGAACCATCGGCGTTGACCATGAACTTCGGCACCAGGAACAGCGAGATGCCCTTGACGCCTTCCGGCGCGTCCGGCGTACGCGCCAGCACCAGGTGGACGATATTTTCGGCCATGTCGTGTTCACCGTAGGTGATGAAGATCTTGGTGCCGAAAATCTTGAAGGTGCCATCGCCATTCGGCACGGCGCGCGTGCGCACCAATGCCAGGTCGGAACCAGCCTGCGGCTCCGTCAGGTTCATGGTGCCTGTCCATTTGCCGGAAATCAGATTTTCGAGATACAGCTTTTTCTGCTCGTCGCTGCCGGCCGTCATCAAGGCCTCAATCGCGCCGTCGGACAGCATGGGGCACAGCGCAAACGACAAATTGGCCGCATGCAGCATCTCGACGCATGGCGTCGCCACCAATTTCGGCAAGCCCTGGCCGCCGAATTCGACCGGGTGCTGCACACCTTGCCAGCCGCCTTCGCCAAAAGCCTTGAACGCTTCCTTGAAACCCTTGGTGGTCGTCACCTTGCCGTCGGCCCAGGTACTCGGTTCGCGGTCGCCGATCACGTTGAGCGGAGCCACCACTTCGCCGCAAAACTTGGCGCTCTCGTCGAGCACAGCTTCCACGGTTTCCGGCGTCGCATCTTCGTAACCGGGCAAGGCGTTGACTTCGGCGAGACCGGCCAATTCGTTCAACACGAACAGCATGTCTTTTACAGGGGCTACATAACTCATGACTGACTCCAAATGGTTGTTTCGTATTCTGACCCAAATATGGTGCAAACGGCCTGCGTATCACCAGCACATAAAATAGAACGATCGTGCTAATTTTTAGTGTAATACCGCAGAGCTTCACCATGTACGGGAAAAGCGCGAATCAAGTCTTGCTCGATTCGCGCTTCGATTCACGGCCGGCACACAACTCGGCCACGTCTTGATCTATTTCTTCTTGATCTACTTCTTTTAGCCGAGTTCGGCAACGAGCTGCGGCACGATTTCGAACAAGTCGCCGACGATGCCATAATCGGCCACCGAGAAAATCGGCGCTTCCGGGTCCTTGTTGATGGCAACGATGGTCTTCGAATCCTTCATGCCGGCCAAGTGCTGGATCGCGCCGGAGATACCGACGGCGATATACAGCGTCGGCGCGACGATCTTGCCGGTCTGGCCGACTTGCCAGTCGTTCGGCACGAAACCGGCATCGACTGCGGCACGCGAGGCGCCCATCGCGGCGCCCAGCTTGTCGGCCAGCGGCTCCAGCACCTTGAATGCTTCACCCGAACCCATGCCGCGGCCACCGGAAACGATGACCTTGGCAGCCGTCAGTTCAGGGCGATCCGACTTGGCCAGCTCGCGCGAAACGAAGGAAGACTTGCCCGAATCGGCCACGGCTGCAAGGTTTTCCACGGCCGCCGAACCGCCGCCGGCGGCAGCGTCGAAGCCGGTGGTACGCACAGTGATGACTTTCACGGCGTCGGTCGATTGCACGACGGCGATGGCGTTGCCAGCATAGATGGGACGCTCGAAAGTATCTGGCGCATCGACCTTGGTGATTTCGGAAATTTGACCGACGTCGAGCTTGGCGGCCACGCGCGGCAAGATATTCTTGCCGTAGGCGGTAGCAGGCGCCAGGATGTGCGAATAGGAGCCGGCCAGAGCCAGCGCCTGGGCAGCGACGTTTTCGGCCAGGCCGTCGGCAAATTGCGCGCCGTCGGCCACCAGCACCTTGGTGACGCCCGCGGCTTGCGCGGCGGCTTGCGCGGCGGCGCCACAATTGTGGCCGGCCACCAAAACGTGGACTTCGCCGCCGCACTGGCTGGCAGCAGTAATGGTATTGAGCGTGCTGCCCTTCAGTGTTGCGTTGTCGTGTTCAGCAATAACTAATGCGACCATGATGATTTCCTGAGTATTTTTTCTAGATTCGCTGTCTAAACGGCAGGCGCGCGCTTTATTTGCGTCGGCACCCGCGCCAGACTATTCAATGGTTTAGATGACCTTGGCTTCGTTGCGCAGCTTGGCAACCAGGGTCGCCACGTCGGGCACCTTGATGCCGGCCGAACGCTTGGGCGGCTCCATCACTTTCAAGGTCTTCAGGCGCGGCGTCACGTCGACACCGAGGTCAGCCGGCTTGACCACGTCAAGCTGCTTCTTCTTGGCCTTCATGATGTTCGGCAGCGTCACATAGCGCGGCTCGTTCAGGCGCAAGTCGGTAGTAACGATGGCCGGCAGCGTCAGCGACACGGTTTCCAGGCCGCCGTCCACTTCGCGCGTCACGTTGACCTTGTCGCCTTCGATCACGACCTTGGAGGCAAACGTCGCTTGCGGCCAGTCGAGCAGGGCAGCCAGCATCTGGCCGGTCTGGTTGCAGTCGTCGTCGATCGCCTGCTTGCCGAGCACGATCAATTGCGGTTGTTCCTTGTCGGCCAATGCTTTCAACAGCTTGGCCACGGCCAGCGGCTGCAAATCAGCGTCAGTCTCGACCAGGATGCCGCGGTCGGCGCCGATCGCCATTGCGGTACGCAGGGTTTCCTGGCACTGCGTCACGCCACAAGAAACCGCCACCACTTCAGTCGCCTTGCCGGCTTCCTTCAGACGCATCGCTTCCTCGACAGCGATTTCATCAAAGGGATTCATCGACATCTTGACGTTGGCGATATCGACGCCCGTACCGTCGGATTTGACGCGCACCTTGACGTTGAAGTCCACCACGCGTTTGACAGGAACCAACACTTTCATAATTTGCCTTTGCTTGGAACAGATTGGAAGAATTGACGTTACGTAAACTGGAATCGATTATAAAAGAGAATATAAGGAGAATATGCGGCGCACCATAATTTAGCACGACCGTTCTTTTTCAAGACAAAGAGCATAATCGGAATTTCGCGTTTGCGAAATAACATAATGCTAAAAACAGGGTAGTTAGAAGAAAAATTCCAACTGTTTTGCAGGAACTGCCAGGACACTTATCCCGACCGGACAGGCGTCCAGGGGCGATTGTGGCGTGCTTGCCACCGCCTTTGGGTGATTGCTCCTACTTGCGCTTCATCAGAAAGGTAAATTCCTTGCCTTCAGCCGTGTGCGACAGCAATTCATTGCCGGTCTGCTTGGCAAATGCCTGGAAATCGCGCACCGAACCGGGATCGGTCGCCAGTACGCGCAATACTTGCCCGCTGGCCATTTCAGCCAGCGCCTTCTTGGTTTTCAGGATAGGCAGCGGACAATTGAGGCCGCGCGCATCAAGTTCTTTCTGGAATTCCATGATCCGGATAAGGAAAATCGAACAAGGGGGAATCAAAAAGGCGATTCTACTCCAAACCCAGAATCTTGATGCAATGCAGCATACTCTTTAATTTGAAGGCCATTCGAGGAATTCGACCGGTAGGTTTCGCGCACGCATCCAGTCAGCCATCGCGTAACCGGTACCGGCGCGCCAAGGCCGCAATTTCTCGGGTGCCACCAGCCGGTATTCAACCAATTCTTCAGACAGACGAACCTCACCCGTCGCTTTGACATGGTAGGCGACGATCAACTCGTTCTTGCGCATGAATTCGTAGACGCCGATGAGGGCGATCGCTTCGGCATCGAGACCGGTTTCCTCTTTCAACTCGCGCGCCACGCCCTGTTCGGGAGTTTCGCCGCGTTCCATGAAACCGGTAATCAACGCAAACATCTTCTCCGGCCAGGCCGCGTTGCGCGCCAGCAGAATCTTGCCGTCGAGTTCGACCAGTGCGGCCAGCACCGGCAAGGGATTGTCCCAGTGGGTCCAATGACCGCTTGGGCAGGCCAGCCGCTCGCGGCCGGCCTCCTGTTTCACGCCAAGTTTGGCCGCGCAGATCGGACAATAGACTAGATCGGCCATGGCTGAATCAAAGACGCTCGGTCACCCAAGCAGTCACACCATCCAGAGCCTTGGGCAGTCCACTGGGGTCGGTGCCGCCTGCCTGCGCCATATCCGGACGTCCACCGCCCTTGCCGCCGACTTGCTG
>JAFANH010000004.1 GCA_019232795.1 Burkholderiaceae bacterium
GCCGATATCGCGCGCTACGTTTTCATCGATGCCGAGATCGGCCAATGCCTGGCGCGTGTCGATGTAGGACTTGCCGGCCGTGGCGATGCCGATGCGTGCCTTGGGGCTGTCCCAGATGATCTGGTTGAGCTTGTTTGCGCGCGCATAGGCCAGGGCCGCATACCATTTGAAATGGTTCATGCGCGCTTCCTGGTCCAGCACGGTATCGGGCAGGCGGATGTTCAAGCCGCCGGGCGGCAATTGGAAATCGGTAGGAATGACGATTTGCACGCGGTTCGGATCAAGGTCAACCGAGGCGCCGGATTCGACGAGGTCGGTCACGCACTTCATCGATACCCACAAACCGGTGTAGCGGCTCATGGCCCAGCCATGCAAACCGTAGTCGAGATATTCCTGCACCGAAGACGGATAGAGCACCGGAATGCCGCACGCCTTCAAGATGTGTTCGCTCTGGTGCGCCGTGGTGGAAGACTTGGCCGCATGGTCGTCGCCGGCCATAACCAATACACCGCCGTGGCGCGAAGTGCCGGCCATGTTGGCATGCTTGAAGACGTCGCCGCAGCGGTCCACGCCCGGCCCCTTGCCGTACCACATGCCAAACACGCCGTCGTATTGCGCACCGGGAAACAGGTTGACTTGCTGCGTGCCCCAGACACTGGTGGCGGCCAGGTCTTCATTCATCCCCGGATGGAATTTCACATGATGGGCGTCGAGATACTTCTTCGCCTTCATCGCCGTCTGGTCCACCGTGCCCAGCGGCGAGCCGCGATAGCCGGTAATGAAGCCCGCCGTATTCAAGCCGGCCGCCAAGTCGCGTTGGCGCTGCATCATCGGCAGCCGTATCATCGCCTGGATGCCGGTCATGAAGGCATGACCGCTCGCGAGCGTGTACTTGTCGTCCAGGGAAATATTTTCCAGCAGCTGGCGCTGCCCGGAAGTCAGGGGTGCGTTCATTCAGTCTCCATGCCAAAAATTGTGTCTTTGGGTGCAACAGAAGCATCGAACCGAACCGCCTTGTGGGCGATTCAACTCTATCCCCGCATTTTACACGTTACGCCCATCCCTCTGGCTGCCCGCACGCCCCGGCATGCGCCGCATGCATCGGCCTTGCGCGCAGAATGCATTGGACTGCCCAAACAACATCCTTTAGCCTGCCGGGATCCACTCATTCAAGTACCCAAAACCACAGGGAGGAGACTATGAAAACCTTCGAGAAAGCCATACTGGCAGCCATACTGGCGCTGGCCGGCGGTTGCAGCAAAAACAACGGTGTCGGCGGCGCAGCTTCCGACGCCGCCCAAGCCACGATCAAGGCCAACCAGGAGATGGCGCAAAGCCTGAAGCTGGACGATCAGCAAGACTTCGAGGACGCCAAGCACGGCTTCATTGCCCGCCCCGAGGGCAAGATCCTGGCCGAGGACGGCAGCGTACTGGTCGATTTCGACGAATACAAGTTCGAGCAGGGCCCGGCTCCAGCCACCGTCAATCCCAGCCTATGGCGCCACGCGGTGCTCAACGCCCAGATCGGCCTGTTCAAGGTCACCGACGGCATTTACCAGTTGCGCGGCTTCGACATCGCCAACATGACGCTGATCGAGGGCAAGAGCGGCTGGATCGTGGTCGATCCCCTCACTTGCAAGGAAACCTCGGCCGCCGCCATTGCCTTTGCCCGCAAGAACCTGGGTGACAAGCCGGTATCGGCCGTCATTTTCACGCACAGCCACGCCGACCACTTCGGCGGCGTACTGGGCATTCTTCCAGCCAAGGAGGCGGCCGAACGCCACGTTCCCATCGTTGCGCCTTCCGGTTTCCTGGAAGAAGCCACCAGCGAAAACGTCATGGTCGGCACTGCCATGGCGCGCCGCTCGATGTACCAGTTCGGCAAGAACCTGGAACGTTCGCCCAAGGGCCTGGTCGATACCGGCCTGGGCAAGGAAGTCGGCTACGGCAACATCGGCATCCTGGAGCCGACCCAATTGATTTCCAAAGAGACCGAGGAAGCGACGATCGATGGCGTACGCTTTGTGTTCCATAACGTGCCGGGCGCCGAAGCTCCGGCCGAGATGAGTTTCTCGATCCCCGACATGAAGGCTTACGACGGAGCCGAAAACATGGTGCAAACCATGCACAACCTGTTGCCGATTCGCGGCGCCAAGGTGCGCGACTCGCTGCGCTGGTCCGAGTACATGCAACAGGCGATCGCACAGACCGGCGACGCCGACGTGTTCTTCGCCCAGCACACCTGGCCAATCTGGGGCCATGCCCGCATCGTCGACTTCATGACCAAGCAGCGCGATGTGTACAAATATATGCACGACCAGACCGTGCGCCTGATCAACCAGGGTTATACGCCGCGTGAAATTGCCGACATGGTCAAGCTGCCGAAATCGCTGGCTTCCAGCTTTGCCATACGCGGCTATTATGGCGACGTGCGCCACAACGTCAAGGCGATCTATCAGTTCTACCTTGGCGCCTATGACGGCAACCCGGCCAACCTGAACCCGCTGCCGCCGCAGGAATCGGCCAAGCGCTATCTCGAACTGATGGGCGGCGCCGACAAGGCCGTGGCCGCCGCACAAAAGGCTTACGACGATGGCGACTACCGCTGGGCGGCGGAATTGCTGAATCACGTGGTGCTCGGCCAGCCCGACCACAAGGGGGCCAAGGAACTGCTGGCGCGCACTTACGATCAGATGGGCTATATGGCGGAATCGGCCACCTGGCGCAACAGCTACCTGACCGCCGCGACTGAATTGCGCAACGGCCCGCCCACCAAGGGCGTGAACAAGGCAACGCTGTTTGAGGTGCTGGCCCACACGCCAACCGAACGCTTCCTGGAAGCCATGGCCGCCAGCCTGAACGGCCCCGATGCCGAAGGCAAGGACTTGAAGGTCAACCTGGTGTTGTCCGACACTAACGAATCCTTTGTCCTGTGGATAGAAAACGCTGTGCTGCACTTCAAGAAGGCGGCACCCGCAACCGATGCCAATGCCACGCTGACGGTCACCAAGGGCATTCTGCTGAAGATGCTGACCGGCACCGCCGGCGTGAAAGACACGCTCATGAGCGACGATATGAAGGTCGGCGGTAGCAAGATCGACCTGGTGCGATTCTTTTCGCTGATCGACAAGGCGCCGGGCACATTTGCCATCGTGACAAAATAAGCTGCGGCTATTGCTTTAAAGCGTAGTTGTTAACAATTATGTGGCTTATGTAACAAGGCGTAAATGCCGTTTATCCAGGCCGCGAACTGCAGTTAAATGGAAGCATCAAGTCAGGGCTGCCCGTGGCGCAAGGCCACGCTGTCGACTCCCTCGATTTGCCCTGCGCTTGATGAATCACCTCAGTGCCAGTTGCGGATTCCATTTCATATGGAATCCGTTTTTTTTGGCTTATTGATCTGTAGCGATATTTACTTCACCCGGCAGCAGGGTATTGGCCGGCAGGCCCTCCTCATGGCTTAGCCGGGAATACAACGGCGTGAAGTCCGGTGCAGTTTCGTCGAACAATTGCTGGAAGTCGCGGATAACAAAATAGGTTTCCTGGTAGGAATCGATCTTGTATAGCGTACGCATCACGCGCTCGGCATCGAAGGCAATGCGGCGCGGATTCTGGCTGGTCAGGCAATATTCGATTTCGCCACCCGAAGACAGGATACCGGCGCCGTAGGCGCGCAGGCCCTGCGGGCTTTGAATGAGGCCGAATTCGATCGTGTACCAATACAGGCGCGCCAGATTTTTCAGGCCGCCCAGCTTGAGCGCCTTCAGCCCGCCCAAGCCATACTGCTGCAAATGATCGGCAACGATGGGATTGAACAGCAACGGCACATGGCCGAAGAAGTCGTGAAAAACGTCGGGTTCGACGATGTAATCAAACTCGTGCGGTTCACGCAGCCAGACAGTCACCGGGAAGCGGCGCGCCGCCAGATGCTCGAAAAAAGTATGGTCAGGCACCAAGCCCGGCACCGCCACCAGACGCCAGCCCGTGGCTTTCTCCAGGGCGTCCGAGGTGCGCTCGAATTGCGGAATGCCGTCGGCTGCATCCAGCGTGGCCAGGCTGGTGATGAATTCCTGACAGGCTCGCCCCGGCACCAGCCTTGCTTGGCGTTCGTACAGACGGCGCCATAGCGCGTGCTGCTCGGGCGTATAGGCATGCCATTCCTGTTCGACCACGTATTGCGCATCGGCCTTGCTATAGTCGCCGCGCAGGGCTCCGCTGTCCGACTTCTCCACGAGGGTCCGGAAAAATTCTTCGCGATCGACAGTATATGCAGCCGTTTCCATCTCTTATCGTCCTGTCGCTCAGGCGCGGGCGCGCTCGTCCTTCCGCTCATCTTTCAACACGCCGCGCTTGATCTGGTCAAGCTCGATGGATTCGAACAGAGCGCGGAAATTGCCTTCGCCGAAGCCCTGGTCGCCCTTGCGCTGGATGATTTCGAAGAAGATCGGGCCGATCACGGTTTGCGTGAAAATCTGCAGCAGCAATTCGCGATGCTCGGCATTGCTGTTGCCGTCGAGCAGAATGCGCAGGCGGCGCAGATCCTCGAGCTTTTCGCCATGGGCCGGCAGGCGCTTGTCGACCAGGTCGTAATAGGTGTCAATGGTGTCCTGGAACACCACTTCGCGCTTCTTCATGCCTTCGACCGTGGCATAGATATCGTCTGTGCCGAGCGCAATGTGCTGGATGCCTTCGCCGTTATACAGGTCGAGATACTCGGCGATCTGCGACTTGTCGTCCGACGATTCGTTGATCGGGATGCGGATCTTGCCGCAAGGCGAAGTCATGGCCTTGGACTTCAGGCCGGTCAGCTTGCCTTCGATGTCGAAGTAGCGGATCTCGCGGAAATTGAACAGGTTCTCGTAAAACTCGGCCCACTCCTTCATGCGGCCGCGATGGACATTGTGAGTCAGGTGGTCGATATAGGTCAAACCGTTGCCGACCGGGTTCGCCTCGGCGCCTGGGATGGCGACGAAGTCGACGTCATAGATGCTGATATTGCCGATCGCACCAGGGTTGGCGCCATGCTTGCCGCGCCAGCGGTCAACGAAATAAATCAGCGAATCGCCGATGCCCTTGATGGCGGGAATGTTCAATTCCATCGGGCCGGTCTTATTGTCGAAACCCCAGGCACCCAGCTCGAGCGCGCGCTTGTAGGCATAAGCGGCATCGTCGACGCGCAAGGCAATCGCGCAGATGGACGGGCCATGCTGGCGCGCGAAACGCTGCGCAAAGGAATCCTGTTCGGCATTGATGATGAAGTTGATTTCACCCTGGCGATACAGCGTGACGTCCTTATGGCGATGATGCGCAATCGCGACAAAACCCATTTGCTCGAACAAGGCGCCCAAAGCTGCGGGGTCGGGTGCGGCGTACTCGATAAACTCGAAGCCGTCGGTCCCCATCGGGTTGTCCCAGGGTTCAAATTGCATGCCAGTCTCCTCAATTTAGATGCCGCTAGTATAAGACTATCGCCAGAGCATTAAATTTCAATTAATGGCGCACAACTATTGTTTTGCGCAATAATATTGCTTAATTTAATAATATTTTGATTGATCATGGCCAAATCCCATTTGGATAAGACCGACCGCAAAATCCTCGCCATTCTGCAAGCGGATGGCCGTTTGTCGAATCAGGAGGTAGCCGAGCGGGTCAGCCTCTCGCCATCGCCTTGCCTGCGCAGGATCAAACAGTTGGAAGAAGCCGGTGTAATCCGCCAATATGTCGCGTTGCTGGACCCCGACAAGATAGGCCTCGGCTTGCTGGCCTACGTCAACGTGCGCTTGGAGAAACACAACGACTCTCCGCTGCCCGCGCCTTCGGCGCAGCGTTCGCCGCGCGCCGACTTTGCCGCTTCGGTGGAGCATTGGCCCGAAGTGGTGGCCTGCTACGCCATGACCGGGGAAATGGATTATCTGCTGCGCGTCCATGTCGAAGACATGGAACATTTTTCGCGCTTCATGATGGAGACGCTGCTACGCCACCCGGCGGTGCTCGACGTCAAATCGAGCTTTGCCTTGCAGCGTGTGAAAGATACCACCGCATTGCCGCTTTAGGCAGCGTCAATGCTTGTAGCCGGTGATGCTATTAAAAATTTTCACCGCCGCCTTGGCATTGGCCTTGATGGTGTAGTCGAGACTGGCGACCTGCTCTTCGACCGCTTCCTGCAGCACGCTGGCAGGGCTGGCCGGCAGCAAACGCAGGTAGGAATCGGCGTCACCGTGATCGCGCCGGATTTCCATGCCGGCTTTCCTGGCGATATGCATCATTGCCTGGTTCGAGGCGAGACAGTGCATATAGAGCGTATCGACGTCGGCGTTGCGGCAATGCATGGCCGCGCGTTCGAACAGCTTGGTGCCCACCCCCATGCCGCGTGCGGATTCCGATACCGAAACGCCGAACTCGGCTATACGCTCCTTGACCGTGGTGTCGCTCAATACCGGCAAAGCTTCGCGCGGCGCAAAGGCCAGGTGGCCGACAGCAACCAGGCGCAGGTTCACGTCATACACGCCGAACACCGTGTCGCGCCCAAAATCGAGATGTTGCACGTAACGGGTAATGAATTCGTCGGGCACCACCGACCCGAAGCGCAACAGGCGATCGCTCTCGCCCAGTGCGAGAAAATGCATGAGCAAACGGCGCCGGTCGCGTTCCGGCACTTCCTTGACGCGCACAGCGAACCTCTGCGGCGCAGCCACTTGCACACTGTCTCCCCCAGGCATGCCGGGTAGCGGTTGTTTCGGATTCACGCCTTCCCCCATTCAAACTTATTGTGCGGCGCACCAATACATTGTAGGCGATGAATGCCACGTATTCTAGGAATTTCCTGGGGTTTTCAAGGAATATGACCAGGCTTTAAGGGGAATTTCCCACAACTTGTCTTGAATTAATGATTTTTTGATATTTTATTGACGGCTTTTAAGCGCTGAAGCCAGCAAAAATGGGAATTACGCTGCCTTTTGCCGGTAAAAACCGTCTCGGGAGAACTTTCACGCAGGCAGAGAAGCTTGTTAAGACTGTTTGGTTTGCTGCACCGCATCGACGCGCGCCGCATGGATGGCAACCGGGATGTTTTTCGGCTGATGCTGGAACTGGCGTGCGATGCTGCCGGCATCAACGGCTTGCGCAGCACCCAACGCAACCTGCATATAGGCCTCTTGCGGAAACGGCACTTGTTCAAAGTCCTTGCGGCCGAAATGATCGCAAGCCGAAGCCTTGAGCATGTCGACAAAGCGTTGCGGCCGGCGGAAGGCATCGCAACGCTCGAACAGCGTGACGATGGTCGCCGCCCGCATCTCCAGCGCGCGCGCCACGTTGCCGTGCTCGCGCGCGGTCATCAGTGCCAGGTCGCGGCAATCGACGGGAACTTTCAGGCGCTCGCACACGCTCTCCACCAGCCTGGCGCCGAGCGCCTCATGGCCGTGGTGGCGCGGCCACATGGCGGCCGGCGTGGCCCCCTTGCCGAGATCATGCATGAGCGCGGCAAAACGCACGGGCAGCTCATGCCCTTGACGCGCGGCATAGTCGACCACCAGCATCACGTGCACGCCGGTATCGATTTCGGGGTGATACTGCTCGGGTTGCGGCACGCCCCACAGTGCATCGAGTTCAGGCAAGATGCGTTGCAATGCGCCGCAGGTACGCAAGACTTCGAACATGCGCGACGGCTTGCTTTCCATCAGTCCGCGCGCCAATTCCTGCCATACGCGTTCCGGCACCAAGGCGTCGACTTCGCCTGCCTGCACCATCTGCCGCATCAAGTCATTGGTTTCCGGCGCCACCGTGAAGCCGGAAAAACGTGCGGCAAAGCGCGCCACGCGCAGGATGCGCACCGGGTCTTCGGCAAAAGCCGGCGATACGTGACGGAACACCCGTGCCGCGAGGTCGCCGCGCCCGTTGAAGGGATCGATCAGCATGCCGTCGTCGGCTTGGGCAATCGCATTGATGGTCAGATCGCGCCGCGCCAGATCCTCTTCCAGCGTGACGTCGGCCGCCGTATGGAACACGAAGCCCCTGTAGCCGGGCGCGGTCTTGCGCTCGGTGCGCGCCAGCGCATATTCCTCATGCGTGCGCGGATGCAGGAATACCGGAAAATCCTTGCCGACCGGGGTATAGCCCGCCGCAAGCATATGCTCGGGCGTGGCGCCGACCACCACGTAGTCGCGGTCCTGCACGGGCAGGCCGAGCAAGGCATCACGCACTGCACCGCCTACCGTGTAGATTCTCATGCTCGAATCAAGCTGCTACTCAGGATAGACGTCGAGCGCCGGCAAGCGGGCCGTCTCGCGCAACGCTCCCGCGATCCATTTTTCTACCGCCGGATGAGCGGCGACGCGGTCGACATAGCTCTGCAAGACCGGTGCCAGCGACACGGCGTAAGTGCGAAAGCGCATCACCACCGGCGCAAAATATGCGTCGGCAATCGTGAAATCGCCGAACAGGAAGTCATGCGGCCCCGACTTAGCCAGGCAATCTTCCCAGATTTCGCCGATGCGCCCGATGTCGGCCTGCGCTTCCGGCGTGCGCCCTTTGCCGGGAAAGCTGGCGCGGATATTCATCCACATCGCGGAGCGCAACGCGCCAAAACCGGAATGCATCTCGGCGCATATGCTGCGCGCCATGGCGCGGTCGTCGACATCTTGCGGCCACATATTCTTTTCGGGGAATTGCTCGGCCAGGTATTCGCAAATCGCCAGCGAATCCCACACCACAGTCTCACCGGCAACCAGCACCGGCACCCGACCTGACGTCGAATACTGCAAGATCTGCGAGGAAGTCTCGGGCTGTTTCAAGGAAATATTGACTTCCTCGAAGGGAATATTGAAAGCCGTCATGGCTACCCAGGCCCGCATCGACCAGGTCGAATAATTCTTGTTGCCGATCACCAGTTTCAGCCCCGCCCTTTGGGCGTCACCCAAGGCTTGCGACAAGGCGGGATCCAGTTCCGTAGTCTGCATGTCTGTCGACTCAACTTATAGGGACCTCTAGAAATCGTAGCGAGCGGCGGATGGCCGCCCCGCCCAAGCTCGGGCTAAGAAGCGCAGCTGTACGAACTGTACAGCGAGCATCGCAGCCCCGTGATTGGGTGGGGCGGCCATCCGCCGCGTAGTAGATTTATAGAGGTTCCCTTATGGTAACTCGTTAACTACATATCCTTTGGGTGCAATGATACCCAACCTTGCCTTCAATGACTGCGGTTTGTTCTCGAATATGGCGGCATAGCAGGTTGCATTCGCCAACACGTTGCGCACATATTCGCGTGTCTCGTTGAAGGGGATGGATTCCGTAAAGATCGCGCCCTCCACCGGACCAGCCAGGCTGGCACGCCAGTTGCGTGGCCGGCCCGGGCCGGCGTTGTAAGCCGCGGTCGCCAGCACTTGCGAGCCGTCGAGATCGTTCAGGATCAGATTCAGGTAATTCGTCCCCAGCGCAATATTGGTATCGATTTCGCCGGCCTTGCCTGCTGAATATCCCTCCATGCCTATCTTGCGCGCCACATATTTGGCTGTACCCGGCATGATCTGCATGAAGCCCTGCGCCCCTACATAGGAACGTGCATTGAGGATGAAACGCGATTCCTGGCGCACCAGGCCGTAAACCCAGGCGCGATCCAGCCCCAGATTGCCCGTTGCAGGATGGACGAGTTCGTCATACGGCGTCGGGTAGCGTTGACTGAAGTCGATCTCGTTGCGCGTATGTTCCGAAGTGCTGACCATGCGGTCCAGCACGTTGCTGCGACGCGCGAACTCGGCGGCCGCCAATTGCTGACGCTCACTCATGTTGCGCAACTCCCAGTTCCATTCGCGATAACCTTCCAGGCGCAAGTTCAGGTCCAGCAATTTGAGCGCACGGCGGAAACCTGCGTTGTCTGCCATCGAAGCAATCTCGGCTTCGCTCAAAGGCTGCGGCCGCGGCGGCACAGCGATCTTGCGGCCCAGCTCCTCCCACGCCAATTGTCCGTAAAAGCTGGTTTGATTGGCGATGCTCAGGAATTGCTGCTGTGCCTCGGCTTCACGACCGGTGGCTTTCTCGGCACGTCCCAGCCAATAAATCCAGGTTGGATCACTGCGCAACTTCTCGGGCATGGCGTCGATATTGCGCGCCACCGCTTGCCAATCGCCGGCGCGCAGGGCCGAGCGCGCTTTCCACTGGTGCTCGTTCAGGGAAAGCGCGGCGCCTTCCGACTTATGCCAATAGTCGAGCACTTCGGGATCGAGCTTGAACGACGCCGCCAAGGCAATCTCTGCCCAGGCTTGGGCCTGCTCGCCGGCATTCAAGTGCTTGGCAGCCTCGTTCAAGGCATCGACCGCGGTATCGACGTCGGCCTTGGCGACGCGGCCGAGCGCGATGATGAATACCTGACGGCGCTCATGCGTCTTGCCCGCTCCGCGCTTGAGCACATAGGCCGGCTTGTCGACCGCCTTCTCCAGAAGCTCGTCCGGCGTGCCACCGGCGGCGGCGATACGTCTGACCACGTTTGACGGCACCGATTCGGCGGCCAGGCGGACTTGCATATCAAGGTCGTCTTGATTGAACTGGCCGTTCTGCATCAGCGTCTTGATCAGCGCAGGGCAGGCTTCCCCGTACTCCTTGGGCGCAGTCAGCAATTGACGCGCGGCGGGAGCAACGTTCTGCCCTTTCGCCACTTGCGACAGCAAGGCATAGCACTTCACCTGGCGATCATCGTTCTGCACGAATTGCGCATACTGCTCGTCGAAATTCTTCCAGTCCTGGGAAAAGCCGAGCACCAGCAGCCAGTCGTTGCGCAGACGGTCGGCTATGGCGCTGCCGTCATAGCGGGTGAGAAAATCGCGTATCTCGCTTGCCGGCACGTCGAACAATTGGGGGCGCAAGCGATAGTATTCGACGTAAGACGGGATGGCGTAACTGCCCAGGCGCGCGGCCAGGCGTTCTGCTTTGTCCGCATCGTCGTCGCGGGATGCTTCGCGCAATGCGACAAATGTCTCGTCGTCGGTCATTGCCACGACAGCATTTTTCCTGGCATGCGCCGCCTGCGCCCACGGCGCAGCCGATGCAAGCGCCAACATCAATATGGCCAGCCATTTGTTCTTGTACTTCATACCGCTAATCCAAGCTCTCTAAACCACACAGCACAGTCTGTAGAATAGCATGTGTCCCCTCGACAGAACATGCCATGAAACAAGAATTACGACGCGCATTATTGGCGAAACGCCAAGCCATCGCACCCGAACTGCGCGCGCACTACGATGCCGCCATCGGCGCGCGATTGCTCGCATGGTGGCAACGACATCCGGTTCGTACGCTCGGGGTGTATTGGCCGATTCGTGGCGAGGCCGATTTGCTGCCGACCTATGCCGAATTGGCAAGCAGCGGCGTCAGGCTGGCCTTGCCCGTCGTCGAACGAGATGCTCCACTGCGCTTTGCGGCATGGACACCGGGCGACGTACTGGCGCCAGGCGCGATGAAAGTGCCGGAGCCGCTGCCGCCGCATATTCCACTCGAACCGGAAGCCGTGCTGGTTCCTTGCGTGGGATTCAATGATGGACGTTATCGTCTCGGCTACGGCGGCGGGTTCTACGACCGCACGCTGGCGGCCTCGCCACGACCGCTCGCCATAGGCATCGCCTACACGTGTGGCGAGGCGCGCTTCGACGCCGCCGGCCACGACATTGCGCTCGATGCGGTCATTACCGAAACAGCAATCCTGTCCGGCGAACAAGATTGCTGAATCACTCAGACTCTATACGGTGAGATTCAAACGCTTCCAGATTGCCGTCGTGGCAACGGCCTGATTCAAGGTATAGAAATGCAAGCCCGGAGCGCCGCCTGCCAGCAGGCGCTCGCACAGGCCGGTCACGACGTCGAGACCGAAGGCGCGGATTGCTTCGCTGTCGTCGCCGAAGCTGGCGAGCTTGGTGCGCACCCAGCGCGGAATCTCCGCCCCGCACATATCGGAGAAGCGCATCAGTTGCGAGTAGTTCGTGATCGGCATGATGCCTGCGACAATAGGTGCCGTCACACCGAGCTTGGCGGCATCGTCGACAAAGCGGAAATAGGCGTCGGCGTTGTAGAAATACTGCGTGATGGCTGCATTGGCGCCGGCCTTGATCTTGCTGGCAAAGCGTTTCAAGTCATCCTGTGGCGATTTCGCTTGCGGATGCATTTCCGGATAGGCCGCCACCTCGATGCGGAACCAGTCGCCGGTTTCGGCGCGGATGAATTCCACCAATTCATTGGCATAGCGCAGTTCGTCGCTGGAAGAACCAGCGCCGTAACCGCTGGGCAGGTCGCCGCGCAAGGCGACGATGCGCTTGATGCCGTGCGCCTTGTACTCGTTCAGGATGGTGCGCAGACGTTCACGCGAACTGCCCATGCAAGAGATATGCGGCGCAGCCTCGAGTCCTGCCGCGCGAATCTCCAGCACCGTCTCCAGCGTGCCCTGTTGCGTCGAACCGCCGGCGCCAAAGGTCACCGAAAAATACTTGGGCCGCAGTTCGGCCAGCTTGGCGCGCACAACGCGCAATTTCTCTGCGCCCTCGGGAGTTTTGGGCGGAAAAAATTCTATGCTGAAATTACCTTGTTCTGCTTGCGTCATTTTTCTTTGTCCAGAATCAACGTGGATAGCGCCCATGAAACGATGCTGTACAGGATCGCGCCGCCCATTGCCGACATGAAGCCGGCCACGTAAAAGCCCTTGACGAAGCTGGCAACAAACCAGAACAGCAAACCGTTGACCACGAAAATGAACAGGCCAAGGGTCAACACCGTCACCGGCAGCGTCAGCAAGATCAGGATGGGCCGGATCAGCGTATTGACCAGGCCGAGGATCAGCGCCGCCACCAGTGCCGTGCCGAAACTGTCGACATGCACCGAATCCATGAGGTAAGGCACCGCACACAAGGCAACGGCGTTGATCAGCCAGGTCAACAGCAAACGCATGGACGCTCCCTATATTTTGTTCGACACGCCGCCTTCCCGGGAAGGCGGCGCATTTGAAACAGCCTAATAGCGATAGTGATCGGGCTTGTAAGGTCCGGCCTTGCTGACGCCGATATAGCTCGCCTGCTCCGTGGTCAGCTCGGTCAGTTGCGCATTGAGTTTCTTCAACTGCAGACGCGCCACTTTTTCGTCGAGATGCTTGGGCAGGGTGTACACGCCGACCGGGTACTTGGCGGTGTGCATGAACAATTCGATCTGGGCAATGGTCTGGTTCGCAAACGACGAGCTCATCACATAGGACGGATGGCCGGTGCCGCAACCGAGGTTGACCAGGCGGCCTTCGGCCAGCAGGATAATGCGCTTGCCGTCCGGGAAGATGATGTGATCGACCTGCGGCTTGATGTTTTCCCACTGGTACTTGCGCAGCGAAGCGACGTCGATTTCATTGTCGAAGTGGCCGATGTTGCAGACGATGGCCTGGTCTTTCATCTTCGCCATGTGCTCGTGCGTGATCACGTGGTAGTTGCCGGTGCAGGTCACGAAGATGTCGCCGTGCGCGGCGGCATACTCCATGGTCACCACGCGATAGCCTTCCATCGCGGCCTGCAAGGCGCAGATAGGGTCGATCTCGGTAACCCATACCTGGGCCGACAGGGCACGCATCGCCTGGGCCGAACCCTTGCCCACATCGCCGTAGCCGGCGATGACGGCGACCTTGCCGGCCACCATGACATCGGTGGCGCGCTTGATGCCGTCCACCAGCGATTCGCGACAGCCGTACAAGTTGTCGAATTTCGATTTCGTCACCGAGTCGTTGACGTTGATGGCGGGGAAGGCCAGCTTGCCTTCCTTGTGCATCTGGTACAGGCGGTGTACGCCGGTGGTGGTTTCTTCGGTCACGCCCTTGATCTGTGCCAGGCGCGTCGAATACCAGGTCGGTTGGCTTGCCAGGTGACGCTTGATCGAATTGAACAGGCAGATTTCTTCTTCCGAACCGGGGTTGTTCAAGACGGACGGATCTTTCTCGGCGCGCGTGCCGAGGTGCAGCAACAGCGTGGCGTCGCCGCCGTCGTCGAGAATCATGTTCGAATACTGTGCGCCCTCTGCCGTGTCCGGCCATTCGAAGATGCGATGCGTATATTCCCAGTAGTCGTCCAGCGTTTCGCCTTTGACGGCGAACACCGGCGTGCCCGCATCGGCAATCGCGGCGGCGGCGTGATCCTGGGTGGAGTAGATGTTGCACGATGCCCAGCGCACCTTGGCGCCCAGCGCTTCCAGCGTCTGAATCAGCACGGCGGTCTGGATGGTCATATGCAGCGACCCGGTGATACGTGCCCCCTTGAGCGGCTGGGAGGCAGCGAACTCTTCACGAATTGCCATCAAACCCGGCATTTCGGTTTCGGCGATCTTGATTTCCTTGCGGCCCCATTCGGCCAAGCCGAGGTCGGCAACGAGATAGTCTTTGGCGGGGGAGGTATTCATCACTGCGGCGTTCATCACGCCCTCCTTTCGTAAGAAAAAAAGTAACGTGAGCGCAGTTGCAGGGTATTTCTGTCCAAGCCTGGCACAGTGAATTACTGTGGTGCAACGCTCCTTGGATTGAAGATTATACCGTAGGCAGACGTGCTATGGGCCGGATTCAACGCGTTGCCGCGCCAACATTTTCAGACGAATGCGGCACGCCGAACTCCTGTGCGGCGGCGGTCGTGATTTCCTGCTTCGGCACGTTGCGCTGAATCCAGCTCAACATGTCTTGCCAGATGCGTCTGACTTCGGCGTCCGAAGGCATGGTGCGCGCATTCGGCAACTCGATGGTAATAACGGGAACGTTCTTGTGCACACCGCTATAGTTACCGAGCGAGCCGGGATAGACGCCGACCGGATTGAAGAGCAGCCGGCCGAATTGGTGCGGCTTGGGCGCCGGCCCATCGAAATCGAGCACGCCGAAAGGCGCATGCACGGAAATGATCACCTGCGGTTTGAAACGCTCCATTTCCTCATTGATCCAGCGCGTCTCCGGCTCCGACAACGGTGCGGTGCCGGGAAAACGGCGCGGATCGCTGCCGGTCTGCTTGGCCCAGTAGCGCGGCGCATCTTGCTGCCAGCCGGGCGTAGGAAAATTACGGTTCAGATCGACACCATGCGCATTGACGCGCTTGGGCTTGGCAGCCAGCATGCCGTCCGGATTCACGAGCGGCATCACGTCCCAGTAAAACTGCTGCGCCGGTGCACTCTGCATCCATTGCATCCATTGCAAGACGATGGCCGACGCGGTCAGTTCGTCGCCATGGATGCCGCCCAACAGCATGATGCGTACCGCGCGGCCATCTCGGCCAGTGGGCACAAAGCGATGCGTCAGAATGGGAAAACCCTGCAAGGACTTGCCACCGCTTGGCGCCAATCCCTCGCGCAGGCAACTGCTGGTCGAAACACCGGGCAGGCGATTGGCGATGCGTTTGCACCAGTCGTTGACCGGCGTGGCAGCGGCAAAGGCGGAGGGGCTGGCGACCAGAATTCCAAAGCCGGCAAATATCGCGGCCATTGCTTTTCGCAAGCACCGCAATCGTTTCACATTCCGCACTGCCACCGCCTCATTCGCCATTCCGCCGAGTGTATCAATCCGTTTAGAGTCCCGCCTCCGCCCGCAGGAGAGCAGCCTTGTCGGTGCGTTCCCAGGTGAATTCGGGTTCGTCGCGGCCGAAATGGCCATAAGCCGCCGATTTCGAATAAATCGGATTGAGCAGGTCGAGCATTTGCACAATACCCTTGGGGCGCAAATCGAAATGCTCGTGCACGAGCTGGGTGATCTTCTCGTCGGAAATCACGCCCGTGCCTTCCGTATAGATTGTGATGTTAATCGGCTTGGCCACGCCGATTGCGTAGCTGACCTGAATCTGGCATTGGCGCGCCAATCCGGCCGCCACGATGTTCTTGGCTACATAACGTGCCGCATAGGCCGCCGAACGGTCGACCTTGGACGGATCCTTGCCCGAGAACGCGCCGCCGCCATGCGGGCAGGCGCCGCCATAGGTGTCGACGATGATCTTGCGTCCGGTCAGGCCGCAATCCCCCTGCGGACCGCCGATCACGAAACGCCCGGTCGGGTTGACCAGGAAACGCGTGTCCTTGAGCCATTCGCGCGGCACGGCAGGGCGAATGATCATTTCGATCGCCGCTTCTTCGATTGCTTTGTGCGTCATCTCCGGTGCGTGCTGGGTCGACAGCACGATGGTGTCGATCGCCACCGGCTTGCCATCGACGTAGCGCATGGTCACTTGCGATTTGGCGTCAGGGCGCAGCCAGGGCAGGCGGCCGTCCTTGCGCAATTGCGACTGGCGCTCGACGATGCGGTGCGCATAATAAATCGGCGCCGGCATCAGTTCCGGCGTTTCGTCACAGGCGTAGCCGAACATCAGGCCCTGGTCGCCTGCACCCTGATCGAGGTCTATGCCCTTGCCTTCATCGACGCCTTGGGCGATATCGGGCGACTGCTTGTCGTAGCAGACCATGACGGCGCAGCTCTTGTAGTCGATGCCGAAATCGGCATTGTCGTAGCCGATGCGCTTGATGGCGTCGCGCGCGACGTGGATATAGTCGACGTTGGCCGTGGTGGTGATTTCACCGGCCAGAACAACCAAGCCGGTGTTGCACAGCGTTTCCGCGGCAACACGCGCCTTGGGGTCTTGTTCGAGGATGGCGTCGAGGATGGAATCGGAAATCTGGTCGGCCACCTTGTCGGGATGGCCTTCGGATACGGATTCCGAGGTAAACAGGTATTCCTGGGTCATTGCTGCAAGCTCCTATCAAAAGTGACCTAGTCGCGGCCAGCACTCTGAGCCTGCGACGCTTTAGCGAAATTTATAGGCCGCCTCGCAAGTTGTCTGTTAACTCGGCGGAAAGACCGTGTTATTTTACGCCGTTTGCTAAAAATCGGCAAAATCGGGAAATGATCTAGCCGATTTGTCTATAAAATTACTAATGGGCACCTCTAAAAATCGTAGCGAGCAGGTCAAGGTCGGTCCGAGAAGCGCAACCGTACGAAGGTACGGTGAGCATCGCAGGACCGATATTGGCCTGCGCAGTAGATATTTAGAGGTGCCCTAATGTTAATTCGTCTATTCCGCCTGTTATCCTTCCTGCCGCTGCCCTTGATGCACGCGGCGGGCGTCGTGCTGGGCTGGCTGGTCTATCTTGGATCGGCCGATTATCGCAAGCGCATGAAAGAAAACCTGGCGCTGGCCGGTTATAGCGGCCACCTCGCTGCAGCGGTGTCGGAAGCGGGCAAAGGCGCGCTGGAATTGCCCTTCGTCTGGTGCGCCCCAATCGAGCGCGTGCTGGCCAAGGCCGAAATGGAAAACTGGGAAATCGTCGACGAAACGCTGGCTGCCGGCCAAAGCATCCTGTTCCTGACACCGCACCTCGGTTGCTTCGAAATCCTGGCCTTGGCCATCTCGCAACGGATTTCACTGACAGCGCTATACCGTCCGCCGCGCAAGGAAGTCTTGCGCCCCTTGATGGAAACCGCGCGCGGGCGCGGCCAGCTGCTGCTGGCCCCGGCCAACCTATCGGGCGTGCGCACGCTCTTGAAGACCCTGAAGAGTGGGCGCTCCATCGGCCTCTTGCCGGATCAAGTGCCGCAGGAAGGCGAAGGCGTGTGGGCCGACTTTTATGGCAAGCCGGCCTATACCATGACGCTGCCGGCCAAGATGCACCAGATGACGGGGGCGCGCATGCTGTTGTCCTATGCCGAGCGCCTGCGCTGGGGCCGCGGCTTCAAGTTGCGCTTCGTGCCATTCGAGGAAAAGCTGGAAGGCACGCCGGAACAGCAAGCCACCGCAGTCAACCGCGAAATGGAGCGCCTGATCACGGCTTGCCCGGCGCAATACTTCTGGAGCTATAACCGCTACAAGAAGCCGGCCGGCGCGGCACCGCGCCCAGGCGAAACGGAGTAAGCCGCATGAGACTCGTACTAGCCTTCATGTGGCTGTTGCACTGGCTGCCACTGCCGATACTGGGCCGCATCGGCGAGGCGACCGGCGCCTTGCTGTTTGTGCTGCTGCGCTCGCGCCGCCGCATCGCCCTGATCAACCTCGCCCTGTGCATGCCGCAACTGCCGGAAGCCGAGCGCAAGAAACTGGCGCGGCAGCATTTCCAGGCCTATGCGCGCAGCATCCTTGAGCGCGGCGTGCTGTGGTGGGGCTCGCGCGAACGGCTTTCGCGCCTGATCGAGATCGAGTCGGAAATGCCGCTCACCGTCTTGACCGATGGCCCAACCATCATGCTGTGCCCGCACTTCGTCTGCCTCGACGTAGCGGGCGTATCGATCGTGCTGAAGCTGAAGATCCCTTCGTGCTCGATGTACACGCGCCAGCAAAACAAGGTGTTCGACGAAGCGCTGTTGAAGGGCCGCAGCCGCTTCCTGCCGGTCAAGCTGTTCGCCCGTGCTGACGGCATCAAGCCCGTGATCCGCGCCATGCGCGATGGCTTGCCCTTCTTCATGCTGCCCGACATGGATTTCGGCCGCAAGGATGCCGAATTCGTACCCTTCTTCGGCATTCCTGCTGCCACGCTGACCGCGCCGGCGCGGCTGGCCGGCGTCACCGGCGCCAAAGTCGTGGTGGTAATTGCGACCTATAAGCCCAACTACCGCGGCTGGACGGTGCGCTTTTACAAGCCTTGGGAGGATTACCCCGGCCCAGATATCACGGCAGCGACGCGCCGCATGAATGAAGTGATCGAGCAGCGTGTACTGGAAAATCCGTCCGAATACTTCTGGGCGCACAAGCGTTTCAAGACGCGGCCTGAGGGCGAAACGGGTTTTTACGGCAAAAAACCGCGTGGCGGCTAAGTGTTGCGCCGTTTATA
>JAFANH010000068.1 GCA_019232795.1 Burkholderiaceae bacterium
ATTCATACCACCGGCTGGCCGATGATGAACCAGTACAGCGGTTCCTTCCTGTATCACCTGGAAAACAACCAGGTGGCGGTCGGCTACGTGGTCGGCCTCGCGTATGAAAATCCCTATATCTCGCCGTACGAGGAATTCCAGCGCTTCAAGACCCATCCCGCCATCCGTACTTTCTTCGAAGGCGCCAAGCGCATTTCCTATGGCGCGCGCGCCATTACGGCCGGCGGCCTGCAGTCGCTGCCCAAGCTGACTTTCCGCGGTGGCGCACTGATCGGCTGCGACGCCGGCTTCCTCAACATGAGCCGCATCAAGGGCAGCCACGCCGCCATCAAGACCGGCATGCTGGCCGCCGAAGCGGCGTTCGAAGCCTTGGGTGCCGGCCGCCAGAACGACGAGCTGACGGCCTACACCACCAAGTTCGAACAATCCTGGCTGTACGAGGAATTGCACATCGCGCGCAACGTCAAGCCCTTGCTCAAGAAAGGCACTTGGGGTTCGCCCTGGGTCTGGCTCGACCAGATGGTATTCCGCGGCAAGGCGCCGTGGACGCTGCGCCATTCGACGCCCGACCACGCTTGCCTGAAGCCGGCTTCGCAGTTCGAGCCCATCGTCTATCCGAAACCGGACAACAAGCTGACCTTCGACCGCCTGTCCTCGGTGTTCATCTCCAACACCAATCATGCCGAAGACCAGCCGATTCACTTGACCCTGAAGGATGCGAACGTGCCGGTCAACGTCAACCTGTCGACGTATGCCGGTCCGGAATCGCGTTACTGCCCGGCTGGCGTGTACGAGTTCGTCAAGGAAGAAAACGGCTCCGAGCGCTTGCAGATCAATGCGCAGAATTGCGTGCATTGCAAGACTTGCGATATCAAAGACCCAACACAAAATATCGTCTGGGTAACGCCTGAGGGCGGCGGCGGGCCGAACTACCCCAACATGTAAGAAAATTTTCTTTCTTATAGAAAAATTGCCTGAAGGAATCATTCAGAATCGCCGATAATGATTTATCGGCGGCAAAACCGAGCCTGTGGTTTTGCCTCCCGCACTGGGAGAAACAAAAGTGAATAAGTATCATGCGGCGCTTGGCCTGCTCGTCCTGACCATGTTGAACGGTTGCGGAGGCGGCGGTGGAGGTGGCGGCGGCAACTCGACCGATTCCAACTATGGGGGTCCTGGCACCAATACGGTCAGCGGCACGGTCATGTTCAAGGGTGCGCCGATGGCCGGCGTCACCGTTACCGCCTTCATGACCAATTCCAATTCAGTATTCGAAACCACGACGACTGACGCCAACGGCAACTATAGCTTCAAGGATATCCCCAGCCCAGCCAAGGGCGGCGTCATCCCCGACGTGCAGTTTTGGCCCACCAAAACCGGGTACGCCTTCTACCCCAGCCTGAGCGGCACTGCCGCCACGCCATTGTCGAACTACCAGTGGAATGCCCCGCCGCAAACCTGGCTGGCCAACACCGGCGCTGCCGTCACGCGCGCCGGCTACAACGGGCAGTTCACCAATGCCGACGGCGGGCCGGGCATGATCTTCGACGTGATCGACTTGCAATCGAACACAGGAAACAACATCACCGGCGCCGGCTTCACCGCCTATGACGGCAGCAACCCCTTGGTTAGCCTGCCAATTACAGGGCAAACCACCTCCTACGCCGCCGGCGACGACGGCGCGCTGCAAAAAGGCGTCGCCGCAAGCAGCACACGCTTCGCCGACAATGGCGACGGTACGATCACCGACAAACTGACCGGCCTGATCTGGCTGAAGAACGCCGGCTGCCTGGCGCCGGCCTTCTGGGCCAACGCGGTAACCGAAGTCAACCAGTTGGCCAGCGGAGCCTGCGGCCTGAGCGACGGCTCCAGCGCCGGCCAATGGCGCATGCCCAACCTGATCGAACTGGAAAGCTTGATTGACGTTTCGGCCAGCAATCCGGCCTTGTCTGCCGCCAACCCGTTCGCCAATGTATCGAATGGCATCTACTGGACCTCGACCACTTATTACGGCGGCGAGGGAGGCTCGCCCAACGCCTGGGCCATCCGATTGAGCGACGGCCGTTACATGAACGATGGCTTCAGCAATGCCAAGGCTACCGCCAGCAATGCCGTCTGGGCCGTCAAGGGCAAGGGCGGCGGCGCAGTGACGCTGCAAGCTACCGGTGCCTACGTACCGTTCGCGGCCAACGACGACGGCAGTGTCAGGAACGGCCCCGCCCTGCCCTGGCCGCGCATGCGTGACAACGGCAACGGCACCATGACCGATACCGTGACCGGGCTGATCTGGCTCAAGCAGGCCAACTGCATCAACGCCACCTGGAACGGCGCGCTGGCGCAGATTGCCAGTCTCGCCAGCGGCCAATGCGGCCTGAGCGACAGTTCGACCGCCGGCCAGTGGCGCATGCCCAACCGCAACGAGATGCAAAGCCTGGCCGACCGCGCACAAAACAATATGGCGGACTCGTTCGACACCACCTTCACCGGCAAGACCGGGATCCCGACCCAGCCGGCTGCGTTCAGCAGCTTCGTCGGCTTCCAGTATTACTGGACCTCGAGCACCAACGCCGCCAATATCCTCGAAGCCTGGACTGTGTTCAGTTGCGACTACGGCGTCTACGACCAGCCGAAAACCAATATGGGGTACGCATTAGCGGTGCGCTGAAAAACAGGTTCTGAGAAGAATTTGAAGTAGACCTATACTGGCGGTGTCCGGCATTGCCCGCGAAGGAGCCGCCATGAAAGGTTTCCAGCTCGAATTCTTCATGGAACAGAACAAGCGCCACAAGCACGAGGCGCTGTGGAAATGGCTGCTCGAAGCGGCGCGCACGCATGGCATACGTGGCGCCACCTCCTTCCAGGGTTCAATGGGCTACGGCCAGCACAGGCGCGTTCACGCCGCCCATTTTTTCGAATTGGCCGATCAGCCGGTGGAGGTGACCATGGTGGTCACCGAAACGGAAGCCGAAAGCTTTCTCGCCCTGCTGCGCGAGGAAAAGGTGCACCTGTTCTACGTCAAACTGCCCGTGGAATTCGGCATCCTGGGCGAAGAAAACGGCTAAATCAAGGCGTTAGTCGCCATCCTTATGAAAGGCCGGCGCCAGGGCTATCATAGTCAAGGCGAGCGCCAAGGGTACGGCCGAAACGAAGCCGAGATGCTTGAAGCCCAGTGCGCCGGCTACGCCGCCGCAGACGAATGAGGCGATCAGGATCGCGTGCACGCGCAGCTTGCGGCGATTGGCCGTCACCGGGATACGCGTGTCTGCGCTCTCTTTGTCCCCTTTGGCGCGCTTGCGATTCCAGTAAAGCAGCTTGCCGAGTTCTATTCCGAGGTCGGTGGTCAGCCCGGTCACATGGGTGGTGCGTATTTCCGCGCGCGAAATCTTGGTGATCAGGGCATTTTGCAGACCCATGGTCAGACACAGGGTAATAACGGCCAGCGATACGTCGCCCAGCTCGTGCCGCTCGAGGGTGCCGCCGAAACTGCCGAACACCAGGATCAGCATAGCCTCGATCAATAGCGGGGCGGCATAGATATTGGTCACGCCATAGCGGCGCTGGTAGTTGACCAGGATGGCCGTCGCTGCCGCTCCGGCGACAAAGGCCAGCCAGGAAGCAAGCGCCACCGCCGCCAGCGCAAAGTTCCTGAGGACGATCTGATCGGCGAAGGTCGAGACCATGCCGGTCATATGCGAAGTGTACTGGCCGATGGCGAGAAAGCCGCCGGCGTTGAGCGCGCCGGCGACGACAGTCAGCACCACACCGATGTGCAGATTGGTTTCGCGCGTGCGGAAACGCGCCGTCAGACGGCTCAGGTAGGCTATCGGCATGGCACGCTCCGGCTAGGCGCCGACGCCCATGCCGGGCTTTCGGTTAAAACTCTTCCCAATCGGTGTCGCCTCCCTTGGCTGCCGCCAGCTTGGGTGCCGTGGCGGGCACCAGGACGGGGCGCTTGGCCTGCGCCACCTGGCGCGGCGCTTCTTCCTGAGCCGCGGCCGGCACTGCCCTGGGCGCACTTGGCGCCGGCCGCGCTGCCGCCGGCCTGGGCGTGGCGGGACGGGGCATATGCGCCATGTCGAGCTTGAATACGCTCACCACCTGGCTCAGGTTGCCGGCCTGCTCCTGCAGGGACCCGGCAGCAGCAGCGGCTTCCTCCACCAGGGCGGCGTTCTGCTGCGTGACGTTGTCCATTTGCGTGACGGCCTGGTTGATCTGCTCGATGCCGGTCGTCTGCTCCTGGCTGGCGGCGGTGATTTCGGACATGATATCGGTCACGCGCCGCACGCTTTCGACAATCTCGTCCATGGTCGAACCGGCCTGATCGACCAGCTTGCTGCCGATGTCGACCTTCTCCACCGAGTTGTTGATCAGCTCCTTGATTTCCTTGGCGGCCGCCGCGCTGCGTTGGGCCAGGTTGCGCACTTCGGTGGCAACCACGGCGAAGCCGCGCCCTTGCTCGCCCGCGCGCGCTGCTTCCACGGCGGCATTCAGGGCCAGGATATTGGTCTGGAAGGCGATGCCGTCGATCACGCCGATGATGTCGACGATTTTTTTCGACGACTCGTTGATCGAACCCATGGTTTCGACCACCTGCGCCACCACGCTGCCGCCGCGCACCGCCACCTCGGATGCCGATTGCGCGAGCTGGTTGGCCTGGCGCGCGTTGTCCGCATTTTGCTTGACCGTGCCGGTCAACTCTTCCATCGACGAAGCGGTTTCCTCGAGCGAACTGGCCTGTTCTTCCGTGCGTGAGGAAAGGTCGAGGTTGCCGCTGGCGATCTCGTTTGAGGCGGTGGCAATCACGTCGGTGCCGGTGCGCACCTGGCCGACGATCTTCACCAAACTTTCGTTCATGTCCTTCAAGGCCTGCAGCAGCTTGCCAGTTTCATTGGTGGTCGTGACGTCGATGCGCTGACGCAGGTCGCCGCCGGCTACGGTCTCGGCAATGTCGACCGCGTAATTGAGCGGCCCGGTGATACTGCGCACCAGCCACATGCCGACCACGGCGCCCATGATCAAGCCCACCACGATGCTGCCGATGGCCAGCATGCGGAATCTGCTGTAGGAAGCTTGGGATTTATCGTACTCGCCCTTGCCGACATCGAGCTGCAACTGGATCAGCGCGTTCATGTGATCCCTGACCTTAGGGTAGAGCTCGGTAATTTTTCCGTGCACCAGCCCGCTCACCGCGTTCACATCCTGGGCGCGCGCAGCGGCAATGGCCGGTTTGACGCCTTGCTCCATCAATTCCTGGCGTGCTTCGCTGAATTGATCGGCCAGTTTCTTTTCTTCCGGGGTCAGGTAGGTTGCCATGTATTCGCCCCACACCTTGCTGGCGAGCGCCACATCGGTTTCGGCCTTGTCGGCCCAGCTCCCCAGTTGCGCCGGTTCTGCGCTAGCCGCATCCGAAAGGGACAATTGCACCCTCAGGATCGCGCGGATGACAGAATCCAATTGCCCCAACGAAACAAGTCTATCTTCATACACAGTCTTGAGCGATGCATTGGTGCTGCCCAGGCTGGACAAGCCCATCACGCCGATGACTACCATCAGAGCGGAAAGGAACGCGATGACGAAGATCAGTCTTGCCTTGATCGTAGTGTTATCTAACATACCGCACCTCCCAAATAGTTAGTAATGCCAGTACATCATCTTTTTCTGTGGCCCGTAGAAGCGCAGGCTCGACGATCCGGCCGGACACGGCAAGTCAGAGCAACCACGGGCGTATTGCCGTCAATAACCGATACGCTACCGCCATTCACCGAAAAACGCGAGACTTTTCTCATACGCGCAGCTACTGTCACGCCTATGTCAACAACGTGAGGGAACCATGCACAAGCTCTCCGAATTCCGCTTCGACCTGCGCCGCAGGAACCGCAAGCACATCATCTGGGGCGTGCTGCTGATCGGTCTTGGCAGCCTGTTCCTGCTGTACCAGTTGGACATTCTCGACGTGGTCGATTTCTGGCAGTTCTGGCCGGCGTTCATCGTCCTGGCCGGCGTCGTCAACGTGCTGAGCGCCACCCGCTTCCGACACGTCACCCGCGGCCTGTTCGAAATCGTGGTCGGCGCCTGGCTGTATGTCTCGATCGAAAACCTGTGGGGACTGCACTTCGGCAACAGTTGGCCCATTCTGTTGATCGCCTATGGTATCGTCATCGCCGCCGAGGGCGTCGCCGACCACTTGCACAAAGAGGAAAACCCGCAATGAGACATTATGGACAACAGCATCGCGTCATCCTTGGGGCCGTGGTGATCGGCTTCGGCGTATTGGCGCTGATCGACAGCCTGCAGCTATTCGGCAATTTCGACATCATTTCGTTCTGGCCGACCCTGTTCATCCTGGCCGGCGCACTGAAATTGTCGCAATCGCGCAGCCACCATAGCAACATCGTCGGCGGCGTGCTGATCGCCATCGGCGTCTTCCTCACTGCAGACCATTTGGGGCTGTTCTACTTCCACATGCGCAGCTTCTGGCCGCTGCTCGTGATTGCCGCCGGTGTGCTGATGCTGTCCCGGGGCATGACTCAGAAACAGTCCGGCTGGCATATCAAGGGCGGCGGCATCGTCCCCGGCTCCGATGCCAATGCCGGCCGCAATCCTGGCAACGCGCCTTACGGCACACCAGGTTCCGATGCGTCGGGGGCCGATGCACTTGCTTACATGAACGTGGCGGCGATCATGAGCGGCAACAAGCTGCGCAACGACAGCCAGGATTTCCGCGGCGGCGACGTCTGCGCCTTGATGGGCGCCGCCGAAATCGACTTGCGCCAAGCCTCGATGACCGCCGAAGCGACCATCCAGGTATTCGCGATGTGGGGCGCCGTGATCCTGAAAGTACCGTCCGATTGGACCGTGATCAGCCGGACCGTGCCCCTGCTCGGCGGGGTCGACGACCGCAGCGTACCGCCCGGCATCCCGGGCAAGCGTCTGATCATCGACGGCGTCGTCATCATGGGCGGCGTGGAAGTCAAAAACTGACAGGCGCGAGCATTCACGCAAATCCGGCAATGCACCCCATCTTTTCCAGTGCCCACAGGCTGCAATGGTATGCGAGCGCCTGGCTGTTTGTCGGCGCCATGCTGGCCGCGTCGCTGGTCGCCGCCGGCGACGCCCTTTGGACCAATGCCTTGTTTTTCGCCTTGCCGGTTTGCCTGCTCTACAGCTTCATCGCCTTATCGGCCTACTACGTATGCCGCTCGCTGCCGCTGGCGCAGCGCCAGGCCTTGCACACCGGGGTCAGTTTCGCGGCAGCGGCCGTGATCGCCGGCCTGACCCTGGTCGGAATTGGCACGGCCTGGACCTCAATCGGACGATCCCTCGGTATCGAATGGGGCGCCTTCGAGCTGACGCGTCGTTACCAGGTCCTGTTATTCGGTCTCGGCGTCGCTCTCTATCTGCTGTCGCTGTTTGCCCACGACGGCTTGATCGCGCTGGAAAACCTGCGCAGCGCCGAACGGCGCGAAGCAGACTCGCGCGCCCTGGCGCGCGAGGCCGAACTGCAGGCCCTGCGTGCCCAGATCAATCCGCACTTCCTGTTCAACAGCCTCAACTCGATCAGCGCGCTCACCTCGCTCGATGCCGCCGCCGCGCGCACCATGACCATCGCGCTGGCGCAGTTCTTCCGGCAGACCCTGGCGCTGGGCGAGCGGCAGAAGATAGCCTTAAGCGAAGAAATCGGCTTGTGCGAAAGCTTTTTAACCGTCGAGAAAATCCGCTTCGGCAAAAAACTCGACGCCGCCTGGCATGTGCAGCAAGCGGCCCTGCCCGCGGCGATGCCGGCCATGGTACTGCAGCCGCTGCTGGAAAACGCCATCAAGCACGGCATCCGCGACCTGAGCGAAGGCGGCGTAATCGAGATTGCGGCCGAGGTGCGCGAGGGTTGGCTGCGCATCTCCGTGAACAATCCCTGCAGCATCGAGCAAGATACGGAGCAAAGCGCCGGCAATCCGACCAATCAAGGCAACCCGCGCCATACCGGCATAGGATTGCAAAATATCCGGCAACGCCTGGCTGCCATGTTCGACGGGCGCGCGCGCATCGCCTGCCGCCGCGACGACCGGCAATTCATCGTCGAACTGACCATTCCCTTTCTTCCGCTGGAAGACACCCCCGGTAGACCTTCATGAAACTCACAGCCCTGATCGCCGACGACGAGGAATTGGCGCGCCGCCTGATTCGTGAATATCTGGCGCGCCACGCCGATATCGACATCGTGGCCGAATGCGAAAACGGCTTGCAGACCGTAGGGGAATTGGCGCGCTGCAGTCCCCAGCTGGTGTTCCTCGATATCCAGATGCCGAAGCTGACCGGATTGGAGGTATTGGAAGCGAGCGGACGCCGCTCCGGGGTCATTTTCACCACGGCCTACGACGAATATGCGCTCAAGGCTTTCGACCTGCACGCCGTCGATTACCTGCTCAAGCCGTTTGCGCAAGAACGTTTCGACCAGGCCCTGGAAAAGGCGCGCCGACAGCTGGGGCGCCCCGCCGCGCCAACACCTGCCGCACCGGCGCTGGAAAAAATGCTGAGCGAGCGGCGCCTCGACCGCATCCTGCTGCGCGAACGCGGCCAGTTGCACGTCATTCCGGTAGAGAGCGTGGACTACATCGAGGCGCAGGACGATTACATTCTTATTCACGCAGCAGACAAGTCCTGGATGAAGACGCAAAGCCTGTCCGAGCTGGAAAAACAGCTCGACCCGCGCCGCTTCATACGTGTGCACCGCTCATTTTTGCTGAATATCGAAAGAATGCGCAGCATAGAACGCCAGGGCGGCGACGGCCACGTCGCGGTGCTGCAGGACGGCCGCAGGGTGCCGGTCAGCCGTGCCGGCCATGAACGCTTGAAGACCGCAATATAACGACGATATCATCACCACCAACCGAAAACCCATAGGAGAACACCATGCAAGCATCGAAGAATTTTCGCTCTTATTTACCCTCTTACTTGCCCTCTTCTTTGCCATATTTCGCCGCATTCGCGCTGGCCATATTGTGCGGATCGCTGGCTTATGCCCAGACGGCATCCAAACCTGCCGCAAGCGAAGGCCCCGCAACCTATTTCGCCACGAATGCGCAGCCTGCCATTCCTTTCAGCATGGTGGCCATCTTGAGCGGCAACCGCTTGCGCAGCGATGTCCAGAATTTCGGTGGCGGCAGAATCACGGCGATCCTGGGTGGCGCCGACATCGACTTGAGTCAGGCCGCAATGAATTCCGACGCCACCATCACCGTCTATACCCTGATGGGCGGCGTCAATATGAAGATTCCGGCAAACTGGTCCGTGGTCGATCAAACCACGGCGATCATGGGGGGCGTGAATTACCCCAACAATTCGAGCTCGACGCCAGGCAGGCGCCTGATCGTCAGGGGTTACATTCTCATGGG
>JAFANH010000033.1 GCA_019232795.1 Burkholderiaceae bacterium
CGACACGTAGCCTTCGGTGTCGAGCAGCAGGGCTTCGTCGTAACCGTCGGTGGTCGCTTCCTGGTTGGCAAGGATGGAATTGATGTAGTAGCCGCAAGCCTTGGCACGCACCAGCGAGACATTGACGTGGTGGCGCGTAAACGACGAGGTCTTGACGCGTATGCCTTTGGCCAAGCCGTCTTCCCCGAGGTAGGCACCCCAGGGCCAGGCGGCGATGGCAACATGGATGGTATTGCCTTTCGCCGATACGCCCATCTTCTCCGAACCTATCCATACCAACGGCCGCAGGTAGCAGGATTCGAGCTGATTGGCGCGCACCACGTCGCGCTGCGCCTGCATGATGGTTTCCATGTCGAACGGGATGTTCATCTGGAAAATCTTGGCCGAGTTGAACAGGCGCTGCGTGTGCTCGCGCAGGCGGAAGATCGCTGTTCCGTCCGGCGTCTTGTAGGCGCGCACGCCTTCGAAGACGCCCATGCCGTAGTGCAGCGTGTGGGTCAGCACATGTACGGTCGCGTCGCGCCATTCGACCATCTGGCCGTCTTTCCAGATTTTTCCGTCGCGATCGGACATGGTCATGGCAAGCACTCCGTGAAGCATTGTAAAACCCGCATTTTAGCGGATTCGAGGACTGTTACCCTAGCCGCCGGGAAGGCGAAAGTGTAATCACATGTTGCAAACGCTGTTGGGCACAAATATTGCCAATCTGGCTACGGACCGGCCGCGCAGAGAAGTTTGCCATTTTCGTTCATGCAATTTCTCTGGCTGACCAAGCTGGCCGGTGCGGTAAAATAGCGAATTCTCAACATCTGACCCACTTTCCGGCAGAAAGTCATGCAATTCAAACGCTTAAGCGACCTGATCTCCCAAAAGCAACTGCAAAACAAGCGCGTATTCATCCGCGCCGATCTCAATGTGCCGCAAGACGATGCCGGCAATATCACGGAAGATACGCGCATCCGTGCTTCGGTTCCCGCCATTCGAGAGGCTTTGCAGGCAGGCGCGGCGGTGATGGTGACCTCGCATCTGGGCCGTCCGACCGAAGGCGAATTCAAGCCTTCCGATTCGCTGGCGCCGATTGCTGCGCGACTGTCCGAGCTGTTGGGCAAGCCCGTCGAACTGAAGCGCGACTGGGTCGGCGGCGTCGACGTCGCGCCGGGCCAGGTGGTGTTGCTGGAGAATTGCCGCGTCAATAAGGGTGAGAAGAAGAATAGCGACGAATTGGCGCAAAAGATCGCCAAGCTGTGCGATATCTACGTCAATGACGCCTTTGGCACCGCGCACCGTGCCGAAGCCACTACTCACGGCGTCGCCAAGTTCGCGCCGGTGGCTTGCGCCGGCCCCTTGCTGGCGGCCGAACTCGACGCGCTGGGCAAGGCATTGGGCCAGCCGGCACGTCCGCTGGTGGCGATCGTGGCTGGTTCCAAGGTGTCGACCAAGCTGAGCATCCTGAAATCGCTGGCGGAAAAGGTGGACAACCTCGTGGTTGGCGGCGGTATCGCCAATACCTTCATGCTGGCTGCCGGTTTGAAGATAGGCAAGTCGCTGGCCGAGGCCGACCTGGTCAATGAAGCCAGGGATATCCTGCAGATGATGAGCCAGCGCGGCGCCTCGGTGCCGATCCCGGTCGACGTCGTGTGCGCCAAGGAGTTTTCTCCCACCGCAGTGGCGACTGTCAAAGCCGTGGCCGACGTCGCGGACGATGACATGATCCTCGACATCGGTCCGCAAACGGCGGCCATGCTGGCGCAGCAGCTGGGCAATGCCGGCACCATCGTCTGGAACGGGCCGGTCGGCGTGTTCGAGTTCGACCAGTTTGGCGGAGGCACCAAGACCTTGGCGCTGGCGATTGCCGCTTCCAAGGCATTTTCGATCGCCGGCGGCGGCGATACGCTGGCGGCGATCGCCAAGTACGACATTGCCGACAAGATCGGCTATATTTCGACCGGCGGCGGCGCCTTCCTCGAATTCCTCGAAGGGAAGACCTTGCCGGCTGTGGCGGTGCTGGAGGAGCGCGCTGCCTGAGGGACCAATTGATTGCTTTACTCCCGTTGGTTTTATCGTTCGCCACATTTGTCGGAAGGAGTCTGCGTAAATGCATCGCGCCACCAAAATTGTTTCCACGATAGGCCCGGCTTCGAGCGACCTCGATACCTTGACCCGCATGATCAAGGCCGGCGTCGACGTCGTGCGCCTGAATTTTTCGCACGGTAGCGCGCAAGACCATATCGACCGCGCCAACCTGGTGCGCCAGGCGGCGGAAAACTGCGGACGCGAAATCGCCATCATGGCCGATTTGCAGGGACCGAAAATCCGGGTGGGCAAGTTCGAGAATGGCAAGATCCAGCTCGAAGCGGGGCAAAAATTCACTCTCGATGCCGCTTGCGCCATCGGCAACGAAGAGCGTGTCGGCCTCGATTACAAGGAATTGCCGCGCGATTTGAGGCCGGCCGATGTGCTGTTGCTCAATGACGGCCTGATCGTGCTGGTGGTGGACAAAGTGGTCGGCAGCGCCATCCACACCACGGTGCGCATCGGCGGCGAACTCTCGAACAACAAGGGCATCAACCGCGAAGGCGGCGGCCTGTCGGCGCCGGCGCTGACGGCCAAGGACATGGAAGACATCAAGACCGCGATGGCCCTGCGCGCCGACTACGTGGCAGTGTCATTCCCGAAAAGCGCGACCGATATGGTGATGGCGCGCCAGCTGGCAAATATCGCCGGCGAGGCGCATACTCATAAGCCGCTGATGATAGCCAAGATCGAGCGCGCCGAGGCGATTCCGGCGTTGCAGGAAATCCTCGATGCCTCCGACGGCATCATGGTGGCGCGCGGCGACCTGGCTGTCGAGGTTGGCAATGCCGCCGTACCGGCGCTGCAAAAGCGCATGATCCGCATGGCGCGTGCCTCCAACAAGCTGGCTATTACGGCCACGCAAATGATGGAGTCGATGATTTTCAACGCCGTGCCCACGCGTGCCGAAGTATCCGACGTCGCCAATGCTGTATTGGACGGCACCGACGCCGTCATGACCTCGGCTGAAACCGCGTCCGGCAAGTACCCGGTGGAGACTGTTGCGACCATGGCGGCGGTGTGCATGGAAGCCGAGAAGTCGGAAGTGGTCAAGCTCGATGCCGATTTCATGAACGTGACCTTCACGCGCATCGACCAGTCGATAGCCTATGGCGCCCTATTCACGGCCCATCACCTGAAGGTCAAGGCGATCGTCGCGCTGACCGAATCGGGTTCGACCGCCTTGTGGATGAGCCGGCACAATATCGACATTCCCATCATCGCGTTGACGCCTTCGGTCGCCACCGAGCGCAAGGCCTCGCTGTACCGCAACGTCAAGACGCTGGAGCTGGCGCAGTCGACCGACCGCGAAGAAGTGCTGAAGGCGGCGGAAAACCTGTTGGTCGAAAAGGGTTTGGCCAAGCACGGCGACACAATCGTCATGACTTGGGGCGAACCCATGGGCCAGGTAGGCGGCACGAATGCCTTGAAGATCATGAAAATCGGCGAATACTGATTCATAGAGAAGAACAGTAAGTTCCTGACGGCCTCTCGTACTAGATTTTTACTATTGTTTGGAGAAAACCATGCCACTCGTTTCCATGCGTCAACTACTGGACCACGCAGCCGAAAATGGCTACGGCCTGCCGGCGTTCAATGTCAACAACCTGGAGCAGGTGCAGGCGATCATGGAGGCGGCTGCCGAAGTTGGCGCTCCGGTGATCATGCAAGCCTCGGCCGGTGCCCGCAAATATGCCGGCGAGGCCTTCCTGCGCCACCTGATTTCGGCCGCGCTGGAAGCCTATCCCGATATTCCCGTGGTGATGCACCAGGACCACGGCCAGTCGCCGGCAGTGTGCATGACCGCTATTCGCTCGGGTTTTTCGTCGGTGATGATGGACGGCTCGCTGCAGGAAGACGGCAAATCGGTCGCCAGCTATGAATACAACGTCGACGTATCGCGCCGCGTGGTCGGTTTCGCTCATGCGATCGGCGTCACGGTGGAAGCAGAACTCGGCGTGCTCGGTTCGCTCGAAACCATGAAGGGCGACAAGGAAGATGGCCATGGCGCCGAAGGCACCATGACGCGCGAGCAATTGCTGACCGACGTGCAGCAGGCCGCAGAATTCGTCCAGGCGACCCAATGCGACGCGCTGGCGATCGCCATCGGCACGTCGCACGGCGCCTACAAGTTTTCGCGCAAGCCTACCGGCGATATCCTGGCGATCCAGCGCATCAAGGAAATCCACGCACGTATTCCGAACACCCACCTGGTGATGCATGGCTCATCCTCGGTGCCGCAGGAATTGCTGGCCGAGATTCGCGAATTCGGCGGCGACATGAAAGAAACCTATGGCGTGCCGGTCGAGGAAATCCAGGAAGGCATCAAGTATGGCGTGCGCAAGGTCAACATCGACACCGACATCCGCCTGGCGATGACCGGCGCGATCCGCCGCTACCTGTTCGAGAACCCGTCCAAGTTCGATCCGCGCGATTACCTCAAGCCGGCACGCGAAGCAGCCAAGCAGGTATGCAAGGCGCGCTTCCTGTCCTTCGGCTGCGAAGGCCGCGCTGGACAGATCAAGGCGGTGGCGCTGGACAAGATGGCGGAGCGCTACAAGAAAGGCGAGTTGGCGCAGATCGTCAACTAAGCCGCAAACAAGTTACACAGGGCGCCATAAGCGCCCTGCGCGTTTCAGGTATCTCGGAAAAGTATTATGACCACCCAACTGCAATCCCAAATCTCTTCCCTGCCGCTGCTGGGCCGCGGCAAGGTGCGCGACAACTACGCCGTCGGCGACGACAAGCTGTTGATCGTCACCAGCGACCGTTTGTCGGCCTTCGACGTCATCATGTCCGAACCGATTCCCGACAAGGGTAAGGTACTGAACCAGATGGCGAACTTCTGGTTCGATAAACTCGGCCATATTGTGCCCAACCACATGACTGGCGTGGCGCCGGAAACGGTAGTTGCACCGAACGAGGTGGGACAGGTCAAGGGCCGCGCCGTGGTGGCCAAGCGCTTGAAACCCATCCTGGTGGAAGCGGTGGTGCGCGGTTACATCATCGGTTCCGGCTGGAAGGATTACCAGCAGACCGGCGCTATCTGCGGCATCCAGTTGCCGGCCGGCTTGCGCCAGGCCGACAAGCTGGCCGCGCCTATCTTTACGCCGGCGGCCAAGGCCGACATGGGCGAACATGACGAGAACATCAGCTTTGCCGACATGGAAAGCCGTATCGGCAAGGAACTGGCTGCCAAGATCCGCGACATCAGCATCCGCCTGTACACCGAAGCGGCCGACTATGCAGCCACGCGCGGCATCATCATCGCCGACACCAAGTTCGAATTCGGTCTCGACGAACACGGCGTGCTGCACCTGATGGACGAAGTGCTGACGGCAGACTCTTCGCGCTTCTGGCCGGCCGATTCTTATGCGCCGGGCATGTCGCCGCCGTCGTTCGACAAGCAATTCGTGCGCGATTACCTCGAGACGGTCACGACTTGGAACAAGACCGCGCCGCCGCCGCCGCTGCCGGCCGAAGTGGTCGAAAAAACCGCCGCCAAGTACCGCGAAGCGCTGGAGCGCCTGACCGGCGAAAAGCTGAAGGACTGAGGAAGGGCTGATATGACGCAAAACAAAGCAGGCGCCATCGTTGGTGTGGTCATGGGCTCCTCGTCCGACTGGGAAGTGATGCAGCACGCGGTCGCCATTCTGCAGGAATTCGGTATCGCCTTCGAAGCGCAGGTGGTATCGGCGCACCGCATGCCCGACGAGATGTTTGCCTATGCGGGCAGTTCCCGTCAGCGCGGCTTGCGCGCTATCATCGCCGGCGCGGGCGGTGCGGCCCATCTGCCGGGTATGATCGCGGCCAAGACCATCGTGCCGGTATTCGGCGTGCCGGTGCCGTCCAAGTATTTGCGCGGCGAGGATTCGCTCCTCTCCATCGTGCAGATGCCGAAAGGCATTCCGGTCAATACCTTTGCCATCGGCGAAGCCGGTGCGGCCAACGCCGCGCTGGCGGCGGTGGCCATGCTGGCGACTACCGACGAGGCGCTTGCGGCCAGGTTGCAGGCTTACCGCGACAAGCAGACCCAAGCGGCGCGCGACATGAAACTGCCGGTTGGCTGAAATGGCGAGTTCTGCAAACGAAGCGCCGCGTCACGCGCACCTCGCTACCGAATCGGAGCAGACTTGGCTGGGAATCATGGGTGGAGGCCAATTGGGCCGCATGTTCGCCCATGCCGCGCAGGCGATGGGTTACAAGGTGGCCGTACTGGAGCCGCAAGCCGATTGCCCCGCCGGCCAAGTGGCAGACCGCCACATTCAGGCCGGCTATACCGATGAAACAGCGCTGGCTGAACTGGCGGCACTGTCGGTGGCAGTGTCGACTGAATTCGAAAATGTGCCGGCGCAAAGCCTGGCTTTTCTGGCCGGGCGCAGCTTTGTCGCGCCTGGCGCCGAATGCGTCTCGGTGGCACAAGACCGCGTCCGCGAGAAGCAATTCTTTACACGCGTGGCCGGCCACATGGGTAATGGCGGCGTCTTCCCCGCATCGCATGCGGTGATTGCCGCGAGCAGTGATCTGGACCGGATCGATGCCAAGCTGTTGCCCGGCATTCTGAAAACCGCGCGCATGGGTTACGACGGCAAGGGGCAAGTGCGCGTCAAGAGCATGGATGACTTGCGTGCCGCCTACGCGGGCATGGGCGGCGTGGCCTGCGTGCTGGAAAAGATGCTGCCGCTGGCCTATGAAATCTCGGTGCTGGTGGCGCGCGGCGTCGATGGCGAAGCGGTGGTCTATCCCATCGCCGAGAACGTCCACCGCGATGGCATCCTGTTCACGACTACGGTGCCGAGCCAGAATGTGTCGGCGAGTATCGCCGAACGCGCGCAGCAAGCTGCCTTGGCGATCGTTGCCGAACTCGGTTACGTGGGCGTGCTGTGTATAGAATTTTTCGTGTTGCAGGACGGCAGCCTGGTGGTCAACGAGATGGCGCCGCGTCCGCACAACAGCGGGCACTATACGATGGATGCCTGCGTGACCAGCCAGTTCCAGCAACAGGCGCGCGCCATGGCCCAGCTTCCCTTGGGCGACGTGCGCCAGCATTCGCCCACGGTGATGCTCAATATCCTGGGCGACGTCTGGTTCGACGAGTCCGGCCGCGAGCGCGAGCCGGCTTGGGACAAGGTATTGGCGTTGCGCGGTGCTCATCTACACCTGTATGGCAAGGCCGAGGCCAGACGCGGGCGCAAGATGGGCCACGTGACTTTTGTCGGCACCACGATGGAAGCAGTGCAAGCCAATTTGCGTGCTGCTTGCGCTATCCTCGGCATCCCGGTTTGATGGCGGGGCAAGATGTGAATCGGATTGCAGACGACGCAATGGCAGAGGCCATCCGCGATGCGGCGCGCGCGCTCGAAGCCGGTCAATTGGTGGCCTTTCCGACCGAGACCGTATACGGCCTGGGCGCCGATGCGGAAAATCCGGCGGCCGTTGCGCGCATTTATGCCGCCAAGGGCCGTCCTTCCAATCATCCGGTGATCGTGCATGTGGCGCCCGAAGCCGACATCGGCTACTGGGCAGCTTCGGTTCCCGACGATGCACGCAAATTGATCGCGGCCTTCTGGCCCGGTCCTTTGACCCTGATCCTGCCGCGCGCGGAACATATCCCGGACGCAGTATCGGGCGGCCAGGATTCGATAGGCTTGCGCTGTCCCGCGCATCCGGTGGCGCAGGCTTTGCTGAGAGAGTTCAAGAAGGGCAAAGGCGGAGTTGCTGCACCCTCTGCCAACAAATTCGGCCGCATCAGCCCGACCACGGCGCAACACGTGCGCGACGAGTTTGGCAGCGAATTGCAATACGTGCTCGACGGCGGACAGAGCCAGGTAGGTATCGAATCGACTATCGTCGATCTGTCGCGCGACCGTGTCGCACTATTGCGTCCGGGACAGATTGGAGCGGAAAGGATCGCACAAGTGCTCGGCGTAATGCCGCAGGCGCCGGACGCCGCTGCACCACGTGTTTCCGGCGCGCTCGATTCGCATTACGCGCCGCGCACGGCGGTGGCTCTGCTTGATACAGCCAGCCTCCAGGCAGGCGTCGAGAAATTGCACGCCGCTGCAAAACGTGTCGCCCTTATACAACATTCATCTGCTCAAATTGCCGGTACGATCATGACTCGTGTTTTGCCGTCGGTCGCCGATGGCTATGCACACGATCTTTATGCTGCATTGCGGGCGGCGGATTTGAGCGGCGCCGACATCATCCTGATCGAGATGCCGCCACAGGGCGACGCGTGGCTGGGTGTGAATGATCGCTTGCGGCGTGCGACTTTCGACTCGCAGCGCGTGTTGGAGAGCTTGTTGGCCGGGCATCGTTCGAGTTGACGGCTATACAAGATGGTTGTTTGCTGACATACTAGCGCGAAAACTGAACGGCTGTTCGTTTTTTCGAATCAATCACTGACGGGAGACAAAATGCGTCAATACAAACTTGCGGCTGCCGTGGCGGCGGCTGCGATTCTGGCCGGCTGCGGCGGCGGTAGCAGCTCCGGCGGCAATCAAAGCACCAAGATCCAATTCAGTTCGCAGGTCAGCTTCGGCGACAGCTTGAGCGACGTCGGCACCTACGCGGTCGGCACGGTTGCGGCCCTGCACGGCGGCAAATACACGGTCAATACGCTCACGCCCTCGGCGCAGAATTGGACCGAATTGATGGCCGCCAGCCTCGGCTTGCCGGCGCCTTGCCCGGCGCAGACCGGCTTGAGCGGCATGGCCGCGGACGGTTTCTCGGTCGGGGTCGTGAATCATGCGGGCTGTTACGGTTATGGACAGGGCGGTGCTCGCGTCACGCTGCCGTATGGACCGGGCAACGCGAATCTGGACCCCTCGCTCGGAGGCTCGCCGGTTCTCGGACAGTTGACGGTTCCGGTGCTTACGCAGATTCAAAACCACTTGAAGGCAGTCGGCGGCAAGTTCAGCGGCAATGAAATCGTATTTGTACTGGCCGGCGCCAATGACGTGTTTGTGCAATTGGCGACCTTGAATGCCAACGCCACGGCAGCCGGTACGACGGCAGTGAACAACCTGGTCGGCGCACGCGTGCAAGCCGACGTAGCGGCCGGTACCTGCACCCCGACCGATGCGCAAGCCAGCAATTGCGTGCCGCAGGCCGAGGGCGAGTTGTGGCAAGCTTCGCTTGGCAGCGCCGCGGCCGTGCAAGCCGCTGTTGGCGCCCAAGTGCAGACCGACGTCAAGGCAGGCACCTGCACCCCGACTGACGCGCTCGCCAGCAACTGCGTGCCGCAGGCCGAAACCGAGCTGGTCACGGCCTACCTGACTGCACAAGGCACGGCGGCCGGCAATGCTTATGCCGGCGGAGCCGGCGCAACGGCGGCGGTGACGGCCTTGGGCCAAGCCGGCGGCGAATTGGCCGCTTACGTGAACCAGCTGATTCTCGCTAATGGCGCCAAGTATGTGGTCGTGGTCAACATTCCCGATATCGGCACCACGCCTTTTGGTAATTCTGTCGGCGCGGCGACGGTGGGCCTGATCGACACCATGGTAGCCACCTTCAATTTGCAAGTGCAAAACGGCCTGGCCGGCAATCCGAACGTGCTGTTGGTCGATTTCAACACGCAGAGCCACGTGAATACCCAGAATCCGGCCCAGGTTGGTCTCACGAACGTGACGACGCCGGCCTGCAACCTCAGCACTTCAGTCAATCTGCTGGGTTCTTCGTTGACCTGTACCACGGCCAATACGATTCCCGGCGATGTTTCGCATTATGCGTTTGCCGACTCGGTGCATCCCACGCCCTATGGCTACTCATTGCTGGCCAAGTATGTCGCAACGCAAATGGCGACGCGCGGCTGGCTGTAATCGATATCGACCGGTGAGGGTGTTCGATGACACCCTCGCTCCTCAAGAATAGGGATTGGAGAGACACATGAAGAAAAATATGCAAGTCAAGAAAGCGCCGGCTTTGAAGGGCGCCTTGGCGGCGACAGTGGCGATTGCGGCGCTCGCGATCAGTGCCGCTGCCTCTGCCCAGACCGCCGGCACTTGGGCGGTCGGCGTCGGCTACAACAACGTATCGCCGACGGCGAGCACCGACCCGATAAGCCCACCCAGCCTTCCGAACAGCACCACCAAGGTGAGCAGCAACGGACAGCCCATTGCTGTGGTCGACTACATGGTCACCGACCATTTTTCCCTTGAATTTGGTATCGGTACGCCTTACAAGCATAAGATGTCCGGCGATGGCGCGCTGGCCGGTGTTGGTCAGCTCGGGACCTTCGAGCAATTGCCGCCGACCCTGTTTGCGCAATATCGCTTCCTCGACGCCAATTCGCCGTTGCGTCCATATGTGGGTATCGGCCTGACCTATGCCATCTTCCGTGATGAAAAAGGTTCCGGCACGCTGACAGCGGTGACTGATCCGGGCGGTGCGCCGGCCACCTTCAAGATCGACAATACGTGGGCCCCGACGCCTGAAGTCGGTCTGACCTATGCATTCAACAAGAAGTGGTATGGCGATGTGCGCGTGTCCAAGACCTACCTGGACCCGACCGTGCACATTAATCCGACCAATCAAACCACCAAGGCGCCGCTGAATCCGATTTCGTCGGCGTTGGTGATTGGCTATCGTTTCTAAGTAAACGCAGTCTTAAACAAAAAGCGGCAAAAAAAAACCGCGCCGTGCAGATGCACGGCGCGGTTTTTTTTATCGTGTATCCCGACTACTGGAACGCCTGGATGCCGGTCTGGGCCCGCCCCAGGATCAGCGCGTGAATGTCGTGCGTGCCTTCATAGGTATTGACTACTTCGAGATTGAGCATGTGGCGCACGATGCCGAACTCATCGGAAATGCCGTTGCCGCCCAACATGTCGCGCGCGACACGGGCGATTTCCAGCGATTTGCCGCAGGAATTGCGTTTCATCATCGACGTGATCTCGACTGCGGCCGTGCCTTCATCTTTCATGCGGCCCAGGCGCAGGCAGCC
>JAFANH010000037.1 GCA_019232795.1 Burkholderiaceae bacterium
CAGGCGGTTCAGCAAAGTCACCAGCGGCGTATTGTCGAGCAGGGAGTTGGGCGGATTCGCGCGCCACTTGCGCAACAGCCAGCCAAAGGAAAACAGCGAGAGCCAGCGCGCGCCGGAACGGATCACGCCGAGCGAGTCGGCGCGGTAGACCTGTTCCACCGTGAAGTTGGACCAGACATCCACCAGCATTTGCAGGCCTTCGTCGAACTTGTCGGCGTGGCAGGCAAGCGCCGAGGCGTTGATGGCGCCCGCGGAAGTGCCGCAAATGATGTCGTAGGGATTGCGCTCCGGCTTCCAGCCGGCTTCGCGCAGAATCTGCGACACCGCTTTCAGCACTCCGACCTGATAGGCTGCACGCGCGCCGCCGCCAGTCAGAATCAATCCCGTTTTTTTATTGTTTACCATTCCCCGGACTACTGCCAATGCGAATCATGAGGCCTGCCTTTCTGCAAGCCTGCCTTCTGCAAGATTAACAGGCCATCCCTCGTTTGGGGAAGCGGGAAATTCGCGCAACAACAAAAATAAGACAGCCCGATGTTGAAGAAGGAGAGATCAATCGCCTTTCGCGATTCCTTCGCGGCGCGGGTCGGCGCCGCCGAACCATTCATCATGGCCGTCGCGGTGCAGGCGCATGATGCCCTGCAGTCCGGAATTCTCATCAATCACGCGTACGTCGTGCCCCATGGCTTGTAGCTGCGCAATCAGCGCGTCGGAAATGCGGCCCAGTTCGAGTTCGGTCGGGCCATTGCGGCTGCCGAAGTTGGGTAGATCGATGGCTTGCTGCACATTCAGATTCCAGTCGAGCACGCCTATCAGCACCTTGCCGACATAATGAATGATGGCCGAGCCGCCCGGCGCGCCGATGACCAGTACCAGCTTCTTACTGCCCTTCTCGAATACCAGTTCCGGCGCAATCGAACTGCGCGGGCGTTTGCCGGCTTGCACACGGTTGGCAACCGGGCCGTCGGCATCGGCCGGTGAAAAGGAAAAGTCGGTCATCTCATTGTTGAGCAGGAAGCCGTCGACCATTTGCCGCGCGCCGAAGGCGTCCTCGATCGTGGTGGTCATCGACACTGCGTGGCCGTTGCCGTCGACAATGGCAATCTGCGAGGTCGATGGGTATTCCGGCGAATCGTCCCCTCCCCAGGCCAGATTCAAGGTCGGCGGCGTACCGGCTTTTGCGCGCCCCATGGATTTGTCGGTGATCAGGGTGGCGCGCCGCGTCAGGTAGTCCTTGTCCAGCAGCGGCGCAAAGCTGTGACCGGGAAGAGGTACGAAGTCGGGATCGGCCACGTAACGATTACGGTCGGCAAAAGCCAGGCGCTCCGCCTCCGAAAACAAATGTACGGCCGGCGCTTGCAAAGCACCGTCCCGGGGCGCATAGCGCGCAATGTCGGTATGTTCGAGTATGCCCAGCATTTGCGCCAGGGCGATGCCGCCAGAGGAAGGTGGCGGCATGCCGCACACGGTCCATTGCTTGTAGTCGCTGCAAACCGGTTCGCGCACCCTGGCTTGATAAGCGCCGATATCGGCAGCTGTCAAACTGCCGGGATTGGTGGCATGCCCCTTGACCTTGGCTTCGATGTCGCGCGCGATGTGGCCGCGATAAAACGCGTCGGCGCCGCCGGCCGCGATTTCGCGCAAGACCTTCGCCAGTTCCGGATTTTTTAACTGATAGCCAACCGGACGCGCGTTGCCGTCCTGATCGTAAAAATAGGCAGCAGCAACGGGGTCACGCTTGAGGAAGGGATCGACCGACAACAGCTTATGCAAACGCGGACTGACGGCAAACCCGTTTTCGGCGAGTTGAATGGCCGGCTCAAACAGTTTGGACCAAGGCAGCTTGCCATACTGGCGGTGCGCGAGTTCGAGCATGCGCAGCACGCCGGGCGTGCCGACGGAACGACCGCCTATAACGCCTTCGTAAAAACCGAGGGGCTTGCCATCCGCCCCGAGGAACAACTTTTCGGTCGCCGCCGCCGGCGCAGTTTCGCGGCCGTCGTAAGCCTTGACTGCCTGCCCGTCGAACAACATCATGAAAGCACCGCCACCGATACCGGACGACTGCGGTTCGACCAGGTTCAACACCATTTGCGTGGCGATAGCCGCATCGATCGCGGAGCCGCCCTCTTTGAGCATGCGATAGCCGGCATCGACGGCCAAGGGATTGGCCGCCGCCACCATGTATTTCTTCGCACTCCATCCCGGCTTGGGCGTATAGTCGCTCGAAGCTTCGGGCGCCTGCATATCCGCCGTCGCCTGCTGAGCGCTCGCCAATGCGGCGGCACCCAGCAATGTGGCGGCAATCAGCGCCTGCCAGCGCACGGAAAACCGGCCATTGCGGCCGGGATGGGTGACTGGCATACGCTTACTTGGGTTGCATGCGGATGGCGCCGTCGAGACGGATGGTTTCGCCGTTCAGCATGACGTTTTCGATGATGGTCTTGGCCAGGTTCGCGTACTCGTCGGCCTTGCCCAGACGCGGGGGGAACGGCACCATGCGGCCCAGCGCATCCTGCACTTCCTGCGGCATACCGAGCAGCATGGGCGTTTCGAAGATGCCGGGAGCGATGGTCATGACGCGGATGCCGTTGCGCGACAGGTCGCGCGCCATCGGCAAGGTCAAGCCGACCACGGCGGCCTTGGACGAGGCGTAGGCAGCTTGGCCGATCTGGCCGTCGTAGGCGGCAACCGAGGCGGTATTGAT
>JAFANH010000071.1 GCA_019232795.1 Burkholderiaceae bacterium
AGCTAAGTCCATGTATAATTTGAAGTTTTCCCGATTCCTGTTTCGCTTGGCCCGAATGGGCCGGTAGCTGGCATGGGGCAAAAAATATTTCTTAATTTCTCAATTGATGAGGTTTCACATGTACGCGGTCATAAAAACCGGCGGCAAACAATACAAAGTTGCTGCTGGCGAAAAACTCAAAGTAGAACAGATACCGGCAGACATTGGTTCCGAAATCACCTTGGATCAAGTGCTCGCATTGGGCGCAGGCGATACCATCAAATTTGGTGCGCCGCTGGTTGAAGGTGCCAAGGTACTGGCTACGGTTGTTGCTCACGGTCGTCACGACAAGGTCAAGATCTTCAAGATGCGTCGTCGTAAGCATTATCAGAAGCGTCAAGGCCATCGCCAAAACTACACCGAATTGCAAATCGTTTCGATCAACGGTTAATCCCTCATCGGCTTAACTACGACGAACTAACCGGATACCAAGGAGCTCTTAAATGGCACACAAAAAAGGCGGCGGCACTACGCGCAACGGTCGTGATTCAGAATCGAAACGACTGGGAGTGAAAGTTTACGGCGGCCAGGCGATCAACGCCGGCGGCATCATCGTACGTCAACGCGGCACGAAAGTGCACCCGGGCGAAAACGTCGGCATGGGCAAGGATCACACCCTGTTCGCGCTGATCGACGGCAAGGTACAGTTCACCGTCAAGGGCGCATCGCAGAACCATTACGCGATGGTCGTTCCTGCGTAATTGACGCAGCGAGCAGACACCGACGTAAAGCTGTACGATAGGCGCAAGCCTGTATTTCAAAGGCTCTGCCTCATGAGGTAGAGCCTTTTTATTTTTATACCTGACAACAAAGATAGCTGTAAGCCATGAAGTTCATTGATGAAGCCAGAATCGAAGTCATTGCCGGCGATGGCGGTAACGGCTGCGCCTCGTTCTGTCGCGAAAAATTCCGTCCTTTCGGCGGTCCCGACGGCGGCGACGGCGGCAAGGGCGGCAGCATCTGGGCGGTTGCCGACCGCAACATCAATACCTTGGTGGACTACCGCTTCTCCAAGCTGCACAAGGCACGCAGCGGCGAAAACGGCCGCGGCTCCGACTGCTACGGCAAGGGCGCCGACGACATCATGCTGCGCATGCCGGTCGGCACGCTCATCACCGACAACAACGACGGCGAAGTAATTGCCGATCTGACCGAGCACGGCCAGGTCATGCTGCTTGCCAAGGGCGGCGAGGGCGGTTGGGGTAACATCCACTTCAAGTCTTCGACCAACCGCGCGCCGCGCCAGAAAACTGACGGCAAGGAAGGCGAGCGGCGCGAACTGCGGCTTGAACTGAAGGTGCTGGCCGACGTCGGTCTGCTGGGTATGCCCAATGCCGGCAAATCGACCTTCATCACGGCAGTGTCCAATGCCCGTCCCAAGATTGCCGATTACCCGTTCACCACCCTGCACCCCAACCTGGGCGTCGTGCGTGTCAGCCACGAAAAAAGCTTCGTCATTGCCGACATCCCCGGCCTGATCGAAGGCGCGGCCGACGGTGCCGGCCTGGGTACCCAGTTCCTGCGTCACCTGCAGCGTACGCGCGTGCTGCTGCACATCGTCGACCTCGCGCCGTTCGACGCCGCAGTCGATCCGGTCAAAGAAGCCAAGGCCATCATCAAGGAACTGAAGAAGTACGACGAATCCCTGTATGACAAGCCGCGCTGGCTGGTGTTGAACAAGCTCGACGTAGTGGCCGAAGAAGAGCGCGCCAAGCGCGTCAAGGACTTCATCAAGCGCTTCGGCTGGAAGGGCCCGGTATTCGAAATTTCGGCCCTGACGCGCGAAGGCTGCGAAGACCTGGTGATCGCCATCTACGACTATCTGGCCGAGCAGCGCCAGGCCGAAACACGCGCCGAAGAGACGCAATTGAACCAGATGGCCGAAGATGCGCGCGCCATTTCCTCGATCGAGCCGGACGATCCGCGGTTTAAAGTGATTGATTAAGGTGACCGGCTAAGGTGAACAAGTCCGTCATCCAGAAGTCGAAACGGCTGGTCGTCAAGGTCGGCTCCTCGCTGGTCACGAATGACGGCAAGGGACTGGACCACGCAGCCATCGCCAAGTGGGCGCAACAGATTGCCGAATTGCGCAAGGCCGGCAAACAAGTGGTGCTGGTCAGCTCGGGCGCCATCGCAGAGGGCATGCAGCGCCTAGGTTTCGACAAGCGTCCGACCGGCGTGCACGAGCTGCAGGCTTGCGCCGCGGTCGGGCAAATGGGTTTGGCGCAAATCTATGAAACCAGCTTCAGCGTGCACGGCTTGCACACGGCGCAAGTGCTGCTGACCCATGCCGACCTGGCCGACCGCGAGCGCTACCTGAATGCGCGTACCACGCTGTTCACGCTGCTGGGCCTGGGCGTGGTGCCCATCATCAATGAAAACGACACCGTCGTCACCGACGAAATCAAGTTCGGCGACAACGACACCCTGGGCGCTCTGGTGGCCAACTTGCTCGATGCCGACGCCCTGGTCATCCTGACCGATCAGCGTGGCTTGTACAGCGCCGATCCGCGCTCCAACCCCGATGCCCAATTCGTGCACGAAGCCAAGGCCGGCGACGCGGCGCTGGAAGCTATGGCCGGAGGCGCCGGCACCAGCATCGGGCGGGGCGGCATGCTGACCAAGATACTGGCGGCCAAACGCGCCGCCAACTCGGGCGCCCATACCGTGATCGCCTGGGGGCGCGAAGACCAGGTGCTGACGCGCTTGGCCGGAGGCGAAGCCATCGGTACCCAGTTGACTGCGCAAACCGCGCAACTGACGGCGCGCAAGCAATGGATGGCCGATCACCTGCAAACCGCCGGCAAGGTGGTGCTCGATGCGGGGGCCGTGCAAAAGCTGACGGCGGAGGGAAAATCCTTATTGCCCATCGGCGTGGTGGCGGTGGCCGGCGATTTCGGCCGCGGCGACGTCATCACCTGCATCGACGAAACCGGGCGCGCCATTGCGCGCGGCATCACCAACTACGCCAGTTCGGAAGCGCGCCGCATCATGCGCCGGCCGTCGGCGGAAATCGCCGCCATCCTCGGGTTCGTGGAAGAACCCGAGCTGATACACCGCGACAACCTAGTTCTGCTGTAACAGCCCCGTGTCGAGGTCGGCATGGGCGGGCTACTTGTGAGCCTGCGGCTCGCCGCCATCGGCCGGGTCGGCCGGCATGGCCGGTTCGGCACCGTTATGGCGTCCGGCATGCGATTGCCGCAGATAGCGGGCATTCTGCCGTCCGGTATTGGGGGGCGAGCGGCGCGTCAGGAAACGTGATAATTCTTGCAATGCCTGTTGATAGACATCGCGCTTGAACTCGATCACGACGTCCAGCGGCACCCAATAGTCATGCCAGCGCCAGGCGTCGAATTCGGGATGGTCGGTAATGCGCAGGTTGACGTCGCAATCGCGCCCGACCATGCGCAGCAGAAACCAGATCTGTTTCTGACCCCGGTAATGGCCGCGGATTTCGCGCTTGATGAACTTGTCCGGCACTTCATAGCGCAACCAGTCGCGCGTACGGCCGATGATCTTGACGTGTTCCGCGCGCAGGCCGACTTCTTCCTCCAGCTCGCGATACATCGCCTGTTCCGGCGTCTCGCCGAATTTGATGCCGCCTTGCGGGAATTGCCACGAATGCTCGCGCACCCGCTTGCCCCACCATACCTCATTCTGGGCGTTGAGCAGAATGATGCCGACGTTCGGGCGAAAGCCTTCACGGTCCAGCATGTTGCACCTCAAAACTTTCTGCGGCTAGGCGCCCCTCTTATATTGTTCGGCACAGGTACGGCTATGCGCTCCGCCGCCGTCCGGGAACGGCGCGAAGCGGGGTGCTGCCATCATTTGTGCGAAGAGTGGGTGCATCAGCCAGCTAATCCTTTAAAATTGAGTTGATTATAACCCTCTATTTTTAAAAAGAATTCACCGTTATGCGCGCATCCCGATTTTTTATTGCAACCCTCAAGGAAGCCCCTTCCGACGCCGAAATCGTCAGCCATAAACTGATGCTGCGGGCGGGCATGATCAAGCGGCTGGGCTCGGGAATTTACACCTACATGCCCATGGGTTTGCGCGTGATCCGCAAGGTGGAAGCCATTGTGCGCGAGGAAATGAACCGCGCCGGCGCGGTCGAACTGCTGATGCCGCTGGTGCAGCCGGCCGAGCTGTGGCAGGAAACCGGGCGCTGGGACAAGATGGGGCCGGAGCTGATGCGAGTGAAAGACCGCCATGGACGTGACTTTGCCATCCAGCCGACGTCCGAGGAAGTGATCACCGACGTGGTGCGCACTGAAATCAAATCCTACCGCCAGCTGCCGATCAACTTCTACCATATCCAGACCAAGTTCCGCGACGAGCGCCGTCCGCGCTTCGGTCTCATGCGCGGCCGTGAATTCACCATGAAGGATGCCTATTCCTTCGACCGCGACGTGGCCGGCATGCAGCAGTCATACAAAATCATGTATGACGCCTATGTCAGCATCTTCAACCGCTTCGGCCTGCAATTCCGTGCCGTGGCGGCCGACAACGGCGCCATCGGCGGTTCCGGCTCGCACGAATTCCATGTCATCGCCGACACCGGCGAAGATGCGCTCGTGTATTGTCCCGCTTCCGACTACGCTGCCAACATCGAAGCGGCCGAAGCCTTGGCGCCCGCAGCACCGCGCGCCACCGCCACGCAGGAACTGGTCAAGACTGCCACGCCGGGCAAGGAAAAATGCGAAGACGTCGCGGCCTTCCTCAAGCTCGATCTCAAACAAACCGTCAAATCGATCGTATTGACGGTCGACAAGGAAGTCGACGGTAAACAGGAGAAAGAAGTCTGGCTGCTATTGCTGCGCGGCGACCACGAACTCAACGAAGTCAAGGCCGCCAAAGTGCCGGGCTTGGGCGACTTCCGCTTTGCCAGCGAAGCCGAGATCGTCGAATACTTTGGCACCACGCCCGGTTATCTGGGACCGATCGGTACCAAGAAGCCGGTCAGGCTGGTGGCTGACCGTACCGTGGCCCAGATGGGCGACTTCGTCTGCGGCGCCAATGAGGCCGGCTACCACTACACCGGCACCAACTGGGCGCGCGACCTGCCCGAACCCATCGTGGCCGACTTGCGCAACGTTGTGCCTGGCGATGCATCGCCAGACGGCAAAGGCGTGCTGGCCATTCAGCGCGGCATCGAGGTCGGCCACGTATTCCAGCTCGGCACACGCTATTCGAACGACATGCAAGCCACCTATCTCGACGAAAGCGGCAAGCCGCAATTGCTGCAGATGGGCTGCTACGGCATCGGCATCACACGCATCCTCGGCGCAGCCATCGAACAGAATTTCGACGACAAGGGCATCGTCTGGCCGGCCGCCATCGCGCCTTTCGAGGTCGTGCTCTGCCCCATGGGTTACGACCGCAGCGAGATGGTCAAGAACGCCACCGACAGCCTGTATGCCACCTTGGTGGAAGCCGGCGTCGACGTCGTACTCGACGACCGCGGCGAGCGTCCCGGCGCAATGTTCGCTGATTGGGAATTGATCGGCGTGCCGCACCGTGTCGTGGTCGGCGAGCGGGGCCTGAAAGAAGGCAAGCTCGAATACCAGGGCCGGCGCGACACCGCGGCAACCGCCGTCGCCGCCGACGAGATGCCGGCATTTATCCGGGACAAGCTGGCGGCCTGAGCCGGCATGGGCGGTACGGTGCAATGAGGGACACGGCATGAAGGGCAGCGTGGCCCTGCGCCGTTGGCCCTTGCTGCTGGCGGCGTGGTGCCTGGCTAGCGTTGCCTGGGCCGGCAACCAGAAAGAAGAAGCGCTGGCCGATTCGGTACGCACGGCGCTGTCGCAAGCCATTAGCGACCCGCGTCCGCCGCAGCCGCACTTTGCCGACATCAAGGCGCGTATCCGCTACCTGTATTGGCGCGGCGAAATGTCGGAGCGGCTCAAACCCAAGCTGCCGGACGCCCAGATGCGGCGTGAATTCCTCAATACGGTCTGGTACGAGGCCACACGCGCTGGCCTCGATACGCAATTGGTATTGGGCTTGATCCAGGTCGAATCGGCATTTCACAGCTACGCCCTGTCCAACATGGGCGCGCGCGGCTATATGCAGGTGATGCCGTTCTGGACGCGCCTGGTCGGCGATGGCGATGCCAAGAAACTGTTCGGCATGCAAGCCAACCTGCGCTATGGCTGTTCCATCCTGCGCATGTACATCGACCAGGAGGACGGTAACCTGTTCCTTGCACTGGGCCGCTACAACGGCAGCCGCGGACAGCGCGAGTACCCGGAGGCGGTGCTCAATGTATCAAAACGATGGGAATACAAAGACTAAGGCGCTGCAGAAAGCCGGAATGGAAACAAAAACGCCCGCGCGATGCGGGCGTTTTTGTTTGGTACCTGGAAGAAGCTTACTTCAAGTGGTCGGAGATGAGTTTGGTCATCTCGAACATCGACACTTGCTTCTTGCCACCAAAGACAGCTTTCAGCTTATCGTCTGCATCGATCATGCGCTTGTTCAGCTCATTCTGCAGTTTGAACTTCTTGATGTATTCCCAGATCTTCTTGGTCACTTCCGTGCGCGGCATCGGAGCGGCGCCGATCACTGCTGCCAATACTGCCGACGGCGTCATCGCTTTCATGAACGCTGCATTCGGCTTGCGCGGCTTGGCCGGGGCCTTCTTCGCTGCCGGCTTCTTCGCAGCTACTTTCTTGGCTGCTGCCGGTTTTGCGGCGGCCTTCTTGGCTACCGGCTTGGCGGCTGCCTTCTTGGCTGCGGGCTTGGCTGCTGCCTTCTTGGCTGCAGGCTTAGCGGCGGGCTTCTTGGCTGCTGCTGCGGGTTTCTTCGCTGCGGGCTTCTTGGCTGCTGCTGCGGGTTTCTTTGCTGCGGGCTTCTTGGCTGCTGCTGCGGGTTTCTTTGCAGCGGGCTTCTTTGCTGCTGGTTTCTTGGCTGTTGCCATCTTCAAGCCTCCTTCACAAATGTGTTGGGAAATTGCGTCATTCACGCACCGCTAATAGTGGTGTGGTTTCCTCTAGGATGCAAGTGTTTTTTTCGAGAAGTCGAAAGAATTTGTGGGGCAAGCGCCACTACTGCGTAGAGGGAGCGGCGCTATTTTTCGCAGCTATTCCCCTCTTGGCCTGCTGATGAGGCCGTGCTTGCAGCTGCGGCGGACCCCATTTTCTCCTCTGGAGCAGCGCAAAAAAACGAGGGCGAAGCGCAATCTGCCTTGCTTGCCAGGCCGGCGCTTTACCTTCCGGTTAGTGGATGTCCGAGAGCGGAGAGGCGTGTAAAGAGAATGTAAAAATTGCCGACGCATCACACAAGGACAGGCCCCGTGCGGGTGCCCGGCAGGCTGCTACAGAGGGAAAATCAGCGCATGCCGGGCATCAGGCCCTTCATGCTGCGCATCATTTTCAACATGCCGCCACCCTTGAGCTTCTTCATCATGGCCTGCATTTGCTCGAATTGCGCCAGCATGCGGTTGACCTCCTGCACCTGGACCCCGGCTCCTGCAGCGATGCGGCGTTTGCGCGAAGCCTTGATCAGCTCCGGCTTGCTGCGTTCGGACGGCGTCATCGAATTGATGATGCCCTCCATGCGGCGAACCTGCTTGTCCGCCTGGTCCATGTTGGCGCCGCCGGCCGCCATCTGGAACTGGGCCGGCAGCTTGTCCAGCAGGCTGGACATGCCGCCCATCTTCTTCATTTGCCCCAACTGGCTCTTGAAATCGTTCAGATCGAACTTGCCGCCCACCTTGATTTTCTGGGCCAGATCCTGGGCAGCTGCCACGTCCACGCCCTTGCGCGCTTCCTCGACCAGGGCCAGGATGTCGCCCATGCCGAGTACGCGGTCGGCCATGCGGTAGGGGTCGAATGGCTCCAGGCCGTCCAGCTTTTCCGCCACGCCGGTGAACTTGATGGGCTTGCCGGTGATATGGCGCACCGACAGCGCCGCACCGCCGCGCGCATCACCGTCGAGCTTGGTCAATACCACGCCGGTCAGCGGCAGCGCATCGTTGAAGGCCTTGGCGGTATTGACCGCGTCCTGGCCGAGCATGGCGTCGACCACGAACAGTGTTTCGATCGGCTTGACCGCCGCGTGCAGGGCAGCGATTTCCTGCATCATCGCCTCATCGATGCCGAGCCGGCCGGCGGTATCGACGATCAGCACGTCGTGATAGTGCTTGCGGGCGAAATCGAGCGCTGCCAGCGCGATGTCGACCGGCTTGTCGGTCGGCTGCGAGGGGAAGAAGTCGGCGCCCACCTGCTCGGATACAGTCTGCAATTGCGCAATGGCCGCCGGCCGGTAGACGTCGGCCGAAACGGTCAACACCTTTTTCTTCTTTTGCTCGCGCAGGTATTTGGCCAGCTTGCCGACCGTGGTGGTCTTGCCGGCGCCCTGCAAGCCGGCCATCAGGATCACCGCCGGCGGCTGGGTGGCGAAACTCAACTGGGAGGCTTCCGCACCGAGATCGGCGCCCATCAGCGAAGCCAGCTCGCGCTGCACCACGCCCACCAGAGCCTGGCCCGGCGTCAGCGACCCGATCACCTCTTCGCCCATGGCCTTTTCCTTGACGCGGGCGATGAATTCGCGCACTGCCGGCAAGGCAACGTCGGCCTCAAGCAGAGCCAGGCGCACTTCGCGCAGCATCTCGCTGGTATTCGATTCAGTCAGGCGCGCCTCGCCGCGCATGGTTTTGACGACTTTGGCAAGGCGTTGGGTGAGATTGTCTAGCATGGGGTGTATTCAGAAAAAATGAAGGCAAACTGCGGCCGAAGTCCGTTCAGCGCCCGGGCGCTGCATCAAGTCGTCATTTTAACCGATAGCGTCCGGCCCTCCCGTCCGAAGGGGGATCGTGCGCCCCGCTTGGTATACACTTGTCGGATGCACATATTTTTTCTCGGTTTGGCTGCCGCCTGTTACCTGATTGCCACCTTTTTGCCTTCGCGTTTCCGGACGACGACCTCATTGACGGTTGTGGCGGGCTGGCTGTTGCACGCGGCCGCCCTGAGCGGGGAAATCGATGCCAACGGCGCGCTACGCGTCGGCTTCGCCGTAATGCTGTCGGTCACGCTATGGGTATCGGTGGCTGCCTACTGGCTGGAAAACCGCAATTTCGCCCTCGACAGCCTGCGCGTGCTGGTGCTGCCCTGTGCCGCGGTGGCGGTGGTGCTGCCGGCCTTGTTTCCCGGTCAACTGGCTTCGCTGGAACAGAAATCGCCGCTGTTTTCCTGGCATGTCGCCATTGCCATGCTTGCCTACAGCACCTTGACCATCGCCGCGTTTCACGCCGTGCTGATGGCCCTGCAGGAATCGCGTCTGCATATTCGCCATGGCGAAGCGCAAGGCGGCTGGTTCGGCGCCGCCATCGATCGCCTGCCCGCCTTGTTGACCATGGAGAAGCTGCTGTTCCGTATGGTGGCCTTCGGGTTTGTGCTGCTTTCCCTGACGGTGGCGTCAGGCGTGATTTTTTCGGAACAATTGTTCGGCCAAGCCTTCAAATGGGATCACAAGACCGTGTTTACCATGATGTCCTGGGCACTGTTCGGCGCCTTGCTGGCCGGACGTCAATGGCGTGGCTGGCGCGGCAAAATGGCGCTGCGTTTTTTCCTGAGCGGATTTGTGGCCTTGTTGCTCGGTTACGTGGGCAGCCGTTTCGTGTTTGAAGTCGTATTGCATCGGACGTTTTTATGAGATTTTTGATATGGCTGGTCGTCGGTTTTGCGGTGGTGACCTGGTTCATGCGGCTCAAGGCCCATGTGGTCAATAGCGCGCGCCACGGAAGCGAAGGCGCAAACCGCAAGCCGAGGTCGGCAGTTCCCGTGGCCGAGGCCATGCTGCAATGCGCCCATTGCGGCGTCCACTTCCCGGCCTCGGAGGCATTTGTCGATCCCGATGGCGCGGCCTATTGCAGCGAAGATCATCGCGCCCAACGCACGCTGCGTTGACGGCAAGCCTGTGAGCATTGCGACGGCCGATGCATAAACCCAATCTCCGTGAAAGTTTCTGGCGCTCGCTGCTGACTTTCGACATCACGCGCGTGCTGATCGCCGTGGTGCTGCTGGTTTATCTGATTGCCAATAAAAAGAGCGGCGTCAGCGATGCCGAGCAATGGGTCAACTGGCAGATTTGCGTGGTCTACCTGGCGTTGGCCATGTTGTTTGCCGTCTTCGCCGTCTATTATCGTGGCCGCTTTGTACTGCAGAGCCTGTTGCAGATCACGGTTGACGTGCTGGCGATTTCGCTACTGTACGTCGCCGCCGGCGGTACCCGCAGCGGCCTGGCGATCCTGTATTTGTTTCCGCTGGCAGGCGGCGCGGTCCTGCTGCCCGAGGTATGGGCTCTGTTTTTCGCCGCCGCGGTCACTTTGTTCCTGCTCGGCGAAAGCGGTTACCGGATTTTCGTTTTGCTGGCCGATGGCTCGTTTTCTCAGGCCGGACTATACGGCGCAGCTTTTTTTTCCTCGGTTTTCCTGGTTAACCGGCTGGCGGCGCGTTTGATCAACCAGGAAGACCTGGCGCTCGAGCGCGGCAAGGCCTTGCAGATGCAAGAGTCCATCAACCGCATGGTGATTGCCGACATGGGCGACGGCATTCTGGTGGTCGGGCGCGACGGCACCGTGCAAATCGGCAACCCTGCAGCCGAACGCATGCTCGGCATGACCATTCCGGCGGCCGGACCGCATTTTCGCTTGGCCGATGTGCCCGTCCTGGTACCGATTGCCGATGCCTTTTTTGAATGGATGAGCAAAACCGCCGAGCAGAGATTGACCGAGGCAGCCGCTTTTATCGTGATCAGGCCGGGCGAGGATGCCAGCCTGGGTGCCCCGAGCGGCGCCGGTGTCCTGTGGGGCTGGCGGCGCGAACCTTCGGTGCACCTGAAACTGCGCTTTGCCGCCGTGCCCGCCATGGACATGGAGGGCGAGCGCACCGTTATTTTCCTGCAGGACGTCACCGAAATAGAAAACCGGGCACAGCAGCTGAAGCTGGCCTCGATGGGGCGCCTGACGGCCAGCATCGCCCACGAAGTGCGCAATCCGCTGTCGGCCATTTCCTACGCGGCTTCGCTGCTGTCCGAGGATATGGCCGATGCAACGCCGCGCCGTTTGCTGAATATAATTGGCGACAACGTCACGCGGCTGAACCGCATGATCGAGGACATCCTGAAGCTGTCGCGGCGCGCCCAGTCGCACAATGAGCCGCTGGCGCTGACGAGCTTTTTTCAGGATATCCAGGCCGAACTGCAGGAAACACGCGTGTTGCCCGACAGCGTGCTGCGCCTGTCCGAAATGGATGGCCAGTGCGTGCGCTTCGATCCTTTGCACCTGCGAGAAGTCATGATGAATCTGTTGACCAATGCGGTACGCTACGCCAGCGGCCGGCCGGGCAGTATCCGCGTCCATCCCGTCTTTGACGGCACTCGCCTGGAGCTGCACGTTCAAGACGATGGGCCGGCGATTTCGCCGGAAGTGCGCGCCCACTTGTTCGAACCGTTCTATACGACATCGAGCAAGGGAACCGGCCTGGGCCTGTACGTGGCGCGTGAGCTATGCCTGAATAACGGCGCCATGCTCGATTACGAGTACCGGCTGGAGCGGTCGGAAGAGGGGGTGGACGAGGCGCGCGGACGCTTTGTTATTACCTTTGCGGCCGCAGAGCAATCCACATGAAGCTGCTGAAAAATTACCGTGGCGTTTTTGCAGGGGGCGGCCATCCGCATCCTTGCCGCCCTTGCAGGGCGCATTTGCGCTTGCAAGCGCAAATCGTTCCGCAGGCACGCGGCACGCCGCGCGAATTCCCTGCTACACCAGTTCGTACTGTCTGCGTCGCTGCGCCTAGCCACACTAATTTTTCAACAGCTTCTAAATATATATGAGTTCTCCCCGCATCCTGGTGGTCGACGACGAGCCCGATCTGCGCGAGCTGCTGGAAATTACGCTCGTCAAGATGGGCCTGGACGTTGATAGCGCCGATTCGCTCGCCGGCGCGCGCCGCCACTTGGCCGGCGACGACTATGCCTTGGTATTGACTGACATGCGGCTGCCGGACGGCTTGGGAATCGACCTGGTGCGCGAAGTCGCCGCCGAGCGCAAGCATACGCCCATCGCCGTGTTGACGGCCTTCGGCAGCGCCGATAACGCCGTAGCCGCGCTCAAGGCCGGTGCATTCGACTACCTGTCCAAGCCGGTCGGCCTCGATCAGTTGCGCACGATGGTGCAGTCGGCCCTGCGTATCAGCCGTCCCGATGCAGTCAGCCTGACTGAAGCCGATGCACAGTCGCAAACGGCCCTGCGACTGTTGGGACGTTCTGCCGCCATGCAGGAATTGCGTGCCCAGATCGTTCGCCTGGCGCGCAGCATGGCGCCCATTGCCATCAGCGGCGAGTCCGGCAGCGGCAAGGAACTGGCGGCGCGCGACATCCATGCCCAGAGCGCGCGCGCGGACAAGCCTTTCGTTGCGGTCAATTGCGGCGCCATTCCCGAAACCTTGATGGAAGCTGAATTCTTCGGCTACCGCAAGGGTGCGTTCACCGGCGCCACCGAAGAGCGCGACGGCTTTTTTCAGGCTGCTAATGGCGGAACCCTCATGCTGGACGAAGTGGCCGACTTGCCGCTGGCCATGCAAGTCAAGCTGTTGCGCGCAATACAAGAACGGCGCGTGCGCAAGATCGGAGCCACGGCTGAAGAATTGGTGGACGTGCGCTTGATCAGTGCTACCCACCAGGAATTGGCGGCTTGCGTGGAACGCGGCGTGTTCCGCCAGGACCTATACTATCGCCTTAACGTGATCGAATTGCGCCTGCCGCCTCTGCGCGAACGCAGCGACGACATTGGCTTGCTGGCCGAGCAGATCCTGCGGCGCTTGTGCACCGACCGTCCGGCAACGCTGGCGCCGGAAGCTTTGCAGGCTCTGCAAGCCTATGCTTTCCCCGGGAACGTGCGGGAACTTGAAAATATACTGGAGCGCGCTGTCGCTTTTGCCAACAACGGCGTTATCCAGGTCGACGACTTGGCGCTGAAAGGCGTCGCACCAGTCCAGCCGGCACCACCGGCCCAGGCAGTCGCGGAACTGCCGGAATCGGCGAAAATGGAGGCTGCGGCCCTTGCTGCTGCTCCCGCGCAAACTGCGCCCGCAGCGATGATCGGTTTACCTGGACTGCCCTGCTCGCTGCCGGATCACCTCGATCAGGTTGAGCGCGAGATCATCCGGTGTGCCTTGGCAAAAACCCATTTCAACCGCACCCAGGCGGCCGACTTGCTGGGCATCAGCTTCCGCCAATTGCGTTACCGTATGCAACGCCTCGATATTCACGAGCCGGAGACATGATGTTGACCACGAACCCGGCTGCCGGGGCGGTTGCGACGCTGGAATTTGATGCCGAAGGCTGGTGTGCGCAAGCCGTGCGCGAGCCTTCGCCCAACTGCGATGCGCGCCCCGACCCGTCCGACATCGGCCTGCTGGTGATCCATTACATCAGCCTGCCGCCAGGCCGCTTCGGCGGACCCTATATCGCCGATTTGTTCTGTAACCGGCTCGATATCGATGCCGACCCCAGCTTTGTCGATTTGCGCGAGCTGCGCGTGTCTTCCCATTTCTTGATCGGCCGCGACGGTGCGTTGACCCAATTCGTTTCGGCCAAGGCCCGGGCCTGGCACGCCGGACTTTCCAGTTTTGCCGGCCGCTCTGCCTGTAACGATTTTTCCATCGGCATCGAGCTGGAAGGGGATGGGAATACTCCTTTCGACGAACGCCAGTACCGGACCTTGCTGGCGCTGACCCTGGCGCTGCAGGCAGCCTATCCCTTGGCCGACGTGGCCGGCCACGAGCATATCGCCCCCGGCCGCAAGACTGATCCCGGCCCATATTTCGATTGGCAGCGCTACCGCGCTGCGCTCGCCCAACAGGCCATGCCGGCGCCCAACGGCCATGCGCTGCGCTTTCCCTTTTTATTAGAAAGCTGAGTTGAAATGTCAATCGTCCGGCAGAAAAAAATTCTGTTGTTTTGACAAAAAAACTTATTGCGATTCCATAAATCAGGCACTAGAATTAGTGCAAATCACAGCTTCAACACTATATATAGTGTTATTTTGTGATTGTCCTTTTTGGGGCTGGTCAGGGTGTTCCTCAACGTAATGCGGTAAAGACGGGGCCTGTGAGCAGACCCTCCATATATAGAAGTGCAGCCAGGTTGTCCGCGCAGAAATGCAAGGGCAGGCCCGACTCACGGCAGTAGAAAAGTAGTGAACATCGTGGCAGCACCGTGTTCTAACAATAAACATGTGACAGCTCAGCTGTCCAGCTTGATCGCCTTGGAGGATTAGCGCAATGCACTCTACTCAAGAACTATCCGTCAAATCCCCCACAGATTTCGGCATGGCAGCCACACTCGCCAATCCCGCAGCGCCCACCGGCACCAGTGCACCGGCTTTGGCCGACTACCGCATCATTCGCCGTAACGGCGCCGTGGTCGGCTTTGAACCGTCGAAAATTTCGATCGCCGTGACCAAGGCCTTCCTGGCAGTCAATGGCGGGCAGGGCGCGGCTTCGGCCCGCGTGCGCGAACTGGTCGAACAATTGACCGCGAACGTGGTGAACGCCCTGGTGCGCCGCCAGCCGGCCGGCGGCACCTTTCATATAGAAGACGTGCAAGACCAGGTCGAACTGGCCTTGATGCGCTCGGGCGAACACGATGTGGCACGCGCCTACGTGCTGTACCGCGCCAAGCGCATGGAAGAGCGTGCCCAGCAGCGCACCGCCAAAACCGATAGCGCCGCGCCGCAATTGCATGTCGTGGTCGATGGCCAGAGCGTTCCGCTCGACATGGAGCAAGTGCGCGGCCTGATCATGGCGGCCTGCATCGGCCTGGAAAAGCATGTCGACGCCGAAGCCATCCTGGGTGAAACCGTCAAGAACCTGTATGACGGCGTGCCGGTCGAAGAACTGCACAAGTCCGCCATCCTGGCCGCTCGCGCCCTGATGGAAAAAGATCCGGCCTATAGCCAGGTCACCGCACGCTTGCTGATGCACACCATCCGCAAGGAAGTGTTCGGCCGCGAAGTGGCCCAGCAAGATGCGCAGACGCATTACATCGACTATTTCCCGAAATTCATCAAGAAGGGCATCGAAGCCGAGTTGCTCGACGCCAAATTGATGCAGTTCGACCTGAACAAGCTGTCCAATGCCCTGGTGCCCGAGCGCGACCTGCAGTTCGGCTACCTTGGTCTGCAAACGCTGTACGACCGCTATTTCCTGCACGTGCGCGGCACCCGCATCGAAATGCCGCAGGCTTTCTACATGCGCGTTGCCATGGGCCTGGCCCTGAACGAGATCGACCGCGAAGCACGCGCCATCGAGTTCTACAACCTGCTGTCGACCTTCGATTTCATGAGCTCGACGCCCACGCTGTTCAATTCCGGCACGCAGCGTTCGCAGCTCTCCTCGTGCTATCTGACCACGGTGGCCGACGATCTCGACGGCATCTACGAAGCGATCAAGGAAAACGCCTTGCTGGCCAAGTACGCCGGCGGCCTGGGCAACGACTGGACGCCGGTGCGTTCGCTGGGCGCCCACATCAAGGGCACCAATGGCAAATCGCAGGGCGTGGTGCCGTTCCTGAAAGTGGTCAACGACACCGCCGTGGCAGTCAACCAGGGCGGCAAGCGCAAAGGTGCGGTGTGTGCCTACCTGGAAACCTGGCACATGGACATCGAGGAATTCCTCGACCTGCGCAAAAACACTGGTGACGACCGCCGCCGTACGCACGACATGAACACCGCGAACTGGATTCCCGACCTGTTCATGAAGCGCGTCATGGAAAAGGGCGAATGGACGCTGTTTTCGCCGTCCGACACACCCGACCTGCACGACAAGTTCGGCCGCGCCTTCGAAGAAGCCTATACCGGCTATGAAGCCAAGGCGGCGCGCGGCGAGTTGCGCCTGTTCAAGAAGATTGCGGCGCTCGACCTGTGGCGCAAGATGCTGTCGATGCTGTTTGAAACCGGCCACCCTTGGATCACGTTCAAGGACCCGTGCAATGTCCGTTCGCCGCAGCAGCACGTCGGCGTCGTGCACAGCTCCAACCTGTGCACCGAGATTACGCTCAATACCAATGAATCCGAAATCGCCGTCTGCAACCTCGGCTCGGTCAATCTGCCGGCCCATATGAAGGATGGCAAGCTCGACCACGCCAAGCTGCAAAAGACCGTGCGCACGGCCATGCGCATGCTCGACAACGTGATCGACATCAATTATTACGCCGTCAAGAAGGCGCGCGACTCCAACCTGCGCCATCGCCCGGTCGGTCTCGGCATCATGGGTTTCCAGGACTGCCTGCACGTCACGCGCACGCCTTATGCGTCGATGGAGGCGGTCGAATTCGCCGACCGTTCGATGGAGGCGGTCTGCTATTACGCCTACATGGCTTCGACCGAATTGGCTGAAGAACGCGGCCGCTACAGTTCCTACCGCGGTTCGCTGTGGGACCGCGGTATCCTGCCGCAGGATACGCTGGGCCTGCTGGAACAGGAGCGCGGCGGCTATCTCGAGGCCGACCGTTCCGAAACCATGGATTGGTCCGCTCTGCGCGCCCGCATCAAGGAACACGGCATGCGCAACTCGAATTGCGTCGCCATCGCTCCGACCGCCACGATTTCCAACATCATCGGCGTGTCGGCCTGCATCGAGCCGACCTACCAGAACCTGTACGTCAAGTCGAACCTGTCGGGCGAGTTCACCGAAATCAACGAATACCTGGTACGCGACCTGAAGGCACGCGGCCTGTGGGACGAAGTCATGATTTCCGACCTCAAGTATTTCGACGGCAGCCTGGCCAAGATCGACCGCATCCCGCAAGACTTGCGCGACCTGTACGCCACCGCCTTCGAAGTCGAACCGAGCTGGCTGGTGGAAGCCGCTTCGCGCCGCCAGAAATGGATCGACCAGGCCCAATCGCTCAACATCTATATGGCCGGCGCCTCGGGCAAAAAACTGGACGAGACCTACAAGCTGGCCTGGCTGCGCGGCTTGAAGACCACTTATTACCTGCGCACCATCGGCGCCACCCATACCGAGAAGTCGACCTCGAAGGCCGGCGCGCTCAACGCGGTTTCGGCCGATGGCGGTCTCGGCGGCGGTACGGCGGCAAGCGCGGGAACGTTTGCCGCGGGTCCGGCAGCGTCGCCTGCGGCGGTATCGGCTGCGGCCATCCCGACCGACGTCGCCGGTCCGGCGTGCATGCTGCGTCCCGGCGATCCAGGGTTCGAAGAGTGCGAGGCTTGCCAGTAAGCCCGGCACGAATCGATATGGCTGACCTTAGTTGCTGAAATTACGCAGAATTGAACTAATATTAATCAAGGCGCCGCCGCCATCCGCAGAGGTTTGCAAGAACTGCCGATTGCGACGGAGCCTGCCAGAATAGGATAATCACTATGCTAAGTTGGGATGAAGACCGTACTCCTCCAGCCAATCCGGCACGCAATCCGCAATTTTCACCGGAACCGGCTTTGGCTCCCGTGCAGCCGCAAGCGCAACTGAGCCCGCAAATGAGTAATGTCGCTTTCGATCCCGCCCTGGTCGCCAAGCCGGATGCCGCCGCCAATTCGGGACGCCGCGTCAATGCGGCCGACAAGCGCATCATCAACGGCCAGACCGACGTCAACCAACTGGTGCCGTTCAAGTACAAGTGGGCCTGGGACAAATACCTGGCCGGTTGCGCCAACCACTGGATGCCGCAGGAAATCAACATGCAGCGCGACATCGAGCTGTGGAAGAATCCTAACGGCCTGACCGAGGATGAACGCCGCCTGGTCAAACGCAATCTCGGCTTCTTCGTTACGGCCGACTCGCTGGCAGCCAACAATATCGTGCTTGGCACCTATCGCCATATCACGGCCCCCGAATGCCGCCAGTACCTGCTGCGTCAAGCTTTCGAAGAGGCGATCCACACTCACGCCTACCAATACATCGTCGAATCGCTGGGCCTCGACGAAGGCGAGATTTTCAACGCCTACCATGAGGTTGCCTCGATCCGCGACAAGGACGAATTCCTGATCCCGTTCATCGATACGCTGACCAACCCCGACTTCAAGACCGGTACCACGCTCAGCGATCAGCAATTGCTGAAGTCCCTGATCGTTTTCGCCTGCCTGATGGAAGGCTTGTTCTTCTATGTCGGCTTCACCCAGATTCTCGCGCTGGGCCGCCAGAACAAGATGATGGGCGCTGCCGAACAATACCAATACATCTTGCGCGACGAGTCGATGCACTGCAATTTCGGCATCGATTTGATCAACTCGATCAAGATGGAGAACCCGCATTTGTGGACCGCAGAGTTCCGCGAAGAGATTAAATCGTTGTTTTTACGTGCGGTAGAGTTGGAATATCGTTACGCAGAGGATACAATGCCGCGTGGAGTGCTCGGTTTGAATGCGCCGATGTTCAAAGGCTATCTGCGATTCATCGCAAATCGCCGTGCGCAGCAGATTGGTCTTGACCCGATGTTCGCACAGGAAGAGAATCCCTTCCCATGGATGAGCGAAATGATCGATCTGAAAAAAGAGCGCAACTTCTTCGAGACGCGCGTGATCGAGTACCAAACCGGTGGCGCGCTCAACTGGGAGTAAAGCGCTCATCGGGCAGTAACCCGGCTTGCCAAGGGTTGGCGAGCCGGTAAAAATGGCAGGACGCAGTCAACAACAACCGTAAAAAGAGTAAGGGGCTGGGACTGCAAAACAGAAGGGCTTCAACCAAATTTAATGGACAGTAGACGACAGAATCGATCTGACCTGTTTGCATCTTTCATTCCGACTGTGTCGGAAAAGGCGGCCTTTTCCTCGAAAAATGGCCTTGTTATATTGAAACAGTATTCCCACGCCGGCGTTATTGCTGGCGTTTTTTTTGGTCGCGGCTCAGGCATTTTGCCGAGCTGACCAATTGGCTGAAGCGCTGCATTGGTGAGGGAATGCAGCAGTTCAGCTGGTGCCGAATTCATTAGCGCAAACAGAAACATGCTTGTGCCGATGAATAATCCGCCTGGAACATCGCGATGAACCAGGAGGGTTTCAACTTAGTAGCTTGATTTTTTCCATCACGTGAAGGAGAAACAAATGGCAACAACTGCAAAGAAACCGGCGGCTAAGAAGCCTGCCGCCAAGAAACCTGCGGCCAAGAAGCCTGCTGCAGCCAAGAAGCCCGCCGCTGCAAAAAAGCCGGCTGCCAAGAAGGCCGTCGCTAAAAAGCCGGTAGCCAAGAAGGCCGTCGCTGCCAAGAAGCCGGCAGCCAAGAAGGCCGTCGCTAAAAAGCCGGTAGCCAAGAAGGCAGTCGCCGCCAAGAAGCCGGTAGCGAAGAAAGCCGTCGCTAAAAAGCCGGTAGCCAAGAAGGCCGTCGCCAAAAAGCCGGTAGCGAAGAAAGCCGTCGCTAAAAAGCCGGTAGCCAAGAAAGCTGCAGCTGCCAAGAAGCCGGCAGCCAAGAAAGCCGTTGCTAAAAAGCCGGCTGCCAAGAAGGCTGTAGCGAAGAAGCCGGCTGCCAAGAAGGCTGCTGCCAAGAAGCCGGCTGCCAAAAAGCCTGCTGCTAAAAAGCCGGCTGCCAAGAAGGCCGCTGCCAAGCCTGCTGCGAAAGCCAAGCCTGCGGCCAAAAAGCCTGCTGCTAAAAAGGCTGCGCCGAAGAAAGCTGCCGCCAAGCCTGCCGCTGCTGCAGCCCCGGCTGTGAAGACGGTCTTGAATCCGGTCGCTGCCTGGCCGTTCCCGACCGGCACACGCCCGTAATGTAGTCGTTTGGTCCAAGCTAGCTTGGAAGCCTGATTGAGTTCGGGCACAATGCCCGTTGTGTGATCCAGGTCGCACAGCGGGCATTTTTTTGGAGAACACGTGTTATTCAGCATCCTGTCCCTGCTCATCGATACCGTGGCCGGCATACTCGGCGGCCTCCTGCTATTGCGTTTCTGGATGCAGGCGGTGCGCATACGTCCGCCGATGTCGGTGGCGCAATTTACGTTCCAGTTGACCGATTGGCTGGTCAAGCCCTTGCGCCGTGTTTTGCCCGGTGTGGGCGGCTACGATTGGGCCAGTCTGGTGGGAGCCGTGTTCGTGGTGGTCATTTCGATGACCATCGATGTCGCAATGGTCGGCAGCTTTTCCCCCAGGCTGATCCTGGTGCTGTCCCTGTTGCGTCTGATGCAGTGGATTTTCTATGGCTTGACCGGCCTGATACTGATCGGCGTCGTATTCAGCTGGGTCAATCCCTATGCGCCGATGGCGCCCTTCGTGCAAGCCTTGACCGACCCCATGTTACGGCCCTTGCGCCGTTTCATTCCCCTGATCGGCAGCATAGACGTGACGCCCATGGTGGCCCTGATCCTGCTGCAGATCGCACTCAAACTGATCGACATGTTCATCCTGCAGCTTTGAGCTGCAACCGGACATATAACTGTGGACAAGCCATGCTGTAGCCAATTACCGGGCGGCGTGCGGCTGGCAGTGCAGATTACGCCGAATGCGCGGAAGAACGAAGTGCTCGGTGTGCATGACGGCGCCTTGAAAATCAAACTGCAGGCGCAGCCTATCGAAGGCAAGGCCAACGAAGCCTTGCTGCGCTTTATCGCCGACCGGCTGGGCCTGCCGCTGCGGGCAATCGCCATCGTGCGTGGACATCAGAGCCGCAGCAAGCTGCTCGAAATATCGAGCGCCGGGTTGACGGTAGAGGCGGTAAGCTCCGCCCTGCTAAGGCTACACTGAGCAAGTCCCATGCGCCCGGATGGCCGTCCCACGCATCGCCGTTTCGGGCGGCTTGCGGCGTTGCAAATCCTCGCCATAGCACCCACTATGGCTGCGGTTAGCCGGGGCGGCCATCCGCTTGCAATCCATCCCGAACCGACGCGCGCAGCATCATGGGACTTACTCAGCGTAGCCTTAACTAAAGGCGTAACCGAAAGCCTGTTGGAAGCGTTGCGCGATCTCGTCACGTGAGGGGCGGTGATTTTGCGCGCCCTGGTGCTCGATCTTGAGGGCGCCCATCAGGCTCGCCAGACGCCCGGTGGTCGGCCAATCGAGCCCCTTGCTCAAGCCATACAGGATGCCGGCGCGGAAGGCATCGCCGCAACCGGTCGGGTCGACGGCATGGGCAACCGGCACCGCCGGGATGTCGTGCCGTTGGCCGCCGGCGTAGATTTCGGAGCCGGCTTCGCCGCGCGTGACGATCAGGGCCTGCACTTGGGCGGCAATCTGTTCCAGCGTCAGGCCGGTGCGCTCGGTCAGCAGTTCAGCTTCGTAATCATTGACAGCGACATAGCTGGCCAGGTCGATGAAGTGTTTCAATTCCGCGCCGTCGAACATAGGCAGGCCCTGGCCCGGATCGAAGATGAAAGGAATGCTCAAGTCGGCGCAATCGCGCGCATGCTGCAACATGCCGTCGCGGCCGTCGGGAGCGACGATGGCGAACTTGACCGGGCCGGCGTCGGCCACCAGGTTGCGATGCGAGGCCGTCATCGCCCCCGGATGAAAAGCCGTAATCTGATTGCCGTCCGCGTCGGTCGTGATGAAAGCTTGTGCCGTGAACGCATCCGCGACGGTCTTGATGCAACGCTCGCTGATACCCAAGGTGCGCAGGCGGTCGAGATAGGGGGGGCTGTCTTGTCCAACCGTGGCCATGATGAGCGGATCGCCGCCGAGCAAATGCAGGTTGTAGGCGATGTTGCCGGCGCAGCCGCCGTATTCGCGCCGCATGCCCGGCACCAGGAAGGCGACATTGATCTTGTGCAAGTGATCGGCCAGCAGGGCCTCGGAGAAGCGCCCTCCGAAGGACATGATGGTGTCGTAGGCGATCGAGCCGCAAATGAGAGAGGTCATGGTATTTGGGGTGATGGGTATTGGAGATCAGGGATAGAACACGCCGACGCGGTATCCGGCTGGTTTGACATCCTGGAAGCCGACGTAGATCTTGACGAACTGTTCCGAATTGGCCGGCAGGCCTTGTGCAGCGGCATGCGCATCGGCCATATAGTCGCGGGGCGCGAATACTCGCCGCGCCAGCAAAGTTCCGTCGCTATCGTTGAGTGTCAGCTCGACGTGCGGCCATGCCTGAGCGGTGCCGCCGATATTGCGCAGGGTCAGCGACAATTCGGAGCTGTCCTTATTGCCACTCAGCGTTTCCAGGGCATGCGATTCGATGGAAATGTTTTCGATTTGCATCGGCAACTCGATTTGGCAATGCAAGAGCCTGCACGCGGCCATCAGTGCGTGTTTGGATTGGGGCAAGCGTACCGCGATTTGTTCGCGGAAAGCGAATACGCACTGGCCCAGGGCGCCGAACAGCAACAGCAATACCGTCGCGATCGCCGCCACGCGCAATATCTGGCTGCGCTGCTGCTTGCGCCGCCCCTGTTTGACGAAATCCGGCTCTTCTTCCGGTGCGGCTTCCCGCTCGTGACTGGGTTCGGTGGTTTCGGACGGTGATGCATTCGGCGATGGCGTATCGGGGCGGCGCTTTTTCTTCTTGTTGCGCGTCGGCACAGGTACTTCTGGGGCTTCGGTCTCCGCCTCCGGCGGGACCTCGGCAGTGGCTGCCAATTCGGCTTCCATTTGTTCGATTTCTGCGAGAAACGGCTCGGCCGGCACAGCTTCGATCGTGTAGGTCTCGTCCGCAGAAAGCGCCGCCGGCAAGGGTTCCAGCGACACTGGTTCGCCCGCCCCCGGCTTCGATGCCGAGTGCGTTTTGGGAGTCTCGACGAAATCAACAGCCTCTATCGTTTCCAGCCGGTCGGATGCTGCGCCGGCCGTATCGGCGGCAGTTTCCAGTGGTGCCGTGGCTCCGAAGTGGAAGTCGGGGTAGGCAAAATCGAGAGTGGTCGACGTGTTCTGCGCACCGCCCGTCTCCGCATCGCCGACTGTCGGCGCGGCCGGGTGATGCGGCGGCTCAGCTATCTCGTCATCCGACAGCAAGTGCTCGATGCCGTTAAAAATTTCACGGCAGGCGCCACAACGGACCAAGCCCGCGCGCAACTTTAATTGATCCTGGGCGACACGAAACGTCGTCTTGCAGTGCGGACATTGCGTGGCCAGGCTCATGGCAGCACGTGGTGGCGGTTAGCGCCGGCTAGCGGCGCTGCCCCGAAAGCGCGACCCAGCCGTCGCGTTCGGCCCATACGCCAAGTTGTGCATAAGGAGCGTAGGCAGCAGCAACTTCTTCGGCCTGGCGGGCCAATACGCCGGACAGCACCAGCGAGCCGCCCGGTGCAACCAATTGCGACAGCATGGGCGCCATCAATTTCAAGGGGCCGGACAGGATGTTGGCAACCACCACATCGTAAGGATGGCTGCGGCCCTCGAAATCCTCGGGCAGGAAATAGGCGATATCGCAGCGGTTGCGCAGCGCATTGTCGCGCGCCGAGATGATCGCTTGCGGGTCGATGTCGACGCCGGCGACTTCGCGTGCCCCAAGCTTTTCTGCCACCATGGCCAGGATCCCGGAACCGCAGCCGTAGTCGAGCACACTCCTGTTCGCAGGGGCATGGGCTTCCAGCCACTCCATGCACAAGCGGGTGGTCGGGTGGCTGCCGGTGCCGAAGGCCAGGCCCGGATCGAGTTCCAGGATCAGGGCATTCGGGTCGGGGGCCTGATGCCAGCTCGGCACCACCCAGATGTTTTTTCCTACGTGGATAGGTTCGAATTGCGACTGCGTCAGACGCACCCAGTCCTGATCGGCAACCTGCCTGAGCGTAAACACGGGTGGCTGGGCGCCATGCATGCCGGCAGTCTGCATGGCATCGCTGACGATGGCGGCATGGTCGGCTTCGGCCTCGGTCAGGGCCACCACGCGACTGCGCTCCCATGCAGCCTCGGGTGGCTCCATACCCGGCTCGCCGAAAAGCGGTTGTTCCGCATCCGTACCGAAATCGGCGTCTTCCACTGAGACCGACAGTGCGCCGGCCTCCATCAAGGCATCGGAAAACGCTTCCGCGTGATCGCGCGCGACATCAATGACGATTTCAATCCAGGCCATGCCAATATTTTAGGCTATCGTTTGACAGTCTTTTGCGGATCTTTCGGCAAGTCCGGCTTTTCCGCCAGCTTTTGCTCGAGATAATGGATGTTGGTGCCGCCTTCGATGAAGCGAGCGTCGACCATCAGCTCGCGATGCAAAGGAATATTGGTCAGGATGCCCTCAACCACCATTTCCGACAGGGCGATCTGCATGCGGCGAATCGCCTGTTCGCGCGTCGGACCGTAGGCGATCACCTTGCCGACCATGGAGTCGTAGTTGGGCGGCACGAAATAGCCGGCGTAGGCATGCGAATCGACGCGAATGCCGGGGCCTCCCGGTGCATGCCAGGTGGCGATCCGGCCCGGAGAGGGCACGAACTTGAACGGATCCTCGGCGTTGATGCGGCATTCGATGGCATGGCCCTTGATCTCGATGTCGCGCTGGCGGAACGACAGCTTCTCGCCGGCCGCGATACGGATCTGCTCCTGCACGATATCGACGCCGGTGATCATTTCCGTCACCGGGTGTTCGACCTGGACGCGGGTATTCATCTCGATGAAATAGAACTCGCCGGCTTCATACAGGAATTCGAAGGTGCCCGCGCCGCGATAACCCATCTTGCGGCAGGCTTCGGCACAGCGTTCGCCGATGCGCTCGATCAGTTTGCGCGCAATGCCGGGAGCCGGCGCTTCCTCGATCACTTTCTGGTGGCGGCGCTGCATCGAGCAGTCGCGTTCGCCCAGCCAGACGGCGTTCTTGTGTTCGTCGGACAAGATCTGGATCTCCACGTGACGCGGATTTTCCAGGAATTTCTCCATATACACTTCCGGATTGCCGAATGCAGCACCGGCTTCGGTCTTGGTCATGGTGACGGCATTGATTAGCGCCGCCTCGGTATGCACCACGCGCATGCCGCGTCCGCCGCCGCCGCCGGCAGCCTTGATGATGACCGGATAGCCGACCTTGCGCGCAATCTGCACGATTTCCTTGGGGTCGTCCGGCAGCGCGCCTTCCGAACCCGGCACGCAGGGCACGCCGGCCTTGATCATGGCTTGTTTGGCCGACACCTTATCGCCCATCATGCGGATCGATTCCGGGCGCGGGCCGATGAACACGAAGCCGGATTGCTCGACGCGCTCGGCGAAGTCGGCATTTTCCGACAAGAAGCCGTAGCCGGGATGGATGGCCTGTGCATCGGTCACTTCGGCCGCGCTGATGATGGCCGGCATATTCAAATAACTGAGCGCCGACGGTGCCGGGCCGATGCAGACCGACTCGTCGGCCAGCTTGACGTACTTGGCATCGCGGTCTGCCTCGGAATGGACGACCACGGTCTTGATGCCCATTTCGCGGCAGGCACGCTGAATGCGCAGCGCAATTTCTCCGCGATTGGCAATGAGGATTTTTTCAAACATAGGAGTGCTTGGCGACTTTATCAGGGGGCGGGCGGTTGGAACCGGCCCGCTGTCGGGCGCTTCAGTAGACATGGTAGTGGGCGCCCGGGTTCTGCATACCGATCAGCCGACGATAAACAAGGGCTGGCCGAATTCGACCGGTTGGCCGTTTTCCACCAGGATTTGCTTGATGGTGCCGGAAATTTCGGAATCGACTTCGTTGAGCAATTTCATCGCTTCGATGATGCACAGCGTGTCGCCTTCCTTGACGCTGGAGCCGATTTCCACGAACGCCGGTGATCCGGGCGACGAGGCGCGGTAAAAAGTTCCCACCATTGGCGACTTGATAACGTTGCCCTCTGCAGCGGCAGGCGCTTCCGCGGCTGCCGGGGCCGCAGCAACCGCGGCGGCGCCGCCGGCAGCGGGAGCAGCGTATTGGACCGCCGGTTGTGCGGTGGGATGCATCATGACCATCTGATTTTGCGGTGCCGGACCGGATTTGACGATACGCACCTTGCTTTCGCCTTCAGTCACTTCGAGTTCGGCGATATCCGACTCTGCAACCAGGTCGATCAGAGTCTTGAGTTTTCTTAGATCCATGTGAAATCCCTAGAAATGGTATTTTTGTGGCATGTCCGCAGACAAGCTAGGTCGGCAATTATAAGCTAAATTATTAGCTAATTGCGCGGAGATGGAAGAAATTAGAGCTTTTTCAAGCAGAAATCGATGGCGGCTCGATAGCCCTCGCCACCCAGGCCGCAAATGACCCCCACCGCAATGGCCGACAAATAGGAGTGGTGTCGAAACGCTTCGCGTTGATGTACGTTCGACAAATGCACCTCAATGAAGGGGATGGCGACCGCCGCCAAGGCATCGCGCAAGGGCACGCTGGTGTGGGTCAATCCCCCCGGGTTGATCACGATGGCATCTATAGCCTCTTGGCGGGCTTGGTGAATGCGATCGATCAGGGCGCCTTCATGGTTGCTTTGAAAGCAATTCAAACTGGCTCCCGCTGTCGAGGCCTGCATCTTCGCAGCTTCTTCGATTTCGGTCAATGTTTGCGCGCCATAAATGCCAGGTTCGCGCGTGCCGAGCAGGTTCAGATTCGGGCCATTCAGCAGCAGAATATTCTTTGCCATGAAGATGCATTCTCAATTAACGAGGATGCGCGCATTTTGCCGCCAAATGGCGCAGATTGGCAAGAGCAACCAGCACTTCCCGAGGCTGCTTATTCTTCGCCGGTGGCCGTTTTGGTCACGGGATGCGCCGGATCGACCCTGCCGGTCGACTCGAGCGCCGCGACGTCACGCTGGATTTCATTCATGTCCAGGCGGCTGAGATAAGTCTTCTTGATTTGGCCATCGGTACCGACCAGAACGGTGAATGGCAGCCCGCCGGCCGCGTCGCCCATCTGGCGTAGCAAGCTGGAGCCACCCATGCCGGCTACGTAAAGCGGATAACTGATTTTGTACTTGTCCGCGAATTGCGCGATGTTTTTTGCAGAATCGATGCCAATCCCGATAAGCTGTGCATTGCCCAGCTGGTGGCCGGATTGTAATGCAGACAATTCCGGCATTTCCTGCACGCAGGGCACACACCACGTGGCCCAGAAATTCACGACCAGGGTTTTCCCTTTCCATTGGGAGAGTGCCTGATTCTTGTTGTTCATATCGGGCAAGACCAGGCCGAACAGTCCCTGCTCGGGTCGGCTTGGCGAGCTTTCGGGATGCAGATGGTGGTTGGCCACATACAGGCCCAAGCCGGTTGCGGCAAAAGCAACGATCGCGATCAGCAGAAAATTTCGTTTCATTGTTGTTCCAGGATTAATTTCTGTACTGCTTCCAGGTTGGCGCGTTCCGGCGGGCCCCCGGCGCGCCCAGTGGACTTGGGAAGTGCACGCAAATCGCCGACTTCATAAATACTCAAATGCACACCTTCGTTGCGCCACAGGAAGCTCAGCATTTCGACATATTTGTTGCGCTCACCCACATGCGGGGTTTCGGATACCTCGAAGTCCACGCCCTTATTCAGCAGGAAGATTTCCACGTCCTTGGCGCTGTCGGCAAACAGCTGCAGGTGAATGTCGGAATGCTCGCCGGCCGTGCCGTTCAATACCGCCCCGGTCAGATAGGGCGAAAATTGCGTCAGTTGTTCCATCAATTTCAAGGCGACGGTTCGCAGGTGCAGCAGGCGTGCCGGCTGACTGTCGCTCAGGAACAGGGCATTGTAAATGCGCACCTCATCTTCGATCTGGGCGTTGTCCGGCAAAAGGTCGCTGCCGGCTTTGGCATCGCCCAATATCTGCTTGGCTGCCTTGCGCTTGGCAGTGCCGTAATCGGTGCCGTCTTCGGCGATCATGCGCGCCGCGGCCGCCGCGATTTCCGCGCGCAGGGTTTCGACGCTGGATTGACAAACTGCCATGGAGTATTCCTGGGTGTCCGATGCGAGGGAAAGCAGTGTGGGTCGGTTAGAATCTCGGTATTCAATCTTCAAATTGTACAATGCATATCCATATCCTCGGTATCTGCGGCACCTTCATGGGTGGCCTTGCGGTGCTGGCCAAAGAAGCTGGGCATACCGTCACCGGTTGCGACGCCAACGTCTATCCGCCGATGAGCACCCAGCTCGAAGCGCAAGGCATCAAGCTGATCGAAGGCTTTCATCCGTCGCAGATCGATTTGCGGCCTGACTTGTTCGTCATTGGCAATGTCGTCTCGCGCGGCAATCCCTTGATGGAGGAAATCCTCAACCGCAATCTGCCTTACGTGTCCGGGCCGCAATGGATGGGCGAGCACATCCTGCGCGACAAATGGGTACTGGCCGTGGCCGGCACGCACGGCAAGACCACGACCTCGTCCATGCTGGCCTGGATCCTGCAGGACGCGGGTTACGAGCCGGGCTTCCTGATCGGCGGCGTACCATTCAACTTTGGCATTTCTGCACGCTTGGCGGGCGCGACCGATTCGGCTTTTTTCGTAATTGAGGCCGACGAATACGACACCGCGTTTTTCGACAAGCGCAGCAAGTTCGTTCACTACCGTGCCAAGACCGCGATCCTCAACAATCTCGAATACGACCATGCCGACATCTTTCCCGACCTGGCGGCGATCGAGACGCAATTTCATCACCTGGTGCGCACGGTGCCCGGCGCCGGCAAGCTGATCGTCAACCGCCAGCCCTCTTTGCAGCGCGTGATCGAGCGCGGCTGCTGGAGCGGCATCGAATGGTTCGGCGCCGATGCTCAGTGGTCCTTGAAAAGCGGCGCCAATGGAGATGCGCAAGTCTGGTTCGACGGCAAGCATCAGGGCAACATAGCCTGGGAGCTGAGTGGCGAACATAATCTGCTGAACGGCGTTGCCGCCATCGCCGCGGCGCGCCATGTCGGCGTGACGCCGGAACGTGCGCTGGCCGCCTTGCAAAAATTTGGCAACGTCAAGCGCCGCATGGAGGTGCTCGGTGTGGTCAAGGGCGTGACGGTGTACGACGACTTTGCCCACCACCCGACTGCGGTTGCCATGACCATAGACGGTTTGCGCAGGAAAGTCGGCGGCGCGCGCATTTTGGCGGTGCTCGAACCGCGATCGAATACCATGAAGCTCGGTACCATGAAAGAAGCGCTGCCCGGCAGCCTGGAACAGGCCGATCTGGTATTTGGTTACGGAGCGAGATCGGGCAAGGATGCGCTCGGCTGGGATCTCGCAGAAGCCCTGCGACCGCTGGGCGGCAAGGCCAGCGCTTTTGACGACCTGGGGGCATTGGTGCAGGCGATAGTGGCCGCCGCGCAACCCGGCGATCACGTGCTGGTGATGAGCAATGGCGGCTTTGGGGGTGTACATGGGAAAATCCTGGAAGCGTTGAAGGGAGCATAAGCCTGATGATTCTCTATCTGCACGGTTTTCGTTCTTCCCCGCAATCGTCCAAGGCGCGCTTGCTTGGCGACCGCATGCAAGCCTTGGGACTCGGCGAGCAATATCTTTGCCCGCAATTGCCGGCATCGCCGCGTCTGGCGGTCGATTTGGCGCGGGACTTGATGCGGCCCCATAGTCCGGAACAGACGACCTTGATCGGATCTTCGCTCGGCGGCTTTTACGCCTGTTGGCTGGCCGAACAGACCGGTTGCCCAGCGGTGCTGTTGAACCCTGCCGTCAAGACGCCGCTGGACCTCGAGCAATACGTCGGCGTCAGCACGAATTACCACAACGATGAAGTGTTCGAATTCAAGTGCGAATACGTCGACGAATTGAAGGCCTATACGGTCGAGGCGGTCACCAGGCCGGAACGTTATTTCCTGATCGCCGCCACCGGCGACGAAGTCCTCGATTGGCGCGACATGACTGCCCATTACGCCGGCGCGCGCCAGCGTGTGATCCAGGGCAGCGACCACGGCATTGCCGAATTTGCCGACTATGCCGACGAAGTGTTGGCGTTTTGTGGCGTTAAAACCAAGTAATCCATGAATCTGTTTTTTGAAGAATCCGGCGATTTCAAGGCCGGCGCCGTACTCTCCCAACAGGGCGAGGCTTACCAGGTCGAGCTGCCGAGCGGCAAGCGCACCAAGGTCAAGGCCAAGGATGTGCTGCTGCAATTTGCGGCCCCCGCCCCGGCCACTCTGCTGGTCGAGGCACAGGGTGCGGCCGAAGAGATCGATCTCGACTTCCTGTGGGAAGTGGCAGGACAGGAGGAATTCGGTTTCGCCGAGCTGGGCGCCGAATACTTCGGCCATGCGCCGAAGCCGGCGGAGGCAGCCGGCTTGCTGTTCAGGTTGCATGCGGCCCCCATCTATTTCCACAAGAAAGGCCGCGGCCGCTACAAGGCAGCGCCGGAAGCTTCCCTGAAGGCGGCGCTGGCCGGTATCGAAAAAAAGAAGCAGCAAGCCTTGGTCCAGGCGCAGTACGTGGAAGAGCTCAAGGCCAACCGCCTGCCCGAAGTGATGCGGCCGCTGGCTCTGCAATTGCTGTTCAAGCCCGACAAGAACGGCATCGAATACAAGGCCCTGGAAGCCGCTTGCCGCGAATTGCAGACCACGCCGCAAAACCTGTTGCTGGCGGTGGGCGGCGTGGCGTCGCCGCATGCCCTGCACATGTCGAAGTTCCTGTTCGAATATTTCCCGAAAGGGACGGGTTTCCCGGCCGTGCCGGTGCCGGTAGTGCGCGAGTTGCCGGTTGCCGCCGTGCGGGCGTTCTCCATTGACGACGTCACCACCACGGAAATCGACGACGCGTTTTCGGTTCAGAAACTGGCTGACGGCAAACTCAGGGTTGGTATACATATTGCGGCGCCTGGCCTGGGTATTGTGCGTGGCGATGCCTTTGACGCGATTGCGCGTCAGCGCATGTCGACCGTGTATATGCCGGGCGACAAGATCACCATGCTGCCGGACGCGCTGGTCGAGACGTTTACGCTGGCCGAAGGCAAGACCTGTCCGGCCGTCTCGCTGTACGCGACGCTCGACCCGGCCGACTGGTCGGTGCTGACCACGGAAACCCGGGCCGAGGCAGTGCCGATTGCCAGCAATTTGCGCCATAACGACCTCGATGCCTTGGTGACGGAAGACAATCTGGCCATTGGCGCCGGCGAGTACACGCACAAGGACGAGATCGCCATGCTGTGGCAATGGGCGCGCGCGCTGGAACAGGCACGTATGGCCAAGCGCGAGGGGTTCGGTCTGAAACCCGAGCAGGCGAATCGCGTCGACTTCAATTTCTATGTCGAAGACGGGCAGGTGTCGATTGTGCGTCGCAAGCGCGGTGCGCCGCTGGACAAGATCGTTGCCGAACTGATGATTTTCGCCAACAGCACCTGGGGCAAGCTGATGCACGAACATGGCGTGCCCGGCATCTACCGCGCCCAGGGCGGCGGCCGCGGACCGGGCGGCTATGCTGCGCGCATGCAGGTGCGCATGCTGACCCACGCGGCGCCACACCAGGGCCTGGGGGTCGACCAATATGCTTGGAGTACCTCACCGCTGCGCCGCTACACCGACCTGGTCAACCAATGGCAAATTCTGGCATGCGTCGAACACGGCGTCACCGCACCGCTGGTTGCGCCGTTCAAACCGCGTGACGCCGACTTGTTTGCCATCGTGTCCGCTTTCGACGCGGCCTATGGCGCCTATGCCGACTTTCAATCGAACATGGAGCGTTACTGGTGCCTGCGCTGGCTGGAGCAGGAAAAGGCGCGCCAGGTCGAGGCCGTGGTGCTCAAGGACGAAGTGTTGCGTCTGGTCGACATCCCCTTGATCATCAGACTGCCGGGCATGCCGCAAGTCGCGCGCGGTACCATGGTCAAGCTGGATTTGCTGCGCTGGAACGAGGTCGACCTTGGCATCGAGGCGCGTCTGCTGGAAATTGAAGTGGACAAGGCGATCGAACCGCTGGACGAGCAACTGGACGAATCGCTGGACGATGGGCTCGAAGAACTGGAAGGGGCTGAAGCCGTGTCTTTGGAAGGTGAAGACGGAGCGGAGGTGGCCGGGCTGCCGCCCGCCGCGGAAGCAAATGCTGTGTCCGAAGCGGCACCATAAGCCATTGTTTGATGGACATTGTCCGGCTTTCCCGTAAAATTCCAGCATGTAAACCTGCTTGCCTACGCATTTGTTGAAGATCGCCCGCCAAAACCTCACCCTGTCGTATGCGATAGCCTTTTCCGTACTGGCGCATGGGGCCTTGCTGGCGGTTCGCATTGTGGCGCCCGACGCCCTGCGCTTCAAGCCCACCGACCCTGGCCTGGAAGTGATCCTGGTCAACGCCAAGCACGACAAAAAGCCTTTCAAGGCTGAAGCGCTGGCGCAGGCCAATCTCGACGGCGGCGGCAACGCCGACGCCGGGCGGTCCGAGTCGCCATTGCCCGACTTGCGTAAGCTGGAAGACGGCGACAGCGTCAAAGCGACGCAGCGGCGCATCGCCGAATTGGAGGAAATGCAGAACCGCATGCTGGCGCAAGCCACGGCAAAGACGCCGCTGACGGTTCCGCCCCCTACCGACAAACTGCACGATCAGGCGCGCCCCAATAGCGTCGAGGTGACCGAGAGCAGCAAGGCGCTGGCGCGCTTGCAGGCGGAAATTTCGAAGAATGTGAAGGACTACAACAAGCGTCCGCGCAAAACCGAGATTACGCCCAGCACCCGCGAGGTCGGCTATGCCCTGTATTACAAGGCGATGCAGACCCGCATCGAAACCGTCGGCACCCTGAGCTTCCCTCAGCACGACGGCAAGAAATTGTATGGCGAACTGCTGGTTTCGATTCCCGTATTTCAGGACGGCAGCATCTATGAAAAAGAGGGCGGGCCGCATGTCGAACACAGTTCCGGCGACAGCCATCTGGACAAGGCTGCGCTGCGTATCGTCAGAAAGGCTGCGCCATTCGGGCGCTTCCCGAAGAACATGCGCTCGTCCGATCGCGACGACGTATGGGAAGTGATCGCCACCTTCCGCTTTACGCATGAAGAAGGCCTGGAAATCGAATTGCGCGGGGGCAGCACCTGATGACGAAACAGGACTTGATAATAACTGACCGCTACGTCGTGGTCGGCAATCCTATTGCGCACAGCAAGTCGCCCTTCATCCACGCCATGTTCGCTGCCCAGACCGGGCAGAGCCTGGTCTACGAGCGTCTGCTGGCGCCGCTCGACGGTTTTGCCGCCACCGTGCGCGAATTCGCCGTGCAAGGCGGCAAGGGCTTCAATGTCACGCTGCCGTTCAAACTGGAAGCTTGTGCGCTGGCCGATGAATTGACCGAACGCGCGCGCATCGCCGGCGCTGTCAATACCGTCAAAATCATGGAAGGGCGGCTGCTGGGTGACAACACCGACGGTGTCGGCCTGGTAAGCGATATCGAACGCAACGCCGGCGTGACGCTGCAAGGCAAGAAAATTCTGCTGCTCGGGGCCGGCGGCGCGGCACGCGGCGCTATCCTGCCGCTGCTGCAGAAGCGGCCGGCTGACCTGGTCATCGCCAACCGCACCGCGGCCAAGGCGGCAGAATTGGCAGCCGAACTGGCGCCGTGGGGCAATATTACGGCCTGCGCACTCGACGTCTTGCCGGACGGTTTCGACGTCGTCATCAATGCCACCGCTGCCAGCCTGCATGACGATCTGCCTGCCGCTTCTCCCACGATTTTCGGCAAACACACGCTGGCCTACGACATGATGTACGGCAGCCAGCCGACCGTTTTCATGCGCTGGGCCGCGCAGCACGGCGCGACAGTGCGCGACGGCCTCGGCATGCTGGTCGAACAGGCGGCCGAGGCGTTTACCCTGTGGCGCGGCGTGCGTCCCGATACGGCGCCGGTCTTCGTTGCACTACGCGCGAGCATGGCATGAAAAAAGCGAATCGCTTACGCAAGCTGTTGTGGTGGGTCGTCGTCACGCCAATTGCCTTGCTGCTTTTGCTGCAACTGTATTTCTTTACGCAGATCTGGTGGTGGGTGGACCACAATCCCGAATCGACCAGCTTCATGCGCCAGCAACTGGCTGTACTGCGCGAAAAGAACCCGCACGCGCAGTTGCAGCATAAGTGGGTGCCCTACGAGCGTATCTCCAATAACTTGAAGCGCGCCATCATCGCCTCTGAAGATTCGAATTTCGCCGAACACGACGGCGTCGATTGGGAAGCCCTGCAGAAGGCTTACAAGAAAAATACGCGCAAGGGCAAGGTGGTGGCCGGCGGTTCCACCATCACCCAGCAGCTCGCCAAAAACCTGTTCCTGTCCGGCCAGCGCAGCTATGTGCGCAAGGCGCAGGAATTCGTGATTACGTACATGCTCGAATTCTGGATGGACAAGGAAAGGATTTTCGAAATCTATCTGAATGTTGTCGAATGGGGCAATGGCGTGTTTGGTGCCGAAGCAGCTTCCGAACATTACTACGGTATTTCCGCCGCCAATCTCGATTCGGCACAGGCGGCAAGGCTCGCGGTGATGTTGCCGGATCCGCGCCTGTATGACAGGATACGCAATTCCGCCTATCTGGCCAGGCGCAGCGAACTGATCATGCGCCGCATGGTGGCGGCCGATTTACCCGATGACGACAATTGAATGCCAAAAGGTCCCAACATGAATTACCGGCAACGCGGTGCGCTGAGCCTGCTCTGGTGTGCAGTGATCGCGGCTATTGTCGCCGCTGTCGCGATGGTGGTGCTGTTTTCCATGGGGTCGGGACGCAACCTGCTTGCCGAGGGAACGGCCTATCTGCAGCATAGCGCAGCGGGGCAGGCGGCCGACCGCGCACAAGCCGCTGCCGCCGCCTTGCAAGGGCAAAACAACAAGGGCGGCGATGGCGCCGTGCGCAAATGCACGATCAACGGCCAGGTCGTTTATTCCAACGTCGATTGCCGCAAGGACGACCCCACCAGCAAGGTCGTCGAAATGCACGACACCAAGGGCATAGAGGCACCCAAGGCCCCGCCAAAATCGACAGAAGCGGCCGCTTCAGCCGACAGCCTGCAGCAAAAGGCAATCGATAAAGCGGTTGATAATTAAGTCGGCGCTGAACGCGCAGTCTTAAACCTTCTTGAACGCGATACGCGCTGCGGCCAAGGTTTCCTCGATGGCGGAGTCGTCATGCTGCGCCGACACGAAGCCGGCTTCGAAGGCCGACGGCGCGAGGTAGACGCCGAGCTCCAGCATGGCGTGGAAGAAGGCGTTGAATTGCGCCTTGTCGCAAGTCATCATTTCAGCATAGGTTTTGGGAATTTGCGGCGCGAAATACAGCCCGAACATGCCGCCCACGGAGTCGGCGCAAAAGGCGACTCCGGCGGCCTGCGCTGCTGCGCTCAGGCCTTTGACCAGCTTGGCGGTCTGCGCGCCCAATGCTTCATAGAAGCCGGGGGCCTGGACCAGCTTCAAGGTGCTGAGTCCGGCGGCGACGGCGACCGGATTGCCGGATAGCGTACCGGCCTGATACACGCCACCCAGCGGCGCCAGATGCTTCATGACGTCGGCGCGGCCGCCGAACGCGGCCACAGGCAGACCGCCGCCGATGACTTTTCCCAAAACCGTCAGGTCGGGCTTGACGCCGTACAGTGCCTGCGCGCCGCCGAGCGCAACACGGAAGCCGCACATGACCTCGTCGAAGATCAGCAGCGCGCCGTGGCGCGAGCACAGACGGCGCATGGTCTGCAGGAATTCCTTGGTTGCCGGCAGCAAATTCATATTGCCGGCCACCGGTTCGACGATCACGCACGCGATCTGCTCGCCTTTGGCCTTGAAGACTTCTTCCAACTGCTGCGGATTGTTGTAGTTGAGCACCAGCGTATGCTTGGCGAAATCTTCCGGCACGCCGCCCGAAGTCGGATTGCCGAAGGTCAGCAAGCCGCTGCCGGCCTTGACCAGCAGGGAGTCGGCGTGGCCGTGGTAGCAGCCTTCGAATTTGATAATGGTGTCGCGGCCGGTGGCGCCGCGCGCCAGGCGCAACGCACTCATGGCGGCTTCGGTGCCGCTCGAAACCAGGCGCACCTGTTCGATAGACGGCACCAGTTTGCAGATTTCCTCCGCCATCTCGATTTCGGCCTCGGTCGGTGCGCCGAAACTGAGTCCGCGCGCTGCAGCCTCTTGGACTGCTGCAATCACTTGCGGATGCGCATGGCCGACGATGGCTGGGCCCCAGGAACCGATGTAGTCGATGTAGCGTTTGCCGTCGGCGTCCCAGAAATGCGGGCCGAGCGCGCGCGTGATGAAGCGGGGCGTGCCGCCCACCGAGCGGAAGGCGCGCACAGGGGAATTGACGCCGCCGGGGGTCGACAATTGGGCGCGGGCAAACAGGGTTTCGTTTTGGGAAGTCATGCGGGGATCGGAATAAATGCGAAATAAATAAATGCGAAATAAATACGAACAGATTCGGAAGGGCGATCACTGGCCGGCGGCTTCACCGTCTTGTTCGGGATTGCGCTCGGCGTCTTGTTCTTCCTCCGAGGACTCGCGTGCCCAGAAATAGCGGTCAGGCACCAGTTTTCCCATGCCCAGGCGCTGCGCGTTGGCAATCGCGGCAATCGTGAATTCCTGAGCTTCCAGCACAGCTTCCGGCACGTCGCGGCCGTTGGCCAGCATGGCGGCAATGGTGGCCGAGAGGGTGGTGCCGGCGCCGGCAAAGGAGCCGGACAGGCGTTGCCAGTTGTCGTGCCGTATGACGCCGGACTCATTGAACAGGGTATTGGCGACATCCTGCACACCGCAAGGCGTGCCGGTGATGAACAGGTACTCGCAACCCATTTCGATAACGCGGATCGCGTCTACGCTCATCATGTCTTCGCTGGACGGTTCGCGCCAGGTCTCGGCCAGGCGTCCCAGTTCCACCGCCGAAGCCAGCAGCAGCGTGGTTTGCGGTACCAGCAGTTCGCGCGTGGCGACCAGAATATCTTCGTGATCCTGTTCCTGATCGGGCATGCCGGAAACGAAAGGGTCGAGAATCAGCGGAATATCAGGGTAATCGGAGACGATCTCGGCGATGACCGAAATGTTTTCGACGCTGCCGACCGCCCCGATCTTGAAGGCCGCTACCGGCATGTCTTCCAATACCACGCGCGCCTGATCCGCGACCCAGTCGGCATCGATCACTTGCAAATCTTCGACGCGCGCGGTGTCGCCGATCAAAATGCCCGTCACAACGGCAAGGCCGTGACAGCCCATTGCGGCAAACGATGACAGGTCGGCCTGGATGCCGACGGCGCCCACCGGGTCAGTGACGCCGAACGTTAAAATCAGCGGGGAAGTTTGGTTTTGCACGGCGGGTGGATTAAGATATATGACTTTGCATTTTACTTGAAGGACTTAGTGTCGTGAGCACCAACGAATCAAACGAAGAATTCAAAACCTGGATGTGCCTGATCTGCGGCTGGATCTATGATGAGGCTGCCGGATTGCCGGAAGAAGGAATTGCGGCCGGTACGCGTTGGGCCGATGTGCCGATGAATTGGACTTGCCCCGAGTGCGGCGCGCGCAAGGAAGACTTTGAGATGGTGACCATCTAACAATATCGCATGACGCGCGTGAGATTGCGTGCGGACCGGTGCAAACAGGTGTGCGGGCGGGGCGAGTGTGCTATTTTTTCTACTAGAGACTCGCTTATGCTGATGCTAGGCTGCAAGTGGGAGTAAAAATATTGCTTTGTGTCACTATTCCGCTTTAGTATGGGGGCTTGGTTTAATCGAGATGACGTTATGACAACATCAACGGAGAAAACCGGTCTGAAGATCATGGTGATCGACGATAGCAGCACGATTCGCCGCTCCGCGGAAATTTTTCTCGGACAGGCCGGCTATCAAGTGGTGTTGGCAGATGACGGGTTCGATGCCTTGGCAAAAATGAACGATCATCGCCCGGCGCTGATATTCTGCGACATCCTGATGCCGCGTCTCGACGGTTACCAGACCTGTGCGCTGATCAAGAAAAGCGCCAAGTTCCATACCACGCCGGTCGTCATGCTTTCTTCGAAAGACGGTTTGTTCGATCGGGCGCGCGGGGCCATGGTCGGATCCGATGCTTATCTGACCAAGCCTTTTACGAAGGACAGTCTGCTTAAAACCGTGCGCGAACATACGGCGCATGATTCCGCCAAGTAAATTGAAGTGAAGGCTTAAGATGGCAATCCAGAAAATTCTGATCGTTGACGACTCTCCCACGGAACGATATTTTTTGACCGATATCCTGGTCAAGAACGGGTTTTCCGTGTCGACTGCCGAAAATGGCGAAGACGCCCTGCTGAAAATCAAGGCGGACAAACCGCAATTGATTTTGATGGATGTCGTGATGCCTGGGCAGAACGGTTTCCAGGTCACGCGTGCCATTACGCGCGACCCGGCGATGCAGGACGTGCCGGTGATCATTTGCACCAGCAAGGGCCAGGAAACGGATCGTATCTGGGGACTGCGGCAAGGTGCGCGCGACTACATCGTCAAACCGATCGATCCGCGCGAACTGTTGAGCAAAATTGCCGCGCTCGGGTAAGCTCGACAGATGACCCAGCCCATCTCGGATCTGCAGTCACCGCCTGGCAAGCCCGATGCGGCAAACCGCCGCACGCGCCTGCGCGAGTTCCAGACGCAATTGGTGGAGCGCATGCAGGCGGCGCGCGCCGGCGACACCGGACGCGTCAGCCAGCTCGGGGTGTTGATCGGCGAGCGGCGCTGGCTGCTCAATCTGCAGGAGGCTGGGGAAATCGTGTCGGTGGGGGGCATCAGCCAAGTGCCGCTGACGCATGACTGGTATCTCGGTTTGTCCAATATACGCGGCAATCTGATCAGCGTGATCGATTTTGCGCGCTTTCAGGGCGGGCCGGCCACTGCGATCGACAAGGAAAGCCGTATTGTCGCCTTTGCCCCGGCACTCGCGTTCAATTGCGGTTTGCTGGTGACGCGGGTGTTGGGACTGCGTAATATCGCCGACATGCAAATCGAGAACGATGGCGGCAGTGACGATTTCGTCCCTGCGCACTGGGCCAGCCGCCGCTATGTCGATCGCGACGCGCAAGTCTGGAACGAATTGAATTTATCCCAGGTGGTGCAGGATCCCATGTTCCTGCAGGTAGGCCTGTAGATCGCCCGTCGGGCACCTGGTTGAAGAAGTATCGCTATAGCTGCAATTGGAATGAGGAGACTCGGTAATGGCGTTTAGACTATCGTTCGCTTCCTGGGGAAAAAACGGCGACAAAGACGGGGCGCCGCGCTCGGGCCGGCATCACGATCCGGATGCCACCGGGCAATTCGCAGTCACCGGAACCGAGCAGCGCAGCAATCCAAATATGACAATGATAGGCGAGGCCTTGCAAAAGGCCGGTGAAGGTCGTTTGCCGCTGATCGGCAATCGGCCTTTGCAGCAGCAGGTGCGTATTCTGCTCATTGCGCTGGGCTTTTCGCTGGCCTTGGGCCTGTTGTTCGTCTTCCTCAATGCGCGGCACTCGACCCTGAGTTCGACGCAGACCCAAATCGCCGGTGACGCGCTGATGCACTCGCAGCGCATCGGTAAGGCGACGCCGAACGCGATTCAGGGCAATGTCGAAGCGTTCCGGCAATTGCAGGAAAGCCGCGCCGAGCTGAGCAAAGACTTGCAGGTATTGGCCGAGGGCGGCGACTACCAGGGCACGAATATCAGCCCGGTCGGCTCGGCCATGGCCGCGACCTTGGGCGAGGCGCAAAAGGATTGGACGCATTCCGACAAGGCGGCGGCCGATATCCTCGGTTTGAAGAAGGAATTGACTGGTTTCGGCGCAACGCTGCAAAAACTGAACTCGCTGTCGCCTTCCTTGCTGGAATTGACCGAACAGATCGCCAATTTAAAGGTGCAAGGCCAGGCGACCTCTGCGGAAATTTCCGCGGCAGGGCGCCTGGAAATGTTGACGCAGCGCCTCGATCGGAGCGCCAGCGAATTCATGACTGCGGAAGGCGTCAACCCGGAAACCGCCTTCCTGCTCGGCAAGGATACCAATACCTTCCGCGAATACATCGACGGCTTCCTTAACGGCAGCGACAGCCTGCATTTGCCTGCCACCAAGGATAAGGACGCGCGTGCGCGCCTGACCGAGTTGCAGACCCTGTTCGGCGACTATCAGCAATCGGTGCAGTCCATTCTCGGCAATCTGCAAAACTTCATTACAGCCAAGCAGGCCGAAGTGACGATTTCCGCGGAAAACGAAAAACTGCGGAACAGTCTTTCGGCGCTGCAGAAATCTTACCGCGACGAACAGGACTCCTACAGCCCGATTTTCTGGCTGATGATCCTGTGCGCCATTCTGGCCCTGATGGCCGCTGCCGGCGTCGCCCTGGTATTCCTGCAAGATGGCCGCAATCGCGCGAAGGAAGCTGAGTTGCGCCGCCAGGAAGCGGAACTGCGCCGCCAGGAGGCGCAGCAGCACGAGGAAGAAGCGAAAAACGCCAACGACCAGAATCAGGCCGCTATTTTGCGATTGATGAATGAATTGCAGGAAGTGGCGGATGGTGACTTGACGGTGCAGGCGACGGTGTCGGAAGACATTACCGGTGCGATCGCCGACTCAGTCAACTATACGGTGGAGGAGTTGCGCGGACTGGTGGAGCGCGTCACGACCACAGCCTCGCTGGTGACCTCGGCATCGAATCAGGCGCAGAATATTTCGAACGAACTGCTGAGCGCTTCGCAAAAGCAGACGCGGGAAATCCAGGAGACCGGCCAGGCGGTGCTGGAAATGGCGGCGCAGATTACCGACGTATCCAAATCGGCCAACGAATCGGCCGAAGTGGCGCGCCAATCGGTGTCGGCCGCCGAGCAAGGCTCGAAGGCAGTTGAAAATGCCATCAAGGGCATGAATGAAATCCGCGAGCAGATTCAGGAAACATCCAAGCGCATCAAGCGTCTCGGTGAATCGTCGCAGGAAATTGGCGAAATCACCGAACTGATTTCCGATATTACCGAACAGACCAACGTGCTGGCACTGAACGCCGCCATCCAGGCCGCGTCGGCGGGCGAGGCCGGACGCGGCTTCTCGGTGGTGGCGGAAGAGGTGCAGCGGCTGGCGGAGCGCTCCGGCGAAGCGACCAAGCAGATCGGTGCGCTGGTCCGCACGATTCAAACCGATACCCACGACGCGGTCGCCGCTATGGAAAAGTCGACCCAGGGTGTGGTTGAAGGGGCCAAGCTTTCGGACGCCGCGGGCTCCGCCCTGCTGGACATCCAGCGGGTTTCGAACCGCCTGGCGGAACTGATCCGGAATATTTCCTCGGCAACCGAATTGCAGGCGACGTCGGCAACCGGCGTGGCCCAGAGTATCCAGAATATTTTGACCGTCACCGAGCAGACCAAGGAAGGTACGCAGCAGACGGCACATTCGATCCGCGAATTGTCGAAGCTGGCGGAGGAATTGAAGAACTCGGTATCGCGTTTCCGTGTGAGAGCCGCCTGAGCCGCCATCTGACAGCCCAATGACCAACTCTGTGCTCAATCCTTCCGAAGGGCTGCCGGTCGATACCGGGCCGCTGTCATGGGTGATAGGCGAAATCCGCGAAGCCCTGACGCGCTCCAAAGAGGCAGTGCATGAGGCGCTGACCCTGGATGCAGAGGTCCGTTCGACAGCCTTGCGCCATGCCAAGACCCATTTGCATCAGGCCCATGGAGCACTGCAGATCGTCGATATCGATGGGGTTGCGCTGCTCACCGAGGCGGCCGAGAACCTGTTCGACAAGCTCGAAGCCGGAACTGTTCAGCTGTCCGCAGAAGTGGCGGACGCCATCGTTCAAGCCTATCAGGCCTTGCTGGAGTATTTTGAGGAATTATTGTCCCGCGCGGGGCATCAGCCGGTGCGCCTGTTCCCGTATTACCGCACTCTGCTTGAAGTGCAGGGGGCCGAACGCATTCATCCGTCCGACCTGTTTTATCCCAATTTGGCCAACCGGCCGCAGTTGCCGGCGATCGTGCCGCCGATTGATGCGCTCGACTACCCGGCATTGCGCAAGCGCTTCGAGCGCGCCTTGCTGCCCTTCATCAAGAGTGCCGAACCGGCCGCCATTGCGGCACAGGCCGCCGAGATGGGCAAGCTGGTGACCGAAGTTGAGCAGGCGCAGGGGAATCAGCAGTCACGCGTCTTCTGGTGGGTATTAAGGTGTTTTGTCGAAGGTGTCGCCGCCGGCGAGATCAAGGCCGATCGCTTCGTCAAGCAATTGTTCGGCCTGATCAACCTGCAGATCAGGCGCCTCTCCGAAGGTTCGCCCAGCATTGCCGAGCGCCTGTTGCGCGACGCGCTGTTTTTCATCGCCTGCGCGGAAAATCCCTCTCCCAATTTGCAGCAGGTGCGCCTCGCCTATCAATTGGATGGCTTGGTGCCGTCGGACTTCGAAAGCCGGCGCTACGGCCAGATCGATGCGAGCGCGCTGGCGGCCGCGAAAGATCGCTTGGCCCAGGCCAAGAATGCCTGGAACCGGGTGGCGAGCGGTGATGCCGGTGCCGGCGCCCAATTCGAAGCCGAACTGCATAAACTCGCAGAAGCCGGCGCGCGTCTGCAATCGCCGCCTCTGCTGAAATTCCTGAGCGAGATCGGCGGCATCGCACACCATGTCTCGGATGGAAAGTTCGCCGAAAAGCTGGGGCTGGAAATGGCCACCAGCTTGTTGTTCGTCGAATATGCACTGAATCATATCGGCCGTTTGCCCGACAATTTCGCGGAACGCGCCGATGCGATGACGGCGCGCCTGTTGTCGGTCATATCCGGCCAGGCGCCGACTGAGTCGGTGCAATGGCTGGACGATATGTCGCGCGAGGCGCAGCAGCGCCAGACCATGCAGGTATTGGTCAACGAATTGCAGACCAGTTTGCGGCAAGTCGAGAAGACGCTCGATGAATATTTCAATAATCCCGCCGAGCGCGCTGCGCTGACGCAAATCGAGGCGACGTTGCATCAGATTGGTGGCGCGCTTGCCATCCTCGACCAGGAAGATGCGGTGTTGGCGGTGCAGCATACGCAAGCAGCGGTCAAGCGCTTTGGTGAAAGCGATGGCGTGCCCGATGTGGCGGAATTCCAGCAAGTCGCACGCAATGTCGGCGCCTTGAGCTTTTTCATCGAGACGCTGCAACTGCAATCGGATGGCGCCAAGAAACGTTTTACATTCGACAGCGCTACCGGCGTGTTCCGTGCCAACCTGGTTGAGCCGCAGGGCGCAACGGGTGTCGAAGTTGATTTGACCGCCGCTTCTGCAACGGCGGCTGCCGCCACGGCCTCGTCTGCGCCTGCCGAAGCCGATTTGACTACGGTCGAAGACGAGCTTGTGCGGCATCAACAGCAATCGGTAGAGCTGGCATTGTCACTGACCGAGGAACCCGATAACCCGGTCTTGCAGGAACGACTCAAGGAGTCGCTGGAACAGGTCCGCCGCGACGCTACCCTGATCGACGATGCTGACGCCAATGACCGCGCCCAGGCTGCCATCAAGATGCTGGGCGAGTTGCACGATGCCCCGACTCAGGAAGTATTGGCCGAAATCGCTTCCGCTGCAGCGCCTGCAGCGATTGGTGCGGCCGCTGCCGAGGCGGCACTGCCGATGTCGCCGGCGGCGCCCGAGACTGACGAAGAGATCGACGCCGAATTGCTCGAAATCTTCCTGACCGAGGCGGTGGAAGTGCTGGCCAGCGTGCGCGAAACTGTGCCGCTGTCGCGCAACGAGCCCCACAACCAGGACCACTTGACCACCTTGCGCCGTTCCTTCCATACACTCAAGGGTAGCGGCCGCATGGTGGGCCTGATGACGTTCGGCGAGGCGGCTTGGGGTATCGAACAGGTGTTGAATCTGCGTCTGTCCGAGACCCGTCCGGGCGATGCCGATCTGTATGCCCTGCTGGACAAGGCGGCAGACCTGTTGGGAGCGTGGGTCAACGATTTGCAGATAGCCGGAAAATCGTCGCGGACACCGCATGCCCTGGTGGAGGCTGCGGAACGGGTCAAGGCCGGAGGCGCATTTTCTTACGACGGTCCGCCAGAGGAATCGTTCGTTGCAGTGCAATCCGCAGTGACCGAACCGGAGCTTGTGGCAACCCCTGTGCTGGAACCGGAACCGCAGCAGGCGGCGTTGGCGGAAGCGGAAGCTTCCGCGCCTGTCCAAGCGGCCGAACCTATGGCCGAAGCTGTTGCCGACCTTGGAGTACCGGATCTGGAGGAATTGTCGCTCTCCATCCCGACGCTGGACGAAATGCAGGCCGAGGAGCATTTTGCGGAAATGCCGGCGGCGCAAGCCGGTCTTCCCGAAATTGCCGAAGTCATCGATTTCCCGACCGCGGCTGCGCCTGTCGCACCGGACGATAGCGTCAAGCGCATCGGCGACCTGGAAATCAGCGTACCCCTGCACAATATCTATTTGGCCGAAACTGACGAGTTGGTGCGCCTTTTGTCGCAGGACGTTTCCGAGTGGCGCCATGAGCCGGAGCGATTGGTCAATATTCAGGCCGTGCATGCCGCGCATTCGCTGGCCGGAAGTTCGGCAACGGTGGGCTTTGCGCCTTTGCATGAAGTGGCGCATGCGCTCGAATTGGCGCTGCAATACCTGGCGCGCCGGCCGGCGCATCTCGCTGCAGGGGAATTCGATATCCTCGAACAGGCAGTCGAGCGCATACGCTTCATGCTGCAGATGTTTGCACTCGGCGAAATGCCCGACCGCGAGCAGACGCAGGTCGATGCCCTGGAACGCTTGCCGTCCGTGATTGAGGAGCGCCTGCGCCTGGAGCAGGAAATGGCCGCGCAGCGCGAACAGGCTGCCGCCGCCGAAGCTGGCGCGCCATCCAGGCGGGACCAATCGGGCCAATCGGAATATTTTGATCTGGGCCAGGAAGACACCGCAGCGGCGCCCGTGCTGGACCTTGCGCCCGCTCAACACGACGCCAGTCTCCCGCTGGAAAAAATGGAGATCGCGCACGCCGCCGAACTGCCGTTTGCGGAACCGGTGTTGACCACGCAGAGCAATGTGGCGCTTGATCCCGCTTTGGCATCCTTGCTCAAGGATGAACTCGACCCTGACCTGTTGCCGGTCTTCCTCGAGGAAGGGCGCGACATGTTGCCGCAGATGGGGCATGAATTGCGTTCATGGCAGGATAATCCGGGCGATGCGGCGCCGCCGCAGGCGATCCTGCGCCTGCTGCACACCCTGAAGGGCAGCGCCCGCATGGCAGGCGCCATGGGGCTGGGGCAGCATTGGCACGAGATGGAGACGCGCATCGAGCATTTGGCGCATTCCGGAAGGGCCGGCGGCGGCGATCTCGACGAAATTGTCGGCCGCTACGACCACGGCCTGCAAATGTTCGAGGACTTGCAAAATCCGCAGGCTGCAGCAGCCAGGGCGGCTGAAATGGCGCAAGCGCCGGTTGTGGCGTCACAGGCGGTTGCGCTCGAGATCATGGAAACGCCGAGTGCGGGAGCGCCAATCGCGACCGGCGCCGTGGAATCGGCTCCGGTGCGGGCGCCGCTTGCGCCGGTGGCTGCAGCGGTCGGGAAGCCGGCTGCGCCGCTGGTGCGCGTGCGCGCCGACCTGCTCGACCGCATGGTGAACCAGGCGGGTGAGGTGTCGATCGCGCGTTCGCGGCTGGAGACCGAAGTCGGCGCCTTGCGGCAGTCGCTGGGCGAGATGACAGACAACGTGGCGCGCCTGCGCGACCAGTTGCGCGAAATCGAAATGCAGGCCGAGACGCAAATCACCTCGCGCATGGGACAGAGCGCCGACCGCGAGTTCGATCCGCTTGAATTCGACCGGTTTACGCGCTTGCAGGAATTGACGCGCATGATGGCCGAGAGCGTGGCCGACGTCAGTTCGGTACAGCAAAACCTGGCACGTACGGTGGATAACGCCAGCGCCGACTTGACCTCCCAAGGGCGCCTGACGCGCGAACTGCAGCAAGACCTGATGCGCGTGCGCATGGTGCAATTCGCCAGTATCGCCGAACGCTTGTACCGTGTGACGCGCCAGGCTTCGAAGGAAGTCGACAAGCGCGTCAATCTCGACATTCGCGGCAGTGCTGTCGAAATCGACCGCAGCGTGCTGGAAAAGATGGCGGGCCCCTTCGAGCACCTGCTGCGCAATGCCATCGTGCACGGCATCGAGGGGCGCGAGCAGCGCCTGGCCAGCGGGAAAAACGAAGTTGGCGAGCTGCTGGTCGAAATCCGGCAGGAGGGCAATGAAGTCGCCATCCAGTTTTCCGATGACGGCCGCGGGCTCAATCTCGCCGGCATACGCGACAAGGCGCGCAAGGTCGGCTTGCTGGCGGCCGATGAGGATGTGTCCGATACCGAAGCGACAGATTTGATTTTCCATCCCGGTTTTTCGACAGCCGAACAGGTCACCGAGCTGGCTGGGCGCGGCGTGGGTATGGACGTGGTGCGCTCCGAGGCGGCGGCCCTGGGCGGCCGCGTTTCCGTGGTTTCTGAAGTCGGCAAGGGTGCGCATTTCACGATCCGCCTGCCCTTGACGCTGGCGGTTACCCAGGTCGTCATCCTGACCACGGGCGGCAAGACTTACGCGGTGCCGTCGGTATTGGTTGAACAAGTATTGCAGTTGAAAGCTCACCCGCTGGCCAGCGCCTACAACGATGGTGCAGTATCGTGGCAGGGACAGCGTGTGCCTTTGTATTATTTGTCGGCCTTGCTGGGCGACCGCGAGGCGGCGCCGCTGACGCAGCAATATTCGCCTATCCTGGTCTTGCGCAGCGGCGGCGAGCGCGTCGCCATCCACGTCGACGAGATCGTCGGCAACCGCGAAGTGGTGGTCAAGAACATCGGCCCGCAGTTGTCGCGCATGATAGGGATAGCAGGGGCCACAGTGCTGGGTTCGGGCGATATCGTGCTGATTCTCAATCCGGTGCCGTTGGCGCAGCGCTTGACCCACGAGATGGGCCGGGCGCCGCGCTTGAGCGCCGGCCACGGTTTTGATCATGCGGCCGGCACCGCGCCGGCTGATTTGCGTGGCGATGTCTTGCACGAAGCCGTTGGCGCGGTGGCGGAAATGGGAGGGCCTGCGCTGGCCGAGCCGGTGCAGGGTCTGCGCACCCACCGTATCGTCATGGTGGTCGACGACTCGCTGACGGTGCGCCGCGTGACGCAGAGGCTGCTGGCGCGCGAAGGCTACCAAGTGGTGCTGGCCAAGGACGGGGTGGATGCCCTGGAGCAGTTGCAGGCTGTGACGCCGGACGTCATGCTGGTCGATATCGAGATGCCGCGCATGGACGGATTCGACCTGACCCGCAACGTGCGCGATAGCGAACGCACCCGCCACATTCCCATCATCATGATCACCTCGCGGACGGCCAGCAAGCACCGGAACTACGCAATGGAACTCGGCGTCAACGAATATCTGGGCAAGCCATATCAGGAAGAGACTTTGCTGAAGTCGATTGCGGGCTATATCGAATCGCGCGCGGCATAAGCTACCGGCGGGCGACGCGTCGCCCGTAGCTTTGTTGCTTGGAAGTATCTTGCCTTGGATACATTGAGGATTTATCAAAACTGCTAAAATGCAGTCATGGTGAAGTCAAGCAAACCGCAAAAGTCTCCTTCCTCGCCTGGAACCTCGCAGGAAACCTCCGGTTTTTCAAAATCTTCCGCGGAAACCTCCGCTGCGGCCGCGCCATCGGCGTCGGAATTGAATTTGTCCAATCATTTTCTGATCGCCATGCCCTCGATGCTCGACCCTATCTTCGGTGGCAGCGTGGTCTACCTGTGCGAACACAATGCGGGCGGCGCCTTGGGCGTGATCATCAACAAGCCGACCGATATGACCGTCGACGTGCTGCTCGATCGCATAGACCTGGTGCAGGAGGGCGAGTCCGATACGGCGCCGCTCGATCGCAAGCTGGTGATGTTCGGTGGTCCGGTCCAGGTCGAGCGCGGTTTTGTGCTGCATGCGCCGATGGCGCAGTTCTCTTCCATGATGACGGTCAGCGACGACATCGTGCTCACGACTTCCAAGGATGTGCTGGAGGCGGTCGCGCACGGTTCGGGACCGACCCGCCTCTTGGTCAGCCTGGGTTGTTCCGGCTGGAGCGCCGGCCAGCTCGAACAGGAGATTGCGCGCAATGGCTGGCTGACAGTGCGCGCTGATCCGCGTATCGTGTTCGATTTGCCGATCGAGGAACGCTTCGACGCCGCCATGCGCCTGCTTGGCATCGATCCCTATATGCTGGCCGGCGAAGCCGGACACGCATAGTTCCATTCTTGATGGAGACTTTGCTGGCCTTTGATTTCGGCCTCAAGCGCATCGGCGTCGCAGTGGGCAACACGCTCATCCGGCAAGCGCAGCCGCTGGCAGTCATTGAGCAGGCAACCAACGACGGTAAATTCGCGGCGATCGAAGCCTTGATCGAGGAATGGCGCCCGTCTTGCTGCGTCGTCGGTTTGCCGCGTCATCCGGATGGCGCAGAACATGAAATGACGGTTCGCTGCCGCCGCTTCGCCAACCAATTGCACGGCCGTTTCGGCGTCGCTACCGCGCTGGTCGACGAGCGCTATTCGTCGGCCGTTCTATCCCAGGTACGCGGCGAAGTGATCGACGCGCAGGCCGCCGCCGTTATCTTGCAGCAGTACTTCGACGAGGCAGCTGCAACGTAATTCGCACCATCATTGATACCGATAACACTATGCTGGCTTTCCGTCTGTTGCGCGTAATTCTGCATTTGCTTGCGGGATTGGCCATTTGCGCGTGCATTTTCCCTTTTATCGATGAGACTGGGCGCAGACGCCATATTCAACGCTGGTCGGCACAATTGCTGCGTCACTGCCGGGTGCGTGTCGAGGTTGAGTATTGCGGACCTCAAACCGAGGGCGTGCCGGCGCTACTGGTTGCTAACCACATATCCTGGCTCGATATTTTCGTCATCAACTCGATGACTCCGCACCGCTTCGTCGCCAAGTCGGACATACGCAATTGGCCGCTGATCGGCTGGCTGTGCGCGCGTACCGGCACCATCTTTATCGCGCGCGGCCGCTTGCGCGACGTGCGCAGGATTTTCGAGGACCTGGTCGCCAGCATACGCGGCAACGAGCACGTCGCGTTCTTTCCCGAGGGGACGACGGCGGGGCAAGGGGCATTGCTGCCTTTCCATGCAAACCTGTTTGAAGCGGCGCTCGATGCCAAGGCAGCCATCCTGCCATGTGCGCTGCGTTATCTGGACGCCGGCGGCGAGCTGCACCCTGCGGTGGATTTCGTCGGGGACATGAGCTTTGCGGAAAGCCTGCTTGCCATCTTGCGCGGCAGCGACATTACCGCATATCTGAAGGTGTTGCCCCTGATCGACACGGCCGGGGCGCACCGGCGCGAGCTGGCCGATGCCAGCCGGGCGGTGATTGCCGCCGCTCTGGGCATCCCGGATTGACGATTTATTTCTTGATGCCGGGCTGCTGATGTTGCGGGCAGCCGACTTGAAACACCGTGCGGTCCTGTAGGCGCACGGCAGTCAGTTTTCCTCCCCAGACACAACCGGTGTCGAGGCCGACCAGGTTGTCGCGCATCAGCAGGCCCAGGGTGGACCAATGGCCGAACACCACCGGGGTGCCGGCCGTGCGGCGCTCCGAGAGCTCGAACCAAGGCAGGCAATCGGCCGGGGCCGCCGCAATATTTTCCGAACTGCTGAAATCCATGCTGCCGTCTGCGCGGCAATAGCGTATGCGTGTCAAAGCGTTCACGATGCAGCGCAGCCTGTCCACGCCATGCAGTGCATTATCCCAGCGGGCCGGGGAATTGCCGTACATGTGATGCAGGAATTCCTGCCAGGCCGGACCGCGCAAGGCGTCGGAAACTTCCTGCGCCAAGGCCAGGGTCTGCGCGACATCCCATTGCGGCAATACACCGGCATGCACGAGCAAGTGGCCGTTTTCAAACAAGGCCAACGGCTGTTGGCGCAACCAGGTGAGCAGCTCTTCCCTGTCCGGCGCCTGCAAAATTTCGGCTATGGTGTCGGACTTGCCAGGCAGGCGGACGCCATTGGCGACGGCCAGCAAATGCAAATCGTGATTTCCCAACAACACTTTTGCACGTTCGCCCAGGCTGCGGACAAAACGCAGGGTGTCGAGCGAGCGCGGGCCGCGGTTGATCAAATCACCGACAAAGATATAACGCGGATCGGGTCCGGCGGACGACAATTGTTCCAAGAGCCGCTGGACTTGATCCAGGCAGCCTTGCGCATCGCCTATTGCGTAAATGCTCATGGATGTAGTTTTCGATTCGGGTTGCCGGGAACGCCGGTCGGCGCGGCGCGCGGGAATGATGTTTCCAAAATAGAACAAATATTAACAATGAATTACAGTAATTCTCTTGAATACCTGTTGTAATCGTAGGTTCATGCGAATTTATCAAGTGTAGTCACGTAAAATAGCGGAAAAGCAGGGAATGCTGATTTTTGGCTGTCCAGAAGGGGTTAACGGATGATATTAGTGACGGGAGGAGCTGGTTTTATCGGCTCGAATTTCGTTCTCGATTGGCTGGCGCAATCCAATGAGCCTGTCGTCAATGTCGACAAGCTGACCTACGCCGGCAATTTGAATAATTTGCTTGCCCTGCAAGGGCGACCCGAGCATATCTTCGTTCGGGTCGATATCCGCGACACGGCTGGCATAGAGGCATTGCTGAATACCCATAAGCCGCGCGCGATTGTGCACTTTGCCGCGGAAAGCCATGTGGACCGTTCGATACACGGCCCCGGTGAATTCATCTCGACCAACATCAACGGCACTTTCAGCATGCTGGAAGCGGCCCGCGCGTACTGGACTGGTTTGCCGGAGGCGGAATGTGCCGGCTTCCGTTTCCTGCATGTTTCCACCGACGAAGTGTTCGGCTCTCTAGGCGACGCCGACCCGGCATTTTCAGAGACCACAGCCTACGCGCCGAACAGCCCTTACTCGGCTTCGAAGGCTGCTGCCGATCACTTGGTGCGTTCTTATCACCACACTTATGGCTTGCCGACCCTGACGACCAATTGTTCGAACAACTATGGTCCCTACCACTTTCCGGAAAAGCTGATTCCCTTGATGATCGCCAACGCCCTGGCAGGCAAGGCCTTGCCAGTCTACGGTGACGGGAAAAACGTGCGTGATTGGCTGTATGTGAGTGATCACTGTGCCGCTATTCGGCAAGTTTTGCAGAAAGGCCGCTGCGGGGAAACCTACAATATCGGCGGCTGGAATGAGAAAACCAATCTTGAGGTTGTTCACACTCTGTGCGCGATACTCGATGAATTGAAACCGAATGCCGGTCATGCCAGCTACCGCGAACAAATCCATTTTGTGACCGATCGACCGGGCCATGACCGCCGCTATGCAATCGACGCCCGCAAGATCGAGCGCGAACTCGGCTGGAAACCGGTCGAAACTTTCGAGAGCGGCATCAAGAAGACAGTGCAATGGTATCTCGACAACCAAACCTGGGTTGCTGAAGTGCAGTCCGGGGCGTATCAGAACTGGGTCGAGAAGAACTACAACCAGCGCGATACCGCGGTTACGACGCAGGATGGCAAGCCATGACCGAGAAACGTAAAGGCATTATTTTGGCTGGTGGTTCGGGTACCCGGCTGTATCCGATCACGACGTCGACCTCCAAGCAGTTGCTGCCGGTGTACGACAAGCCGATGATTTACTATCCCCTGACCACGCTGATGCTGGCAGGCATGCGCGATATCCTGCTGATATCGACGCCGCAAGACACACCGCGCTTTCGAGAACTGCTCGGCGACGGCAATCAATGGGGCATCAATATCAGCTATGCGGTGCAACCTTCGCCCGATGGCTTGGCCCAAGCCTTCATCATCGGGCGTGAATTCGTCGGACAAGACCCGTCGGTGTTGATTCTGGGCGACAACATCTATTACGGCCACGAATTCGACGCGCAGTTGAACACCGCTGCGCGCCGGGTTGACGGTGCTACCGTGTTTGCGTATCACGTGCACGATCCTGAGCGTTATGGCGTGGTGGAGTTCGACGGCCAGCGGCGCGCCATCAGCATCGTGGAGAAACCGACCCAGCCGAAATCGAATTACGCAGTGACCGGCCTGTATTTCTACGACAACCAGGTATGCGATATTGCGGCCGAAATGAAACCGTCGGCGCGCGGCGAGCTCGAGATTACCGACGTCAATCGAATTTACCTCGAGCGCGGTCAACTCAACGTGGAAGTCATGGGACGCGGCATGGCATGGCTCGACACCGGCACACATGAGTCGCTGCTGGATGCCTCGCAATTCGTGGCCACCCTGGAGAAACGGCAGGGACTGAAAGTGGCTTGCCCCGAGGAGATTGCATTTCGCAAGGGCTACATCGATGCGGCACAGCTTGAGAAATTGGCGGATCCGCTCAAGAAAAATGCGTATGGCCGTTATCTGATGCAAATTTTGGCAGGAAAAGTGTATTGACTATGAAGGCGGTCCAAACTGCTATTGACGGCGTTGTGATTCTCGAACCCAAGGTTTTCGGCGACGACCGCGGCTTCTTTTACGAGAGCTATAACGAGAGGCGTTTTGTGGAGCTGGCCGGACTGGCTGCCGCACCGCGCTTTGTGCAGGATAATCATTCGAAATCGGCGAAGAACGTGTTGCGCGGACTGCACTACCAGATCCGGCAAGCTCAGGGAAAGCTGGTGCGCGTCGTCGCCGGCGAAGTGTTCGACGTGGTGGTCGATATCCGCCGCAGCTCGCCGACCTTCGGCCGGTCGGTCGGCGTCACGCTTTCGGCTGCGAACCAAAGGCAGCTGTGGGTGCCGGCGGGTTTCGCACATGGTTTCGTGGTGACCAGCGAATCCGCGGAATTCCTGTATAAGACCACCGATTACTGGGCCCCGGAACACGAGCGCTGCATACTCTGGAACGACCCGGCGCTCGGCATCGAGTGGCCCGTCGACGGAGAGCCGGTATTGTCCGACAAGGATCGCCAGGGCAAACTGTTGAGCGAAGCCGAGGTGTTCGAGTGAAGATCTTGCTCACGGGCAGGACCGGGCAGGTCGGCTATCAGCTCGAGCGCAGCTTGCAGGGCATGGGTGAGGTGGTTGCAGTCAATTCCGCCCAGATGAATCTGGCCGAGCCGGCACAGATACGCGAAGTCATACGGTCGGTGCGGCCCAACTTGATTGTCAATCCCGCTGCCTATACGGCGGTGGATCTGGCCGAACGCGAGACCGATCTGGCCATGCGTATCAACGGCGAGGCACCGGGTGTGATGGCGGAAGAGGCGCGCCGACTGGGAGCGGCGCTGATTCATTACTCGACCGACTACGTATTCGACGGCAGCAAGGAGCAAGCCTACACGGAGAGCGACCTCCCCAATCCGCTCAACGTGTATGGACGCAGCAAGCTTGCAGGGGAGCAGGCGATTCAAGCCGCCGGTATACCGCATCTTATTTTGCGTACCAGTTGGGTGTACGGCATGCTCGGCAAGAATTTCCTGTTGACAGTGATGCGGCTGGCCGCAGAACGTGATGAGTTGCGCATCGTCGACGATCAGTATGGAGCGCCGACCTGGAGCCGCACGATCGCCGACACCACCGCACATATCGTTGCCAGGTTGCAAGCAGGAACCGGCGCCGCGCAGGGTTTGGCGGGCGAAGCGTGGGAAAAGCATGCCGGCATCTATCACTTGACGGCGCAGGGAAGCACGACCTGGTGCGGCTTCACCAAGGCTATCCTGGCCCATGCGTCGATCACGAAGAAGCCGATCGTGACGCCGATCAAAACCGAGGATTATCCCGTGCCGGCACGCCGACCGAAAAATTCCCGACTTTCCTGCCAACGCTTGATGGATACGTTTTGCCGTTTGCCGGAGTGGGATAAGGCGCTGGAACTTTGTCAAGGATGATGTTTCCTGCGTGCATGTGGGATCTTGCAGGCAAAGGATATAGAGAGCACACAAGAGAGCGTATATTGCGTTCTAACCTAAATAAATTGTAATAATTACCGATGCTCATTCCAATCATTCTTTCAGGTGGCGCGGGCACCCGCTTGTGGCCGGTGTCGCGCCAGGCGCACCCCAAACCCTTCATGCGCGTCGGCGGCGCCAAGAGTTTGCTGGTGCAAACGTTTGAACGCGCACTCGCCGTGTCGGAAGGCACGGCCCCGTTGATCGTCACCAATCGCGACTATTACTTCCTGTCGCACGACGAATTGTTCGAGCAACAAGCGCAACCGCGCTACATGCTGGAGCCGAGCGGCCGCAATACGGCGCCTGCCATCGCGTTGGCAGCGTTGTGGGCAGTGGAGCAAGGCGACCCCTGCATGCTGGTGATGCCGGCCGATCATTTGATCACTGATATCAAGCAGTTCAACACCTCGGTGCAGCAGGCCAAGATGCTGGCAAACGATGGCTCGGTAGTCTTGTTCGGAATCCGGCCCACCGCTCCGGAAACTGGGTTCGGCTACATTGAAATGGGCTCGCGCATGGGAGAACATGCCCACGCGGTGCGGCGCTTCGTCGAGAAGCCCGACGTTCTCCGGGCCGCCCAATACGTGGAGCAAGGCAATTACGTATGGAACAGCGGCATGTTCTGTTTCAAGGCCAGCGTCATGCTGGAGATCATGGCCAAGCATTGCCCAGTCCTGCTGGACGCCGCTCGCGAGGCCTGGAAGAAATCCAGGATAGAAGGCGACAAGGTAGAGTTGGCGCCCGAATTCTCGCATCTCGAAAGCATATCGATCGACTATGCGGTCATGGAAAAGGCCGACAATATCGTCGTCGTGCCGGGCGAATTCGATTGGAGCGACATCGGAACCTGGGATGCCGTGGCCGATGCCATGCCCAGCGATGCCAGCGGCAATACCGTCAACGGTCATTCTGTACGCGGTCAGACTATCGTCATCGATAGCCGCAACACACACATCGAAAGCCAGGACCGGCTGGTTGCGGCCATCGGCCTGGACGATCTGCTTATCATCGACACGCCGGACGCGGTGCTGGTGGCGGACAAATCGAAGAGCCAGGAAGTGCGCGAAGTAGTCAGCCGCCTCAAGGCCAGCGATCACGACGCGCACAAGGTGCATCGTACCGTGGTCAGGCCTTGGGGAGCATACACGGTGCTTGAAGAAGGGCCCGGTTTCAAGATCAAGCGCATCGTCGTCAAACCGGGCGCGGCGTTGTCGTTGCAGATGCACAAGCACAGGAGTGAACACTGGGTGGTAGTGTCGGGCATGGCAGGCGTTATCAACGGCGAGCATAGCGTGACGCTGCAAGCGAACCAATCGACCTATATTCCTGCCGGACACAAACATCGGCTGGCCAATGCCGGAGAGGCCGAGCTGTCCGTCATCGAGGTCCAATGCGGGCTTTACCTTGGTGAAGACGACATCGTTCGATTCGAGGATGTCTACGGGCGTGCTCCGTAATTAAGCAGGCGCACGCGTTGCGCCTATCGAATTCCAGTGACTTGCAATCCATATCAAAAATGATGAAATCCCCCGTAGCCGTCGTAACCGGCATCACCGGCCAGGACGGCGCGTATCTTGCGGAACTGTTGTTAAACAAGGGCTACCGCGTGTGTGGCACCTATCGCCGCACCAGTTCGGTCAATTTCTGGCGCATTGAGGAGCTGGGGATCGCCCGGCATCCGAACCTGAAACTGGTCGAATACGATTTGACCGACCTCGGCGCCAGCATCCGCCTGCTGCAAACGACAGGGGCAACCGAGGTGTACAACCTCGCGGCCCAGAGTTTTGTCGGCGTCTCCTTCGATCAACCCGCCACGACTGCGGAAATCACCGGTATCGGCGCGGTGCATTTGCTGGAAGCGATACGCATCGTCAATCCTGCCATCCGCTTCTATCAGGCGTCCACATCCGAAATGTTCGGCAAGGTGCAGGCCATACCGCAAACCGAGAGCACGCCGTTTTACCCGCGCAGCCCCTATGGAGTCGCGAAGCTGTATGCGCACTGGATGACGATCAATTATCGCGAGTCCTACAATATTTTCGGCTGCAGCGGCATCCTGTTCAACCACGAGTCGCCGTTGCGCGGGCGCGAGTTCGTGACCCGCAAGATCACCGACGCGGTCGCGAAAATCCATCTCGGCAAACTTGATGTGCTCGAGCTGGGCAATATGGATGCCAAGCGCGACTGGGGATTTGCGCGCGAGTATGTGGAAGGCATGTGGCGCATGTTGCAGGCCGACCAGCCCGACACCTATGTGCTGGCGACCAATCGCACTGAAACGGTACGCGATTTCGTCACGATGGCTTTCAAGGCAGTAGGCCGCCATGTGGAGTGGCGCGGCAGCGCCGAAAGCGAAATCGGCGTTGACAGCGCCAGCGGCAAGACGCTGGTGCGCGTCAATCCGCAATTCTATCGCCCGGCCGAGGTGGAGCTGTTGATCGGCGATTTCAGCAAGGCGCGGGAAAAGCTCGGATGGAAGCCGGAAACCACGCTGGAGTCGTTGTGCGAAATGATGGTGCAGGCTGATTTGCGGAGAAACGAGATTGGCTTCTCTTTCTGATAACGGTACCACAGCGTTCGCAGCGGCCGCGCGCGGCCGCGTGCTGCTGACGGGCGTGCGTGGCTTTACCGGCCGCTACCTGAAAGCCGAGTTGGAGGCTGCCGGCTATCACGTGATCGGCACCGTGATCGGCGACGCTGCGGACGCGGAAATCGGCCTGGACATAACGTCTTTGGACGCATGCCGGCAAGCGCTGGAACAAGTGCGCCCGGACTATGTGGTGCATCTGGCCGCCATCAGCTTCGTGCAACACGAAAGTGCCGAGGCGTTCTACCGCGTCAACGTGGTGGGCACCACCAATTTGCTGCAGGCGCTGATCGACACCAAGCTGGCGCCGCGCTGCGTGGCGATTGCCAGCAGTGCCAATATTTACGGAAATACGGCCGGCGTGCTGAGCGAATCCCAGGCGCCCCAGCCGGTCAACCACTATGCCGCCAGCAAGTTGGCCATGGAGCATATGGCGCGTACCTATGCGGATCGCCTTCCCATTGTGCTGACGCGGCCGTTCAACTATACCGGCGTGAACCAGGACGAGCGCTTCCTGGTGCCGAAAATCGTTTCGCATTTTGCCGCCGGCAAGAAGGTGATCGAGTTGGGCAACCTGGATGTCGAGCGTGATTTTTCAGATGTGCGGGTGGTGGCGCGTACCTACCGCGCGTTGCTGGAAAACGCCTGCGCCGGCGAAACCGTCAACATCTGCAGCGGCCAACCCCATTCTTTGCGCGCCATCATCGCCATGGTGCAGGAGATTGCAGGATACGAGATCGACGTGCGGGTGAATCCGAACTTTGTGCGGGCGTCGGAGGTCAAAACTTTGGTTGGTTCCGCCGGGAAGCTACGGTCCTTGATCGGCGAGTACGCCCCGATCCCGTTGTCGCACACGCTGGACTGGATGTATCGCGCCGGCCTGCCTCAACTCAATGCTTGAAAGTGGAATGTGACTGTCGACCTGAGCTATCGCGATACGATCCTGCATAAAGACACGGCAGAGACCCTGCCTTTGGGCAAGGAGGCGACACCGCATGCCGTCGCGGCCATGCGCGTCGCCATCAACGGCATGGCCCTGATGTCTCCGCTGACCGGCATTGGACAGTATACGTTCAACCTGGTACGTGAAATGCAGGCCATGCGGCTCGCGCCTTGGCTGTTTTACGCCACCGATTGGCGCCAGGACCTGCGTCCGCCAGTGCTGCCTGGAATAGACATCGCCAAGAACACGATCAAACGTTTGATTCCGCGCGCCTATGTCGTACAGCGCCTCTTCCTCCAGCAGTTTTTCTTGCGCGGCGCCCGGCGGCACGACATCCAGTTGTATCACGAGCCGAATTTCATGTCCTACCGCTTTGGCGGCCCGACCGTGGTGACCGTACACGATCTCGCGTGGTTGCGGTTCCCGGAAACCCAGCCGGCCGATCGCGTGCGGGAAATGAACCGCATCATGCCCGAGACCGTAAAGAGGGCGGCGCACATCATGGTTCCCTCGGAATTTGTTCGCGGCGAAGTGATAGACCATTACGGCTTGCGTCCCGACCAAGTAACGGCAAGCCTGCTCGGTGTCGCGCCCGCATTCCGGCCGATGAGCGCCGAACAATGCGCGCAGACGCTCATGCGTTACGATTTGCAGCACGGTCAATATATGCTGGCGGTCGCGACACTCGAACCGAGAAAAAATCTGAACACCGTGCTGGCGGCATTTTCGCGGTTGCCGCAGGCGATTCGACAGCGCTATCCCTTGGTCATCGTTGGCATGCGCGGTTGGGGTCAGGGACTGTCGTCCGCAGGTTTGCCGCAAATGATCGCGAAGGGGGAAGTGCGCCTGACCGGCTACGTGCCGCAGGCGGATTTGCCCGGCCTCTATGCTGGCGCGCGTTTGTTTGCCTATCCTTCGCTGTATGAAGGGTTTGGCTTGCCGCCGCTCGAGGCAATGGCTTGCGGCGTTCCGGTCATTGTGTCGGATCGGGCTTCGCTGCCCGAGGTGGTCGGTGACGCCGGTGTGCTGACCGAAGCGCTCGACGATCAATCCATGACCCAGCATATGCTGGCGCTGGTCGAGAATGACGTGCTGCATAGACGGCTATCGATTGCCGGGGTGGAGCGGGCGCAGACCTTCACGTGGCGCCGCTGTGCCGAACGCACGCTGGAGGTGTATGCAAAAGTGCTGGCTGCAGTTTGATTTTCCGCGACGGCGCAATGTGGCAGATTGCTGCGGAGTTTGCGGCATCATATCCGGACTTTAGACGAGAGCGGTGAGATTCGTCACCGAGGGTAAATTATAAAAATGCGGATATTGCACGTCTTTAAGACTTACTATCCCGATTCGGTAGGCGGCGTTGAGCAGGTTATTCGGCAACTGAGTGCCGGCACCACCAAGCTGGGCCTGAGCAACTGGATTTTCACGCTCAGCCGGCAGGCCAGTGTGATGCCTCTGCTGCACGACGGCGCCACGACTATCGTGCGCGCGCAGACCGACGTGGAAATCGCCTCGACGCCGATGTCGTTTCGTGCAGGCTCGGTTTTTCGCGAACAGGTCAGACAGGCGGATCTGATCCACTATCATTTCCCTTGGCCGTTCGGCGATTTGCTGCATCTGTGTGCCGGGCGTTCAAAGCCGGCGATGCTGACCTATCACTCCGACATCGTGCGGCAGCGCACCTTGATGCATGTCTACAAGCCGATGCTGCATCGCTTCTTTTCCAATGTGCGTGCCATTGTGCCGACCTCGCCGAATTATTTACAGAGCAGCCCGATATTGCAGGAGTATCGTGACAAGACCACGATCATTCCCATCGGGCTGGATGAGGCCAGCTATCCGCAGCCGACTGCCGAGCGAACCGCGTACTGGCGACAAGAGGTGGGCGAGGATTTCTTTTTGTTTGTCGGGGTTTTACGCTACTACAAGGGTCTGCATATCTTGTTGGACGCGTGCGTCAACAACAACAGCCGGGTGGTGATTGTCGGCGCCGGCCCCGTGGAAGAGGATCTCAAGCTGCAAGCCATGCAATTGGGGTTGACCAATGTCCACTTCCTGGGTGCGGTTTCGGACGAGGACAAGGTCACGCTGCTGAAGCTTTGCCGCGCCGTGGTGTTCCCTTCGCATCTGCGTGCCGAAGCCTTTGGCGTCACTCTGCTGGAGGGGGCGATGTACGGGAAGCCGCTGATTTCTTCGGAGATCGGCACCGGCAGCAGCTATATCAATATCGACGGCGTAACCGGGATCGTGGTGCCGCCGCACGACCACTGCGCCTTGCGCGACGCCATGTTGCGTATCGGCTCCGACGCCGCCATGGCCGCCGAAATGGGACGGCAGGCGCGCGAGCGTTTCGATGAAATGTTTACGGCAGAACAAATGGCGCGCTCCTACGTGGACTTGTACGGGCAGATACTAGGCGGAGAGGGATGATGCGCAGGAAAATACACGACACCTGGATGACTGAACTGACGAGCCCGGATGGCGCTACTGCTACCGTGGCCGATCACGGAGCGCATGTGTTGTCCTGGACGCCTGCACTGGGCGGTCCGGCGATGTTCCTGAGCGGACGTTCGCAATATGGGGACGGAGGCGCAATACGCGGTGGGGTGCCTATCATTTTCCCGCAGTTTGCCGAGCGCGGTCCGGGGCGCCACCATGGTTTTGCGCGCCGAGCAGGCTGGCGGCAGGATTTTGCCGGTGTTGAAAACGGGCGCGCGGTGGCGCGTTATCGCCTGCATGGCGACGACGTGGCTGTCCAGGACTGGCAACATGGCTTCGAGCTTGGCTTCGAATTGGCGTTTGCGGGACAGGACTTGCACATGACTTTCACGGTGCAAAATTGTGCTGACCATGCCTGGGAGTTTGGTGCGGCTCTGCACACCTATTTGCAGGTGGAGGACGTCGGACAAATCAGGCTGGGCGGCTTGCGCGGCAACGCCTATATCGACAAGACCAAAGCCATGGCGATGGCGACCCAGGAGGACGAGTTGTTGGCCATACGCGGCGAGGTTGATCGCATTTATCTTGCGGTGCAGCAGCCGATTGTCGTCAGCGATGGCGGGCGGATTGTCACGGTGGAAAAGCACGGATTCGAAGATGTCGTGATCTGGAATCCCGGACCTGCTGCACAAATGGCCGATATGGATGAGGGAGGCTTTCGTTCTTTTGTCTGTGTCGAAGCCGGCGCGGTCGGGAAAAAGATCATGTTGCAGCCCGGCGAGCGGTGGAGCGGCAGTCAAAGTATTCGCGTCGGCCAATCATGAGACGCGGGCTTGGCAACCGGCTGGCGATGTAGCGGATCCCGATGAGCTTCCTGAGATTTTTCGTCTTCAACCTGCTCGGCCACGCCTTGCCGATTCTGATCGCGCTGGCGGCGGTACCGACCATTGCGCATCATGCGGGCGTGGATCGGCTGGGAGCGCTGGGTGTCGTGCTCGGCTTGATCGGCTATTTCGGGTTCCTCGATTTCGGGTTGAGCCGCGTCGTTACCCGACGGGTAGCGATCGCCCTGGAACAGGGCCGGATTGCGGAAGAATTGACGGAATTGCGCGGTTTCCTGTGGTGGTGGGCGGTGCCGATCCTGACTGCAATGACGCTCTTGCTGATAGGCTTGCGCTTCGTGTTGGGAAGCTTTCTCCCCGCAGGGCCGCTCGGCGAGGAGATGGCGCGCAGCTGGATCTGGATTGCGCTTTGCATCCCGGTGGCGCTGCTGACCAATTGGCTGCGCGGCGCACTGGAAGGTGAGCAGCGCTTTGCGCGGGTCAACCTGCTGCGCACGGTTTTTGGCGCATTGAATTTCGCCATACCTGCCCTGGTGTCGCTGGTCTGGCCGACCTTGGACGCCATGGTTGGCTTCATTGTGCTGGGGCGTTTCGTCGGCTTGCTCGCGCATGCCTGGGCCTGCGTGCAGGTGGAGCCCGGCGTGTTGTGGGGGCATGCGCCGCGTCAGGCGGGAAGCGGCAAGAAATTCTTCCAGGAGGGCGGCTGGATCACCGTATCGAATCTGGTTGCGCCGATGATGATGTTTGCCGACCGCTTCGTGCTTGCGGCGATGCTGCCGGCCACCGCAGTGGCTTGGTACGTCACTTCGCTCGACGTGATGATGCGGACCCAGATGGTGCCGGTGGCATTGGCCGGCGTCCTGTTCCCCAAATTCTCGGAGGCAACGCTATCGGTTTCCGCAGCCTCGATTTTCCATCTCTATCAACGCAGCATCCGTGTTATTTCTGCAATGATGCTGCCGCTCTGTACGGCAGCCGCCGTGCTTGGCTATGACGGCTTGCGGATTTGGATGGGCGATACGTTTGCCTTCCACAGCTATCGGGTTGTGGAAATTATTGCAATCGGCATTTTCGTTTCGTCGATTGCGCAAATGCCGTTTTCCTGGCTGCAGGGAGTGGGCCGCTCCTATCTGACTGCCCGTATCCATTTGTTTGAACTGCCGGTTTATGCGGCGGGCTTGTATTTTTCGATAAAACAAGATGGAATAGAAGGCGCGGCCTGGATGTGGACCCTGCGTGTGTCGCTTGATTGTCTCTTGATGCTGGCGTTGTCGGCCAAGAGCGGGCGGCGCACGGCCTTGGCCATGGCGGGATCGGGCGCCTGCTTTATCTTGTGTGCGGGGTATCTGATCGGGCCGGAGCGGGACTGGCAGTGGCGTGTCGCCTGTGTGGCCATATTGTGTGCCGCTTCGCTGCTGTTGGCCTGGTATGCCCTGTTGAACCGGGAAGACCGAGGGGAGATTGGAAGATTGCGTCATGCGTATTAGCTGCTCGATCGTCTGCTATCGCAATTCGCCGGCACAGGTGGAAAGGGCCCTGGCCAGCGTTACCTCGTCTTCTGCTGAGTTTGCCTTGTTCCTGGTCGACAATTCGGGGGACGACACGCTGGCCCCGGTGGCGCGGAAATTCGGCGCCACGTATATCCATTTGGCGCACAATCCCGGTTTTGGCGCGGCTCACAATGTCGCCATGCGCGAGGCGCTCGCACTTGGATGCGATTACCACCTGGTCATGAACCCGGACATCAGTTTTGGTGACAACGTCGTGCCTGCCCTGCTCGATTACATGGAACAGCATCGCGAGATCGGACTGGTCATGCCGAACGTGTTTTACCCGGATGGTCAGCAGCAATACCTGTGCAAGCTGCTGCCGAACCCCTTTGACTTGATGATGCGGCGCTTTTTCCCCGCTTTGTATCGCTTCAGCGGCAGGCTTGCCAACTATGAAATGCACCATAGCGGCTATGACAAGATCATGGACGTACCTGCGCTCTCGGGCTGTTTCATGCTGATACGCAGCGGAACCCTGCGCGAAGTCGGTAATTTCGATGAGCGGTTCTTCATGTACCTCGAAGACGTGGATTTGTCGCGCCGCATTGGGCGCCTTGCAAGAACCGTGTATTTCCCTCATGTGTCGGTTGTACATGACTACGGCAAGGGGTCCTACAAGAGCCTCAAGCTCTTGTATTATCATTTGCGCTCGGCGGTTCAGTACTTCAATAAGTGGGGCTGGTTCTCCGATGTCGAGAAAAAAAGGGTCAATCGCATCGCGATCCAAAAACTACGTTCCATCAACAGCACAAAAAAATGATGCCGGCGCACACCCGGCGCGCGGCGCGCGCTTGAAGCGCATGCCTTCCAGACAGCATGAATTCCTTCTTCGTCAGCTTCCTGATCTCCCTGTTATTGACTCTGGTCGCTATCCGGATCGCCAAACTGCACGAAGCGGCGCTGGATTCGCACGACGGTGTGCAGAAAGTTCATGCACACGTGGTGCCCCGGGTGGGTGGAATCGGCATCTTTCTGGCGGTGGTCGCGACCGGGGTGTTCACCATGTGGCGCGCGCCGGCGATCGGCGATGGCATCGTGCTGCTGCTGGCCTGTTCCACGGTCGCTTTTCTGGGCGGGATCGTCGAAGATTTCACCAAAAGCGTGAGTCCCGTCCGGCGTCTGACGCTGACCATGTGCGCGGCCGTGCTCGGCTACTGGCTGCTCGATGCGCGCATCGAGCATATCGACGGCATTTCCTCGCAAATCCTGGTGTTGGGCAGTATATGGCTGACGCTGCCGCTGACGGTGCTGGCGGTGGCCGGCATAGCCAATGCGGTCAACATTATTGACGGCTTCAACGGCCTCGCCAGCGTCGTGACGATCTGCATGCTGCTGTCCCTGGGCTACGTCGCGCTGCAGGTGGGCGATATGTTCGTCATGGTGGCGGCCTTGATGGTGGCGGGCGCGACGACCGGGTTTTTGGCCTGGAATTATCCGGCCGGCCTGATCTTTCTCGGCGATGGCGGCGCCTATTTCCTCGGCTTCATGCTGGGTGAATTGTCGATCCTGCTGGTGATGCGCAACCCCCAGGTTTCGACCTGGTACGCGATGCTGCTGCTGATTTACCCTGTGTTCGAAACTCTGTTTTCCATCTATCGGCGTATTTTTCTGCGCGGACGCTCCCCCGGCATGCCGGACGGCATCCACCTGCATAGCCTGATTTTCCGGCGCTTGGTATTATGGGCGGCCGGACGGCATGACGCGCGCGCGCTGACGCGCAGCAATTCCATGACTTCGCCCTATCTATGGCTGCTTTCGCTGATGGCGGTCATTCCGGCAACCTTGTTGTGGAAGCACAGCTTCGTCCTGATTTTGTTTTGCCTGTTGTTCGTGATTTCTTACGTTTGGCTGTACGCACGCATCGTCCGCTTCAAGTCTCCGCGCTGGATGATGCTGCCGCGAAAAAAATGATCCAATTTTGCGGTCGATCTGCAACCGATAGCGACCTTACCACTATGTTGACACTCTCCCCCAGCATTTTCAAAGCCTATGACATTCGCGGCGTGATCGGCAAAACGCTCGATGCCTCCGTCGCTCGCAAGATCGGGCATGCGTTCGGAACGGCAGCGCGCCGCAAAGGCGAACGCGTCGTGATCATCGGCCGCGATGGGCGCTTGTCCGGCCCCGATTTGAGCGCGGCCCTGGCGCTCGGCTTGCGCGACGCCGGTGTCGATGTCATCGATCTCGGAGTGGTCGCTACGCCGCTCGTGTATTACGCGACGCATGTGCTGGAATCGAAATCCGGCATCATGGTGACCGGCAGCCACAATCCGCCCGATTACAACGGTTTCAAGATGGTGCTGGCCGGTGAGGCCATCCATGGCGACGCGATTCAGTCCCTCTATCGCATGATCGTCGACGGCGACCTGGATAACGGTGCGGGTAGTTATCGCACCCACGACGCGCGCAATGCTTACCTGGAACGCATCGTCGGCGACGTCAAGCTGGCCCGTCCCATGAAAATCGCCGTCGATTGCGGCAATGGCGTGGCCGGCGCGTTTGCCGGCGACCTGTATCGCTCCATGGGTTGCGAAGTGATCGAACTGTTTTGCGAAGTCGACGGCAATTTCCCGAATCATCATCCAGACCCGGCGCATCCGGAAAACCTGCAAGACCTGATCCGCTGCCTGCAGACCAGCGACGCCGAAATCGGCCTGGCCTTTGATGGCGACGGCGACCGGCTTGGCTTGGTCACCAAGGATGGGCAAATCATCTACCCCGATCGTCAACTGATGCTGTTCGCGGAGGACGTGTTGACACGCCATGGGGGCGCCGAGATTCTGTACGATGTCAAATGCACGCGTCATCTCGACCCCTGGATCGTGGCGCGCGGCGGCCGGCCCCTGATGTGGAAGACCGGCCATTCCCTGGTCAAGGCCAAGATGCGCGAGACCGGCGCGCCGCTCGGCGGCGAAATGAGCGGGCATGTATTTTTCAAGGACCGCTGGTATGGTTTCGACGACGGCTTGTATGCCGGCGCCCGCATGCTGGAATTGTTGAGCCGCATGAACGATCCCTCTGCCGTATTGAATGCCTTGCCGCAATCGAGCAGTACGCCTGAATTGCATCTGACGCTCAAGGAGGGCGAGAACTTTGCCCTGATCGCCAAGCTCCAGCAACAGGCCAAATTCCCCGGGGCCGATCGCGTTGTCACCATCGACGGTTTGCGCGTCGAATATGCCGATGGTTTCGGCCTGGCGCGTTCTTCCAATACCACGCCGGTGGTGGTCATGCGCTTCGAGGGCGAGTCGCCGCAGGCGCTGGCGCGCATACAAGCGGAGTTCAAACGCGAAATCCAAGCCGTCAAGGCGGATGCAGAGTTGCCTTTCTGAGCGCGGTGTCGGTGAATATATTGATCGTTCGCGTCTCGTCGCTGGGCGACGTGGTGCACAACATGCCCATGGTGGCCGACATCCGGCGTGCTTTTCCCGATGCCCATATCGATTGGGTTGTGGAAGAAGCCTACGTCAGCCTGGTGGCATTGAACCGCGGCGTGCGTCACGTGATTCCCATGGCGCTGCGCCGCTGGCGCAAGAGCCTGCACAAGGCCGCGACGCGTGCCGAGATGCGCGCTTTTCGCCAGCGCTTGCGGGCCGAGGCCTACGATTTCGTCTTCGATACGCAGGGACTGTTCAAAACCGCAGCCACCATGCGGCTCGCGCGCCTGCGCGAAGGCGGCAAGCGGGTCGGCCTTGCCAATGCCACCGAAGGATCGGGCTATGAGCCTGTTTCGCGCATTTTCCACGACTTGAGCGTTCCGGTTGGCTTGCACACACATGCCGTGCTGCGTGCACGCACGGTGGCAGCCAAGGCGCTCGGTTATACCGTCGATACTGCGCCAGACTTCGATCTGCGGCCGCCGGCGCAGACTGACCCGGCCTGGATGCCGGCCACTCCCTACGCTGTTTTCTTTCACGCGACCGCGCGCGCAGCCAAGCAATGGCCGGTCGGGCATTGGCTGCAAATCGCGCGCAGTTTGCGTGAGCGCGGCTGGCCTATTCTGCTGCCCTGGGGCAGCGAATCCGAAAGGCAGGCCGCGCAACAATTGGCAAGTGGCATGGAACAGGCGGTCGTCCTGCCCAAGTTGCCGCTGATGGAAGCGGTAATGCTGGCGCAACGGGCGGCCTTGGTCATTGGAGTCGACACCGGACTGACACATATCGCTGCCGCCTACTGTCGGCCCACCATAGAGCTGTACGGCGATTCCCCACGTTGGAAAACCGAGGGCAACTGGTCGCCCAATATCATCAACCTGGGCGATACCGGCGCACAGCCCGATGTGGCCGCCGTGGAAGCAGCGGTGCATCAGTTGCTCGATTGATATTGCTATACCCACGCTGATCGCTTGGGCGCTGGCGAACCGGGGATATCAGAGATAATAGCGGCTATGGAACAGCAAATCCTCGAAATCGATGGCTCCGACTGGCGGCCGGCTGCGGCCAATGCCGAGTGGATCGCTGCACTCGAAGCGGGCAAGGTGCTCTACTTTCCGCGCCTGGCATTCACACTGAGCGATCACGAGCGTCGCTTCCTGACGCCGGCAGTGCGCGACCCCAGGGTGCGCAACATCAGTCTCGACGCCCAAGGCGGACTCAAGGGCGCCGTCGGCAACGCCGACGATCAGGCGGCATTGGGCTCCATGATAGGGCGCTTCCGCCAGCAGGCGCAGTCCCTGATCGACGCCATTCTGCCGCGCTACAGCGGCGCCTTGAGGCTTGCGCCGACCAGTTATCGCCCCAGCCAGGTGGAAGGCCGCAGCCAGTCCTGGCGCGCGGACGACCGGCGCCTGCATGTCGACGCCTTTCCATCGCGACCCAATTATGGCGAGCGCATTTTGCGCGTCTTCACCAACTTGAATCCGGACGGCGCGCCGCGCGTATGGCGAGTCGGTGAACCGTTCGAACAAGTGGCCAAGCGTTTCCTGCCGCGTGCAAAATCCTACGTGCGCTGGCAAGCCCAGGCGTTGAATGCTTTGCACGTCACCAAGGCCTTGCGCAGCGAGTACGATCACTTGATGCTGCAACTGCATGACGGGATGAAGTCCGATCTTGCCTATCAGAAGGAAGCGCCGCAGGTGACGATGCCGTTTCCGCCGGGCTCGGTCTGGATCTGTTTTTCGGATCAGACTTCGCATGCGGTCATGTCCGGCCAGTACATGATGGAACAGACGCTGCATTTGCCGGTGGCGCGGCAATATGATCCCGATGCCAGCCCGCTCGCCATCCTGTCGCGCCTGACCGGGCGCCCTCTAATCTGATGCGTACACTGTATTCCCTGCTGTGGTGGTTGGCGCTGCCGATCGTGCTGATGCGGCTGTGGTGGCGCGGACTGCGCGAGCCTGGCTATCGCCGGCATTGGGGCGAGCGCCTGGGTTTCTATGGCGCTTCGCCCACGTCCGGACGGCAACCCGTCATCTGGGTGCATGCCGTCTCGGTGGGCGAGACGCGTGCCGCTGAACCGCTGATCGATGCGCTGCTGCAGGCCTATCCGGAACACGTGATTTTGCTGACGCATATGACGCCGACCGGGCGCGCCACCGGGCAGGCGCTGTTCACCACCTACGCGCCGCGTGTGCAGCAGTGCTACCTGCCTTATGACATCGGCGTCATGGTGCGCCGTTTCCTCGATCATTTCCATCCTTCCCTGTGCGTGTTGATCGAGACCGAGGTTTGGCCGAACGTCATGGCCCAATGCGCGCGCCATCGCGTGCCCGTGGTGCTGGTCAATGCGCGGTTGTCCGAACGTTCTCTGGCCAAGGGCAAACGCATGGCTGCCTTGATGACCGAGGCGGCCCAGGCGCTGGATTGCGTGGCGGCGCAGACCGGTGCCGACGCCGACCGTCTGGCGCAACTCGGGGCACGCAATGTGCAAGTCACCGGCAGCATCAAGTTTGATGTCACTCCGCCGACCGAAGCGCTGGTTGCGGGCGCAGAATTGCGCCGCCAATTCGGCCGCCGCCGGGTGCTGCTGTGCGCCAGCACGCGCGATGGCGAGGAAGCGCTGATATTGGACGCGCTCGCGCGCACCCATGCCGGCGACATATTATTGATTCTCGTGCCGCGCCATCCGCAGCGTTTTGACGAAGTGGCGCGCATGCTGGCGGGCCGCGGCGTCAGCATGGCGCGCAGGTCTGCATTGAACGGGACGCAGCTTGCCGATAACGTGCAAGTGCTGCTCGGTGATTCGATGGGAGAAATGTTTGCCTATTATGCCGCTTGCGACGTCGCCTTTATCGGCGGCAGCCTGTTGCCGCTCGGCGGGCAAAACCTGATCGAAGCCTGCGCGCTGGGCAAACCGGTGCTGCTGGGACCGCACACGTTCAATTTTGCCGCGGCCAGCGAAGATGCGATCGCGGCCGGAGCGGCTTTGCGCGTCACCGATGCGGATGCCATGCTGCATGCGGCGCTACGGCTGCTGCATGCTGACGGCGAACGTGTCGCGATGGGAAATAGTGCGCTCGATTTTGCCGAACAACACCGCGGAGCCGCACAGCGGACCATGGCGCTGCTGCATCCCTACCTGAGCTCGGAAGAATTGGCCGGCGTGTCAAATTGATTGCCTGGGGCGTCTGTGCGCGTCCCAGGCAATTATCTTATGCCTTAGTGGGCCAACAGGCCGTTCACTGCCACCAGGTCGTCTTCCTTCAGCGAGCCGGCTGCCGACTTCAGGCGCAAACCGTTGACGATGGTGTCGTAGCGCGCCTTCGCCAGGGTCTGGCGCGTGTTATAGAGTTGCTGTTGGGCGTTCAGCACGTCGATGTTGATGCGGATGCCGACCTGGTAACCAAGCTGATTGGATGCCAGCGAAGTCTGGCTCGACACTTCCGCCGCCTCGTAAGCCGCAACTTGCGCCAAGCCGCTGCTGACCCCAAGGTAGGATTGACGCGCGGACTGCGCAGCCGTGCGGCGCGCACTTTCCAGGTCTTGCCTGGCCTTGTCTTCGAGCGCCACCGATTCCTTGACTTTGCTGTCGGTCATGAAGCCGGCAAAGATCGGTACGTTCCACTGCACGCCGACGGCAGTCTGGTTGGCGATGCCGGGCGGGTAAAGGATATTGTCGCCACCTTGGTTGGTGTGCTGGCGCTGCGCGACGAAATCGGCAGTCGGGTAATGGCCGGCGCGATTCATTTTGACGGTACGGTGCGCGATTTCGACATTGATCTGCTGGCCGACCACGGTGAAATTTTCATGCTCTGCGCCATCGACCCACTTGTCCATTTGCGCCGGCTCCGGCAGTGCAAGCTTGACGCCGGCGCGCAGCGGCGCCAAATCGGCCGGGGCCTTGCCGATGATCTGCTCGAGCGCGGTGCGCTTGATCTCCAGGTCGTTTTGCGCGGCCAATTCCTGCGCGACGGCCAGGTCGTAGCGCGACTGCGCTTCGTTGGAGTCCGTGATCGTGGTGGTGCCGACTTCGAAGTTGCGTTTGGCCGATGCCAGTTGCTCGGTAATGGCAACCTTGTTTGCCTGAATCGAAGTCAGCGTATCTTGCGCAGTCAGCACGTCGAAATAGGCTTGCGCGACGCGCAGCATCAAGTCTTCGCGCGCCTGCGCGAATTGCGCTTCGGTCGAGGCGGCAGACAGGATGCCGATCTGATATTGCTGCCAATTGGCCATGCGGAACAGCGGCTGGGTCAACTGCACCGTATAGGTCGACTGGGGATAATGGGCGCTGAACGAGGTGTAACCCACATTCGGTTCCGGCATCGACGGCGTTTCCGACAGGCCGTTTTCAAAGTAGCTGCCCGACACGGCCACTTGCGGCAACAAGCCCGAACGGCCCTGCGCGACCTTTTCCTCGCCGGCCACCATGGCGGCGCGCGCACTGGCGTAAACCGGGTCGTTGGAGAGGGCCTCCTTGTAGATCTGTAAGAGATCTGCTGCCTGTGCCTGCAACGGCAGGCTCAACGACACGAACGCACTGCTGACCAAGGCCGCGATGACGGGGTTGCGCATTCAGTTTCTCCGCTAGTTTCGATGGTGTTCGTTAGTGTTGGTGGGGCGAGGCCGTCAATACGTCGGCATGTCGGGGTCGACCTGCTGCGCCCATGCATGAACGCCGCCGGTCAGATTGGTGATTTTGCCAAAGCCGTTTTGCTCAAGGAAGCTTGCGACTTTCATGCTGCGCCCGCCGTGGTGGCAAATGCAGACTATTTCCGCATCGGCATCCAGTTCAGCAAGACGGGTCGGCACCATGTGCATGGGCATGAAGAGCGCATTGTCGATATGGCAGGTTTGAAATTCCGAGCGCTCGCGCACGTCGAGCAGAATCGGGTTCGGGCGTTCGGGGTCGGCCAGCCATTGTGCCAATTCGGGGGCGGTGACGTGTTGCATGCTCGATCAGAATTTGAAATGGGATGGGGTCTGCGCGTGGCGCAAGGGCTTGATGCAGGTTTCGAACAGCTTCACCGTTTCATAGGTCGATTCGGATACGCGCGTGACCAGCTGGGTGCTCATCACCGGTTCTTCGCCCAAAGTGGCCAGGATACGGCCGCCAACCTTGATTTGCTGCAGGAAAGCGTCGGGCAACACCGGCAGTGACCCGGAAATCACGATCACATCGAAAGGAGAATGGCCATTGCCGCTCCAGCCCTTGGCGCCATCGGCCAGGATGACCTCGACGTTGGTGACGCCGTTGGCGCTCAAGTTGCGCTGGGCGAGATCCTTCAGTTCGGGTTCGATCTCCAGAGTGGTGACGTGGCGTGCCCGGTACGCCAGCAATGCGGCCATATAGCCCGAGCCCGCGCCGATTTCCAGGACGTTCTCGTGCTTCTTGATATTCGCTTCCTGCAAGATGCGCGCTTCGCACTTCGGCGCGAGCATGTTCTCTCCGCAGGGCAGGGGAATCTCGGTATCGAAAAAAGCGAGATCCTTATAGGCGGAGGGCACGAACTCCTCTCTTTTCACGATGAACAAGAGATCGAGGACATCCTGGTCGAGCACGTCCCACGGGCGGATTTGCTGCTCGATCATGTTGAAGCGGGCTTTTTCGATGTTCATTTGGCTACTCGGTGTAGAAAAGACAAAGACCGCATTTTATCGCCGTTTTACGAGTGGGGGCAGGTATCAGCCGTCAAGAGTCGGTCGTCAAGCGGCTATTGCCGCCATGGGCCGTTCGAATGGCACAATCTTAGTCAAATGCGTATCGCGATGCGCGCGAAATGCGACAGGTCGCCGAATTTGAGGGACAGAAGCGCGAAAAACGCGGTGAAACGACGATCGGATGATTCACGCAGGGCGGACGACAAGCCCCTGGAACAGAAGATTGAGGAAGGTTTCTAGGTAGGTGTCAGGGGAAATAGGCTCCGAGCCGCAGGTATCGAAGGAGTGCTTTCTTAGAATCAACATGATGATAGGAGCGGCGATCACCTGCGTGGCTTGGACGGCGTCAATCTGATGGAACTCGCCGCTTTCCACCCCGCGCTGTATGGCCTTGGTGATCAGGGCATTTCCGCGCAAAATCACTTCGTCATGATAAAACTTGGCAATTTCGGGGAAATTGCCCGATTCTGCGACGATCAGCTTCATTATGCCCGACAACTTCGTGTTGCCGACCTGCTCCCACCGGCCCAACAGGATTTCCTGCAGCAAATTGCGGCTGGAGCCTTGGTATTGTTCGATGGTTTGTTCTGCGCGGCCGATCGCCGGTACGATATGCTCGCGCACCACGGCCTTGAACAGCTCTTCCTTGTTGGCAAAGTACAGGTACAGCGTACCCTTGGAGACGCCGGCCTTGGCCGCAACATCGTCCAGGCGGGTCGTTGCATAGCCGCGTTCCACGAGCAGATCGAGCGCTGCCGCCAGCAATTCCTGCGGACGCGCTTCCTTGCGCCTTTCCCAGCGCCCTTTGATCTTGTTGATAGAACAGTCCATACAGTCAGTATAACTTACTTGCCAGTCATTAAATGTAATTGCCATACCTCGAGGCGCAAAGGGTGATCGGGCGCAATCCGGCGGGGCTTCAGCCGGTATCTGCGTGGAATGAGCCGGGACTCCGTTTGCTCGTGGTAATCTTGCGTCCTTGTCATATCGCCGCCATGCATGCGCTGGCCGTGTCCAGCCGAAAGCGGTAAACGAAAACCACCAGGAGAACATTTTGCCCAGCGCCTGCACCAACGGACTCGATATCGGTTTTGCCTCCTTGAGCTATTTGCAGATCGGCATACTGGGTGTCGTGCAGGGCATCACCGAATTGCTGCCGATCTCGTCGACGGCACACATGCGCGTGGTGCCGGCGGTATTGGGGTGGCGCGATCCCGGTTCGGCATTTTCGGCGGCAATGCAGCTGGCGGCCCTGGCTGCGGTGGTCAGCTATTTTTGGCGCGATGTGCGCGAAGTCGCTTTCGGCAGCGTGGCGGCATTGCGCCGGCGCGACTACCAGCATCAATCCTTCCGTCTGGCGGTGGCTATCGTGCTGGCCACGATACCGATCGGCATTGCCGGCCTGCTGCTGGCGCCTGTGCTGAACGCATGCGATTCACCCTTGCGCGGCTTGAACGTGATCGGCGTCTCCTGCCTGGTGATGGCTATGCTGCTGGCCATTTCGGAGCTGAGCTGCAAGCATTTGCGCACGGTGGGCGACATGCGCCTGCGCGATGCGCTGATTGTCGGCCTGGCCCAGGTCGGCGCCCTGATTCCCGGCGTGTCGCGTTCGGGCTCGACGCTGACGGCTGCCCTGTTCATCAATTTCAAACGCGAGGAAGCCGCGCGCTTCTCCTTCCTGCTGGGATTGCCGGCGATTGCCTTGGCGGGACTGAAGGAATTGGTGGCCTTGCTGCATGCGCATATTCCTGCGGAAGCGTGGACTATCCTGCTGTTCGGCATTGCTGTCGCCAGCGTATCGGCCTTCGTCGCGATCTGGGGTTTGATGCGCTTCCTGGAAAGATTTTCCGCCTGGCCCTTCGTTGTTTATCGTGCCGCGCTCGGCATTTTCCTGTTGGTTGGCGTATACGTCGGGATGCTGCACTGATTCCCGCGAAGGTCGGCAGGAAAGCAATAGGAAGGCAATAGGAAGGCAAGAGAACAGAGCATGGTTGAGAAACAGCATCAAGAGCAGGCGCTACACTTGCTGCAATCCGTGTTCGGCTATCCCTCTTTTCGCGGGCAGCAGGCAGAGATCGTCGCGCATGTCGCGAGTGGGGGCGACGCCCTGGTCCTGATGCCGACCGGCGGTGGCAAGTCCCTGTGTTACCAGATTCCCGCGTTGATACGTGACGGCGTGGGCGTAGTCGTTTCGCCGCTGATCGCGCTGATGCAGGACCAGGTCGACGCCTTGGCCGAAGTCGGTGTGCGCGCAGCCTTTCTCAATTCCACCCAGAGCTTCGAAGAGGTTGTGCGCATTGAACGCCAGGTGCGCAATGGCGAACTGGACTTGGTGTACGTTGCTCCCGAACGCCTGCTGACTTCGCGCTGCCTCGATTTGCTGGAAGCATCCAAGATCGCCCTGTTTGCCATCGACGAAGCGCATTGCGTATCGCAGTGGGGACACGACTTCCGCCCCGAATACATCAAACTCTCGGTGCTGCACGAGCGTTTCCCCAGCGTGCCGCGGATAGCGCTGACGGCGACGGCCGACGGCCAGACGCGCGCTGAAATTGCGCATCGCCTGCAGCTGGACGAGGCCTTGCAATTCGTGTCTTCGTTCGACCGGCCGAATATCCGCTACCAGATCGTCGAAAAGGGCAATGGCCGCAAGCAGTTGCTCGAGTTTATCGAGAACGAGCATGCGGGCGATGCCGGTATCGTCTACTGTCTGTCGCGCAAGAAGGTTGAGGAAACCGCGGAATTTCTGAACGAAAGCGGCATCGCGGCGCTGGCGTATCACGCCGGCATGGATAACGAGCTGCGCAGCCGCAACCAGGCGCGCTTTCTGCGCGAAGACGGCATCGTGATGGTGGCGACCATTGCCTTCGGCATGGGTATAGACAAGCCCGACGTGCGCTTCGTGGCTCACCTCGATCTGCCCAAGAGCATAGAGTCGTATTATCAGGAGACCGGCCGTGCGGGCCGCGACGGCGGACCGGCCAACGCCTGGATGGCGTATGGCTTGCAGGACGTGGTGCAGCAGCGGCGCATGATAGACGAATCGGAGGCCGGCGAAGCCTACAAGCGCATCCAGGGCAGCAAGCTCGACGCCATGCTGGGCTTGTGCGAGACCCTGTCCTGCCGCCGCGTGCGCCTGCTCGACTACTTCGGCCAGGCCTCCGAACCCTGCGGAAATTGCGATGCCTGCCTCAACCCTGCGGTGTCGTTCGACGCCACGGTACCGGTGCAAAAGCTGTTGTCGGCCATTTATCGCGTCGAGCAGCGTTTCGGCGCCGGGCACGTGATCGATGTCTTGCGCGGTACCGAGTCGGACAAGGTCAAGCAATGGCGTCACGATCAGCTCTCGACCTTCGGTATCGGCGCCGAACGCAGCGAAGCCGAATGGCGAGCGATTTTGCGGCAGGCGATTGCGCTGGGCCTGGTCACGGTCGATTACGACGCCTACAGTGCGTTGAAATTGACCGAGGAGGCGCGCCCGGTGCTGCGCGGCGAGCAGTCAGTGCAGTTGCGCCAATATCAAAAGCCAGTCAAGCAAAAGCGCGCGAGCGCCAAACCCAAGGGTTATGCCGAGGGAGACTTGTCGGCGGCCGAACAGGCGCTGTTCGACAAGCTGCGCTGGTGGCGCGTCGAGACGGCTCGCAAGCACAACGTGCCGGCCTACGTGATTTTCCACGATTCGACCATGCGCGAAATTGCCAAGGCAAAACCAGCTTCGCTGGACGCCCTGCGCGGCGTGACCGGCGTGGGCGAGAAAAAGCTGGAAACCTACGGCGAGGAAATCGTCGCGCTGATCGAGGCCATGGATTAGTCGGCGTCGATCAGGAATGCCCGCCTAGATTTTCTTGAACACCAAGTCCCAAACGCCGTGTCCCAGTTTGAGGCCGCGGTTTTCGAACTTGGTCACCGGGCGGTAATCTGGGCGCGGCGAATAGGTCTCGCTGGTATTGCGCAATTCCGGTTCCGCACCCAGTACGGCCAGCATCTGTTCCGCATAATCCTGCCAATCGGTGGCGCAATGCAGGTAGGCGCCCGGCGCCAGCCGCGAGCATAGCAACTTGACCAGCGGCGGCTGGATCAAACGGCGCTTGTTGTGGCGCGCCTTGTGCCATGGGTCTGGGAAAAAGATGTGCACGCCGGCCAGCGAATCGGGTGCGATCATATGCGTCAGCACTTCGACCGCATCGTGCTGGATCAGGCGCAGGTTTTCCAGGTTTTGCTCGCCGATCAATTTCAGCAGGCTGCCCACGCCGGGCGTATGCACCTCTACGCCGAGAAAATTCATTCCCGGCAAGCCGGCCGCGATCTTGGCGGTGGAGTCCCCCATGCCAAAACCGATTTCCAGCACCACCGGGGCTTGCCGGCCGAAAGCCGCATTGAAATCGAGCGTGGCTTTCCCATATGGGAGGAGGAAGCGCGGCCCCAAGGTCTCGATAGCGCGCGCCTGGGCCGGCGACAAGCGCCCGGCGCGCGTGACGAAACTGCGTATGCGGCGCTCTGCCGGGTCGTAAAACATCGGCTTGCCCTGTGAATTATTTGCTTTCGGATCATCCATGGGGGAGATTATAAGTGGCAACGGAGCCGGTTTCCCGTTCCTGTCCCTCGAAGTACTATATGGGTGTGTAAGTTCGGGTGTGTAAGATCTGGTGTGTAAGACCGTGACCGCCGCGATGGCGCATAGGCGCCGGAATTGGGATAGTGAAGCGCGGAAATGGAGCGGGTGAAGGGAATCGAACCCTCGTATGAAGCTTGGGAAGCTGCCGTTCTACCATTGAACTACACCCGCGCTTGGCGCATTTTACGCGGGTTTTTGGCGGCCTGACAAATTCCGGTGGCGCTTCTCGTACCGGAGCCGGGTCGAGTAGCCTGGGTGGGAATGCTATGCGTTTGGCAATTGTTTCGGATATCCATGGGAATTTGGCTGCGCTCGAGGCGGTAGTGGCCGACATCAAACGGCGCGGGGTAGATCGTGTCGTCAACTTGGGCGACAGCCTGTCCGGTCCACTGCTGCCGCTGGAAACGGCGCAATACCTGATGGCGCAAGATTGGATTCAATTGGCCGGCAACCACGACCGCCAGATCCTGGAAATCAACGAACAATCGGGCGAGGACGACAAGTACGCACGCGCTCAGCTCACAGGCAGGGAATTGGCATGGCTGGCGACGCTGCCGCCGACGCATTACCTGTCGTCCGAAGTGTTGCTGTGCCACGGCACACCCGATAGCGACATGACGCCCTTCCTGCGTACGGCCGAGCGGGCCGCGACAAGGCAGGAAATCGAAGCGCGCCTCGGCGACACGCGGGCACAGCTGATTCTCTGTGGCCACACCCACCTGCCGCAAAGCGTGCGTCTCGCAGGCGGGCCATGGGTAGTCAATCCCGGCAGCGTAGGCCGCCCGGCGTATGACGACGATACGCCATACCCGCACGTGGTCGAAACCGGCTCGCCGGACGCGCGTTATGCCATCATCGAAAAGGCCGGCGATCGCTGGCTGTCCAGCTTGCTCACCGTTCCCTACGATCACCGCGCCATGGCGGCCTTGGCCAGTTCGCGTGGAATGCCGAACTGGGAAATTGCATTGTTGACCGGTTATATGTCTTGATGCCTGCCAAGGCGCGCGGCGAAGAGGCTAGCGTTCGGCCACCAGAAAAAGTTCTCCTGTCCGGTCGCCGTCTTCGTGCGCAGGATCGAAGCGGATTTTCATCATGTGGTCCTTGGCGACGAAGGTATCGGGCGACGCCGCCACGATGCTGTGGCGTGCCTGGCCGCCAATCTTGGCGAACATCACCCGGCCGCGGTTGAACAGGGACAGGGTCTGTCCATTGGCCAAATCGTAGGAACCCTTGAATTTGTAGAATTCGTCAGGACCCATGGGGTAGGGATGGCGCGGAACACCTATGCCTGAAACCGTCACGGTATTGACGTCCGGCGCAACGTTCGACGCTGTTTGGGCGAGCGATGTCAAAGGCATCAAGGACAAGGCACTGCATGCAAGGATCAAGCGTAGGGGCTTCATGGTAAATCTCCTGTAGCTTGTTAAATAAGATGGATATCTCGTTCGAACTGCCGACCCGACTTTTTGTCACGTCTGCGTGTGACCACCTTTTACTCCCTGGATTCCCGGCAGGCGTCGGCTATTGCCTCTTAAGCCTCGATAAACGCAGCCTTCGCTGGCCTATTCCGGTTTTGCAGCGATTTTTTTGCGCCTACAATGACATGAATTCTTGCCTTCGTCCGACCTGGCGATGCCAGTGCCGCAAGCTGTCGGAGTGGCGAGCCAACGCCAAGGCCGCCGTACCGGTCTGCGGCGGATGATAGAAGGTACAGACTTAGAGTATGCGATTCAAGCTCAGTTCCCTCCGGTTTCGTTGCGTTTTGAACATGGCGACATGGTCCGCCTGCCTGCTTGCGCTATCGGCCTGCGGAGGCGGTGGCGGCGGCAGCAGTGCCCGCTCGTCGTCCGGTTCCACATCGACCCCACCGCCCAATGTCGTCATTACCGGCGTAGCGGCCATAGGCGCGCCTATGGTCGATGCGCGCATCAAGCTGGTCGACGGCAGCGGAGCGGCAGTCAAACTGACCGATGTCAACGGCAATGCGATTCCCTATGCCGTGACCAACGTGGCCGACGGCTCCTTTACGCTGTATCTCACCACCGGCACACCGACTTTGCCCTTATTCATCGAAGCAGCCGGCACCGACGGCACCGGCACGCCGGTGGTGTTGCATTCGCTGCTGCAGAGCACGACGGCTCCGGTCGTGGCAAACATCACGCCGTTGACGGATGCCGTTGTTGCCGAGCTGCTCGGCGCGAATCCCCTGACCATATTCCAAAGTGCTGCGAGCAATGCCAAATTGCTGGCCAATCTCGGCAACAGCAGCATGGTATCGGCGGCGGCGGCCCAGATCATCGGCATCGTCGGCGCCAATCTGAACAATGCCAAGATTTCGTCGCCGAGTACGCTCAATTTGTTCCAGGACGCGACCTTTACCACCAACAAGCTTGGAGTCGATGCGACCCTGGAGGGCTTGCGCATCCAGATCGTCAAGGATGTCACGGGCGCCGACCAGCTGCAATTGAGTAACCGCTTTGTGCCGATTCAAAGCCCGGAGGTGACGGTCAACCTGGCGACGGCCGAAACGCAACTCGGCAAGGGCTCTTCCGGCAATCTGGCGAGCGCGATCACCTCAAGCACCGCCAAGACTACGGTGGCAACTTCCACCTTGTCGAACATCAGTTCGCTCGATACCTTGACGGTGGCGATCAACAACTTGATCGGACAGCGGGCCGGGGCCTCGATTTCCCAGACTACGTTTGCTCCGCTGATGTCGGCTTCGCCGACCCAGCCGTCCCCTCCCTTGACTACCGGCACCGGCCCTTATTTTTACAATGGCCGCAACGCAACCCAACTGGAGCAGTTGCTGAGCAACTATTCGGCCAATAACTATCAATTGAGCTCGATGCAGATCACGGGTTGCATCGACGACCCCATCCCGAGCAAGGGCTGCATCAATTTCGCGGTGTCCTCGGTGGTCACGGACACGACCGGAAAGCTGGTCGACGTATTCAGCGACGGCGTGACCTTCAACAAGAGCACGACTCCGAACTGGACCATCTCCGGCAACGGCCGGTATACCACGCTAGGCGTGTATCCGGTTGCGTATGCCGTGTTCGGCTTGAATGGCAGTCTGACCAATTTGCCGACCGTCAATCCGGCTGTCGGCGTGCAGGTCAACATACAGTCCCAGGACAGCAACGGGGCGCAAATTGCCGGCAATTCAGAGGTGCAGATTCCCAGCGGCCAAAGCGTGCCGTTCGCTTATTGCAGCATGAGCGTGCTGTGCATATGGCCCACTCCTTCGATATTGCCTACCGCGACGGGAGATTTGTCCGATACCTTGCTGCAGCAGCCGACCTTGGGCTGGCTGGGCAGTGTCGATGCGCAGCAGGGCGCCAAGTACATTATCACCTACCAGGGATGGCTGGGATTTACGGTCCAGGGACCGAACACCAACTCGACGGCCAACGCGTACTTGCCGGCGGCGCCGCCGGCCAGCCCCGCACAGAGCGTGTTCCCGGCCATCGATGGTGTAACGTCCGGCGCGCCGTTGACAGGAACGTCGATCGCTTCAGGCTTTACCATATCCTGGCTCAATTGGGCCAATGCCAATCCGAACATGCGGGTGATTTCGGTGCGCACGGTCATTGTGTCCACCGGTTCGCCGTCGGTGATAACCGATACGCCCATCCCCTTGGGCAACGTTACCAGCATACGCGTCAACCCGGCGACACTGCCGGCCGGCTTCACGCCGACTTCTTACGAAGTGTGGATCGGTGCGGTCGACAACCTGGGGCGCCGCTTCTATACACAGATGGTCGGATCTTCCTAGATAGGCCTTCGCGCCCGACACGGTTCGTGTCGGGCTTGGTGCCGCCTCTTAAATACCGCCCATACACAGGTACTTCATTTCCAGATACTCGTCGATGCCGTAGACCGAGCCCTCGCGCCCGAGCCCCGATTGTTTGACGCCGCCGAAAGGCGCCACTTCGTTGGAAATGAGACCGGTGTTGATCCCCACCATGCCGTATTCGAGCTTTTCGGCAACGCGCCATACGCGGCCGATATCCCGCGAATAGAAGTAACTCGCCAAACCGAAGTCGGAAGCGTTGGCTGCGGCGACGGCCTCTTCCTCGGTTTTGAATTTGACCACAGCGGCCACCGGACCGAAGGTCTCTTCGCTCATGATCTTCATGCGCGCATCCACGCCGGCCAGCACGGTCGGTTCGTAGAACAATCCGCCCAGCGCGCTGCGTTTGCCGCCCGCCACCACCTTGGCGCCTTTCGATTGCGCATCGGCGACGTGCTCCTCGACCTTGGCGATCGCCTGGTCGTCGATCATCGGCCCCTGCTGGACGCCGTCATCGAAGCCGCTGCCGACCTTGATCTTGCCGGCGCGCGCGGCCAGCTTTTCGACGAAGGCGTCGTATTTCGATTCGTGTACGTAGAAGCGGTTGGTGCAGACGCAGGTCTGTCCGGCGTTGCGATACTTGGATTGCACGGCGCCTTCGACAGCGGCGTCGAGATCGGCGTCGTCGAATACGATGAAGGGAGCATGGCCACCCAGTTCCAGCGCCAGCTTCTTGACGGTAGGCGCGCACTGCTGCATCAGAATGCGGCCAACCGGCGTGGAACCGGTGAACGACAAATGACGCACGGTCGGGCTGGCGCACAATACCTTGCCGACTTCGATCGAATGGTCGGAATCGGCCGTGACGACGTTCACAACGCCACGCGGCAAGCCGGCGCGATGCGCGAGTTCGGCCAGCGCCAATGCCGATAGCGGCGTCTGCTCGGCCGGCTTGATGACGATGGTGCAGCCTGCCGCCAATGCGGGCGCGACCTTGCGCGTGATCATGGCAATCGGAAAGTTCCAGGGCGTGATCGACGCACACACGCCGATCGGCTGTTTCAGCACCACCATACGCTTATCCGACCAGGTGGATGACATGACGTCGCCGCTGACGCGCTTGGCTTCCTCGGCAAACCATTCGATGAAGCTGGCGCCGTACACGACTTCGCCCTTCGCTTCGGCCAGAGGCTTGCCTTGTTCCGCGGTCATCAAGGTCGCCAGGTCGTCGCTGTGCGCGATCATCAGGTCGAACCAGGCGCGCATGAGGGCCGCGCGTTCCTTTCCGGTCTTGGCCGACCAGGCGGGGAAGGCGGCTGCGGCGGCCGAAATCGCGGTTTCGGCTTCGCGCGCGCCGAGATTGGCCACGCTGGCGATAATGGCGCCGTTGGCCGGGTTGTTCACATTGAAGGTGGAATTGCTGTTCACCCAACCGCCATCGATGTAGGCCTGGCTGCGCAGCAGCGTGGCATCGTTCAGGGCAGGAAGGGCTTGTTGCGTTTGCGACATGAAGTTGCTCCAACGTTTGGTGTAGAGAAACAGCATAGCGCAAACGCTGAGAATCTGCCCGCGTCGGGAGCCACTGACGCAGGCAAGGAGGAGTGCGGGTGCGGGGAATATCGGAGGTTGAGCGCGCCCGCACGTGCTTTTTCGCCGTGCCTCCGATGAGGATGTTTATATTACGGTACGTTGCTCACCACTGCGACACCTTGCTCCGTCGTGACGTAGAGCTTGGAGCCATTGAGCGCAAGACCGGACGGAAATGCCAGGCCGCCCTGAGCGCCTGCCACGAAGCCGACGTTTCCGTATGTTCCGGCGACAGACGTTACGGCGCCGGCAGGCGTAATCATCGCTATTCGGTGATTCAGGGTGTCGGCCACGAAAAGATTACCTGCGGTGTCGATTGTGATACCGCTCGGGAAATTCAAATTGACATACGTGTTGTAGCCGTTCGCTGCCGTTGGCGTTGTGGTCAGATTTGGCGTAGTGACTACTCCGGCCGGTGTCACTTTACGTATCCGGTTGTTAGTGGAATCGGCTACATACAAATTGCCCAAACTATCCACGACCAGTCCCGACGGCCCATAGAAACTTGCTGCCGCGCCGGTGCCGTCTTTATTGTTAAATATGCCCGCTGTTCCTGCCAAGGTACTGACCAAGCCCGCTGGCGTGATTTTGCGTATGGTGGAATTTTGGCTGTCCGCGACATAGATATTGCCCGCCCTATCCACGGCCAGGCCCTGTGGATAATTGAACCGGGCCGCCGCTCCCTGTCCGTCCCATGACCCCTGATAGCCAGGAAAGCCGGCCAGTGTAGTGACCTGTCCGGCAGGCGTAATCATACGAATGGTATTGTTGCCGGTATCGGCAACGTAGAGGTTATCCGCACTGTCGATCGCAAGGCCGGTCGGCGCATTGAACAGAGTGTTGGTGCCCAAACCGTCGAGGGTGCCCGTGTAGCCGGTCACTCCGGCAAACGTGCTCACGGCGCCCGCCGGTGTAATCTTGCGGATGGTGTTGTTGTTGGTGTCCGCCACGAAGAGATTGCCGGCACTATCCTTGACGATGCCGACGATAAAAGCCCACGAAGGTCCCCGCCACTGTTCGTAAGTCGGGAAATTGAAACTTGCCTCTGACCCCGTAGCGTCCGTGCCGCCTTCGATCTCGGCGGTGCCGGCCATGGTGGAGGTTGTGCCGCCGGGCGTGATCTTGCGGATGGTGTTGTTGTAACTGTCCGACACGTATACGTAGCCGGCGCTGTCCGTCGTAATGCCGTATGGATAGTTGAAGCTGGCCGCGGTTCCGCTACCATCGGCGCTGCCGGCATGCGGCGCATTTCCCGCCAATGTCCCGACGACGCCGAGCGAGGTGATCAGGCGTATGCAGTTATTGCCTGTGTCGGCGACGTAGACGGTGCCGTAACTGTCTACCGTCAAACTGCGTGGGAAGGAGAAACGCGCGGCGGGCGCGGCCCCATCCGCATACCCGGTGTCGCCCGAATTGGGCATGCCGGCCAAGGTCGTTACCAGGCCAGTGGGCGTAATCTTGCGGATGTTCTGGCCACCCCAGTCGGCGACATAGACGTTGCCGGCACCATCGGTGGCGACACCCCATGGAACGACAAAGCCCGCAGCCGCTCCTTGCCCATCTACTCCCAACGTCAAGCCTGGCGTACCTGCCAGAGTGCTCACTGTGCCGGTCGGGGTAATTTTGCGTATCGTGTTGTTGTTCGTATCGGCTACATACACGTTTCCGGCGCTATCGGTGGCGATGCCCTGCGGGTAGTTGAAGCGTGCGGCAGCTCCGACACCGTCCGCGCTCCCCATAGCATAGGCAGTGCCGGCGAAGGTTGATACCACGCCGGTACTGGAAATCTTGCGGATCACGGAAGTGTCTGGGTCGACGACAAAAACATTGCCGGTGCTATCGACAGCAATACCCGAGAGATACGAAAATTCTGCGGCAGCAACCGGGCCGTCTCGGTACCCACAGCCGGCGAAGCCGGCAAACATAGTGGTCGCACCGGCCGGCGTGATCTTGCGTATATGGCAGGTTTCGGTCACGTAGAGGTTGCCCGCATTGTCGGCGGCTACGCCCGTAGGTGTGACAAAATGCGCCGCAGCACCGGTACCGTTGGCATAACCGGCGCTTCCCATATTGCCGACAAAGGCTTCAACGGCCGGCACGCCGATCATGCCGCCAAGCGCGAGGTTGGCTGTAGCCTGATAGGCCGTGATGTCGGTTGATGCCGTTACGCCATCCAGCATGGTGCGGATGGAAGCATTGGCGGCATTGCCGCTATAGGTGCTTGCTGCGTTCTGTGCAGTCAATTGACTGGAAAAATAGTTCGCCACGCTCAGGCGGTTGCTGACCAATTGTTCATCGCTGCTGCTGCTCGGCTCGGCTGCGGCAGCCGCCAGGATAGCCATGGCGACCTGGGCCTGCGTCACTTGGCCTGCACTGAGTAAGCCCGCCCAATAATTCAAGCCTGCTTGATCCGGTGCGCGCCCCAGCACGTTGTTGTAGATCGCCGTTACGAATGCCGTCGAATTGCCTGTTCCATACAAGGCGACGGATTCCGCACTGTTTCCAAATGAATTGATTACGGTTTTGACTGCTGTATTGGTCGCGTAGGCGGAGGCGAGGTCTTGTAAATCCGTCGGCGCGCCACTCGCCAATAACACGCCCTCCCAGTAGGCCATGCCGCCGGGATCGCCGGGTCGGCCGTAATAGGCGATATACAGTTGCTGCAATATGGTCGCGTAATCGGACGCCTGAGCCTTGTCGGAGCGATGCAATTGTTTGCTTTGCGCATCCACGCCCGAGCTATTCGGTGTGGAGCTGCCGCAAGCGGTGAGGAGTGAGACGCAAATGGCGGAAAGGGCGAATGTGCGAAAGGGGATACGCATGTAATGGCTTTAAATTGTTTGTGGAATAGGATGAGGGAAATGAAGTAAATTGTATGTATCGATTTACGGGATATTGCAAAGCACGGCTACACCCTGTTCGGTCGTGATGTAAAGCTTCGAACCATTCAGCGCAAGACCGGATGGGAACGCCAGCCCACCCTGTGCACCTTGCGTGAAACCGACGGCCCCCATAGTTCCCGCGATAGTAGATGCGGCGCCGGTCGGTGTAATCATTACGATTCGGTGTTCCAAGGTGTCTGCTACAAAAAGATTGCCCGCGGCATCGATGGTGATGCCGCTTGGGAATCTGAGGTATACATACGGTATGTAGCCATTGGCTGCTGTTGGGAGCATGGTCGTGTTCGGGGTGGTGACTACCCCGCTCGGCGTTACTTTACGTAACCTCCCGTACATGGAATCGGTGACGTACACATTTCCGGCACTATCTACGACCAGTCCAGTCGGCGCAGTGAAACTCGCTGCCGCGCCGGTGCCGTCCTTATTGCCGAAGACACCGGCTGTTCCCGCCAAGGTGCTTACCAAGCCTGCGGGCGTGATTTTGCGTATGGTGGAGTTTTGGCTGTCCGCGACGTAAATGTTGCCCACGCTATCTATGGCGAGGCCCTGAGGGTTATTGAAAAGGGCCGCAAACCCCGGTCCGTCCCGTGCTCCATAACCAGTTGGGAAGCCAGCCAGTGTAGTGACCTGCCCAGCAGGCGTAATCATACGAATGGTGTGATTGCCGGAGTCAGCAACGTAGATATTGTCCGCGCTGTCGATTGCCAGACCGGCGGGAGCATTGAACTGAGCGTTGGTGCCCAGGCCGTCGAGTGCCCCCGCGTAGCCGGTCACGCCGGCAAATGTGCTCACGGCGCCTGCCGGTGTAATCTTGCGGATGGTGTGGTTGTTGGTGTCGGCCACGAAAAGGTTGCCGGCGCTGTCTTTGGCGATGCCGTTGATAAAGGGCCACGAAGGCTGTTGCCATTGTTCATAAGTCGCGAAATTGAAACTGGCTTTGGACCCTGAGGCGTCGGTGCCACCCTCGATCTCGGCGGTACCGGCCATGGTCGCGGTTATGCCGCTGGGTGTGATCTTGCGAATGGTGTTGTTATAGCTGTCCGACACATACAGATTGCCGGTGTTGTCGATTGTGATGCCGTATGGATAGTTGAAACTGGCCGCCGTTCCGGTTCCCTCGGCGCTGCCGGTATGCTGCGCATTTCCTGCAAACGTCGAGACGACGCCGGAGGGTGTGATCATGCGTATACAGTTGTTGCCTGTGTCGGCTACATAGACGTTGCCGAAACTGTCAACCGTCAAACTGCGCGGGAAGGCAAAACGCGCGGCTGAAGCAGTCCCGTCGGCATACCCTGGTCTACCCACAGCAGGTATTCCGGCAAAGGTCGTCACCATGCCGGCGGGCGTAATCTTGCGGATGTTCGAACTAATGTAATCTGCGACGTATACATTGCCGGCGCTGTCTACAGCAACGCCCCACGGCTGGGCAAAACTTGCCGCGGACCCTTGCCCGTCGAGGCTGCTTAATGTGCCTGGTGTACCAGCCAAGGTTGTCACGGTGCCGGACGGCGTGATTTTGCGTATGTTGTTGTTGCTCGGATCAGCCACATACAGGTTTCCGGCGCCATCGACAGCGATGCCTTGCGGGTAGCTGAAACGTGCTGCCGCACCCACGCCATCGGCGCTCCCCGCGCCATCGACGTTTCCCACGCCGTTGGCAGTACCGGCAATCGTGGACACGACACCGGCGGTTGTAATCTTGCGGATCACGCAATAGTCGGACTCAGTGACATACACATTGCCCACACTATCGACGGCGATGCCGTTAAGACGCCCAAACATTGCAGCCGCAATCGGCCCGTCACTGTACCCGCAGTCTGTGGATGAGCCGGCAAATATCGTGGTCACACCGGCCGGGGTGATCTTGCGTATGTGGCAAGCCTCGGTCACATAGAGATTGCCTGCGTTGTCGGCGGCTACACCCATGGGCGTGACGAAATGCGCCGCAGCACCGGTACCGTTGGCAGAGCCGGCGCTACCCATATTGCCAACAAACGCTTCCAGAGCCGGCACACCGAGCATGCCGCCGAGCGCGAGGTTGGCTGTGGACTCATATGCCGTGATATCGGTCGAAGCCGTTACGCCGTCCAACATGGTGCGGATCGCGGCATTGGCGGCATTGCCACTATAGGCGCTGCTAGCGTTCTGTGCGGTCAATTGACCGGAAAAGTAGTTTGCCACGCTCAGGCGATTGTTGACCAACTGCTCATCGCTGCTACTGCTCGGCTCGGCTGCGGCGGCCGCCAGAATTGCCATGGCAACCTGGGCCTGCGTCATTTGGCCTGTGCCGATCAGACCTGCCCAGTAGCTCAATCCAGCCTGATCCGGAGCGCGCCCCAGTACGTTGTTATAGATCGCCGTTACGAAAGCGGTAGCATTGCCGGTGCCATACAAGGAGATGGACTCTGCGCTGTTCCCAAATGAATCGATCACGGACTTGACCGTAGCGTTGTTGCCGTAGGCGGAGGCAAGACTTTGTAAATCCGTCGGAGCGCCGCTCGCCAATAACACGCCTTCCCAATAGGCCATACCGGCCGGATCGCCGGGGCGGCCGTAATAGGCGACGTACAGTTCCTGTAATACGGTTGCGTAATCGGACGCCTGCGCCTTGTCTGAACGATGTAGCTGCTTGCTCGGCGCATCCGCGCTTTGGCTGTTTGACGCGGAGCTGCCGCAAGCAGCGAGAACGGAGGCACAAATAGCGGCGAGGGTGAATGTGCGAAAGAGAAGGGACATGTAAGTGTTTTAGTCGCTTGTGGAATGGTATGGGCTACCGCGTTCGCGATCCTTATTTCAGCTACGACAATCGTGGGGATCGCAACATATTAAGTCACGAGAGGGTTGGGGAAATGGTGATGGCAATTTACGGAACATTGCTAAGCACTGCCACACCTTGCTCGGTGGTGATGTAAAGCTTGGAGCCATTCAGCGTAAGACCGGATGGAAATGCCAGACCACCCTGAGCGCCTGGCGCGAAGCCGACGTTTCCAAATGTTCCAGCGATAGATGTGACCGCGCCGGCAGGAGTAATCATCGCAATCCGTTGGTTTAGCGTATCGGCCACGAAAAGATTGCCAGCATTATCGATGGCGATTCCGCTTGCGAAGCGGAAACTGACCGTGGTGGAGTAGCCGTTTGCCGAAGAGGACGTTGTGGTCAGCGAAAGTGTAGTGACCACGCCGTCTGGCGTGATTTTGCGTATGACACTATAAAAAGAATCGGTCGCATATAAATTTCCCGTGCTGTCCGCGACCAAACCAGCTAGAGAACCGAAACTTGCTGCTGCGCCAGTACCGTCTTTATGACCACCCACGAAGGCCGTACCAGCCAATGTGCTGACCAAGCCTGCGGATGTGATTTTGCGTATGATGAAGTTACCGCTGTCTGTGACATAAATATTGCCAGCGCTATCCAGAGCGACTCCTTGCGGATCGTAGAACAGTGCGGCTGGCCCCATTCCGTCCCGCGATCCGACGCTGCCCGGAGTGCCCGCTAGTGTGGCAACTTGCCCTGCCGGAGTGATTGTGCGAATGGTATTGTTACCCGAGTCGGCGACGTAAATATTGTCTGCACTGTCGATGGCCAGGCCGGCCGGTGTATGGAACATCGCGTTGATGCCTAGGCCGTCTGCTGTACCCGCGTAGCCCGTCATTCCGGCGAAGGTACTGACGACGCCCGTCGGTGTAATCTTGCGGATGGTATGGTTGTTGGTGTCGGCCACGAAGAGGTTGCCGGCGCTGTCTTGGACGATGCCGACGACAAAAGCCCAAGAAGGCAGGCGCCATTGTTCGTAAGAATTGAAATTGAAACTGGCTTCCGGCCCCGTGGCGTCAGTGCTGCCTTCTATCTCGGCTGCGCCAACAACGGCGGTGGTGGAGCCAGCGGGCGTGACCTTGCGGATACTGTTGTTATAACTGTCTGTTACATATAGGTTGCCAGTGCCATCGGCCACAACGCCGTAGGGATAATTGAAACCAGCAGCCGCACCGGTTCCGTCGGTACTGCCGGGGTACGGTGCATTTCCTGCCAAGGTCGTCACCATACCGGATGGCGTGATTTTGCGTATGCAATTGTTGCCTGAGTCAGCTACGTAAACGTAGCCGTCGCTGTCGACGGCCAAGCCATGTGGGGTGGAGAAATCTGCGATCGGGCCGGCACCGTCGACATATCCTGCTTTAATGGGGATGCCAGCCAGCGTCGTTACCATGCCAGAGGGTGAAATCTTGCGAATATTCATACTCAAAGCGTCGGCAACATAGACATTACCGGCATTGTCGATGGCGAGGCCCCATGGCCAGGAAAAGCCTGCAGAGGCGCCTTGGCCGTCCAATGGTGCTCCCGAGCCTGGCGTACCCGCCAAGGTTGTCACCGCACCGGTCGCCGTGATTTTTCGTACGGTATTGTTGTTCATGTCGGCAACGTACAGGTTTCCGTCGCCGTCGATGGCGATGCCTTGGGGAGTGTTGAAACGCGCAGCGGCTCCAATGCCATCCGCGCTTCCTACGGCATAGGCGGTGCCGGCGAACGTCGATACGACGCCGGCAGTGGAAATTTTGCGGATCACAGAAAGTTGCGGCTCGGCCACATATACATTACCGGCGCTATCGACCGCAATACCCGAGAGATAAGAAAAGGTTGCGACTGCAATCGCCGGACCATCTCCATATCCGCAACTCGTGTTGCCGGCAAACGTCGTGGTCACGCCCGCGGGTGTGATCTTGCGTATGTGGCAGGCTTCCGTCACGTAGAGGTTGCCGAGGCTGTCGGCGGCGATGCCCGTGGGGGTGACAAAATGTGCTGCAGTACCGGTGCCGTCGATGTAACCGGCGCTGCCCATATGGCCGACAAACGCTTCCAGGGCGGGTACGCCCAGCATGCTGCCGAGTGCAAGGTCGGCGGTCGACTGATATGCCGCGATATCGGTCGATGCCGTTACGCCGTCCAGCATGGTGCGGATGGCGGCGTTTGCCGCGTTACCGTTATAGGCGTTGGTTAAATTCTGAGCAGTCAGCTGACTGGAAAAATAGTTCGCCACACTCAGGCGATTGCTGACCAACTGTTCATCGCTGCTGCTGCTCGGCTCGGCTGCGGCCGCTGCGAGAATAGCCATGGCAACTTGGGCCTGCGTCATTTGCTTGGCGCTTAGCAGGCCCGCCCAATAATCCAGGCCGGCCTGGTCGGGAGCGCGTCCCAGTACGTTGTTGTAGATCGCTGTAACGAATTTCGTGGGATTGCCAGTGCCATACAGGGCGATGGATTCCGCACTGCTTCCGAAGGAATCGATCACCGACTTGACCGTGGCATTGGTACCGTAGGCGGAGGAAAGGCTTTGTAAGTCCGTCGGGGCGCCGCTCGCCAATAAAACGCCTTCCCAATAGGTCATACCGGCCGGATCGCCGGGGCGGCCGTAGTAGGCGATATACAGTTGCTGCAATGCCGTGGCGTAATCGGAAGCTTGTACCTTGTCTGAACGATGTAATTGTTTGCTTTGCGCATCTGCGCTTTGGCTGTCCGATGCAGGGCCGCCGCAAGCGGCGAGGATGACGGCACAAATGGCGGCTGGGACAATCAGGTGAAAGGGAATGCGCATGTCATGGCTTTAATTTGTTTGAGAAATGGCGTGGCGCATCGCGCCCACACACATCCTCTTGTACCGGCGCGACTATTGGTGCAACTGTTGATTATTTAGCCACGGACTTTGCGAAAATACTACCTGTTATTTCTGACAGGTACGGCGGAAATTTCTATCCGAAGGCGGGATTTCGCGCAGGAATGTGAGATAAGGCCGGCTCGATAATATCCATCATGCCGATGTGATATTGCTACGCACAAGGATCAAGCGACCGGCTTCGGTTTCGCCTCTTCACGCCGGTTGTAGCCCGCCACCATGTCGAAGCGGAACAGGCGGCATTCGAGCGCACCATTGAAGAAAGGCGTCTTGCGCGCTTCTTTGAGCCGGATGAGTTTAGGCAGACCGAGGTCGGCGGAAAACAGGAATACCGACCAGCCGGCAAAGCGTTGCTTGAGCGTAGTGCCGAAGGCGCTGAAGAAGGCCTTGGCCAATTCGTCGGTTTCCAGCGTGGAATCACCGCGCACACCTATCCGCTCGCCGTACGGTGGATTGGTGAGCAAAATGCCGGTTTCGGCAGGCGCTTTCACTTCCTGCGCCTCGATTTGTTTGAGCGGCACCTCGAAGGAAATACCTGCCTTGTTCAGATTGTTGCGCGCCATGACGACCATGTCGCCGGAAATGTCGCTGCCAAAGATGGTAGGAGTCTCGGGGATGGGGTTCGGCTTGACGCTGGCTTTCAAGCCGTTCCATTGCGCCGCATCGAAATCGTGAAATTTCTCGAATGCGAATTCGCGCCGTGCACCGGGCGGGATGCCTGCCACGATTTGCGCCGCTTCGGCCAGGATGGTGCCGGAACCGCACATGGGGTCGAACAGCGTCACGCCCGGCTTCCAGCCCGATACGCGCAACAGGCCGGCGGCGAGGTTCTCGCGCAAGGGCGCGTCGCCGGTTTCCAGGCGCCAGCCGCGCTTGAACAAGGCTTCGCCCGACGTGTCCAGATACAGTGTGAACGTGCGCGCATCGAGGAAGCCGACGATGCGCATGTCCGGCGTTCTCGTATCGACCGATGGCCGTTGCGAAAACTGCTCGCGGAAGCGGTCGCATACCGCGTCCTTGATCTTGAGTGTGGTGAATTCCAGGCTACGCAGCGGCGACTTGATCGCGGTGACGTCGATGCGGATCGTGTGGTGCACGGCGAACCAGTCTTCCCATGGCTGGGCCAGCGTCAGATCGTAGATATCGTTCTCGTTGACGTAGCCGCTATGCGCCATGCGCAGCAATACGCGCGAGGCGATACGCGAGTGGAGGTTGAGGCGGTAGGCATCGAGCAGCTCGCCCGAGCAATGCACGCCGCCTGGCACCTGGTTGTGAACTTTCAGTGTCGCGCTCTGTTGTGCAATCTCGCCGATTTCTTCGGCCAAGGCTGCTTCCAGGCCGCGCGGGCAGGGGCAAAAATAGGAATATCGCATGGGGTACCTTTTATCCATTAGTGAAATCCCCTCTCCCGCTTGTGGGAGAGGGGAGTAACCCGGTTATTTTACCGGGCTAACGCGCGTGCGACGAAATCCAGCCTGTCCTGCCCCCAGTAGCCTTCGCCGTCGATCAGGTACCAGGGCGAGCCGAATACATTGGCGGCGATGGCATCGTCGGTGAATTGTTCATAGGCGGCGCCGACGCTGGCGGTTTCCGCGGATTTCAACAAGGCCTTGCCGTCGAGTTCGAGCGAGCCGGCCAGGGCGGCCAAGGTCTCTTCGTCGGCGATGTTCCTGTCCTCTACCCACAAAGCCGTCATAACGGCACCGGACAGCTCGAGCGCCTTGTTCGTGCCGTGCGCCAGTTGGGTGGCGACGATCAATTTGGCGGCCAGATCCGGCGGCACCGGGAAGTATTTGGGTTGCAGGTTGAGCGGCATCTGCAGGTGCTCGCTCCAGCGCTGCAATTCCACCAGCCTATAGGCCTGACGCTGCGGTGAGCGCTTGGCGAGCGGCAAGCCGCCCGATACGCTGAGCACTTTACCCAAATCGAAAGGTTTCAATTCGATCTGTGCGCCGCACTGCTGGGCCAGCGCTACGAAACGCGCATGTCCGAGGTAGGCCCAGGGAGAGTGCGGGGCAAAATAGTATGCGCATACCTTAGGCATGTCGGGCATCTCCAGCGAATCGATTCGAATTAAAACGGCTTGGTGACCACCAGGATGACAATTGCCAGCAAAATAATCACCGGCACTTCATTGAACCAGCGGTACCAGGTGTGGCTGCGCGTATTGCGGCCGGCCTCGAATTTCTTCAACAAGACGCCGCAGCCGTGGTGATAGCCAATCAGTACCACCACCAGGCCCAGCTTGGCGTGCAGCCAGGCGTTGCCGGGACCGCTGCCGATACCGTAGCCGAGCCACAGCCACAGACCGAATGCCAAGGCCGGCACCATCAGCATGGTCATGAAGCGATACAGCTTGCGCGCCATCAGCAGCAGGCGCGCGGTCGCAGCCTGATCGGTTTCCATGGCCAGGTTGACGAAGATGCGCGGCAGGTAGAACAGGCCGGCGAACCAGGAAGTGATGAAGACGATGTGCAGCGATTTGACCCACAACATAAATAAACTTCCCCCGGATGCTCTTTTGTTTGCCGCGTGGTTTCGGCTCGTTTTCTGCTTCTTTGCTACTTATTTTCTAACCTCGCCTTGCCCCAGCACGATGTACTTGAGCGAGGTCAATCCTTCCAGTCCCACCGGCCCGCGGGCATGCAGCTTGTCGTTCGAAATACCGATCTCGGCGCCGAGACCGTATTCAAAGCCATCTGCAAAACGCGTCGAGGCATTGACCATCACCGAAGCTGAATCGACTTCGCGCAGGAAGCGCATGGCGTCGGTATGATTTTCCGTGACGATGCTGTCGGTGTGATGCGAAGACCAGTGGTTGATGTGGTCGATCGCCTGATCGATGCCGTCGATCAGCTTGACCGACAGGATGGGCGCCAGGTATTCGGTGGCCCAGTCCTCGTCGGTGGCCGGCGCAAGGTGCGGGTAGCCTGCTGTCTGTAGCAGCGCCAACGCCTCGGCGTCGCAGCGCAATTCCACTTTCTCGGCGGCGTAGGCTTGCGCCAGCATTGGCAGCACGCGCGGCGCGATGGCGCGTGCGACCAGCAAGGTTTCCATGGTGTTGCACGTCCCGTAGCGATGGCACTTGGCGTTGAATGCGACCTTGACGGCCTTGTCGAGATCGGCGCTGCTGTCGATATAGACGTGGCAGATGCCGTCCAGATGCTTGATCATGGGTACCTTCGATTCGCGCATCAGGCGTTCGATCAAACCTTTGCCACCGCGCGGCACGATCACGTCCACATATTGCGGCATGGCTATCAGTTCGCCGACGGCCGCACGGTCAGTGGTCTCCACCACTTGCACGGCATCGGTCGGCAGACCGGCACCGGCCAGGCCTTCTTGCACCAGTTTCGCGAGCGCCTGGTTGCAATGGATGGCTTCCGAGCCGCCGCGCAGAATGGTGGAATTGCCGCTCTTGATGCACAGCCCGGCAGCGTCAACCGTGACGTTGGGGCGCGCTTCGTAAATGATGCCGATTACGCCGAGCGGCACGCGCATCTGGCCGACCTGGATGCCGGTCGGACGGCGCTTCATGTTGGAAATTTCACCGATTGGATCGGCCAGCGAAACGATTTGTTCCAGGCCTTCGGCCATGGTGGCGATGGCCTTGTCGGACAAGGTTAGGCGGTCAAGCATGGCCGGCGCCAAGCCGTTGTCGCGGGCGGCAGCGAGGTCGCGTTGGTTGGCTTCGCGCAATAGCGCGGCGTCGCGCCGGATGGCGGCAGCGATCAAGGCCAGCGCCTGATTCTTGGCGGCGCTGTCGGCCTTGGCCATGGCGCGCGAAGCTTTGCGGGCGCGCCGGCCTATGTCTTCCATGTACTGTTTAATATCCATTTTCCAGACTCAGTAACGCTAACGCGCGCCTTGCGCGACAGCTAGTCCTAATTGTAGCAATGCGTCCCAGGCGTCGCCGACAAAGCTCTTGGCGCGCAGGCCCTTGATCATTTTGTCGATCTGAGCGGCATTGCGCATCGCGGCCTCGAGCGCCGGCAGGCGCAAGCGGCGCAGAGCCGGTTCCATCAAACGTTCACGCGGTCCCCAGATGCGGTATTCCTTCAACAAGCCGCCCAGCGGGCGCCCCTGATCGACACCGGCACGCAGCTTCAGCAGCGTGCGGATTTCCTCGGTCATGGCCCACAGCACCAGCGGCAAGGCTTCGCCTTCGCCCTTGAGGCCGTCCAGCATACGCGTCAGGCGCACGGCGTCACCGGCCAACATGGCTTCGTTGAGCTTGAACACGTCGTAACGTGCCACGTTCAATACCGCGTCGTGGATTTGCTCGAAACTGAGCTTGCCGGCCGGATGGAGCAGGGCCAGCTTTTGGATTTCCTGATGCGCCGCCAGCAAGTTGCCTTCGACGCGGTCGGCGATGAAGTCGAGGCTCGCCCGGTCGGCACTGTGTCCCTGCGCCGCCAATCGCGTGCCGATCCAGGCCGGCAGATGGTTGCGTTCGACCAAGGGAATGTCGATGTAGACAGCTGCCTGCTGCAGCGCATTGACCCAAGCCGCTTTTTGCGTGGCCCAGTCGAGCTTGGGTAGCGTGATCAACGTGACGTTGTCGGGATTGAGCGCGGCGGCGTAAGCTTGCAGCGCCTGGCCGCCGTCCTTGCCCGGTTTGCCGGTGGGAATGCGCAATTCGATCAGCTTCCTGTCGCCGAACAGCGACTGCGACTGATTGGCAGCCAGCAGTTCACCCCACTTGAAACTGCGTTCCACGGTCAGCACTTCGCGCTCGGAAAAGCCTTGCGCGCGTGCCGCCTTGCGAATCTTGTCGGCGGCTTCGAGCGCCAGCAGGTGCTCGTCGCTGGTGATCACATATAGCTGCGCCAGTGGCTTGTTCACATGCGCGTCCAGCATATCAACCCGCAATTGCATGAACGGAGTCTCGTCGGTGAAGATTCAGTGAAAGATCAGGGCAGCGGCTTGATCGCCGCCAGGCGGCGCAGCACCTGCTGTGCCAGATCGCTTTGCATGTCGCGGTAAAGCGCTTCCGCTTCCGCTTCCTTGGCCAGCGCAATGGCGGCATTGAAGGTGAGGTCGCGCTTGAGCGCTATGGCCGTGGTCGGCAGCAATTCGCGGTTCTTGCTGTCGTGTACGCGGAACGAGAACTTGTACCACAGCGTGTACTCGATCGGCTGTCCGGCGGCGTTGAGCGACAAGACCACGCGGTCACGCCGTTCCGGCTGCACGATCTCGACGATCGCTTCGGCCTGCTTGGGGTCGTCCACGACCTCGGCATTGCCGGTGCTGCGGATATAGCGGCGCAAATCGCTGCCCAGCGCGGAGTTTTCCGGCAGGCCGAGATAAATCGTCTTGAACGACAGATTGGTATCGACCTCGCCGCGCAAGCGGAAGCCACAGGCCGACAGCAGGCTTAGCAACAATATTGCGGCGGCGAACAGCGCATGACGGCGATGGAGCATTGGCATTCCCTCGTAATATGCTTCAGGCGACGATATTGACCAGCTTGCCCGGCACCACGATGATTTTCTTCGGTGCGCCCTCGATGTACTTGCGTACATTTTCCTGGGCCAGCGCGGCAGCTTCAATCGCGGTCTTGTCGGCATCCTTGGGTACCATCACGCTGCCGCGCAGCTTGCCGTTGACCTGGACCATGAGTTCGATTTCGGCCTGTTCGAGCGCGGCCGGGTCGACTTGCGGCCAGGGGGCGTCGAGCAGGTCGCCGTGTACCTTGGCAAAGCCGAGTTCCTGCCACAGCACGTGCGTGATGTGCGGTGCCACCGGGTTGAGGAGACGCAGGAAGATCGACAGTCCTTCTGCCTGGAGCGCTTGAGACGCGGCCGTATCGTCGAACTTCGCCGCTTCCAGCGTGTTGAGCATCTTCATGCAGGCCGACACCACGGTGTTGTACTGGATGCGCTTGAAGTCATGGTCGGCTTGCTGCAGGATCTTGTGCAGTTCGCGGCGCAGCGACTTCAGGGCTTCCGGCAATGCCGCATCTTGCTTGGCGGCCAGGCCGGCAGAGATGGCAGCGGCGTGATTGTAGCCGTAGTTCCACACGCGGCGCAGGAAGCGGTTCGCGCCTTCGACACCGGTGCCTGACCATTCGAGTGTTTGTTCCGGCGGCGAGGCGAACATCGTGAACAGGCGTGCCGTGTCGGCGCCGTACTGGTCGATCTGAGCACGCGGGTCGATGCCGTTGTTCTTCGATTTCGACATCTTCTCGGTGCCGCCGATGATGACCGGCGCGCCGTCGGCGCTGAGTTTGGCGGAAGCCGGACGGCCGCGCTCGTCCAGCGTCAATTCGACGTCTTCCGGGTTGTACCAGGTCTTCTTGCCATCCTTGTCTTCGCGGTAATAGGTTTCGTTCAAGACCATGCCTTGCGTAAGCAGGTTGACGAAGGGTTCATCGAACTTGACCAGGCCGAAGTCGCGCATGACCTTGGTCCAGAAGCGTGCATACAGCAAGTGCAGCACGGCGTGCTCGATGCCGCCGATGTACTGGTCCATCGGCATCCAGTAGTCGTTGCGCGCATCGACCATGGCGTTGTCGTTGCCAGGCGAGCAATAGCGCATGTAGTACCAACATGAATCGACAAAGGTGTCCATGGTGTCGGTCTCGCGCCGCGCCGGCTTGCCGCAGGACGGGCAATCGACGTGCAGGAATTTCTCATGCTTGTTGAGCGGATTGCCGGTGCCGTCCGGCACGCAATCTTCCGGCAGCACGACCGGCAAGTCCTTCTCGGGCACCGGCACCGTGCCGCAGTCCGCGCAGTGGATCATGGGAATCGGCGTGCCCCAATAGCGTTGGCGCGAAATGCCCCAGTCGCGCAGGCGATAGGTGATTTTCTTTTCGCCGAGATTCATCGCGCCCAGGTCGGCGGCGATGGCGTCGACCGCGGCCTGGTAACCCAAGCCGTCATACTTGCCTGATGCCATGCAGACGCCGGTTTCCTTGTCGGCATACCATTCCTGCCAGGCGTCGGTCGAATATTGCTTGCCTTCCAGGGCGACCACCTGCTTGATCGGCAATGCGTATTTCCTGGCGAACGCGAAGTCGCGCTCGTCGTGCGCCGGCACGCCCATCACCGCGCCGTCGCCATAAGTCATCAGCACGTAGTTGCCGACCCATACCTCAATCTTGGCGCCGGTGAGCGGGTGAGTGACGAACAAGCCGGTCGGCATGCCTTTCTTTTCCATGGTCGCCATGTCGGCTTCGATCACGCTGCCGAGTTTGCATTCGGCGATGAAGGAAGCCAGCGCGGGGTTGGTCTTGGCGGCATGCGCCGCCAACGGATGTTCGGCTGCGACAGCGCAGAAGGTGACGCCCATGATGGTGTCGGCGCGCGTGGTGAACACCCACAGCTTGCCTTCGTTGATCGGTTTTCCGTCTTCAGCGATGTCGTGGTTAAAGGCAAAACGCACGCCGGTCGATTTGCCGATCCAGTTCGACTGCATCAAGCGCACGCGTTCGGGCCAGCCCGGCAGCTTGTGGTCGACGTGGTCGAGCAGCTCTTCGGCGTATGCGGTGATTTTCACGTAGTACATCGGGATTTCGCGCTTTTCGATCAGCGCGCCCGAACGCCAGCCGCGGCCGTCCACCACTTGCTCGTTGGCCAGCACGGTCTGGTCGATCGGGTCCCAGTTGACGGTGCCGGTCTTTTTGTAAATGATGCCTTTCTCAAGCATCTTGAGGAACATCCACTGGTTCCACTTGTAGTACTCGGGCTTGCAAGCGGCCATTTCGCGCGACCAGTCGATCGCCAGGCCCATGGACTGCATCTGCTCCTTCATGTGGGCGATGTTTGAGTAGGTCCACTGTGCCGGCGGCAGGCCATTGGCCATGGCGGCGTTTTCAGCCGGCATGCCGAAGGCGTCCCAGCCCATGGGCATGAGCACGTTGTAGCCGCTCATGCGCAGGTAGCGGTACATCACGTCGTTGATGGTGTAGTTGCGCACGTGGCCCATGTGCAGCTTGCCGGACGGGTAGGGCAGCATCGAGCAGGCATAGAACTTTTTCTTGTCCTTGCCGTTCTTGTCTTTCGCGTGTTCGACGGTCTTGAACGCGTCGATCTTTTGCCAGTGGTCTTGGGCCGCTTTTTCGACGTCGGCCGGGCTGTATTTGTCTTGCATGACGGATGCTGCTGAAAGTGGATACGAACCGGACATTATAAAGGGGTTTCGGGGGTTCTTGACCCCCGATTGGCCTATAACGCAGAGCTGGGAGAATTGGCGGTAAAAGACGAGTCAGTGCGCCATTCTTTGGGCTAAGTCTTGGGGTGAGCGCCCTGATGACGGTCGCGCCGCCTATCTATAGGGGGACAGGATGGGAAGCGGAGGTAGCGCGGGCGATCCTTTGCGCCGTCTACGGAGAGGTTAATCACCTTCGGCCGCAAATGTGGCTACGAAAGACGCGTCCGCTTTCCAGCGTGTTCCCCTGTAGGTAGGCGAGATTGCATACAGTTGCGCAGAGTGTTGTTGGCTTGGCGCCGTTCCCTCGTCCCCACATGGGGGTATGCGCTTCCGGTCGGACGCGTCTTTCGTAGTCGCTCTTATTACCTCAGTGGATTACCTGCAGCCCGTTTTCCATAGATACGGTGGAGAGTCGCTCGCGCTACCTCCTCCCTCCGTTGCCGCGAATGTTCGCTTGCAAGCGGACATCGTTACGCAGGCGTGGGGCAATGCCCCACGAATTCCCTGCTTCACCCCCCATATGCGAACGAGTGAACTACGTTGGAGATGTGTTACGGAAAGTGCGATGTGATGCGTCGCCTCTTGTAGGGTGTTTAGATTAAAACCAGCTCTAGGGCAGGTTTCTCGCCATAATCCTCATAGCGCTCGTTGATGGCGGAAATACAAAATTCCATGTCTTCGAGGATGTCAGGCGCCCGTATGCGCAGGGATTCGGTGTGGATCACTTCGATTTGCAAGACTTCATCCGGTTCCAGTCGGAATTTCGACATGCCGTCTTCATCACGCAAATAACTCAGGCAATCCACCCAGGCGTTCATATTGCGCCCGTAGAACTCGGGGAAGCCGAACGCGTGCTGGCATTCGTCGTGAAAAGACTCCCAGCCGCGTATTTTTTCGCCGTCCAGGGTGACTTTGGCCATGATCTTATTTGGTGGTGGAGGCTGCCGGCTTGGGTTCGGTGACGAAACCCATCTTGGTCATGCCGTTGGTCTGTGCTGCCGACATCACCTGGGCAATCACTTCGTACCGCGTCGATTTGTCGGCCCGCAATTGCAGTTCGGGCTGCGGCTGTTTGCGTGCGGCGGCAGCCAGGCGCGTATTCAATTCTGTCTGGGAAATCTGGTCCTTGTCCCAGAAAATGCGACCGGCGGCATCGATCGACAGCGAAATGGTTTCCGGCTTTTCCTGGGTCTGCGCGGATTGGGCGCTTGGCAGGTCGAGCTTGATCGAATGGGTGAACAAAGGCGCGGTGATGATGAATATCACCAGCAACACCAGCATCACGTCTACCATGGGCGTGACGTTGATTTCCGACATCGGTGCCGGCGTCTTGCTTTCACTGAATCCACCAAACGCCATCGTGCCTCCTAGGCTGATTTACTTGGCCACCCGTGCGCCGGTCGTCAGGTGCGCGTGCAAATCGTGGGCGAACGCGTCGAGCTCTGCCAGCGTAATGCGATTGACGCGCGTGAAGGCGTTGTAGGCCAGCACCGCGGGAATTGCCACCGTCAGGCCGAGCGCCGTCATGATCAGCGATTCACCGACCGGGCCAGCAACCTTGTCGATCTGTACCGTGCCAGCCAGTGTGACGGCTCCGAGTGCATGGTAGATACCCCAGACCGTGCCAAGCAGGCCTACGAAAGGCGCAGTGGCGCCAACCGAGGCGAGCAGGGTCAAGCCGGCTTCCAGGCGCGAGGAGACGCGGTTGATTTCGCGGCGCAAGGTGCGGGTGATCAATTCGCTGGGGTCGGCCGAGGCGTTGAGCGAGCCGGCTTGGGCGCTGACGTTGGCCGCCTGTTCGCTTTGCACCGCCAGGGGTGAGTAGACGTTTTCGCGGTCGACATTCTTGAGCAGGGCAATGGCGTCGGCCAGCGTCGGCGCTTTCCAGAACGCTTCCAGCACACCGGCGCTTTGGCGGATATGCAGGGAGCTCCAGGCCTTGGAGATGATGAAATACCAGCTGACCAGCGACATCAACAACAACAGGTAGGCGACGATGTGAGTGATGGCGTCGCTATTGGACCAGTAATGCGCGAATCCTATGGTTTCGTTCATGTAGGAGCCCCGGAGGATTTATTTTTTCAGACCTAGCACGTCCTGCATATCGTACAGCCCGGTCTGCTTGTCGCGCAAATAGCGGGCGGCGCGCAGGCTGCCCAGCGCGTAGCTGACACGGCTGGACGATTTATGGCTGATTTCGATGCGTTCGCCGATGCCGGCAAACAGCACGGTATGGTCGCCGATGATGTCGCCGCCGCGTACCGTGGCAAAACCGATCGACGAGGGATCGCGTTCGCCGGTCACGCCTTCGCGCGCATAGACGGCGACGTCGTCCAGCTTGCGGCCGAGCGCGTCGGCGATGACTTCGCCCATCTTCAGCGCGGTGCCGGACGGCGCATCGATCTTGTGACGATGGTGGGCTTCGACGATTTCGATGTCGTAACCCTCCGAAAAACTCTTTGCTGCCAATTCCAATAGCTTCATCGTCACATTGACGCCCACGCTCATGTTGGGGGCGAAAACGATGGCCGTACGCTTGGCGGCTTCGGCGATGGCGGTCTTGCCGGCCGCATCGAAGCCTGTGGTGCCGATGATCACCTTGATGCCATGTTCGGCACAGTAAGCAAGGTGCTTGAGCGTGCCTTCCGGGCGGGTGAAGTCGATCAGGTATTCGGCGCCGGCTAGGCCGGTTGCCAGGTCGGATTCGATTTTGATGCCGGTAGTACGGCCGGCAAACAAGCCGGCGTCGACGCCGATGGCCGGCGCTTGCGCGACGTCGAGCGCGCCGGCCAGAGTGGCATCGTCGGCAGCCAGAACCTGTTCGACCAGCATGCGGCCCATGCGGCCGGATGCGCCGGCAATGGCAATTTTCATCGGATTCATGCCTGGCCCCGGTTATTTACTTCTTGGCGGCCGCATTGCCGGCGATCAAGGTGATGTATTCCTTTTCGGTCGGCAAAATGGTGCCGTCTACGCGGTCGAGCTGATTGCCCTTGAAAAACACAGTGACGTGGCTGGTCAGCACTTCGCCGTTGTTGCGTTGCAGGCGGAACACGTAATCCCAGCGGTCGGCGTGGAAGACGTCGGTGATCAAGGGGGTGCCGAGCAGGAAGCGCACCTGGTCGCGCGTCATACCTTCCTTGCGCTTCATGCCGTCTTTCAGTTGCGACATGATTTCCGAGGAGGTGAAATTCCCCTGTTGGCAATCGATTCGGTAAGGAGACAACACGCCCAGGAAGCGGCCCTCTTCGATTTTCTGCACGCCCTCGGTCGATGCGGGCGCTTCGGCCGGTGCCGGAGCCTTGGTTGACGCGCAGCCGCTCAGGCCGGCGGCCAGCACGATAGCAAAAAGACCGGACAGGGTGGGGCGGCGAACAAAAAGGGAAATCATGCGCATGAGAAAGTTAACTGATTGAGCAGGGACGCCAAAACGCTATATGATAAAGCAGATAACCTTATTTCAGTAACATCATGCCGAACAAGCCCACAGATTTAAAGGCCAGCGGGCTGAAAGTCACGCTGCCGCGCGTCAAAATCCTCGAAATTTTCCAGAACAGCGCAGTGCGCCACCTGAGTGCCGAAGATGTCTACAAGGTCTTGTTGGCCGAAAATTTGGATGTCGGTTTGGCAACGGTTTACCGCGTGCTGACCCAATTCGAGCAGGCTGGTCTGTTGCATCGCAACCATTTCGAAACCGGCAAAGCCGTGTTCGAACTCAATGCCGGCTCGCACCACGACCATCTGGTTTGTTTGGACTGCGGCCGGGTCGAAGAGTTTTACGACGAGCAGATCGAACAGCGCCAGCACAAGATCGCCGAGGAACGCGGATTCGGCATTGCCGACCATTCGCTGGCTCTATATGGTCATTGCACCAAGACTAATTGCCCCCACAAGGGGGAGCGTTAAGCCTAATCTTTATACTTGGCTCAGGGCGTTCGACAACAATTTGGCAGTAATGTCGACAATCGGGATGACGCGCTCGTAAGCCATGCGCGTCGGGCCGATCACACCCAGCGTGCCGACGATCTGGCCGTTGACTTCGTAGGGCGCGGTGACCACGCTCATTTCATCGACCGGCACCAGTTCCGATTCGCCGCCGATGAAGATTTGGACGCCGGTGGCCTTACTCGACACGTCGAGCAGCTGGATCAGTTCTGTTTTTTGCTCGAACAAGTCGAAAAGCTTGCGCAGCGAAGACATGTTGGAAGATAAGTCGGCAACGTTCAGCAAGTTGCGCTCGCCGGAAATCACCATGCCTTCGCTGTGATCGGCCATGGCATCGCTGCCGGCTTCGACGGCGGTTTGCATCAAACGTGTCATGTCGTCGCGTAACTGACGCAATTCGGCTTGCAGATGCAGGCGCACGTCATCGAAACTGTGGCCGCCGAAATGCTGGTTGATGTAATTGGCCGCCTGTACCAGTTGCGAGGGGGTGTAATCGACATCGGTCAGCAGCAGGCGGTTTTGCACGTCGCCGTTGGGTGCGACGATCACCAGCAAAATGCGCTTTTCCGACAGGCGCAGGAAGTCGATCTGCTGAAACACCGATTCGTGGCGCGGCGTCAGGATGACGCCGGCAAATTGCGAGAGCGACGACAGCACCTGGGCGGCATTGGCAATGATCTTGTTCGGCAGATTCGCCTGCAGGCGCGAATGCAATTGCGATTCGAGCGCGGTTTCGTCGACCGGTTTGGCGGTCAGCAGCGTATCGACGAAGATGCGGTAGCCGCGCGGCGTCGGGATGCGGCCGGCGGAAGTGTGCGGACTGCACACGAAGCCCATTTCCTCCAGGTCCGACATGATGTTGCGGATAGTGGCCGGCGACAGTTCCAGTCCTGAAATCTTTGACAGCGAACGGGAGCCGACCGGCTGGCCGTCGGCGATGTAACGCTCGACGAGGGCCTTGAGCAAGGTCTGTGCGCGGATATCGAGTTGCATGTCCCATTGTAGCCCGGATATTTCGTTGAAGTGGCTGGTCAATGCCGGAAAATTGCGCGCTGCCGGTTTTTTTTGAGCAGGGCTAAAATTGATTTCGGCGAATAGCCGAATTTATGGTCTAATTTGCGCCATGTCCGCCGCAAAATCTCATCAGACTCCCTCTGTCAAAACCGTCGCGGTCGTCGGCAAGTATCTGGCGGCCGGTATTGCGCAATCGCTGGCGGAACTGGCTGATTTCCTGCACAAGCGCGGTTACGCAGTGGTGTTTGAGACCGAGACCGCACGCAACATGGAACGCGGTTCGCAACATGGTCCGATCGCCGCCATGACGCCTGCTGAAATCGGCGAACATGCCGACGTCGCAATCGTGCTCGGCGGTGACGGCACCATGCTGGGCATTGCCCGCCAGTTGGCGCCTTACGAGGTGCCGCTGATCGGAATCAATCAAGGCAGGCTGGGTTTCATGACCGACATTCCCTCGGATCGCATGATGCCGGCCTTGGCCGACATGTTGGACGGCAAGGTCGAGTCCGAGCAGCGCAGCCTGCTGGAAGGCTCGGTGGAGCGCGACGGTGAAACGATTTTCCGGGCGCGGGCCTTCAACGACGTGGTCGTGGCGCGCGGTACCGGTTCGGGCATGGTCGAATTGCGCGTCGAGGTTGACGGCCATTTCATGTACAACCAGCGTTCCGACGGACTGATCGTGGCGACGCCGACCGGATCGACGGCCTATGCCTTGTCCTCCGGCGGCCCTTTGCTGCATCCCAGCTTGCGCGGCATCGGCCTGGTGCCGATTGCGCCACATGCCTTGTCGAACCGGCCCATCGTGGTGCCCGACTCGAGCGAAATCGTGATTGAGGTCGTGGCGGGGCGCGACATCAGCGTCAATTTCGACATGCAGTCGTTGGCCAGCCTGCTGCACCACGACCGCATTTTCGTGCAACGATCGAAACATGCGATCACCTTCCTGCATCCGCAGGGATGGAGCTACTACGACACCTTGCGGCGCAAGCTGCATTGGAACGAATATCCGTCGGCCGAAGGGCAGCTCAAATAACGGTAAAATTTTGCGCGACACCACCTGCTCGCCTCTTAGAAAAACCATCTCCCCCATGCTGCGTACCCTGTCCATCCGCGATTTCGTCATTGTCGACGCGATCGAGCTCGATTTCTCTTCCGGTTTTACCGTATTTACCGGTGAAACCGGCGCCGGCAAATCCATCCTGCTCGATGCCCTGGCTCTGGCGCTCGGCGAGCGCGGCGATGCCAGCGTGGTGCGCGAAGGCGCCGCCAAGGCCGACATTAGCGCCGAGTTTGCCGTTGCCAATGGCGTAGGCGAGTGGCTTGATGTCAACGAATTCGGAACCGAGGAAGGCAGTGTCATGCTGCGCCGCGTGGTCGACAACGCTGGGCGATCGAAAGCCTTTATCAATGGCGTTGCCGCTACCGCGACCCAATTGCGCGAGCTGGGCGACCTGCTGGTCGATATTCACGGACAACACGCCCACCAGTCGCTGCTCAAAAGCGATGCGCAGCGCGCCCTGCTCGACAATCAGGCGGGTTTGCAGGATGGCGTCAGGGAAGTGCAGGGACTGCATAAAGCCTGGCGTGCGCTGGGCAAGCAACGCGAGGAATTCGAACACAATGCCAGGAACGTGCTGCTTGAGCGCGAGCGTCTCGAGTGGCAAGTCGGCGAACTGGAGAAGCTGGCGGCGAAACCGGGCGAATGGGCAGAAATTTCCAACGAACACAGCCGCTTATCGCATGCGGCCAGCCTGATCGAAGGCGCGCAGGAGGCGCTCGATGCGCTCTCGGAGACTGATGACAGGCCCATGCTGTCACAGTTGTCGATCCTGATACAAAAGATAGGCAAGCTGGCCGATATCGACGAAGGCTTGAAGCCGGTGCAAGAGACCTTGGAGCCGGCCAGGATACAGTTACAGGAAGCCGTCTATGCGCTCAATGATTACCTGGGCCGCATCGAACTCGATCCCGAACGTTTGCGCGTAGTGGAAGCGCGGCTGGAAGCCCTGCATGCCACGGCGCGCAAGTTTCATGTAGCCCCCGACGATTTGCCGCAGGAATTTGAAAGGCTGGCTGCCCAGCTCAAGCAATTGGCCGACGCCAGCGATCTCGATGGCTTGCGCAAACAAGAGGCAGCGGCCGAAGCTGGCTATCGGACGGCTGCAGCAAAGCTTACCAAAGCCCGGACCAAGGCGGCACAAGAGTTGGGTGCTGCCGTGACGGCGGCCATGCAGGACTTGAGCATGGCCGGCGGCCGTTTCGAGATTGCGCTCAACCCCTGCGAACCGCAGGCTTTTGGCCTGGAGCAGGTCGAGTTCCTTGTGGCGGCGCATCCCGGCACCACGCCCAAGCCCCTGTCCAAGGTGGCCTCTGGCGGTGAGTTGGCGCGCATTGCCCTGGCGATCTCGGTGATTGCCTCCTGCGCTACGGCGACCCCGACCCTGATTTTCGACGAAGTCGACAGCGGCATCGGTGGCGGCGTCGCCGAAGTGGTCGGTCGCCTGCTGAAACGGTTGGGGCAGGATAGACAGGTCCTGTGCGTGACGCATCTGCCGCAAGTGGCCAGCCAAGGCAACCAGCATTTCCAGGTCAGCAAGCAGACGGCGGAAGGCCGTACCGCTTCGCGCATCGAAGTGCTCGACGCCAAGGCGCGGGTGGAGGAGGTGGCGCGTATGCTGGGTGGATTGGAAATTACCGCAACGACCCGCAAGCACGCCCGCGAATTGTTGGCCCTTTAAAAAAGAAGAGGCAGCCATGTCCGCAATATCTGCAGAAACGCAACCCGAACGTCAGCCTGCGCGTCAGCAACAGCGCGGTCCGCGCTCGCGCACGGCCGTCGTATTGGTCAATCTGGGTACGCCCGAGGCGCCGACCGCGGCAGCGGTTCGCTCCTATCTCAAGGAATTCCTGTCGGATCGTCGCGTGGTCGAAATTCCGCGCTGGCTCTGGCAGATTATTTTGCGGGTCGTCATCCTGCCCTTCCGCTCCAAGCAGTCGGCGAGCAAATATGAGGCTATCTGGACTGCGGAGGGTTCGCCGCTGAAAGTGCACACGGCCAGGCAAGCCTTGCTGTTGCGCGGCCTGCTCGGCGAGCGTGGCCACGACCTGGCGGTTGAATACGCCATGCGTTACGGCAGCCCCAGTTTGCCGCAAGTGCTGAAAAAGCTGAAGGCCGACGGTATCGATCGCATGCTGATTGTGCCGGCCTATCCGCAATACGCGGGTTCGACCACGGCATCGGTCTACGATGCCGTGCATGCGCATTATGCACAGGCGCGCAATGTGCCGGAGCTGCGCTTCGTCAAGCACTATCATGATCATGCCGGCTATATTCGCGCGCTGGCCGAGTCGGTCAACGCCTATTGGAGCAGTAACGGGCGGCCGGATTTACTGATGATGAGTTTCCACGGTGTGCCCAAACGTACGGTCATGCTGGGTGATCCTTATTTCGTCGAATGCCAGCGGACGGCACGCCTGCTGGCATCGCAATTGGGTCTGCAAGACCATCAATTCATGCTGACCTTCCAATCGCGTTTCGGCAAGGCCGAATGGCTGGGCCCCTATACGGCAACCAGCCTGGCCGATCTTGGACGCAACGGCGTCCAGCGCGTCGACGTTGTTTGCCCCGGCTTTACCAGCGATTGCCTGGAGACGCTGGAAGAAATCGCCATCGAGGCGCGTACGGCCTTCCTGCAGGCCGGCGGCAAGGAATTCCACTATCTTCCCTGCCTGAATGAGGCGCCGCAATGGATTGCCGCATTGGCCGATCTGACTGAGCAGCATTTGCAGGGCTGGCCTACCAAGTCCACGTCAAATCCTGCCCAATAAAGGCTCTCGCCGCTAATTCGCGCGGTGATTGCTGATAAAATATGCAGTTGTCAAGACAGGGCGGTCGGAAAGGCGTTGTGCTCCAGCCCCACGTAGCAAATCCAGATGGTCGCCAGCACGACGCAGGCGACTACCGATGCGAGGATCAGCGACAGTTTCATTTGTCTTCCTGACGGCAGGTTGGATTGGATTTGCGCGACTTCCATAATCTCATCGTAGTACAGCTCGAAGTTTTCTGCTGACAGGAATCGGTGAAAGTTGTAACAAGATTATTCCGTCCGGCTGGTGAGTCAGGACACTAGGTTGATTACGCCGCAAAATTCCACCTTGAATACCCCTTGAATTATTGTGGGATAGCTCCATATGTGGGCGATGTGACGGCAAGCTGTCTTTAAGTTATTGATTGTTGGAGATTTTTTGATGCAGGATCAGGAAAACAACCAGGCTGGCGAACAGCCGGCGGAAGCGACTGCCGAGACCAAGGCTGCTGCTCAGGCCGAGCAAACTGTTGCTCAAGCAGCAACTGAGCAGGCTGCAACAGCGCAAACGAATCTGGAAGAACAATTGGCTGTTGCCGTGGCCAAGGCCGCGGAGATGCAAGACGCTTTCCTGCGCGCCAAAGCCGACATCGAAAATGTCCGCCGCCGCGCTCAGGAAGATATTTCCAAGGCGCACAAGTTCGCCATCGAAAATTTCGCCGAAGCCATGGTGCCGGTCAAGGACAGCCTGGAAATGGCGCTGTCCATCGAGACGCCTTCTATCGAAGCGCTGAAGGAAGGCGTCGACATGACGCTGAAGCAATTGGTCTCGGCCTTTGAAAAGAACAAGCTGGTGGAGATTTTGCCGCAAGCCGGCGACAAGCTCGACCCGATGAAGCACCAGGCCATTTCCATGGTGCCGGCCGAACAGGATGCCAATACCGTCGTGACCGTATTGCAAAAAGGCTACATGATCGCGGATCGTCTGCTGCGCCCGGCGCTGGTGACGGTTGCGCAATAGGATTGGGTGGAATTTGGCGCAAAAGTGACGAAAGAGTGCCAGAAAAGTGCTTGAAACCGGGCATTTTTCCCATATATCTGGCTTATCGGAATTTTAGTTATTACCAATAATTAGTTATTAAGAGGAAACATCATGGGCAAGATCATCGGCATCGACTTGGGTACCACCAATTCCTGCGTCTCCATCATTGAGGGCGGGCAGCCCAAGGTCATCGAAAACTCCGAAGGTGCACGTACGACGCCTTCCATCATCGCTTATCAAGAAGACGGTGAAATCCTGGTTGGCGCACCTGCCAAACGTCAGGCCGTCACCAACCCGAAAAACACGCTGTACGCTGTCAAGCGTCTGATCGGCCGCAAGTTCGACGAAAAAGAAGTGCAGAAGGACATCGGCCTGATGCCTTACCAGATCATGAAGGCCGACAACGGCGATGCCTGGGTTGGGGTGCGTGACAAGAAACTGGCGCCGCCGCAGATTTCGGCCGAAGTGCTGCGCAAGATGAAGAAGACTGCCGAAGACTATCTCGGCGAAGAAGTGACCGAAGCCGTCATCACGGTGCCGGCCTACTTTAACGACTCGCAACGCCAGGCGACCAAGGATGCCGGCCGCATCGCCGGTCTCGAAGTCAAACGTATCATCAACGAGCCGACTGCGGCTGCGCTGGCTTTCGGTCTCGACAAGGGCGGCAAGGGCGACCGCAAGATCGCCGTGTATGACTTGGGCGGCGGTACCTTCGACGTCTCCATCATCGAGATCGCCGACGTCGATGGCGAGATGCAATTCGAAGTGCTGTCCACCAACGGTGACACCTTCCTGGGCGGTGAAGATTTCGACCAGCGCATCATCGATTACATCATTGAAGAATTCAAGAAGGTCAATGGCCTCGACCTCGGCAAAGACGCGATCGCATTGCAGCGTATCAAGGCCTCGGCTGAACGCGCCAAGATCGAATTGTCGTCGTCGCAGCAGACCGAAATCAACGAGCCTTACATTGCCATGGCTAATGGCGCGCCGATGCACTTGAACCTGAAGATCACGCGCGCCAAGCTGGAATCGCTGGTCGAGGACTTGATCGCCAAGACCATCGAGCCGTGCCGCGTCGCCATCAAGGATGCCGGCGTCTCGGTCGGCGATATCGACGACATCATCCTGGTCGGCGGCATGACCCGCATGCCCAAGGTGCAGGACCAGGTCAAGGGTTTCTTCGGTAAGGAGCCGCGCAAGGACGTCAACCCCGACGAAGCGGTTGCCGTCGGCGCCGCCATCCAGGGTTCGGTGCTGTCCGGCGATCGCAAGGATTTGCTGCTGCTGGACGTGACCCCGCTGTCGCTGGGCATCGAAACGCTGGGCGGCGTGATGACCAAGATGATCAAGAAGAACACCACGATCCCGACCAAGTTCAGTCAGGTGTTCTCGACCGCCGACGACAACCAGCCGGCCGTGACCATCAAGGTTTACCAGGGCGAGCGTGAAATGGCTGTTGGCAACAAGAGCCTGGGTGAATTCAATTTGGAAGGTATTCCGCCCGCTGCACGCGGTACGCCGCAGATCGAAGTGACTTTCGATATCGATGCCAACGGCATCTTGCATGTCGGCGCCAAGGACAAGGCTACCGGCAAGGAAAACAAGATCACCATCAAGGCCAACTCCGGTCTGACGGAAGATGAAATCCAGAAGATGGTGCGCGATGCCGAAGCGAATGCCGAGGAAGACAAGCGCCTCAAGGAAGTCGCCGAAGCCCACAACCAGGGCGACGCGCTGGTGCACTCGACCCGCAAGGCCTTGACCGAGTACGGCGACAAGCTTGATGCCGGCGAGAAGGAAAAGATTGAAGCCGCGATCAAGGAATTGGAGGAAGTGCTCAAGGGCAGCGACAAGGAAGCCATTGACGCCAAGGTCGCGGCATTGTCGACCGCCGCGCAAAAGCTCGGCGAGAAGATGTATGCCGACATGCAGGCGCAGCAAGCGGCTGGTGCGGCGGCAGGTGGTGCCGAGGCGCATGCCCATGCAGCTGGAGCCGGCGGTGCCGAAGCCAAGGCGGGTGACGCCGACGTGGTCGACGCTGACTTCAAGGAAGTCAAAGACAAGTAATGCAGTCCGTCATGCGGCGCTGCTTTCGTAGCAGTGTCGCAATGACTCGCCGAGGCAAAGTCACTATGGTGCTTTGCCTCGGCGTTTTCGCTTAGATAAATTGGATGCTGACACGATGGCGAAGCGTGATTTTTACGAAATACTGGGTGTAGCGAAGAATGCCTCCGACGACGAGATCAAGAAGGCATACCGCAAGCTCGCGATGAAATACCACCCGGACCGCAATCCGGATAGCAAGGGCGCGGAAGAAAAATTCAAGGAGGCCAAAGAGGCCTACGAGATGCTGTCCGAACCGAGCAAGCGCGAGGCGTACGACCGCTATGGTCACGCCGGCGTCGATCCGAATATGGGCGGCGGCGGTGGATTTGGCGGTGCGGCCGGTGCCGGCGGTTTTGCCGATGCCTTTGGTGACATTTTTGGCGATATCTTCGGCGGCGGTGGCCGTCGCGGCGGCGGTGGACCGCAAGTCTATCGCGGCGCCGATCTGCGCTACAACCTCGAAATTTCGCTGGAACAGGCAGCGCACGGATTCGACACCACGATCCGGGTGCCGTCCTGGGATTCCTGTGACACTTGCCATGGCTCGGGCGCCAAGCCCGGTACCCAGCCGGTCACCTGCACCACCTGCGGCGGTCACGGCCAGGTACGCATGCAACAGGGCTTCTTCAGCATCCAGCAGACTTGTTCCAAGTGCCACGGCACTGGAAAAATCACTCCTACGCCTTGCCCGACTTGCGGCGGCGCCGGCCGCATCAAGCGCAACAAGACGCTGGAAGTCAAGATTCCGGCCGGCATCGACGATGGCATGCGCATTCGCTCTTCGGGTAACGGTGAGCCAGGCATGAATGGCGGCCCTTCGGGCGATCTGTATGTCGAGATTCGCATCAAGCCGCATCCTGTGTTCCAGCGCGATGGCGACGATTTGCATTGCGAAATGCCAATCTCGTTCGCCAAGGCGGCCTTGGGTGGCGAGATCGAGGTGCCCACCCTGAACGGCAAGGCTTCGTTCACGATTCCTGAGGGTACGCAATCGGGCAAGACTTTTCGCTTGCGCAGCAAGGGCGTCAAGGGTGTACGTTCCGGCTATGCCGGCGACATGTTCTGCCACGTCGTGGTGGAGACGCCCGTCAAGCTGACCGAGCGCCAGAAGGATCTATTGCGCGAATTGGAGGCCTCGACCATGGAAGGCGGCGCCAAGCACAGCCCGCAAGCCAAATCCTGGAAGGAAAAGGTCAAGGAGTTCTTCGAGTAGGCAAGTCCGCCGCCGAAAAAAGCTGTCGATCCGCAAGGGTCGACGGCTTTTTTTGCGTCACGTATTCACTTGGAGCAATATTTGCATTTTTGAGTGACAATAACGAAAACAAGCCAGGAGACGAGTATGGGTATGCTGGACCGTATCAAGCTGCGGACTGCAGTTCTCGGGATGGGAATGGCGCTGCTTGTGAGTTTCGCAGAGGCGACGGAAGTGGCCGGCGTGAAGTTCGATGACACGGCCATTGTTGCCAATCAAGAGCTCAAGCTGAACGGCGCGGGCATACGCCACAAATTCATTGTCAAGGTATACGTTGCCGGCCTGTATCTGCCGGAGAGGAAAAACACGCTGACAGACATCCTTGCCTTGCCGGGTTCCAAGCGGATTACCCTGACGCTGCTGCGCGACATCGACCCCGATACCCTGGGTCAGGCTTTCATGGATGGCATCAAGAAGAACTCCGACATGAACGAACGCGCCAGGATCATTGGCCAGATGACGACCTTCGGCAATCTGTTTGCGACAGTGCCGGAATTGAAAAAAGGCGATGTGCTGACAGTAGACTGGATTCCGGGGGGAGGCACGGCATGCTCGCTCAACGGCAAGAAGGTCGGTGACTCCATCCCCGATGTGGCGTTTTACAACGCCTTGGTCAAGATCTGGCTCGGAAGCAAGCCGGCGGACGAAAGCCTCAAGGCGGCCATGCTGGGTGCAAAACCGTAAGTCCGTCCTGGCACCGACGCCCGCAATTCCGATAGAATGCGGGTAACCGAGTATTTCAAATATGCTGCCCGTTTGGGCGGCAGCATAGTCCTTACTGCACCTATCGCATGACAGAAAACAACCGCGAAGCGCGCAAGTTGCCCCATCTATTTCAGAAGAACCGCGAATGGGCGGCGGGCATTACTGCGCAGGATCCTGATTTTTTCAAGAAGCTGGCCATCCAGCAGACCCCCGACTATTTGTGGATCGGCTGTTCCGATAGCCGCGTGCCGGCCAACGAGTTGATGGGCTTGCCTCCTGGCGAGGTATTCGTCCACCGCAACATTGCCAACGTGGTGGTCCATTCCGATCTGAATTTCCTGTCGGTACTGCAATTCGCCGTCGACGTCTTGTCGGTCAAGCACGTGATCGTTTGCGGCCATTACGGCTGCTCGGGCGTACATGCGGCCATGACGGGCCGGCGCGTCGGCTTGGCCGACAACTGGCTGCGTCACGTGCAGGACGTGCATCAAAAGCACGAGCGTTACCTCGGCGAAGTCGTGAAAGACCGCGACCGTCAAGACCGCCTGTGTGAATTGAACGTGATCGAACAAGTGATCAACGTCTGTCAGACCACGATCGTGCAGGACGCGTGGGAGCGCGGCCAGGAACTCACCATCCACAGCTGGGTGTATGGCGTGCACGACGGCCTGTTGCGCGACCTCGGGCTGGCAGTAAGCGGTGCGGAAGAATTGCCGGCGCTGCTGGCAAATACGCTGCAGCAGTATCAGGGCAAGTAGGCGCTACCCTCTCCCCCGTCCCCTCTCCCGCAAGCGGGCGAGGGGAGTTGAACGGAGGCAGAACTTAGGGTCAGAAGCAGTGTTCGGGGGCCGGAAAGGAAGCGTCCTTGACCGCGGCAATATAGGCCAGCACGGCGGCATCGATGTTGGACTGACCCTCCATGAAATTCTTCACGAAGCGGGCTTTCTTGCCGGGGAACACGCCCAGCATGTCATGCATCACCAGCACCTGACCGGAGCAATCGGGGCCGGCGCCGATGCCTATGGTGGGGATGTACAGGGAATCGGTCACCTGCTTGCCTAGCGTGGAAGGGATTGCCTCGATGACGATCATCGAAGCGCCGGCATGCTGCAGAGCCAGGGCATCGGTCAATAGCTGTTCGGCGCTGGCCGTGGTCTTGCCCTGTACCTTGTAACCGCCCAACTGGTGCACCGATTGCGGCGTCAGGCCGACGTGGGCACAGACCGGTACGGCGCGTTCGACGAGAAAGTACACCGTCTCGGCCAGCCAGGCGCCGCCTTCGAGTTTAACCACGTGCGCGCCGGCCTGCATCAGCTTGACAGCGTTGGCAAAGGCCGTTTCGGGTGTGCCGTAAGTGCCGAACGGCATGTCGGCAACCAGCAAGGCCGTTTGGTTGCCGCGCGCCACGCTTGCGGTGTGATAGGCGATCTCGTCGAGCGTGACCGGTAACGTCGACAGCTGGCCTTGGCAGACCATGCCAAGCGAGTCGCCGACCAGCAGCACGTCGACGCCGCAGCGGTCCATGAGAGCGGCGAAGCTGGCGTCGTAGCAGGTCAGCATCGTGATCTTTTCGCCCGATTCGCGCATGGTTTGCAGGCCAGGTGCGGTGACTGCTCGGGTACGCAGCGTGCCCTGCTTGTTCTCCTGCACTTGTCCCGCAGCGTGCTTGTCTTGCAAATATCCAGCCATGATCAATCCCCAAGATTAAAAAAATCGCGCTTGCCGCGCATGTTTTTGATGCGCGCCGCCAGCAAGTTGAAATCGTCGTCGCGGTCGATGGGGTTCAGATTCGTCGCGTTGACGGTCAGCAGCGGCGCGGTTTCATAATGATAAAAGAAGCGGCTGTAGCTTTCGCACAGTCGGACCAGGTAGGCCTCGGAAATGTCGCTTTCCATCGGTATTGCGCGCTTCTTGATCCGTTCGATCAAAACCTCCGGCTCCGCCTGCAGATAGATTACCAGATCGGGCTTCGGCGCTTGTGGGCGCAGATGTTCGTATAGCTGGCGGTACAGGCTCAATTCATCGTCGCCCAGTGTGAGTTCGGCAAAAATCGGATCCTTGTCCAGCAGAAAATCGGAAATGACCGGGGCGCTGAATAAGTCGGTCTGGGCCAGATCGCGCAACTGGTTCATGCGCTGGAACAGGAAGAACATCTGGGCCGGCAGCGCATAGCGCGCGGCGTCCCGATAGAATTTTTCCAGAAACGGATTTTCCTGCGGAAGTTCGAGCAGGGTCTGTCCCCCCAGGCCCTGGGCCAGTTTGCGCGCCAGCGAGGTCTTGCCCACGCCGATCGGGCCTTCCACCACGATGAATTTGCAGCGATCGAGATCCATGTACGCTAGTTTCGAGAATGTGGTGTCGAGAATGCGGTATCGATGCCTGAATCGGGATTATGCCCCGATACGGGTAATGGCTTGATCGGCTACGCCGGGTGCAAATTGATGGGCCGACCCTTTTCCCGGAATGCTGATGAAGGGATCGAGCTGCAACAGCGGGATAAGGGTGAACGCGCGTTGCGTCAGGCGTGGGTGCGGCACCGTCAGCGTCTCGCTTTCGATGCGGTGGTCGCCGTACAGCAAAATATCGAGGTCTAGCGTACGCGGCGCGTTGATGTAAGGGCGTTCGCGTCCGTGCTCCGCCTCAATCGCTTGCAATGCCAGCAGCAGCTCGTGTGCATCGAGAGCGGTAGCTATGCAGACGACGGCGTTGATGTAATCGTCGCCGTGCGAATCGATGGGCGTGGTGCGGAACAGGCTCGATTGCGCACGCAGTGCCGTCGCCGGCAGTGCCGCCAGCTTTGCAATCGCCTGCTGCACGGTTGTGCTGGCATCGCCGAGATTGGCGCCGATGCCGATGTAGCTCAGAACCGACATGCTTTATGCCGCGCCTTCGGCGCCTCCAGCATCCTTACCCGGACCGCGCCGCGAGCGGCGCCGGCGAGAGCGTTTCTTGGCAGCAGCAGCCTCGCCGCCGTCTTTGGGCTTTTGCGCCAGCAGGGCCTCGCGCCCGGCGCCGTCGGCTTCCATGAAGGCGGTCCACCAATCGCCGATCTCGCGGTCGATTTCGCCCGATTCGCAGCGCAGCAGCAGGAAGTCGTAGCCGGCGCGCAGGCGCGGGTGTTCCAGCAGCTTGTAGGGCGATTTGCCGATGCGGCGCTCAAAGCGCGGCTGCATGGCCCACAGGTCGCGCATGTCGGAGGCGATCTTGCGTTGCAGGGCCAGCTTTTCCGTTTGCGCGTCCAGCACTTCGTCGGCGGCCAGGTGCAGGGCCGGAATCGGATATTCGCCGGCTGTCTGGTAAGCCGTCCACTTCTCCAGCACTTGATGCCAAAGCAGCGAAGCAAACAGGAAGCCGGGCGAAACAGGTTTGCCTTGCTTGATGCGCTGGTCGGTGTTGTTCAGCGCCAGCGTCACGAATTTCTCTCCGAGCGGCTGTTCGAGCACGACGTCGAGCAGCGGCAGCAAGCCGTGATGCAGACCCTGCTTGCGCAACTGCTGCAGGCAAGCCAGGGCTTGGCCGCTCATCAGCAGCTTCAGCATTTCGTCGAACACGCGCGCGGCCGGGACGTTGTTGATCAGCGGCGCCATCACGGCGATAGGTGCGCGTGTAGCCGGTTCGATGGTGAAGCCCAGTTTTGCGGCGAAGCGCACCACGCGCAGCAGGCGTACCGGATCTTCGCGATAGCGCGCCTCCGGCGCGCCTATCATGCGCAGCGTCTTGCTGCGGATATCGGCCACGCCGCCATGGTAGTCGAGCACGCTTTGCGTCGCCGGGTCGTAATACATGGCATTGACGGTAAAGTCGCGCCGCACCGCGTCTTCATGCTGTTCGCCGAAGGTGTTGTCGCGCAGCACGCGGCCATGCACATCCTTGGGCGCGCCGTCGGAGGAAGCGCCGCGGAAGGTGGTGACCTCGATCTGTTCCTGCCCCATCATCACATGGACAATCTGGAAGCGCTTGCCGATGATGAAGGCGCGCCGGAACAGGCGCTTTACCTGCTCCGGAGTGGCGTCGGTGGCAACGTCGAAATCCTTGGGTTTGACACCGAGCAGCAGGTCGCGCACGGCGCCGCCGACGATGAAGGCCTTGAAGCCGGCATCCTGCAGCGTTTTGGTCACCTTGACAGCATTCGGCGACAGCATGCGAGGATCGATCGCATGTTCCTTGGCGCCGAGCACCGTCGGTTCATTGGCCGCGGATGCCGGCTGTTCCTTGGTTCCGAGAATGCGGCGAATCAGTTTTTTTATCATTGAACGCTATGGTCGAATAGATTCAAAATAGGCCAGCCGTGTTCGCGCGCGTGGGCGGCCAGCTTGGCGTTGGGGTTGGTGGCAACCGGATGCGTAACGGCCGACAGCAGGGGCAGGTCGGCCGCGGAGTCGCTATAGAAATGCGTCTGCTCGAAGCTTGCCAGCGATTTGCCCATGCCGGCCAGCCAGGCGCGCGTATGCGTTACCTTGCCCTCGCCTTGCGTGGGTGTGCCGCGCAGCCTGCCAGTCACCTCGCCGTCGACCGTGTATTCGGGTTCGGCGGCAATCAGATGCGTTACGCCGAGCGCCGCGGCGATCGGTGCAGTCACGAAACGGTTGGTGGCGGTAACGATGCAGATCAGGTCGCCGGCGTCGCGGTGCTTTTGCAGCAACTCGTGCGCCTGAGGCAGGATCACGGGGGCTATCACTTCGCGCATGAAGCGGCCATGCCACTGGTCCAACTGGCTGCGTTTGAAGCGCGCCAGCGTGCCGAGCGCGAAGTCGAGATACAAGACCGGGTCGAGCGTGCCGGCCTGGTATTGCGCGAAGAATTCGGCATTGCGGCGCGCGAAGGCATCGGGCTCAACCGCACCGATCTTTACCAGGAACTGCCCCCACTCGTAATCCGAGTCGAGCGGGATCAGAGTATGGTCGAGGTCGAACAGGGCCAGATTCATGTAGGCTCGCTTTCCAGTTGCAGCAATTCGCGCAGCAGAGGCAGCGTCATCGGCCGTTTGGTTTCGAGTGAATAGGTATCGAGGGCGTCGAGCATGGAGACCAGAGAGCGCATATCGCGCCGGAAATGCGTGATGAGGTAGGGTATCACGCCGGGAGAGAGCGTCACGCCGCGTGCTGCCGCAGCCTGGGTGAGGGCGGAAATCTTTTCTTCGTCTGTCAGCGGGTGCACCTGGTAGATCAGGCCCCAGCCGAGCCGGGTACGCAAGTCTTCGCGCAGGGCCAGGCCGGCCGGAGCGACTGCACCGGCGGAAACCATGACGGCGCCATGTTCGCGCACTTGGTTGAACAGCGCGAAAGCTGCGACTTGCGAAGCTGCCGACAGCTTGTCGCAATCGTCCAGCAGGTAGAGCCGGACGCTCTCATCGAAAAGAAAAACCGATTCGCCGGCATCGGCCGCAATGTAGCGCGCCGCGGGCTGGTTTGCCAGTGCCCGCAATAAATGCGTTTTGCCGGCGCCGGGCTCGCCCCAAAGATAAATGAAGCGTTCGCCGGTATGTTCAGCAGCACGATTCGCGGCGGCAAGCCCCGTCAGCAACTGCATCAATTCATGATTGGTGCCGCTGACAAAATTGTCCAGCGTTTGCGGCTTGACGGCCTCCAGGCCTAACAACATCTGCCTCATCATCATCGCGTGTAGAAACTGCTGCTCAGGTAGGAATGACGGAGGTGCTTGATTGCGACCATGACGATGGCGGAAGCGGGCAAGGCCAGCAGCACGCCGACGAAGCCGAATAGCTGGCCGAACGCCAGCAAAGCGAAGATCACGGCCAGCGGATGCAGGCCGATGCGCTCGCCAACCAGGCGCGGCGTCAGGAAAAATCCTTCCAGGATCTGGCCGCAGCCGTAGACGACGCCAACGAAGATCAAGCCTTGCCAGCCATCGAACTGCAGGATTGCGGCGATGGTGGCCAGCGCCAGGCCGAGCCCGAAACCGAGATAGGGGATGAACACCAGCAAACCGGTCACCAATCCAACCGGCAGGGCGACGTCGAAGCCGCATAGCGTCAGGGCAATCGAATAATAGGCCGCCAATACCAGCATGACGGTCAATTGGCCGCGCAGATATTGCGCCAGCAAGCCGTCGACCTCCTGCGCGAATCCGGCGACGCGATCGACCCAGCGGCGCGGCACGCCGTTTAGCAGGCGCGCCAGCAGGGCATGCCAATCGAGCAGCAGATAGAACAGGACGACGGGAATCAGCACGAAAGTGGCAATCCAGCCCAGTACCGCAATTCCGCCGACCTTGGCGGAAGACAGGATGGCGCGCCCGATCTCTTCGCCGCTGCTGCTGAAATATTGGGTGGCGATGCTCTTGATGCCGGCACTGTCCAATTGGACATGCAGTCCATATTCCCGCAAAAGCGGCCCGAGGAAGGTATTGAGGCGGACCAGGAAGGTCGGAATCTGTTCCTGCAACAGCAGGTTCTCGGTGCGCAGCACCGGCGCCACCACCAGCACCAAGGCCAATACGGCGGCAAACAACAGGAGAACCATTACTGTGACAGCCAGCGAACGCGGCAGGTGAAAGCGGCCCAGCCGCCACGAAGCCAGCCAATCCACGCCGGGATTCAAGGCATAGGCCAGGATACCGGCCGCAATAAACGGCGTCAGCACCGGCCCCAGCGAAACCAGCAGCCAGAGCAGTGCGGCGGCAACGGCAAGCCATAAAACGGTTTGTTTTTGCTCCGGCGATATGGAAAATGGCATGAAATTAGGGGGCAAATAAGGCAATTTGCTAAAATACGGGTCTGCCTGGCTTGGAATACCCCGGGCCTTCGGGCATTCCTGGCAATAACCGCTTATTTTACCGTCTCTGCCGCCAAACTCATCATGACATCCACTTCGAACGTATCTCTTTCCTACCGTGACGCCGGCGTCGACATCGATGCGGGGGATGCCCTGGTCGAGGCGATCAAGCCCTTCGCCAAGCGCACGGCGCGCGAAGGCGTGCTGGCCGGCATTGGCGGCTTCGGCGCCTTGTTCGAGGTCAGCAAGAAATACAAGGAGCCGGTGTTGGTATCCGGTACCGACGGTGTCGGCACCAAGCTGAAACTGGCTTTTCACCTGAACAAGCACGATACGGTCGGCATCGACCTGGTGGCCATGAGCGTCAACGATATTCTCGTGCAGGGTGCCGAGCCGCTGTTTTTCCTCGATTATTTTGCCTGCGGCAAGCTCGACGTCCCCACGGCGACCGACGTGATCAAGGGTATTGCGGCCGGCTGCGAAATGGCTGGGTGTGCGCTGATCGGCGGTGAAACGGCTGAAATGCCGAGCATGTACCCCGATGGCGAGTACGACTTGGCCGGCTTTGCGGTCGGTGCCGTGGAAAAAGCCAAGATTGTCGACGGCCGCAAGATCGTCCCGGGCGACGTGGTACTCGGCCTGGCCTCTTCCGGCATCCACTCCAACGGCTATTCGCTGGTGCGCAAGATCATTGAAGTGGCGCAGCCGGATTTGAACGCCGATTTCCATGGCCGCAAGCTGGCGGACGTGTTGATCGAGCCCACACGCATCTACGTCAAACCCTTGCTGGCGCTGATGGCGTCGCTCGAAGTCAAGGGCATGGTGCACATTACCGGTGGCGGCCTGGTGGAAAACATTCCGCGCGTGCTGCAGCCGAACCTGACCGCCGTCCTGCAGCGCGATGCCTGGACCATGCCCCCGCTATTCGGTTGGCTGCAGCAGCATGGCGGCGTGGCCGACGCCGAAATGCACCGCGTATTCAATTGCGGTATCGGCATGACCGTGATCGTTGCCAAGGAAAATGCCGATGCAGCCATGGCGCAATTGCGCGCTGCCGGCGAAACCGTGTACCGTATCGGCGAAATCCGCGAACGCGTCACTGGTGAGCATCAAACCATCGTCGTCTAATCCCTGAGGGCCGAGCTGATCGGCCGCCGGGGTTTTTCGCCGATCAAAGACCTCCCTGGGACGGGCCATTGACCGGCTTGGCTTTGCCCATATCGTATTTCAGTGAATCGTAACGCGCCTTGGTGTCGCGCGTGGCGGAGTCCGCTTGCGCCGACGTTACCGTCGTCTGGTTGCTCATGTCACAGGGGATGGCCCCTTTTCGATTTTTCGCCGCACTCGCTCATTTTTTCCCAACCGTCGTCTGCCTGCGGATTGGGGCGCTTGTGGGCGCTGCCTGATTTCGCCCTGAACACAAAGCCATCGTAATTTACCTACTCGCCAAAGCGATAGTTATGGCCTTGTTCTCACGCGGGAGTCCCCTTGGCTGCCGTGTCGTCGGTAACAGCAACACCTGCCGTGGCGCAGCCAATCAGCATAGCGATCATCCAGACTGAATTCTTCATACCGTATCTCCTTCAAATTGATTTGTAAGGTGTCGAAGCGTTGATCCAATAGCTTGGGAGCGACGACATCAGGTGTCAATTGGTTTCGTCAGGCACACTCTCTCGAACAAGCCAGTGGCTTGCCCGCGCTGTAGCCGGGAAGCCGAACGGCAAATGCCGGTTGGGCAAAATCGCAGACCGGTATTAGTCAACATGGAGAATGTTTCCTGCATGTTCACGCAATGCCTCGCCTTGTGCGCATAGTGTTTCCCGGCAGAACGGGCTGGCCGAATACGGCGATGCCTGCGTGATGAACATCAAATTCCCAATGCCAGCCGGTAGGCGAAAAAGTCGGGCAAGCCGGCGGCACGGATTTTATTTGCCGTGGTAGCGTGGTCGTAAGGCACGCGAACGTAGGTCAATTCGCTGGCCTCGTCATCGTACAAAGCGTAGCAGGCGGCCGGGTTGGCGTCGCGCGGCTGGCCGACCGAGCCTATGACTGCCAGCCAGCGGCGATGGGCATGCAGCGCAATGGCGTTGCCTGCCTCAGGCATGGAAGCGGATATTTCGCCGTTTGGCGCCAGTTCGTAGAGCGCGGGTTCGTGAACATGACCGCAGAAAGTAATGCGGCTCCCGGTTCCCAGTATGCTGAGCATCGCCTCCTGGGGGCCGAGCACATAACTCCATTCCCGCGGTTGCGAGGCTTCGGCGTGCACGTAAAGGCACTCGTTGTCGCTGGCGGTGAACGGCAGATTGCGCAGGAATCCGAGCTGATCGGAATTGAGCCGGGAACGCGTCCAGGCAATGGCAGCGCGTGCCTCGGGATGCATCTGCTCTCGCGCTTCCTGCACAGTTGCCTCGTCATGGTTTCCGCACACAGCCAATGCACCACACTCAACGTAAGTGCGGACGGTATCGACGACCCAAGCCGGATCGGCGCCGTAGCCGACCAGATCGCCGAGAAAGACATAGCGTTCGGCGCCGCGTTGTTCTGCGCTGCCGAGGCAAGCGGTTACCGCCTCACGATTTGCGTGCAGATCCGTCAATATTGCAGTGAGCATGGCTGGGCCTAGGGTGTTCGCCAAAAAAAGGACTGCCGGATAAGCTTACTCTTCCACCACCGCAGGCGACCAATCTTAGACAGGCATGATGGGCTCCAGTTTGTTTGCTTTTTGACAATTCAATAAATATTTAAAAATTTTCTCCATGCTGCTTGCACAAAGCACTGTTTTTTTATACAGTACAACCTGTCATCGAAATCGCGTTGAATGGCGCCGACGCAGCAAGCCACTTGAAATCACGCCACCACTATTGAAAGAAGCTCATGGACGACAAAAAGAATCCCGCAAACTCTGAAAAAGCACGCGCATTGGCGGCAGCGCTGGCTCAAATCGAAAAGCAGTTCGGCAAGGGCTCGGTCATGCGCATGGAAGATGGCGCCGTGGCTGAAGAGGTGCAGGTGGTGTCCACCGGCTCCCTGGGTCTGGATATCGCGCTGGGTGTCGGCGGTTTGCCGCGCGGCCGCGTGGTGGAAATTTACGGTCCGGAATCTTCGGGTAAGACCACGTTGACCCTGCAAGCCATCGCTGAAATGCAAAAGCTGGGCGGGACTTGCGCGTTTATCGATGCCGAGCATGCACTCGACGTTGTGTATGCACAAAAACTCGGCGTCAATTTGGGCGACCTGCTGATTTCCCAACCCGATACCGGCGAGCAGGCCCTGGAAATTACCGATGCGCTGGTGCGTTCCGGCGGTGTCGACCTGATCGTGATTGACTCGGTTGCAGCCTTGACGCCGCGCGCTGAAATCGAAGGTGACATGGGTGATTCGCTGCCGGGTTTGCAAGCGCGCCTGATGTCGCAAGCGCTGCGGAAATTGACCGGTTCGATCAACCGCACCAATACCCTGGTGATCTTCATCAACCAGATTCGCATGAAGATCGGTGTCATGTTCGGCAATCCTGAAACCACCACGGGCGGCAATGCCTTGAAGTTTTACGCTTCGGTTCGCCTGGATATCCGCCGTACGGGATCGATCAAGGCCGGCGACGAAGTGATCGGCAGCGAAACCAAGGTCAAGGTGGTCAAGAACAAGGTGGCGCCCCCGTTCAAGGAAGCGCATTTCGACATCCTGTATGGAGAAGGCACTTCGCGCGAAGGCGAGATTCTCGATCTGGGATCCGAAGTCAAGGTGGTCGAGAAATCGGGCGCCTGGTACAGCTATAACGGCGAGCGCATCGGTCAAGGCAAGGACAACGCGCGCAATTATCTGAAGGAAAACCCGGAACTGGCGCGCGAAATCGAAAACAAGGTGCGTGTGGCGCTGGGCGTTCCCGAATTGGCTGCGCTTGCTGCCGAACCCGCAGCGAAGAAGGCCGGCAAGGAAGCCAAAGAATCGAAGGAAGCGAAAGAAGCCAAGGAAGTGGTGTAAGCCGTACAAGGCGCCACACGCCAGCACACGGCGGCACACCGTGCAGATCACGTGATGGGCCGACTCCCGCGCCTTTGGGACCATAGGACTACACCATGGCAAAGATGCAATTGAGCCTGAAGGCGCGGGCTCTTCGGTATTTGTCGGCGCGCGAACATAGTCGCCTGGAGTTGGGCCGCAAGCTGGCGGCTTATGCACAAGAGGGCGACGACGTCGAAGCCTTGCTCGACCAGTTGCAGGCGGCTGCCCTGTTGTCGCAGGAGCGTTTCTGCGAGACGCTGGTGCGGCGCCGTGCCGCGCGGTTTGGCAACAGCCGTATCTTGATGGAGTTGCAAAGTCACGGCATCACCGGGCAGGTGATTGCGGAAGTAAGGCAGGAGCTGACGGCGGACGAAGCGGCGCGCGCCAGTGCGGTGTTAGCCCGGAAATACGGCGTTCCGCCAGCCGACGCCGGGCAGCGAGCGAAATATATGCGTTTCCTGCAGCAGCGCGGTTTTTCTCATGCGGCCATACAGGCGGCAATCAAAGCGCTGGAACACCATTTAAATTAGCCCAGACTCAAAAGCATGGCCGGCCAGCTGCGGCTGCCGATGTTGAGCCGGTGGGCAAACATTGCCTAATTGTCATTGCTGATCGCCGCAGCTCATGTCGTTGCAACCCCTCACGCCCGTCATGCATCAGCCAAATGCTTTGGAGCCGACCGGATAGTCGAATTGGCCTGACCAAAATCGGCTTGCCAAGCGTAGCTGTGCTACACTTCCACAGTTTTTGCAGCGCCGCAAGAGCGGCTGCCGTCATAGAAGCTATGGCGGCGACGCGCAAATGCGGCAGTATTTTTGATCGCCTCGCCGGCATCATCCTTATGCCCTTGCCTTTACCGACATCCCGCCGCGCCCTGAAGCACACGCGGACCATCCAGGTCGAAGCGTTCGCGCGCGACGACGGTTTATGGGACCTCGAAGCACGCATCACCGACACCAAGACCAGCCCCATCGCGCTGGAAGCAGGCATGTTGCCGGCCGGCGCTGCGCTGCATGACTTGTCCATACGCGTGACCATCAACCGGAAATTCGACATTCTCGACGTCGCGGCCTCGTCAGACGCGGTGCCTTATCGCGGCCACTGCGATACCATCGGCCCGGCATATGACCAGTTGGTCGGCCTTAACCTGGTCAAGGGGTTCCGCTTTGCACTGCTGGGACGCATGGGCGGAACCGCGGGTTGCACGCACTTGAGCGAATTGGCCACCGTATTGCCGACCGCTGCCATTCAGGCCTTTGCCGGTGAAGAATTCGATCCGCATACCGACCAGGGAAAGAAGCCTTTCCAGCTCGACGGTTGCCATGCCTTGCGCACCGACGGTCCGGTGGTCGCGAAATACTATCCGCGTTGGGCGATCGAAGGGTTGCCTGCGCCCGAGCCTGTCTGATTTATCCAATAACCATTTCCACTACTTTTCGCATTAAGCGTTTGAAGGGACGTTCGCATGAAAATCCATGAGTATCAGGCTAAAGAAATCCTCCGCAAGTTTGGAGTCACGGTGCCGCGCGGCATCCCCTGCGTGTCTGTCGACGAAGCGCTGAAGGCTGCGGAAACGCTGGGCGGCCCGGTGTGGGTCGTCAAGGCGCAGATCCATGCAGGCGGCCGCGGCAAGGGCGGTGGCGTGAAAGTGGCGAAGTCGCTCGACCAGGTGAAAGAGTACGCGACCAATATCCTCGGCATGCAGTTGATCACCCACCAGACCGGTCCGGAAGGCCAGAAGGTTCGCCGTCTGCTGATAGAGGAAGGCGCCGACATCAAGAAAGAACTGTACGTCAGCATGGTGACCGACCGTGTCAGCCAGCGCGTGGTGCTGATGGCATCGAGCGAGGGCGGCATGGACATCGAGGAAGTCGCGGCCAAGCATCCCGAGCTGATTCATCAAGTCGCGATCGATCCCTCGGTCGGCTTGACCGATGCCGATGCCGACGCGATCGCCGCCAAGATCGGCGTGCCGGCCGCGTCGATCGCCGATGCGCGCGCCCAGCTGCAAGGCCTCTACAAGGCTTACTGGGAGACCGACGCTTCGCTGGCCGAAATCAATCCGCTGATCCTGACCGGCAGCGGCAAGGTGATCGCGCTCGACGCCAAGTTCAACTTCGACTCCAACGCCTTGTTCCGTCACCCAGAGATCGTTGCCTATCGCGATCTCGACGAAGAAGATCCGGCCGAAATCGAAGCCTCGAAATTCGACCTCGCCTATATTTCGCTCGACGGCAACATCGGCTGCCTGGTCAATGGCGCCGGCCTGGCCATGGCGACCATGGATACCATCAAGCTGTTCGGCGGCGAACCGGCCAACTTCCTCGACGTCGGCGGTGGCGCCACGGCCGAGAAAGTGACTGAAGCCTTCAAGATCATGCTGAAGAACCCCGGCCTGAAAGCAATTCTGGTCAATATCTTCGGCGGCATCATGAAATGCGACGTGATCGCCGAAGGCGTGATCACCGCTTCGCGCGCCGTGTCCCTGAACGTGCCGCTGGTGGTGCGCATGAAAGGCACCAACGAAGACTTGGGCAAGAAGATGCTGGCCGAATCGGGTCTGCCGATCATCGCTGCCGACACCATGGAAGAAGCCGCGCAAAAGGTTGTTGCCGCGGCCAACGGAAAATAATTGCACAAGGAATAAACATGTCGATTCTGATCAACAAAGACACCAAAGTCGTTACCCAAGGCATTACCGGCAAGACCGGCCAGTTCCACACGCGCATGTGCCGCGATTACGCCAACGGCAAGAATTGCTTCGTGGCCGGCGTCAATCCGAAGAAGGCCGGTGAAGACTTCGAAGGCATCCCGATTTTCGCCAACGTTGCCGAAGCCAAGGCCAAGACCGGCGCAAATGTCTCGGTAATCTACGTGCCGCCGGCCGGCGCCGCTGCCGCCATCTGGGAAGCAGTGGAAGCCGAGCTTGATCTGGCCATCTGCATTACCGAAGGCATCCCGGTACGCGACATGATGGAAGTCAAGGACCGCATGGCCAAGGCCGGCAGCAAGACCTTGCTGCTCGGACCGAACTGCCCCGGTTTGATCACGCCGGACGAAATCAAGATCGGCATCATGCCGGGCCACATCCACAAGAAAGGCCGCATCGGCGTGGTGTCGCGTTCCGGCACGCTGACCTATGAGGCAGTGGGGCAGTTGACGGCGCTGGGCCTGGGCCAATCGTCGGCAGTCGGCATCGGCGGCGACCCGATCAACGGCTTGAAGCACATCGACATCATGAAGGCCTTCAACGACGATCCCGACACCGATGCCGTCATCATGATCGGTGAAATCGGCGGCCCGGACGAAGCCAATGCCGCCTACTGGATCAAGGACAACATGAAGAAGCCGGTGGTCGGCTTCATCGCCGGCGTCACCGCGCCTCCGGGCAAGCGCATGGGCCATGCCGGCGCGTTGATCTCGGGCGGCGCCGACACGGCGCAGGCCAAACTCGAAATCATGGAAGCCTGCGGCATCAAAGTGACGAAGAACCCGTCTGAGATGGGCCGTTTGCTGAAGTCGATTCTGTAAGTTCTGCAAGTCTGGTGCGGTTTGCACGGTGGCGTCCGCCACCGTGCGGCCGCCACCCCGTTATCCCCCTTTTTTATCCCCTCCCCCAAGCCGGGCAGCACGTTGCGGTTGCAACCGGTAGCAGGTGTCCTCCGCGACGTCTCGCAAAATTTCACTTTCTGCAGGCCTGTTACCGCCGCAATTCCGGCAATTTGGGTTACATTGCTCTATCGATTGTCGCCATCAGAACTCCTGCGAGCCGTCAACCCATGGCCCATCTCGTCGAGCTGCAAGTCGCCGCAAAGACCGACACGGGCTTGGTGCGTCCGCACAACGAAGATTCCTTTGCCTATAGCAAGGAGGCCGGTCTGGTGGTATTGGCCGATGGGATGGGGGGATACAGTGCGGGCGAAGTTGCCAGTGCCATAGCGACATCGACTCTGCACGAGAGTCTGACGGAACAGTTGCGCAATCACGACTGGAACGGCCATGTCAATCACGTCAAATTCGTGCAACAGCTGCTGACGCGTTCGGTCTCGCGCGCCAATACGGCGATCCTGGATTCGGCACGCAGCGAGCCGCGCTATCGCGGCATGGGCACGACGCTGGTCGCAGCGATTTTTCATGCGGATAGGGTGACGGTCGCCCATGTCGGCGATTCGCGCGCCTATCGTCTGCGCCGCGGCACGCTCACGCAAATCACACGCGACCATTCCGTCTTGCAGGAACAGATTGATGCCGGTTTGATCGAGGCCGAACAGGCGCGCTTTTCGCCGCACCGCAACCTGGTTACCAAGGCCATGGGCATCGATTACGAAGTGCAGGCGGAAATCCACGATCATCAGACCGAGCCGGACGACCTGTATCTGCTGTGCACCGATGGCTTGTCGGACATGCTGTCGACCAAGGAGATCGCCCAAATCCTGCATGGAACGTCTTCAAATCTCGACGCCGCCTGCGATGCCTTGATCGCGCGGGCAAACGAGAACGGCGGCAAGGACAATACTTCGGTGATCCTGGTCGGTGTACGGACGCACAGCATCGCCAAACAGGGAGTGTGGACAAAAGCTCTGCGCCGGCTGAAGTTGTGGTTCAAAAAGCGGCGCAAGAGCCGCCGCTCGGCGCAACGGAAAAGATAGATGCAAAGAGGCATTGCTTGCAGTACGATGACACAAGCCCGTCGATCGGCCATGTGGTTCGTCGAGGGCATTTCGTTCCCGTTGAGTGTGCTTCCAAACATGTGAATGGGCGGAGAAGTAATGAGTTTTGAAAAGAAAATCTACGTCACGCAACCGGACTTGCCGCCCCTTGACGATTTCCTGCCTTATCTTGAAAAGATCTGGGACAGCAGGATATTGACCAATGCCGGCCCCTTCCATGGCGAGCTGGAGGAAGCCATGTGCAAGTATCTCGGCGTGAAGCACCTGGCCCTGTTCAGTAACGGTACGCTGGCCCTGATTACCGCATTGCAGGCACTACGCGTCACCGGTGAGGTAATCACCACGCCGTATTCGTTCGTGGCGACGGCGCACTCGCTGCTATGGAACGGCATCAAGCCCGTGTTCGTCGATATCGATCCGCGCACTTTCAACCTCGACCCGGGGCAGATAGAGGCCGCCATCACGCCGCAAACGACCGCCATCATGCCGGTCCACTGCTACGGACAGCCGTGCGACGTCGATGCCATCCAGAATATTGCCGACATCTACAATCTCAAGGTGATCTATGACGCCGCCCACGCTTTCGGCGTGAAAGACAAGGGTGGAAGCATAGTGCGGCACGGTGATTTGTCGGTGCTGAGCTTTCATGCCACCAAGGTGTTCAATACCTTTGAGGGCGGTGCCATCGTCTGTCCGGATGCGAAAACCAAACATCGCATCGATCAATTGAAAAACTTCGGCTATGTCGATGAGGTCACGGTCGCCGCACCGGGCATCAATGGAAAGATGAGCGAATTCAACGCGGCGCTGGGCTTGCTGCAGTTGCAGCGTGTCGATCTTGCGCTGGCTCGGCGCAGGGAAATCGGTGCGCTCTACGTCGATTTACTGAATGCGGTCCCTGGCATCCGCTGCGTCCTGCCGCGGGATGAGCAGAGCCTGAACTATTCCTATTTCCCCATTCTGGTAGAGGAGCAATATCCTCTATCTCGCGACGCCCTCTACGAGTGGCTGCGGGAGCAAGGCGTTTGGGTGCGTCGCTATTTTTATCCCCTGATCTCCGATTTCCCGATGTATCGCGGATTGGCGTCCGCGCGCCGCGACAATCTGCCCGTTGCGGCGGCAATAGCCATCAAGGTCCTGTGCCTTCCGATTTATCCGAATCTGGAGGATGACCTGGTTCGCGATATCGTCACCCTTATTGCCTCCCCGGCCTGAACACCGCGGGCGCCCCGTACCGGTCTAAGCGGTCAATTTCAGCGACAGGGTCAGGAATGGCGGGTCGTTCGAGGTGGAGTGAAAGCCTTTCTTTGCATAGAGCGCGATGGCCGATTCATTCTCCGATCCCACTTCCAGATCGATGCGCTGCATGCCAGAGTTTCGTGCGAGTGCGATGCATGTGTCCAGCAGTTGCGTGGCGACGCCCTTGCCGGACCAGGACGCCAGCACGCTGACACTGGTGATGTAGGCAACGGCATTGATGCGGTCATTGCAGTATGCAGCGACCAGTCCGATCAACTCGCCATCGACATAAGCTTCGAAACGCTCCGCTGCTTGCGCGATCTTGCTCGCATACTGCGAAATGTCGACCCTGCTGCTCAGTGGGGGAACGAAGCTGGAATCGCAGCACGACAGATGCCGGGCGATTTCATCGGCGCTGGCGGTATTTTGCCGGAATTGGATTGTCGCTTCCATTACCGCTCCAACAGCGCCAGTCCGAAACCCTGTCTGCCAAAGGCATTGCCGTTATATAGCAGGTAAATATTTCCGTCGCATTCGGTCACATGAGGGTAGCACTGCATGTCCGAATCCCAATCGCCTGCGGTAGTTTCCAGAGAAAGGCCGGCGTCGTCGCGCGTCCAATTCTTCAAGTCGTCGGACCAGGCATGCCCGATGCGGTAGCCCCGTTGTGCGTTGGTGCGGAAGTCGAAAGACTGGCGGTAGCAGAAGAACATATGATAGCGGCCGCTTATTTCGATGACCGACGGCAGTGCTTGGCTTTCGTCTTCGCCGAGGCGGTCAGCAATGATTTGTCTTGCCTCTTCCTTGGTCCAGTTCATCCCGTCCGCCGATTCCGCGTGGCCGATCTTGTAGGTGCGGTCCGGGGTCGTATTGTCCGCATAGCGTTTCCACCCGGTGCCGAATATGTACCACATGTGAAACCGGTCGCCGATGCGTTTGACGAAGGCGTCCCCAACCAGGCAGGGTTCATGCAAAGTGGCGCCCATCACCGGACCGGGGCCGGTTCGCTGGAAAGTCAAGCCGCCATCGCGACTGATCGCCAAGCCGATTGCCGTATCGACCGAAACGGAAACGCGGCGATTCCAACCGCAGGTATAGCCCAGCACCAGGTTGTCGTGGCGCAGGACGTTCATGGGAAAAATCCCGTGCTCGTCGAAACAGCCGAGTTCACCCAATGGGATGACGGGGCGATCGGAAACGCGGATGACATTGCGGAAATCCTTGCTCATGTCGACAAAAGCGATGTGGCTGAGGTATTTCCCGTTTTTGCTGTCTATCGAACGCGTGGAGAAATAGATGCGCACAAAATCATCGAACACCAGGCACTGCGGAGACTGCGCGAATTCCTTGCATCCGTTCGGCAAAACATGCTCGGTCGGGTCGAAGATCTTGCCAAGTTTTTTCCATTTCATAGCCGGCGCCCCTATTCGAGCCTTCCATCCAGAACGGCCAGGCCGAAACCTTCCCTGCCGACCTGATTGCCGAGATAGGCAAGGTAGATTTTTCCGTCCAGTTCGAAGACATGCGGGTAGCTGATCATTTCCGCATCCCATCCATGTTCGGATACGTCGATGCCGGCCTTGGCATCGTCGCGCGTCCAATCGACCAGATTTTCGCTGGAGGCATAGCCGATCCGGTAGCCGCGCGCTTTGCCGCGGAAATCGCTGCTGTACCGATAGCAGAAAAACATATGGTAGCGGCCATTGGCGAAAAACACGTCAGGGCTGGCCTGGGCTTCATCGTCCTCGATACGGCTGGGGATCAGATCGCGATTCATCTTTTCCCAAGTAATGCCATCGCTTGAGGCGGCCATGCGAATCTTGTAAACGGGTTCCGCCCGTCCATCGACCATTTTCCACTTGCGCCCGGCGATATACCAGAGATACCAGGTGCCGTTGAAGCGCCGTATCTTGGGGCCGCTCAATACAAACGGCTCGTCCGGCGAATAAGGCAGGACCGGACCATTGCCCAGTTTCGTGAAAGTGATGCCGCCGTCACGGCTGATCGCCAGGCCTATCGCGACATTGAAAGGCACGGATTCGCAGCGTGTCCATCCGGCGTAATAGGCGCGGACCTCGTCGCCATGGCGTATCACAGAGACCGGGTAGGTGCCGAATTCGTCAAATTCCCCGAGACCGCCAAGCGCAAGTATCGGCTTTTCGCTGACGCGCAGGATCTTCATCGGATTGGCGCGGTCGAGATCGACAAAAGCAGAGTAGCTGACGTACTGACCATTTGCGTCTGCCGGCGGCCGGCAGGAAAAGTAAACCCGCATGAAATCGTCGAAGAGCAGCGTGGCAGGCGCCTGCGCAAACTCCTGCAGCCAATCGCGGTCACGAACGTCTTGGGGCGTGAATGCTTTTCCTAGTTTCTTCCACTTAAACATGGTTCAAATCAAGTCGTAGTTGTTCAGCAGGTTCTGACGGATTGTCTCGCGCGAATTGAACATCAAGACGTCGATAATGGACAACATCGGGATGAATTCTCCGCCAAACTGCGCATATTCGAAAGGGCGCGTGCGAATGAACTGCAGTGCGATGCCCTTATTGGAAAAGTCCTGTTTCGAATACAATTCCACGCCGCCGATGGCGTTGACATAGCTGTCTGCGCCGACCGCCTCGCACAGGGCCAGCACCTTGTTCTGACTGGTCAAAGTGTGGTCGATGTCGATCTGCGAAGAAATCCGAATTTCGGTTTCTATCCCTAGAAACGCGCAGGTATTCGTCAACGCATGGCAAAGGTAGTCGAACAGATTCGACCCTTCGAAGCCGATGCAGCGCTCGATCAGGGGAAATGCTTGGGAAAAATACGGCGCCCGGGCGTAGGCTGCACGCAATGTAGCCAAGAGTTTGCCACGATCGAAATCGGCGGCCAGAAAGCGATCGCGGACATCGAGAAAATCAGATCCTTTCCTGAGCGGGAGAGAAAACAACTTGTCTTTCCCATCTTGCAACATTCTGTTGCGATTGATCCAGCCCTTCTTCGTGTACTTGATGTTGTCGTACACAATGAACAGATCGGCGGCCGCAATAAGCTGGAAATAACCGATATACGGGAAAAAATAAGGCTGCATGATAGCCGCCTTCATCGCACGTACCTCGCTATGCGGCGGGAGCAAAGGCTACCGCTATGTTCGATAGCCGGAGGATGGCATATACTTGTCGCCAGAGTGAGCATCTGATGGGGAATGTCTGTTTCGACCCTTTCGATTCGTTCCGATTATGCTGCTTTCCTGCCCCGTTACGCAAGTCAGTTCCACGGACCGGCTTGCCATCGCCCGCAGGGAGAAGCCGCTCTTTGAGGATGGCAGGAGAACCCCGTGAGAGACCACAACCGCGAATACCAGGATAACGAAGAGAGGCGCTACGCCTACGACTTCGACTATGTGGTTCGGCGCTACATGATGCAAACCTTCGAACCTTTTTTCTCGAGGCAGGGCGCCGCGCTGGAATTGGGGTGTTTTGAGGGAGAAACGACCAGGCTGTATGCCGAATATTTCGATGATTTGACGGTACTCGAAGCTGCCGACAGCCTGATCGCGATCGCCAGGACAAAAGTTCCCGGCACGGTCCGCTTCATTCATTCCACGATAGAGGAAGCCGATCTCGAACCGGCCTACGATGCGATTTTCCTGGTTCACACGCTGGAACACCTGGATGATCCTGTCGCTGCGCTTGCCCGCATACGAGGCTGGCTGCGTCCCGGGGGGCGCCTGTTCGTGGTGGTTCCGAATGCCGATGCGGCTTCGCGCCAGATTGCCGTCAACATGGGACTGATCGAGTCCAATAGTGCGGTCACCGAAGGCGAACGCGCGCATGGGCACCGCCGAACCTATGGCATGGATACGCTCGAGCGCGATGTGCGGCAGGCCGGTTTGCATGTCGAGGCAAGGGGTGGGATATTCTTCAAGCCTTTTGCCAACTTCCAATTTGACAAGCTGATTGCACACGAAATAATTGACAATGCCTATCTCGACGGCTGTTATGCTCTTGGCATGCGTTATCCCGAACTCACGGCAAGCATTTATGTGGTCTGCACCGACTAGCGAGCACGAGCGCCCACACATAGCTTCCTACAATATCTAGTGATGAGTTTCGAAACTAACCGACCATTGGACGTAACGAGAAACACTGATCGCGGAATCGGAAGAAGGTTGAAGATATCGGTTTGTATCGTTGCTTATAACCACGCACGCTATATTGAAGACTGCTTGGCGAGCGTGGTAGGCCAGCAGGTTGATGTCGATCTCGAAATTCTGGTTGGGGACGACTGCTCCTCCGACGATACGAGAAAAATTATTTCCAGCTACGCCGAGCGCTATCCGAAAGTCGTTCACCCGGTCTTTCACGAGAAAAATGTCGGTGGATCGCAGAACTATCGCACGCTGATTGGTTTGTCTTCGGGCGACTACATTGCCCATCTCGACGGAGACGACTATTGGCTTCCGGGAAAGTTGGCCGCGCAGCTTGCCTTTGCGCGGCAGCATCCGGATAGTGTGGCGATTTACAGCAACGCGATCGTGATCAATGACAGCGGCCAGCTCATCGCGCGTTTCAATTCTTGCATTCCAGATGAATTCGATCTGAGCTTCTTGGTCGCAAAAGGCAACTTCTTGAATGCCAGCTCAATGCTCTATCGGGCCGAATATAAGCAGCTGTTGCTCGGTTTGAGCGGCGAGACGGTCGATTACCTATTTCATATTCTGTTTGCGTCTAGGGGACGTTTGGGATACGTCAATCGCGATCTGGTCGCCTACCGGCGACACTCGGCGACGTCGATATCGAGTGCCATGCCGCAGGCATTGTTGTCCCAATATTGGGAGGCAATGATGCAAGCGTCAGCTTTCGGTGTGGACGTCCCGGCCTTGCGCCAGTGTATGCAGCTGTATTGCCACAGCTTGATTGTTTTCTCGCTCAAGCAGGGGCGGTTGGGAGAATTGGCGCATAAGTTTGCGAAGATGAGGCGTGAATGTAGAGCTTTTTCCTATGGATTGGTATTGCGAGTTCTCATCAAAATGCCGCTGCGGGTATTCCGAACAATTTGGCGCAGCGCAAATTTGCGTCTGTTGGGTGATACATTGGTCGTGCTGTATCGCCGCTAGGAGCTTCCCATGAATCGTGTCATGGGAGTGCTCGCGCCGGAGAGGGAGAGTTGGTGAGCAGACCGTCGTTGAAGTGGAATATCGTTGCCACGTACATCAGTCAGGCTTACGGTGCTGGCGTAGGTTTGTTGGTGGCGCCAATTTACGTAGGCTATATGGGCCTGGAAGCGTATGGTCTGGTCGGCATCTTTACCATGATGCAGGCATGGTTTCAGTTTTTCGATATTGGATTGACGCCGACCCTCTCTCGCGAAACTGCCCGCTATGCCACGGGAACGGAAGACGACGCTGATCGCTTGCGACGCCTGTTGCGCATTCTCGAAACGGCCTTTATTGCCGTCGCACTGGCTGGTTGCGCGGTAATCTGTTATGGTGCCGATGCCATTGCCGGGAAGTGGCTGAACGTGCGTAACCTGCCCTTGGAGGAAGTGCGCCAATGCCTGGTCCTGATGTCGTTTGGCGCAGGAGCGCGCTGGCTAAGTAGTCTGTATCGAAGCGCTATCAATGGATTTGAGCGTTTGATCTGGCTAAGCGGGGCCAATATCGTTTTAACGACGCTTCGATTCTTGCTCGTAATCCCGGTCATGATCTATGTCGGCGCCGGGCCGGTCCTCTTCTTTAGCTACCAGCTTGGCGTCGCCTTGCTGGAAACCACACTGCTCTTTTTCAAGGCGCGCTCGCTTTTGCCGGGTCCCGTGCCTTCCGGGCACACTGGGCGAGAATCGCAGCCGCTTAGCGGCCTGGTGAGATTTTCGCTATCGATCGCGTTTGCCAATGTGGCATGGCTGCTGTTCACACAGAGCGATAAGCTTTTGCTGTCCAAATTCCTGTCGTTGGACGAATATGCCTGCTTCTCTCTGGGAACCGTCATGGCCGGTGGCATTTTTGTCCTTAGTTCGCCGATCAGTGTTCCGTTACTGCCGCGCATGAGCGGGCTCGTCGCGCAAGGGGACGAAAAGGGAGTGTTAGCCTTGTATCGCGAAACTACGCAACTGGTCGGCGTACTTGTCGTACCGGCGACTTTGCTCCTGGGACTGTTCGCGCAGCAGGTTGCCTGGGCCTGGACTGGAGATGTGGAACTCTCCCGCAGGGTTGCCCCCATACTCGCTTTGTATGCGACAGGGAATGGGGCCGTTGCGCTGGGCGCTTTCCCGTATTACCTGCAGTTCGCCAAAGGAAATCTTCGATTGCACCTTTGGGGCAATGTTTTGCTGATTACTCTTTTGGTGCCTGCACTGATCTGGGGGACGATGCGATATGGCGCGATTGGCGCCGGCACAGTATGGGCGGTTGTGAATGCCTTATTCTTTTTGTCTTGGACGCCGTTGGTGCATCATCGATTCGCCGCAGGATTGCATTTGCAATGGTTGTGGCGAGACATCTGCGCTATCTTCCTGCCGACTACGGCAATTGCACTGATTATTCATTCCAGCCACAGGTGGCCATCGCAACGCTGGACCAATTGTGCTGCAATCTTGATTGCGGGCGCTGTGCTGCTATGTGTATCGATCGCATCGTCGTCACAGATGAGAGGGAAAATATATGCACGATGCATCAAACGCTGATTCGACGGTTTTCAATGCCATGACCAAAGTGGCAGCTGGTTTTATTGAATCCCTGTGGCGGAAATTGCGGATTGCCGTTGCCGCTCTTCCCTTCAATCGACGTTACTGCTGTATTTGTGATCATCATGTGCTGCGCTTTCTCCCTTATCGCGGATGGCGGGATCTGCCGCCGTTGATACTGGCTCTGGAGGGCGTTGGGAGCGACGTGCGTCAATTCGGCTGCCCTAGCCTACAAAGGGAGACCCCCCGGCTTTGCCGGGGAGGCAGCAGAAGTTTGACAGATACAGGAGTCCATCGCAGAAAATCCCAATCGTGAGCCGCCAAGCACATGAAAGGGAGAATCAGGATGGACGAATTTGATAGCCTAAGCCATACGAAGTGGGATTGCAAATATCACGTCGTGTTCATACCGAAATGCCGTAGGAAGACGTTGTACGCTGAACTGAGGAAGCACCTTGGTGAGGTATTTCGCCGACTGGCAGAACAGAAAGAAAGCAGGATTGAAGAAGGGCATTTGATGTCCGACCATGTCCACATGATGATAGCGATACCGCCGAAGTATGCTGTGTCG
>JAFANH010000101.1 GCA_019232795.1 Burkholderiaceae bacterium
CCCGAGTCGAGGCCGAAAGGTATCGCAGACCTTGGAATAAGAGAGTGGACTTGCAGTCGTTGCGGTTGCTTGCATGATCGTGATACCAATGCTGCGATTAACATTCTCCGTCGCGGACGTGCGACGCTAGATGTAGGAATCCCCGTCCTTTAGGGCGGGGAGGACGTCAAGCTTTGCATGGGTCGCCTCTCAAGCCAGCAAGGCCAGCTGCTCCATTTCGAGATAGCACCATTCGCCTTCTTCAAGATCGAGCGAATCGAGCCTCAACTGCCCGATGGCTGTACGACGCAGGGCGGCGCAGTGGTTGCCGGCTGCGGCCAGCATGCGCTTGACCTGATGGTACTTGCCCTGCTCCAGCACGATTTCAAGGCGATGGTCGTCTATGGCGCGGCAGCTCACCGCGGCCAGCGGCGCCGGCTCGTCGTGCAACTGGACGCCGGCCAGCAATTGCTCGATCAATGCGGGGGTCACGGCCTCGTGTGTGCTCGCGACATAGAGTTTCGGCACATGGCGCTTGGGCGAAGATTGCGCATGGATGAAGGCGCCATCGTCCGACATCAGCAGCATGCCCGTGGTGTCGTGATCGAGCCGCCCCACCGGCTGCACTTCGCGCCACATGAATTGCTCCGGCAGCAAGGTCAATACGCCCGGATGATGGCTGGGCTTGCGCGAACATTCGAAATTGGCCGGCTTGTTCAGGACGATGTAGAGATGCTCGCGATAAGTCCAGACTTCGTCGAACAGGGTGAATTGCAGGCCATCGGTTTCGATCTGCGCACGGTAATCGGTGACCACCTCACCGCCTATGCTCACTTCGCCGTCCTCGATCAGCGCCCGGCAGTATTTGCGCGCGCCAAAGCCTTGCGATTGCAGCATGCGGTCCAAAGTCAACTTGCTCATCGAGATATGTTCCTGCCGCCGTTCACTTGACGATGCGGTAGCAGGGAATATATTTCTTGCCCGGCAGCTTCATGCGATGCTGTGCAACGAACGAGGTCAGTAGCGCATCCATCTCCTGCATGAGCGCGGCTTCGCCGCAAATCTCGAACGGACCATATTGTTCGATCGCGCGTATGCCCTGGTCCTTGACGTTGCCAGCCACCACGCCGGAGAAAGCGCGCCGCAGATTGGCGGCCAATTGATGCGTTTCCTGGCCGGCGTGCAGGCGCAAGGCCCGCATGTTCTCGTGGGTCGGGATAAAGGGCCGCTGGAATTCCTGGTCGATTTTCAGGAGCCAATTGAAATAATAGGCATCGCCATGCGCTTTGCGGAACTCGCGCACGCGTTTCAATCCCGCTGCCATTTCCTGGGCCACGCGCGCCGGTTCGTCGATGATGATGTTGTAATGCTTTTGCGCCTCGGCGCCCAGCGTCGCGCCGACGAAGCGGTCGATCTGCTCAAAATAGGGACGCGCGCTCTGCGGCCCGGTGAAGACCAGGGGGAAAGGCAGGTCGGCATTTTCAGGGTGCAGCAAGATGCCGAGGATGTACAGAATCTCTTCCATGGTGCCGGCCCCGCCCGGGAAGACGATGATGCCGTGACCGAGCCGCACGAAGGCTTCCAGGCGCTTCTCGATGTCGGGCATGATCACGAGGTCGTTGACGATGGGGTTGGGCGCTTCCGCGGCAATAATGCCGGGCTCGGTCAATCCGATATAGCGTCCGGTAGTGATGCGCTGCTTGGCGTGACCGATGGTGGCGCCCTTCATCGGCCCCTTCATCGCACCCGGCCCGCAGCCGGTGCAGATGTCGAGCGCGCGCAAGCCCATCTCGTAGCCGACGTGCTTGGTGTATTCGTATTCGCTGCGCGAAATCGAATGCCCGCCCCAGCACACCACCAAGTTGGGATTGCTGAGCGGCGTCAGCACGTTGGCATTGCGCAGAATATGGAATACCGCGTCGGTCACGCCTTCCGAGGTCGTCAGGTCGAATCGCGGGTTATTGGTAACTTCGCTGTCGGCGTAGATGACGTCGCGCAAAACGGCAAACACGTGCTCATGAATGCCCTTGATCATGACGTCGTCGACGAATGCCGTGGTCGGGGCTCCCTTGATGTCGAGTTTGATGCCGCGCTCGCGCTGCACGATGCTGATGTCGTAGCCCGCGTAGCGCTCCAGCAATTCCTTGCCGTCGTCGAGGACATTGCCGCAATTGAGAACAGCCAGCGTGCAATTGCGGAAGACTTTGTACAAACCGCCCTGGCTGTTGTCCAGCAGCTTGCCGACTTCCGACTTGGACAAGACTTCGAGGCGCCCTTCGGGCGAAATTTGGGTATCGATGACGGGAAACTTCATATTGTTCTAATTTTCGATGCGGCTGCGCTTACTTCCGTGCGGACATCCGTGTGTGTGCTTATACGCGGATTGTACCCGCATGCATCACAGGCGTCCCCAAAGGACGCCCTCGGACGCTCAACCGATCGACGGCGCGCCCGGTGCGGCCGGCTGATTCTGGCGTTTGATGCGGCGCCGGTCCAGCCACCAAGCCAGAATGGGCATGATGATGGATCCGCCGGGCGCGGCGAACAGGATCAGGTAGGATCCCATGTGGAGCAAGGCCGCAATGTTTTCACGGATCATGCGCTTGTCTTCGGCCGTCCAGCGGTAGCCGTTACGTTGCTTCATCAGCAAGGGCATCAGACCCTTGGTCTGTGCGAACTCGGAAACCAGCCGCACGCGTTCACGATTCTGCACCTCGACCAGCATGTGCCAGACGCGTTTGAACGGAAACAAAGGAAGATGGAAGACCGAGCCAAGTCGGCCCAATAGGCTCAATAATTTGATGTCCACGATGCATTCTTCTTCGCGTCAGCAGTGGCTGCGTATTTTTTGCCTATCGGCCGCTTATTGACCACTTAGCGAGTGTGCATTCCGCTCGCTCCCTGGACAGGCCGCACCACTTCTACTTGCTTTTCGATGCGACTGCCATGACTCCAGATTAGCACGTTGCGTGCTGACTTACCTTTCTATTTCCGGACTTTTTTGCGAAGTTTTGGTGGTCTTTTTTTATGCTCTTTTTTGCGAACGGCCATGCACAAATTCCTTCCAAATTCTGCGGCTGTTTTCCGCAGAATTTATCCGCGCGGGTGATGCTCGGCGTGCAATTTTTTCAAGCGTTCGCGCGCCACATGGGTATAAATCTGGGTTGTTGAAATATCGGCATGACCGAGCAATAGTTGCACCACGCGCAAGTCGGCGCCGTGGTTCAATAAGTGCGTGGCAAACGCATGGCGCAGCGTATGCGGCGAGAGCGGCACATGGATGCCGGCCGCTGCGGCATATTTCTTGATCAAGACCCAGAACATCTGACGCGTCATGGCGCCGCCGCGCGCGGTGACGAACAAGGCGTCAGCCAGCTGTCCGTTCAAGATGGCGCCGCGCGCTTCGCGCAGATAACGCTCCAGCCAGTCGCGCGCCTGTTCGCCGAATGGCGTCAGGCGCGTCTTGCCGCCTTTGCCGGTAACACGCAACACGCCTTCGTTCATGCCGACTTCAATGGATTTGAGCGAGACCAGTTCGGAGACGCGCAGTCCGCTCGCGTACATCAGTTCCAGCATGGTGCGGTCGCGCAGGCCGAGCGCAGTCTCGACGTCGGGCGCAGCCAGCAAGGCGTCAATCTGGGCTTCCGACAAAGTCTTGGGATAGCGAGGCGGCTGCTTGGCCGATTGCAGGCGCAGACAGGGATCGACGGCAATCCTGTTTTGCCGCAGCGCCCATTGATAGAACCGCTTCAATACCGCCAGCCGACGATTAGCCGAAGTGGCCTTGCTCGTGGCGTGCCGGCAGGCGAAATAGGCGTTCAAGTCCTCGGCGCCGGCTTCCAGCAAGCCCTTGTCCTGCTCGTTGTGCAGCCACCCTGCAAACAGGCTCAGGTCGCGCCGATAGGCATCGAGTGTATTTTTCGCCAAACCATCTTCGAGCCACAAGCTGTCGCAAAAGTCGTCGATCAATGCCTGGCTGGCGTCGGAAGGCCTGGAGGGGGTGGCCATGTCAATCGTACTGGACGCCTTCGTGCTGCAACAGCCAGCGCTTGACGCCCAGATGGAAGCCAGTTTCGTCATCGTGATGGGAGAAACCACCGAGGCCGCCGGCTGCAGTCACGCGGTGGCAGGGGATCACCAGGGGGAACCAGTTGGCGCCGCAAGCCTGGCCGACTGCACGCGGTGCCGAACGAATCAGCTTGGCCACGTCGCCATAGGTCAGAACATCGCCACGCGGGATCGCGGCAATCACTTTCCAGACCCGATGCTGGAAATCGGTGCCGACCTGGGCCAGTGGCAGGTCGAAACGGAAATCGGGGTCTTGCAGATATTGATCGATCTGCTTTGCCGCTTTTTCCGCGATTTTGTCGGTAGCCTGTTTTTCGTCGAAGCTAGCCGGCAAGTAAACCATTTCGGCAATCGCGCCGCCGGACGTGCGCACACCGACCGCACCAAACGGCGCTTCCACGATTGCCGAGAAAATATCGCTGCGAGCTGCCTTCTTTTCCATATCCGTCCTCGATATTACCGATACCGAATATACCTCAGGGCCTGTGAGCAGGCCCCGGCAAAAATAAAAAAGGCGCATCTCGCGATGCGCCTTCAAATATGCTCTGCACTTCCGACCGCTTATAGCCAAGGCTACGTCGGCTTTATTTGAAATGCATGTCTCCTCGTTCCTCGGTATCGATACCGTTCTTCTATTCCACCGCCTTCAATCCGGTTGCGCAAGCGATCTAACCCCGTCCCGCGGCCATCGCGGTGTTGCCCGTTGCTCTATCCTGGGGCAAACATGCATTAGATCTGCTTGGAATTTTTGCCCGGAGTTGATTTAATGCATCATTTTGGGGCAAGAACTAGCGCACTGGCGAACTTTACCAGTATCTCGGGTGGATTCGCCAGAAATTTTTAAGCGTCGTGGAATCAATAAACCAAATTACAACAACAAACCATCGCCCAGGTCCCGCTCGAGCCATTTTTGCGTCCATCAATTTCCACATGGAAATTATTTGCCGCATCAAGCCTGACTGGCCGCGAGGCCGTGCCGCTCCAGCGCCCAGGCAACATGTTCACGCACCAGTCCAGAACCATGTTCGCTCTTTGCCCTCAGGGCAGCGACCACTTCCGCCGAAGGGTCGGCATTGCCAAGGCCGACCGCGATATTGCGTAGCCAGCGTTCGTAACCGATGCGGCGAATCGCGCTACCTTCCAGTCTTTGCGCAAATTCCTGCTCGTCCCAGGCAAACAACTCGATCAGCTCAGCATTGTCAAAGCCGTTGCGCACATCGAAGTCGGGCAACGCCGCACGCTGAGCGAATTTATTCCATGGACAAGCCAACTGGCAGTCGTCGCAGCCCAATATCCGGTTACCGATCAGGGGCCGCAAATCGAGCGGAATGCTGCCCTTCAATTCTATGGTCAGGTAAGAAATGCAGCGCCGCGCATCGAGCCGGTAAGGGCCGATGATGGCCTGAGTAGGGCAAATGTCCATGCAGGCCTGGCATTGCCCGCAATGGGCGCTGACCGGCTGATCGACGGGCAAGGGCAAGTCGGTAAAGATTTCACCAAGAAAAAACATCGAGCCGGCGTGGCGGTTGAGCAGCAGCGTATGCTTGCCGCGCCAGCCGAGTCCGGCATGTGCAGCCAAGGGAATTTCCATGACTGGCGCCGAATCAGTGAAGACGCGATAACCGAACTCACCCACTTCCGCAGCGATGCGTTCGGCAAGTTGCTGCAGGCGGTTGCGCAAAACTTTGTGATAATCGCGCCCACGCGCGTACACGGAAATGACGGCGGCATTGCCGTCTGCCAAGCGGCCTTGTTCGCGTGCGCGCCAGTCCGCGCCGGCGGCTGCGGGCAAATAATCCATGCGCGCGCTGATCACACGCACCGTGCCGGCCACCAATTCTGCGGGACGCGCGCGCTTCATGCCATGCGCTGCCATATAATCCATCTCGCCGTGATAACCTGCCTGAAGCCAGGATTGCAACCCTGCTTCATCGGCACTCAAATCAATATCGGCGATGGCGACATCGGCAAAGCCGAGTTCGCGCCCCCAGGATTTGATGGTATGCGCCAGATTTTGCAGATCGACGGCGCTTTTTTCCGAAAAAAAAGACATACAGATATTTTATTCGATGCAGCACTACAGCAAGCACTTGAACGAAGAAGCCGGCACCATCGCGCTCGGCACCTCGCTGGCACGCGCGCTCGATCCCGGCCTGGTCATGCATCTGCACGGCGATCTGGGCGCCGGCAAAACCACGTTGACACGCGCGCTGTTGCACGCAGCCGGCTACAGCGGCCACGTGAAGAGCCCGACCTATACCCTGGCCGAACCTTACGCGCTGACTGTTGCCGGAAAACCCATGCAAATCATCCACTACGATTTGTACCGGATGAGCAGCCCGGACGAATTCCTCGAAGCCGGCTTCCGGGAACAATTCGACGGCCGCAATGTCTGCATTGTAGAGTGGCCGGAACGCGGCGAGGGGGTGTTGCCTCCGCCCGACATCGAGATCTTCCTGCACGTTTCCGGTGCGGGCCGTGATGTAAAATTGCAGGCGTTGTCCGCCAAGGGTAATGCATGCCTCGATCGACTGAAATTCGCACCCAATCTCTGACCCAGGCCGAGTTGAATTCACCGCGCTTGAAGTCCCCGCAGCTGAAATCTCATGTTCGGCGCGTCGTACTCAAGGCCGGCGGCACTTTGTTCCTGTCAGTGTTTGCTCCTCTCGCGGCCAATGCTGCGCAAATCCTCGCAGTACGCGTCTGGCCCTCGGAGGACTACACGCGCGTGACGCTGGAAAACGACAGCGAACTGAAAACGACCCACTTCCTGGTCAAAGACCCGAACCGGCTGGTGATCGATATCGAGGGCCTGGAGTTGAATGCGACCTTGAGGCAACTGGTCGCCAAGATCCAGGGTGATGACCCTTACATCAAGCAGGTGCGCGTCGGCCAGAATCGCCCGAACGTGGTGCGGCTGGTGTTCGATCTCAAAGAAGAAATCAATCCGCAGGTATTCACGCTGCCGCCGGTCGGCGGCTACCAGCACCGTCTGATTTTCGATCTTTATCCGGTCAATCCGCCCGATCCGATCGCGGCATTGATCAACGAGTGGGACAAGAATCATCCCGGCGATGCCCAATCGAAGGCACGCCAGGGGCCGCCGGACGGCAAGCACGATGCATGGCCGAAAGAAGACGCTCCCGATGTGACGCGCATGCTGACCATTGTGCTCGACCCTGGCCACGGCGGCGAAGACCCC
>JAFANH010000051.1 GCA_019232795.1 Burkholderiaceae bacterium
TCTATACTATCGAGTGCAATGGCTTGCGACAACAAAAAACCCGCGATGCCTAGAGGCATGCGGGTTTTGAGACTACCTGATACTGCTTGCTACAGTGTATTGGTGCCGGCTGCCGGATTCGAACTGGCCACCTGATGATTACAAGTCAACTGCTCTACCAAATGAGCTAAGCCGGCGTAAAAACATTAGTCCGCTATTTTACTTCATTTTATGCGTGTCAGCGTAGGCTTTCCGCCTTTTTTCGGCGGGTCGGGATCATCGCCCTTACCGGCATCGCTGGCAGGTTCGCTTTGCGGCTGCGGTACCGCCGTCAAGCCTGGCGCGGCGCCGGGAGCAGACTCCGGTTCCGACGTGTCGGCTGGCCGGGCATCGGCGAGCGCTGCCCTGCTGACGTCGAAAGCCATGCCTTGACCATTCTCCTTTGCATAGATAGCAACCACGTTCGGCACGGGTATCACGATTTCGCGCGATACTCCGGCAAAACGCGCATTAAAGTAGATCAGGTCGTTGTCCATCTTCAAGCCGCTGGTGGCGGTGAAACTGATGTTCAACACAATCTCGCCATCTTTCACAAACTCGCGCGGCACGCGCGTATGCGTGTCGACCATCGCAGCCAGGTAAGGCGTGTAGCCGTTGTCCGTGCACCATTCGTAAATGGCGCGCAGCAGGTAAGGCTTGGTGGAGGTTTCTGGCATGTTTCAGGTGCCGGCGACCATGCGCCGGCCAGGCTGGACTGGTCTGTTAACGGCGCATTACTTTCTCGGAAGGCGTCAGCGCTTCGATATAGGCCGGACGCGAGAAGATGCGTTCGGCATATTTCATCAAGGGCGCAGCCGTCTTCGACAACTCGATGCCGTAATGGTCGAGGCGCCACAACAGCGGGGCCACGGCCACGTCGAGCATGGAGAAGTCGTCACCCAGCATGTACTTGTTCTTGAGGAACAGCGGCGCCAACTGCGTCAGGCGATCGCGAATCTCGGCGCGCGCCTTCTCATGCGCCTTGTCGCTGGCCTTGGTCTTTTCGTTCTCCAGCGTATGCACGTGGATGAACAATTCCTTTTCGAAATTGAACAGCATCAGGCGCGCGCGCGCGCGCATCAGCGGGTCGGCCGGCATCAATTGCGGATGCGGGAAACGCTCATCGATGTATTCGTTGATGATGTTCGATTCGTACAAGACCAGATCGCGCTCGACCAGGATGGGCACCTGTCCATAGGGATTCATGGTCGAAATATCTTCCGGCTTGTTGAACAGGTCGACGTCGCGCACTTCGAAATCCATGCCCTTCTCGAACAGAACCAGGCGGCAGCGTTGGGAAAATGGGCAAGTCGTGCCCGAATAGAGAACCATCATGTTGTAGTTCCTTAGAAACAAAAGGGTGAGGCCTTGTAAGGCTCACCCCGAAACGTATGTCCGCACCGCGAACACCAGGACGTCCTGCCGATCGCGGCAGGTGGGACCTACTCGATAAGATTAGTCCGCCTGCCGGATTTTTAAAGACGCCCGCCTAAACTTATTTGACTTCTTTCCAGTACGAAGCGTTCAAACGCCAGGCCAGGACGGCAAACAGGCTGAGGAACAGCAGTACCCAGACGCCCAGCTGGTGACGGACATTCTGTGCCGGCTCGCTCATCCACTCGAGATAACCGACCAGATCGGCGACGGCGGTGTCATATTCCAGCTTGGAAAGCTTACCCGGCTTGACCAGTTCGAAGTGGTCGAAACGATGCACTTCCTTGCCGTCTTCGCCTTTTTCATCGACGAAAACCGCCTTCTGTTCACCCTGCAATTCCCAGAACACGTGCGGCATACCCACGTTCGGGAACACCATGTTGTTCCAGCCGGTCGGGCGGTTGTCGTCCTTGTAATAGCTGCGCAGATAGGTGTAGATCCAATCCGGGCCGGTACCGGCTTCGGATGCCTTGGAACGCGCGATCACCGACAGGTCGGGCGGCGCTGCGCCGAACCATTCCTTGGCGTCCTTGCGAGCCAGTGCCACGGTCATCAGGCCGCCCACCTTGTCGGTGGTGAACAGCAGGTTGGCCTTGATCTGGTCGTCGGTCAAGCCGATGTCGTGCATGCGGTTATAGCGCATCGACGCTGCCGCATGGCAGTTCAGGCAGTAGTTGACGAACAGCTTGGCGCCGTGCTGCAGCGCGGCCAGGTCCTTCATGCGCTCGGGCGCGTGATCGAGCTGGAAGCCTTCTTCGCTTGCGAAGGCGAACACCGGCACCAGGGCCAGGACTGCCAACATTTTTTTCAGCAAGTTCATTCTTGTATTCCTTATTCAGCTATAAGCGCGGCTATGTGCAGCTTAGTGCGCGTGGAAAGTCACGCGCGTCGGCACTTGCTTGAACTCGCCCTTCGAGCTCCACCACGGCATCAACAGGAAGAAGCCCAGGTAGATGAAGGTGCAAATCTGGCTGACCGTTTGCGCGATGTCGAGCGCAAAAGTAGCGGTCACGTGCAGGCTGCCCCAGACGCCCGGCGGCTTCACGCCGAGATAGCCGAGCACCAGGAAGGCGACGCCAAAGCCCATGTACACATACTTGTGCCAGTCCGGACGATAGCGGATCGACTTGACTTTGGACTGGTCCAGCCACGGCAAACCGCCCAGGATCACAACCGAGGCGCCCATCAGCACCACGCCGAAGAACTTGGCTTCGAACACGTTCAGCGCCACCAGCGCCACCGCGCCGATCACCATGGCCGCAGTCTTGACCAGGCTGCTCAGCTTGGTCTTGAACACGATCATGCCGACGTAAGCAACCACGGCCAGCATCAGCGCGTACACGAATTGCGAGGTGGTAGCACGCAGGATCGAGTAATACGGCGTGAAGTACCAGACCGGAGCGATGTGCGGCGGCGTCTTCAGCGGGTCGGCCGGGATGAAGTTGTTGTACTCCAGGAAGTAGCCGCCCATTTCCGGTGCGAAGAAAATCACCGCGCTGAAAATCACCAGGAACACGCTGACGCCGAAGATGTCGTGCACCGTGTAGTACGGGTGCGACGGGATGGAGTCGACCGGATGGCCGTCGGCGCCAAGATTTTCCTTGACTTCAACGCCGTCCGGGTTGCTCGAACCCACTTCATGCAGCGCGATCAAGTGCGCAGCCACCAGGCCCAGCAGCACCAGCGGAATCGCGATCACGTGGAACGAGAAGAAGCGGTTCAGCGTAGCGTCGGAGACGACGTAGTCGCCGCGAATCCACAGCGACAGGTCGGGACCGATGAAAGGAATCGCGCCGAACAGGTTGACGATCACCTGTGCGCCCCAGTAGGACATCTGACCCCAAGGCAGCAGGTAGCCGAAGAAGGCTTCGCCCATCAGGCACAGGAAGATGCCGACGCCGAACAGCCAGATCAGCTCGCGCGGCTTGCGGTAGGAACCGTATAGCAGCCCGCGCGTCATGTGCAGGTAGACGATGATGAAGAATGCCGAAGCGCCGGTCGAGTGCATGTAGCGCACCAGCCAGCCCCAGGGCACGTCGCGCATGATGTATTCGACCGATGCGAACGCCAGCGTGGCGTCCGGCTTGTAGTGCATGACCAGGAAGATACCGGTGACGATCTGGATCACCAGCACCAGCATGGCCAGCGAGCCGAAGATGTACCAGAAATTGAAATTCTTCGGAGCGTAATACTGGCCCCATTGGTCGTTCCACAGCTTGGTCAGCGGGAAACGCGCGTCGACCCAGTTCAGGGCCTTGGCGGCGATCGGCGCGTCGGCCGGGAGTTTCTTTTCAACGAACGCCATGATCAAGCCTCGCCTTTCTCGTCTTTACCAATCATGAGCTTGGTATCGGTCAGGTACATATGCGGCGGAACGTCAAGATTGTCCGGCGCCGGCTTGTTCTTGAACACGCGCGCGGCCAGGTCGAAAGTCGAACCGTGGCAGGGGCAGAGGAAGCCGCCTTGCCAGTCGTCCGGCAGCGAGGGCTGGGCGCCCGGCTGGAATTTCTTGCCCGGCGAGCAGCCGAGGTGGCTGCAGATGCCGACCACAACCAGCGTTTCCTTGTGTTCGACGCGCGAACGGTGCTGGTTTTTGCAGTATTCGGGCAGAGGCATCTGGTAAGTCTTTTCCGACTTCGGGTCGGCGACCTGGCTTTCGGTCTTGTTCAGGCTCTCCATCATCTCCGGAGTGCGCTTGAGGATCCAGACCGGATTGCCGCGCCATTCGGTGACCTTCATCTCGCCCGGCTTCAGGTCCGAAATATCCACTTCCACCGGAGCGCCGGCGGCCTTGGCACGCTCGGACGGCTGGAAAGTGGATACAAAAGCTCCCGCTGTAGCCAAGCCGGCCACACCGCCCGCTGCGCACGTCGCGACCAGCAAGCCACGTCGACCTGGATCGACCTGCTTTTCGATAGTCATACCAACCCCAATCAAGTCAAATTGCGAAATTTGTAGGAAACTCAACCCGCGATTATAACTAAGCCGAAGCGTGATTTAAAGCAAATACGTGTCGGGATCAGCATTTAAGCGGCCATTTGCAGCACCAAACCTTGGTTTTTGGTCTTGCCACGGGTTTTTGCAGGATCGCACACCCATGCAAGCAGGAAATACAATCTGCCAGTAAACTGTGCAACAAGTGCAATATGATTGACATTTTATTAATTTAACCGAGGAGTCTGCCCAAATGAGCATGCTGCAAGATTTCAAAGCTTTCGCCATCCGTGGCAATGTGGTCGACCTTGCGGTCGCTGTAATCATCGGTGGCGCGTTCGGCAAGATCGTCGACTCCATGGTCCAGGACGTAATCATGCCGGTCATCGGCAAGGTCTGCGGCGGCCTGGACTTTTCCAACTACTACCTTCCGCTCAATAATCAAGGAACGCAACTGACCCTGGTTGAAGCGAAGAAGGTCGGCGCCGTGCTGGCCTACGGCAACTTCTTCACCATCCTGCTCAACTTTGTCATTCTTGCGTTCGTCATCTTCCAAATGGTCAGGCTGTTGAGTAAGCTCAAGCGCGAAGAGCCGGTCGCGGAAGCAGCGCCGGCGGTGACACCTGAGGATATCCTGCTGCTGCGCGAAATTCGCGATGCGCTGAAAAAATAAGCAACCATCATGCAGCGTGAGCGGGCGGCAAGCTTTTCAGCCGCCCGAATCTCGCAGATTCGGCAAGCGCACGCAAAACAGGTAATATCGAAAACCTGACTCTATCAATAAGCCAAGCGGGATTGCCCCGCACGGCAAACCACTATGCAACGTCTCTGGCTGCTCTTCGCTCAAACCGTCACCGTCGGCTTGGCCATCTGGTTCATCGTACTGGTCTTGAAGCCCGAATGGGCGGGCAGCATGGGCGACAACCTGCGGCAGGTGCGCACGGCGGCCGCACTCAACACCCAGGAATCGGCAAGCACTCCAGGCACGGGCTCCTACCGCGATGCCGCCAAACGCGCCATGCCCTCGGTAGTCAATATCTTCACCACCAAGGAAGCCAAGCGCGCCAAAAATCCTTTCATGGAAGACCCCCTGTACCGGAAATTTTTCGGCGACGGCGCGGCCGAGCAGGATGAAAAGCAGTTCAGCCTGGGTTCCGGCGTCATCGTCAGCCCGGACGGCTATATCCTGACCAACAACCACGTCGTCGAAGCTGCGGACGAGATCGAAGTGGCCCTGGCGGACGGCCGCAAACTGGCCGCCAAGGTGGTCGGCACCGATCCCGACACCGACCTGGCGGTGGTCAAGGTGGATTTGCACAACCTGCCCGCGATCTCGCTCGGGCGCGCCGACCAGGCCAAGGTCGGCGACGTGGTGCTGGCGATCGGCGATCCTTTCGATGTGGGCCAGACCGTCACCATGGGCATCATCTCGGCGCTGGGCCGCAACCGCCTCGGCATCAATGCCTTCGAAGATTTCATTCAGACCGACGCCGCCATCAACCCCGGCAATTCCGGCGGCGCCCTGGTCGACACCAACGGCAACCTGCTCGGCATCAACACCGCGATCTATTCGCGCACCGGTGGCTCGCTCGGCATCGGCTTCGCGATTCCCGTGACCACCGCCAAATCGGTGATGGAAGCCATCATCACCAAGGGCCAGGTAGTGCGCGGCTACATCGGCGTCGAATCGCAGGACATCACGCCCGAACTGGCTGAGAGTTTCGGCCTCAACACCAAGACCGGCGCCATCATAGCCGGCGTAGTCAAGGGCGGTCCGGCCGACAAAGCCGGGATCAAGCCTGGCGACATCCTGGTCGCAGTCGAAGGCAAGCAAGTACTCGACACCACCGACATGCTCAATCTGATTTCGCAACTGACCCCGGGCAATAGCGCGAAATTGACGCTGCTGCACAAGTCCAAGCAAGCCGACATCAACGTTACGGTAGGCCGCCGTCCCAAGATCCAGCGCACCGAAGAAAACGACGAGCGTTAATTCATCAAACCAGCCATGCACATCCGTGACCTGACCCAATACCTGGCCGAACTGTCGGAGAACAATAACCGCGCCTGGTTCGTGATGAACAAGCCGCGCTACGACATCCTGCGCGCCGAGTTTCTCGAACTGGTCACCCGGCTGATTTCCGACATTGCCAAGTTCGATCCGGCGGTCGCGGATTGCAATCCCAAGAAGGCGCTGTTCCGCATCAACCGCGACATCCGCTTCGCCCATGACAAGAGTCCGTACAAGACCCATTTCTCGGCGGCGATCACCGCCACGGGCATGAAGAAGCCCAGCCAAGGCGGCGGGCCCATGTATTATTTTCACATCGACGCCGCGGGCAAGCTGCTGTTCGCCGCCGGCGAATACATGCCGCCGCCAGATCGTTTGCGCACCATACGCCAGCATGTGATTGCCGACGCCGCCGGCTTCACCAAGCTGCTGAAGAACAGGAAAATGAACGAGACCTATGGCGGACTCGAGGAAGACAGCCGCATGAGCCGGCCGCCCAAGGGTTTCGCTGCCGACGCGCCGCACATAGAATACGTGAAATTGAAGAATTTCCTGGTCGCGCAAGAGACCAGCATCAAGAAAAAGATACCGGCCGATCTGGGCAAGGATTTGGCGATGGGGTTCAAGGATGCGCTGCCGCTGGTGACGTGGCTGCGTGGTGCGAAGTAATTTTAAATATGGGCACGCAAATCAACCACTCCCGTCGTCCCCGCGTAGGCGGGGACGACGGAGTGGCGCTACGTAGCAATGTAGGCTGGGATGAAATCCCAGCCTATCAGTTTTGGCAAACGCAGGGCTGCTGGGATTACATCCCAGCCTACAATTTCAGCTTCAAGTCTGCGTTTCTTCCGGCGCCCGCGTCAGCTTGACGAACAGCGGCGCGAACAGCAATCCTACCTCGAACAGCACACACAACGGCACCGCCAGCAACAGCATGCTCATCGCGTCCGGCGGGGTGACGATGGCCGCGATCACGAAGGCGCCGACGATCACGTAAGGCCGAAATTCCTTGAGCTTTTCGACCGAGATCAAGCCCATGCGCACCAGCACCACCACTACCACCGGCACCTCAAAGGTCACGCCGAAGGCGATGAACATAGTCAGCACGAAGTCGAAATAGTTTTCGATATCGGGCGCGACGTTGATCGACTTCGGCGCCATCTCGTTGATCACCCTGAACACCACCTTGAACACGAACTCGTAGCAAAACACCACGCCAAGCACGAACAGGATAGTGGACGAAATCACCAGCGGCGCCACCAGCCGCTTCTCGTGAGCATACAGGCCGGGAGCGACGAAAGCCCAGGCTTGGTACAGCACCCAGGGCAATGCCACGATGAAGGCCGCCAGCAAAGTTACCTTGAGCGGAATCAGGAAGGGTGCGATGACGCCGGTGGCAATCATCTTGCTGCCGGCTGGCAGCGCCGTCAGCATGGGTTCGGCCAGGAGGTCGTATATCTTGCCCGACCACGGCAGCATGCACAGAAACACCAGCACGATGCCGAGCGCCGCCTTCATGATGCGGTCGCGCAATTCCACCAAATGGGAGATGAAGGTGTCTTCTTCGCCGGTCTTCTTGTCTGGGTCGGTCATCGAGGAAGCTGATCAGGCGGGCGGCATCGCATTGCGCTGCATCCAATGTGCATGCGTGCGATACTTCCGCGGGTCAATGGAAAAAAGTGGCTTTGCGCGCGCCGCCGGCCGCGCGGAATTTCGATACGCGCGCAGCAGCCGACATCACGCGGGTTTTATGGCCGCTGCGGCTTTTGTACCAAGCCGGCAGAGATTCGCGCGCCAGCTTTTTCTTGCGGAAATCCTTGGCCTTGCGCGCCAACTGCCCGGCATCGGGCGGCGCACGATGCACGTCGCCCGAAGCGCCGCCCGGCTTACCGCTCCATGCAGCGTTCAATTCGGTTTCTGTCTGGGCAAGCTGGCTGGAAATGCTCTGCTCGACTTCGGCTGCCGCCTTGCGCGCATCTTCGTGGATCTTGCGCAGCTCGTCGATTTCCATCTCGCGGCTGACTTCAGCCTTGACCTCGTTGATGTAACGCTGCGCGCGGCCGAACAGCGAGCCGGCCATGCGCGCCACCTTGGGCAGCTTCTCGGGGCCGATGACGACCAGCGCCACGACGCCGATCATCATCATCTTGGTGAGGCCGAAATCTATCATGGCGGGCCGAAGGCAACGGACAGCTTGGTTCAGCTGTGCGTCTTTTCTTTCGCTTCGACGTCGATGGTCGTGCCCTTGTTGGCCACTTGTGCAGGCGCAGGCGCCGCTGCCTGATCCTTCTCTTCCTCGCCCTTCATGCCGTCCTTGAAGCCCTTGACGGCCTTGCCGAGGTCGGTACCGATGTTGCCGAGCTTCTTCGTGCCAAAAACCAGCATGACGATCACCAGAACGATCAGCCAGTGCCAAATACTAAACGAACCCATTACTTTCTCCTTGGGACTAAACCGCCCATAACTACGTTATACGTCAATTTCCGCAACGCGGGGCATGGCGCCTGTTTGGCGCTCAACGCTCGCCGCGCCAGGGATGCGGCCCGCCGATGACGTGCAGATGCAGGTGATAGACCTCCTGTCCGCCGTCGGGACCGATATGGAACATGGCCTTGAAGCCGCCTTTGCCCGGTCCCTCGCCGGAGGCAACGTAGCCGCAACCCTGTTCCTGCGCCAATTTGGGCGCCAACGTCATCATTTTACCCAACAATGCATGCTCAGCCTCACCGCAATCGGCCAGAGTCGGAATATGTTGCTTGGGAACAATCAGAAAATGTACCGGCGCGGCGGGCCGGATGTCATGAAAGACAATCAGGTCGTCATCTTCGAAAATCGTCTTGGACGGGATTTGCTTGGCGGCGATCTTGCAAAAAATGCAGTTATCCATGTGCTCTCCGTAGTTGCTGTCCTATTTTTCCGTGTGAAACCGTGCTCCCTCTCCCCCAGCCCCTCTCCCGCCTAGCGGGCGAGGGGAGCGTAATGGGCTACGCCAGAATTATTAAGGGCGGCTGGCTTTTTCCTCTATGCCGGAAATGCCCTCGCGCCGCGCCAGCTCACTCAATACCTGCTGCGGCGTCAAATCGAACTGCGCCAGCAAGACCATGGAATGGAACCATAAGTCGGCGCATTCGTAGAGCAGCTTGTCCGCATCGCCGCCGGCGCGCGCATCCTTGGCCGCCATCACCGTCTCGGTCGCTTCCTCGCCTATCTTTTTCAGGATGGCATCATCGCCCTTGGCGAACAGGCGCGCCACGTAGGACTTGTCGGGATCGCCGCCATTGGCAGGCTTGCGCGACTCGATCACTTGCGCCAGGCGCGCCAGGATATCGTCCGCATTCATGGGATCGGCACTCATTTGTATATCGTTTCCGGATCTTTCAACACGGGCTCGACGCTAATCCAGTCGCCTTCACCGGATGCATCCCCTTTGCCTTCGAATTTCTGGAAGAAGCAGGAGTGACGCCCCGTGTGACAGGCGATGCCGCCGTCCTGCGTCACCTTCAGCAAGATCACGTCTTCATCGCAGTCTAGACGGATTTCCTGCACCTTTTGCACGTGGCCCGATTCTTCGCCCTTGTGCCACAGCTTCTTGCGCGAACGGCTCCAGTACACGGCCTCGCCCGATTCGACCGTCTTGGCCAGCGCTTCGCGGTTCATCCAGGCAAACATCAGAACGTCATTGCTGCCCGCTTCCTGGGCGATCACCGGCACCAGGCCGTGCTCATCCCATTTGACCTTGTTGAGCCACTTGGCGTTGATGACGGCGTGCGCCTTGGCCGCCGGCTTGACGGCAGACTTGATTGCGGCCTTGTCCGATGCTTTGGCAGGCCCTTTGGCGGTTTTCGCGCCGGCCGCAGCGCTTGTCACTGTCTTAGTCACCACCTTATCGTCGGCCTTCATGCCAGCCTCACCGGAATACCTTGCTCGGCCATGAAGCGCTTGGCTTCCTGCACCGTATGCTGGCCGTAATGGAAGATGCTGGCAGCCAGCACGGCATCTGCGCGTCCCTGTTTGATGCCGTCGGCAAGGTCTTGCAAACCGCCGACGCCGCCCGAAGCGATCACCGGCACGTTGACCGCATCTGACACGGCACGCGTCAGCGTCAGGTCGAAGCCGGACTTGGTGCCGTCGCGATCCATGCTGGTCAGCAGAATTTCTCCCACGCCCAGGCTTTCCATCTTCTTGGCCCACGCTATCACATCGAGTCCCGTAGGCTTGCGGCCGCCGTGCGAAAACACTTCCCACTGGTTGTCGCCGGTCTTCTTGGCGTCGATCGCCACCACCACGCATTGCGAACCGTATTTCTGCGATACGTCGTACACCAGGCTGGGATTGCTGATGGCGGCGCTGTTGATGCTGATCTTATCGGCACCGGCATTGAGCAGGCGCCGCACGTCATCCACCGCGCGCACCCCGCCGCCCACAGTCAACGGAATGAATACCTGCGAAGCCACCGCTTCTATCATGTGCAGGATCAGGTCGCGGTTGTCCGACGTGGCCGTGATGTCGAGGAAAGTGATTTCGTCGGCGCCCTGTTCATCGTAGCGGCGCGCCACTTCGACCGGGTCGCCGGCATCGCGCAGCTCGACGAAATTGACGCCCTTGACCACGCGGCCGCCGGTGACGTCGAGACAGGGAATGATGCGCTTGGCCAGACTCATAAATTATTCAGCCTCGCCGGCCTCGTCGCTCAAGGCGTCGGCGCGTTCCTGCGCCTGGCGCAGGTCGAGCGTACCTTCGTAGATCGAACGGCCGCAGATTACACCCGCGATGCCTTCGCTCTGCACCGCGCACAGCGCTTCCACGTCCTTGATGTTATGCACGCCGCCCGAAGCGATCACGGGTATGGTCATGCTTTGCGCCAGCTTGACCGTGGCTTCGATGTTGACGCCGGCCATCATGCCGTCGCGGCCGATGTCCGTGTAGATGATTGCCTCGCAGCCGTAGTCTTCGAATTTCTTCGCCAGGTCGATCACTTCATGGCCGGACAGCTTGCTCCAGCCGTCGGTCGCCACCTTGCCGTCCTTGGCATCGAGGCCGACGATGATCTGTCCCGGGAAAGCGCTGCAGGCGTCGTGCAGAAAGCCTGGATTCTTGACGGCCGCCGTGCCGATGATGATGTAGCTGAGGCCGTCGTCGAGATAGCGCTCGATGGTGTCGAGGTCGCGCACACCACCGCCCAGTTGCACGGGAATTTCATCGACTTCGTTCTCGGCCGCATAGTCGCGCACCGCGCGGATGATGGCTTTCACGGCCGCTTCGTTTTTTGGCTTGCCGGCAAAAGCGCCGTTCAAGTCGACCAGGTGCAAGCGGCGCGCGCCGTGGGTCAGCCAATGTCGCGCCATGGCGCCGGGATCATCGGAAAACACATCGGCTTGCGCCATATCGCCTTGTTTCAGGCGCACACAATGACCGTCCTTCAGGTCGATGGCAGGTATCAGCAGCATGGCTACATTAATACATGGAGATGAGTTGAGTGGAGGCGGAAACGATAATCGGGATTAGGGTTTCCAGTGGACAAAATTCTTATACAACTGCAAGCCGGCAGAGGCACTCTTTTCCGGGTGGAACTGGGTGGCAAAGATATTCTCGTGCGCCACAGCGCTGCAAAACGGTGCGCCGTAGTCGGTTTCACCGACTACGAGCGAGCGTTGCTGCGGCTGTACGTAGTAGCTGTGCACGAAATAAAAGTAGCTGTGATCGGCAATGCCTTGCCATAAAGGATGGACACCGGTCTGCCGGACGCGGTTCCACCCCATTTGCGGCACTTTAAAACGGGAGCCGTCTTCCTGCAAGCGGCCTTCCAACTGAAAGCGTATCACCTTGCCCGGCAACAGTCCAAGGCAGGCGATGTCGCCCTCCTCGCTGCTGTCGAACAGCATTTGCTCGCCGACGCACACGCCGAACATGGGCTTGGAACGCGCAGCGTCGAGCAAAGCTTCCTGCAAACCCGATTCGCGCAGGCGCGCCATGCAGTCCGGCATGCCGCCCTGGCCGGGAAACACCAGGCGGTCGGCGCTGCGGATATCCTGAACTTCGCCGGAAATGCGAATGTCGGCTTCCGGCGCCACCTGGCGCAGGGCTTGCGCCACCGAGCGCAGATTCCCTACGCCGTAATCGACGACAACGATCTTGTTCATCGGAGGGTTACAAAGCGCCCTTGGTCGATGGGATAGTTCCGGCAGCGCGCGGATCGAACTCGGCAGCCATGCGCAGCGCACGACCGAATGCCTTGAACACGGTTTCGCACTGGTGGTGGGCGTTTTCACCGCGCAGGTTGTCGATGTGCAGGGTCAGCAGGGCATGATTGACGAAGCCCTGGAAGAATTCATGGGTCAGATCGACGTCGAAGCTGCCGATCATGGCGCGCTTGAACTGCACGTGGAATTCGAGTTCGGGACGACCGGAGAAATCAACCACCACGCGCGACAGTGCTTCATCGAGCGGCACGTAGGCATGGCCGTAGCGGCGGATGCCGCGCTTGTCGCCGATGGCTTTCGCCACTGCCTGTCCGAGCGTGATGCCGACGTCTTCGACCGTGTGATGGGCGTCGATGTGCAGATCACCCTTGGCTTCGATCTCGAGATCGATCAAGCCGTGGCGCGCGATCTGGTCGAGCATATGGTCGAGGAAGGGGACGCCGGTATTCAGCTTTTGCTGTCCGGTGCCGTCCAGGTTGAGCGCAACCCTGATTTGCGTTTCATTGGTATTGCGAACGACTTCGGCGGTGCGTGGCGTAGACATGTTGCGAACGAGGTTAAGAATCAATCGGCGGCGGACAGCGAAGCTTTCAATGCATCGAGGAACAGGGCATTCTCTTCGGGTGTGCTGACCGTCACCCGCAAACAGTTTTCCAGCAATGGGTGCATTTTACCCACATTTTTCACCATTACCTTGCGTTGCAACAAATCGTTAAACACGGCACTGCCGTTTTTGTTCGACGTGTGGATGCGCAACAACAGGAAATTCGCCGCCGAGGGAAACACCTGCACACCCGGCAACGCCGCCAGCAAGGCGGTCATGCGGCTGCGCTCGGTGCGCAAGCTGGCCGCCTGGGCGTCGAACACGTCGAGATGGGCCAGAGCGAATTCGGCCGCTGCCTGGGTCAGTACGTTGATGTTGTAGGGCGGGCGCACCTTGTCGATTTCCTGCAGCAAGGCCGCCGGTCCCGACATATAGCCGAGACGGATGCCGGCCAGCCCCAGCTTGGATAAGGTACGCATCACCACTAGGTTGCCGAATTCAGGCAGACGCGACATGAAACTGGTCGGCGAGAACGGCTGGTAGGCCTCGTCGACCACGACGAGGCCACTGTCGCCAACCGCGCGGATGATCTCCACAATCGCGTCAGCATCGAACAGTGTTCCGGTCGGGTTGTTCGGATAAGCCAGGTAGGTGATGACCGGCCGGTGCTCGGCAATCGCAGCCAGCATCGCCTGCTTGTCTAGCGTGAATTCGGCACCAGGCGCCGCGTTGAGCGGCACACCGACGAATTCCAGCCCCGAGAAGCGCGCCGACATCGCATACATCACGAAGGTTGGCAGCGGCGCCAGCACCTTGGCACCCGGCTTGGCGCAGGCAGTGGACAGCATGGCAATCAATTCATCGGAACCGTTGCCGAGCACGACGTCGTAACCTGCAGGCACACCGAGTCCGGCGCAGATATCGGCCTTCAGCTTGGCGTAGGACGGCACTGGGTAGCGGTTCATCGCCACGTCGGCCAGGCGACGCCCGAGCTCCATGCGCAAGGGTTCCGGCAGCAGATAGGGATTCTCCATGGCATCGAGCTTGACGAAACCATCGCTGTCGGGCACATGGTAGGCCGACAGTGCGAGCACGTCGGGGCGGATGATGTTTTCGATCAAGGACATGATGGTAAAAGAGGAAATGCAATCATTTGCCGGCCGCGGCAAGCACCGGTGCAAGCTGTTCATCGCCCGCATTCGTTTCGTTCGCCAGTCTCTGTTCAATCAGCGCGCAATACTCGGGATTCAGTTCGAAACCGACGAAATTCCGGCCGTGGCGCTTGGCTGCCACCGCCGTGGTGCCGCTCCCCATGAAAGGGTCGAGCACCGTACCACCCGGCGGGCAGGAAGCCTTGACCATGCGTTCGATGATTTCAAGCGGCTTCTGGGTCGGATGATCGGCGCGTTCGCGATGTTCGCGATGCAGGCGCGACACGCTCCACAAATCCTTGGGGTTATAACCGATTTCCAGCCACTTGGCGCCGACGAAGATAGAGCGCGAACGCGCTTTCTTGGTCTCGGCATCGTAGGGGATGCGCACCGCGTCGAGGTCGAAATAATAGCCCTTGGCCTTGGCGAAAAAACCGATAGTGTCATGCACCGAAGTGAAGCTGCGCGTGCTGCCGCCCATGGACGGCACGCGCCGGTCCCAGATGATTTCATTGATCATCGTCATGCGTTTCTTCAGCATCACGAAAATCTCGGGCGCATAGCGCCAGGTGAGACAGATGTATAGACAGCCTGTCGGCACCAGCTTGGGCAGCGCGATATCGATCCACTGTTCCATCCAGTTCAGATACGCGTCGACGCCGTGCTTGTCGGCGATCTTGTCGGAGTCGTTGCCGTAATCCTTGCCCAGGCCGTAAGGCGGGTCGCTGACGATCAGGTCAACACTGCCGCCCGGAATGCGCGCCATCCCGGTCAGCGCGTCTTCGCAAAAGACGCGGTTGATCCAGTCGGCTGCCGGTCGGCGGTCGTAGTCGTTCATCGCAGCTTCATGTTACCGCAGTTCGATTCGCTTGAGGTCTTATTTGAGTCGGAGTTCTGCAGAACGGGCATGCGCCTGCAAGCCCTCGCCATAAGCCAGTTCGGCCGCGATCTTGCCCAGCGTTTGCGCACCGGCCTCGCTGATCTGCATGACGCTGGAACGCTTCTGGAAATCGTAGACGCCCAGCGGCGAGGAGAAACGCGCCGTGCGCGAGGTCGGCAAGACGTGGTTGGGTCCGGCGCAATAGTCGCCCAGCGATTCCGACGAAAAACGGCCCAAGAACATGGCGCCGGCGTGACGGATGCGGTCGGCCCATTGTTGCGGCTGCTCCGCCGAAATTTCCAGGTGTTCGGCTGCGATCAAATTGGCGATCTCGCAGGCTTCTTCCATGTCGCGTACCTTGATCAGCGCCCCGCGCCCGGACAAGGAAGCACGGATCACGTCGCGCCGTGGCATGTCGTCGATCAGCTTGTTGACGCTGGCCTCGACCGCTGTCAGGTAAGCGGCATCGGGGCACAGCAAAATCGATTGCGCCAATTCGTCATGCTCGGCTTGCGAAAACAGATCCATCGCCACCCAGTCGGGATCGGTGCTGCCATCGCAGATCACCAGGATTTCTGAGGGGCCGGCGATCATGTCGATACCGACCACGCCGAACACGCGGCGCTTGGCAGCCGCCACGTAGGCATTGCCGGGGCCGACGATCTTGTCGACCGCCGCAATGGTTTCGGTACCGTAAGCCAGCGCAGCCACCGCCTGGGCGCCGCCGACGGTGAACACGCGGTCGACGCCGGCAATCGCCGCTGCCGCCAGTACCAATTCATTGCGCGCGCCGCCCGGTGTCGGCACCACCATCACGACTTCGGGGACGCCGGCCACTTTGGCCGGAATCGCATTCATCAAGACCGAGGACGGGTAAGCCGCCTTGCCGCCGGGCACATACAAGCCGACACGATCAAGCGGCGTGACTTTTTGTCCGAGCACGGTGCCATCCGCCTCGGTATAGCTGAAGCCGTTCGAGCCGCATTCCAGTTTTTGCCGCTGGTGATAGCGGCGCACACGCTCGGCCGCGCTTTCCAGCGCGGCGCGGCGGGCAGCCGGCAAGCTGTTTAAGGCAGCCTGCAAGTCCTTACGGCTGACTTCGAGCGCAGCAACACTGCTTGCCTGCATACGGTCGAAGCGGTTCGTGTATTCCAGCAATGCCACGTCGCCACGTTGTCTGACGTCGGCAAGGATGCCGGACACGGCTTGTTCGACCGCAGCGTCGGTATCGGCTTCGAAAGCTAACAGGGCCAGCAACTGCGCGCGGAAATCGGCCGCGGAAGAATCGAATTTGCGTATGGATATCGTCATAACTGAAACTCAGGCCGGTCGGCTGGCGCGTTCAAAGGCATCGATGATGGGTTGCAAGCGCTCACGCTTCAGCTTCAGCGCGGCCTGATTGATCACCAGGCGCGAGGAAATATCCATGATGTGCTCGACCTCGACCAGGTTGTTGGCGCGCAGCGTGCTGCCCGAGCTGACCAGATCGACGATGGCGTCGGACAAACCGACCAGCGGCGCCAGCTCCATGGAACCATACAGCTTGATCAAATCGACGTGCACGCCCTTGGCGGCGAAATGCTCGCGCGCGGTCTGCCAGTACTTGGTCGCCACGCGCAGGCGCGCACCCTGGCGCACCGCATTGCGATAATCAAAACCGGCCGGCGCCGCGACCGCCATGCGGCATTTGGCGATGTTCAAGTCGATAGGCTGGTATAGGCCTTCACCGCCGTGTTCGTGCAAGACGTCCTTGCCGGCCACACCGAAGTCGGCCGCGCCATGCTGCACATAAGTCGGCACGTCGGAGGCGCGCACAATAATCACGCGCAGCAAGGGATCGTTGGTGCCGAGGATCAGCTTGCGCGAGGTTTCCGGGTCTTCCGACACGGTAATGCCGGCCGCTTGCAGCAGCGGCAGCGTCTCTTCGAAAATGCGCCCCTTCGACAGCGCGAGGGTCAGTTGTTGGCCAGTCGTACCCATCATATTCACTTGACGCGTTGAATGTTGGCGCCGACACCGGCGAGTTTCACTTCCATGCGATCGTAACCGCGGTCGAGGTGATAGATGCGGTCGATCAGGGTTTCGCCGCGCGCCGCCAGACCGGCGATCACCAGCGATGCCGAGGCACGCAGGTCGGTCGCCATTACCGGTGCGCCGACCAGGTGGTCGACGCCCTGCACAATGGCCGTATGGCCATCGATCTCGATGGATGCGCCGAGCCGGTTGAGTTCCTGCACGTGCATGAAGCGGTTCTCGAAAATCGTCTCGGTCACGCGGCTGCCGCCTTCAGCCAGGCAGTTGAGCGCCATGAACTGCGCCTGCATGTCGGTCGGGAAGCCCGGGTATTCGGTGGTGCGGAAACTGACGGCTCTCGGCCGCGCCGCCATCTGGATGCGGATCCAGTCGTCACCCGAGGTCAGTATGGCGCCGGCTTCGCGCAGCTTGTCGAGCGCGACGTCGAGGATGTCGGTGCGCGTCGCATGCAAGGTGACGTCGCCACCGGCCGCTGCCACTGCGCACAGAAAGGTGCCGGTCTCGATACGGTCGGCAATCACGGCATGCTGCGCGCCATGCAGGCGTTCGACACCCTGCACCACCAGGCGGTCAGTGCCTATGCCTTCGATCTTCGCGCCCATCTTGACCAGCAGGTTGGCCAGATCGGTCACTTCCGGCTCGCGCGCCGCGTTTTCCAGCACGGTCTCGCCTTCGGCCAGCGTCGCCGCCATCAACAGGTTTTCGGTGCCGGTCACGGTGATCATGTCGGTGACCACGCGCGTACCCTTGAGCTTCTTGGCGCGGGCATGGATATAACCGGCTTCGATGGTGATGTCGGCGCCCATTGCCTGCAAACCCTTGATGTGCTGGTCGACCGGCCGGCTGCCGATGGCGCACCCGCCAGGCAGCGAGACCTTGGCTTCGCCGAAGCGCGCCACCAGCGGGCCCAGCACCAGGATGGACGCGCGCATGGTCTTGACCATGTCGTAGGGTGCTTCCAGCGACGTGATCTTGTCGCCGCGCAGTTCGACGTGGGTGTCGCCCTGCTCGGCGTGCAGGCCCATCTGGCGCAGCAGCTTGAGCATGGTGGCGACGTCGTGCAGATGCGGCACGTTGTCCAGCGTCAGTGCGTCGGCGGTCAGCAGGCCCGCGCACAGTATGGGCAGGGCCGCGTTCTTCGCACCGGATATGGTGATGTCGCCCGCCAGGCGTGCGCCGCCTTGAATCAGTAATTTATCCATCTTCAGTTCTTGAATTCTTCGGGAGTGAGCGTCTTCATCGACAACGCGTGGATTTCCTCGCGCATGCGGTCGCCGAGCGCCGCGTAAACAAGTTGGTGCCGCTGGATCAGGCGCTTGCCGGCAAACGCGTTCGAGACGATCACGGCGTTGAAATGCTGGCCGTCACCTTCGACTTCAAGGTGGGTGCAATCTATGCCCGCTGCGATCGAGCTTTTAATGGAGTCGGGAGTGGGGTACACAGTAAACCTTTTCTATGCGCGTCCAAATTAGTGACGCATCTTGTAACCGCTGCGCAGCATTTGCATGGCGAGCGCGGCCAACACGACGAAGAAGACCAGCACCACGGCAAAGCTGTTGAGCGGGTCGACGTCTGACTGGCCGAAGAAGCCGTAACGGAAACCGTCGATCATGTAGAAGAACGGGTTGAAGTGCGACACTGCTTTCCAGAACGGCGGCAGCGAATGGATGGAATAAAACACGCCGGACAGGAAAGTGGCCGGCATGATCAGGAAGTTCTGGAACGAGGCCAGCTGGTCGAATTTTTCTGCCCAGATGCCGGCGATCAGACCCATGGTGCCGAGGATGGCGGCGCCGAGCAGCGAGAAAATCACGATCCACCACGGTGCGGTAAACGACAGGTGGGCAAACCAGGCGGTAATGACGAACACGCCGCCGCCGACCGCCAGCCCGCGCACGACGGCCGCCACCACGTAGGCGCCGAACATTTCCCAATGCGACAGCGGCGGCAGCAAAATGAATACCAGGTTGCCGGTGATCTTGGACTGGATCAGCGAAGACGAGGAATTGGCAAAGGCGTTTTGCAGGACGCTCATCATCACCAGGCCCGGGATCAGGAAAGCCGTATAACTGACGCCCGGATAGACTTGCACGCGATCTTCCAGCACGTGGCCGAAGATCAGCAAATACAGCATCGCGGTCATGATGGGCGCCGTGATGGTCTGCATCGCCACTTTCCAGAAGCGCAGCACCTCTTTGTACAGCAGGGTTTGGAATCCGATCATTTTTCACCTTCCATGATCTGGATGAACACGTCTTCCAGATCGGCTTGCTGCAACTGCATGTCGCCGATCTCGGCGCCGGCTTCGCGCAAGGCGCGCAAGATGGGCTCCACTTCGGGATAGCTGTTGACGCGCAGCGTGTATTTGCCACCACTCGTGCCGCCATTGCCGTTGACTTGCAACTCCTCTGGATGGGTCACCAGCGGCTTCAAGCCCTCCGGCAGCGCGCCGGCGCCCAGCTTGACCACCAGCTGCGAACCCGAGATGCGGCGGATCAGCGCCGCGGTCGAATCGAGCGCCACCACCTTGCCGCTCTTGAGCATGGCGATACGGTTGCACAACGCTTCCGCTTCTTCCAGGTAATGCGTGGTCAGCACCACGGTATGGCCTTCGCGATTGAGGCGGGCGATGAATTTCCACAACGTCTGGCGCAGTTCAACGTCAACGCCGGCGGTCGGCTCGTCGAGCACGATCACGGGCGGCTTGTGCACCAGCGCCTGCGCCACCAGCACGCGGCGCTTCATGCCGCCAGACAGCGCACGCATATTGGTGTCGGCCTTGTTGGTCAGATCGAGGTTATGCATCACCTCGTCGATCCAGGCGTCGTTGTTCTTGATGCCGAAATAGCCGGATTGCATGCGCAGCGTTTCGCGCACCGTGAAAAAGGGATCGAACACCAGCTCCTGCGGCACCACGCCGAGGTTCATGCGCGCCTTGCGGTAGTCGCTGACCACGTCGTGGCCATGCACGGTCACGGTGCCGGCATCGGCGCGGTTGAGTCCGGCAATGATGGAAATCAGCGTGGTCTTGCCGGCGCCATTCGGGCCGAGCAAACCGAAAAACTCGCCCTCCTCGATGGAAAGCGAGACGCCGTCAAGCGCGCGCAGCGACTTGTAGCGCTTTTCGATATTGGTTATCTGGATAGCAGCCATGAGGCTCGAGGACTTTCGAAATTAACATCGCGAGAAGCAGCACGCTTCACCGCGAGGCGAAAGCCTTTGATTATATGGGATTTTCGCACCCCGAGTAGGCGGGCGCAGAGGTATTTCGGCCGGGCCGGAATCGCTTCGGATTCAAGACCAGCCGGGAACCTGATCAGGCGGCTTGCAGCAGTTCGGCGACGCCGTACAACTCGGCCAGGCTGCGCAGGTTAGCCGGTAGATTTACAAATTGCAGCGGCTTTTTGCCGGCCTGGGCAGCACGGCGCCAGGCAAGCAAGGTGGCGACGCCGGCCGAATCGACTTTTGTCAGTTGTGCCAGATCGATCTCGTTCTGACCCTGCGCGATGGCCTGCAAGCCCTGCGCGAGCAGGGATTCGGCGTTTTCGACCGTCAGCGTCTGGGTGGGCTGAAACATGAGCGTCAGGGTTTACTTGGCGCTCTTGGCAGCCGCGTCGGCCAGCTTCTTGTTCTTGTCACCCAAGGTCTTGATCAAGCCGTCGACGCCGCCCTTGGAAATTTCCGCGGCGAAGTTGCCCTTGTAAGTCTCGACCAGCCAGGCGCCGAGCACGTTCAAGTCGTAGATCTTCCAGCCGCCGTCGATCTTTTCCAGGCGGTAGTTGAGCTGGATGGGCTCGCCGCGCGGCTGCAGCACTTGCGAACGCACTTCGACGCCGTCAGTGGCGCCGGCATCCATGCGCAAGGGTTGGAACTGCAGTTTCTGATCCTTGATGGACGAGATCGCGCCCGAATAGGTAAACACCAGCAAGTCGCGGAATTGCTCGGTCAATTGCTTTTGCTGGTCGGGCGTCGTATTGCGCCAGGCCGGGCCGGCCGCCAACTGCGTCATGCGCTGAAAATCGACATAAGGCAGGATCTTGGCATTGACCAGATCCAGCACTTTTTTCTGGTTGCCGTGCTGGATATCCTTGTCGGACTTCGCCGTGTCGAGCACGTCCTGGCTGATGCGCTTGACCAGCACGTCAGGCGCCTCGTCGGCGGCGAAGGCATTCAAAGAGGCGGCCAGGCCGAAAGCAAGCACCGCAGTCATTAATTTTTTGAAAATATTCATGATTATTAATCTTCGGAATGAATGATTTATCCAGGTAAACCGTTTAGGGCACAATTTGGATGACTAAGTTCGCGCCGGACGACGTATTTTTCAAGTGAGCGTGCGCTCACTTTCCATCTTTTGCTTCTGTGGCCTTGCTGTACAAGAATTGGCTGATCAAGTCTTCGAGCACCACGGCCGACTGCGTCATGGTGATCTTGTCGCCCGCCGCCAGATTGCGCGTATCGCCACCCGGCGTCATGCCGATGTACTGCTCGCCCAGCAAGCCCGAGGTCAAAATCTTGACCGACGAATCCTTGGGGAACTGGTAACGGCTATCCAGGTTCAGGGTCACCACGGCCTGAAAAGTCTTGTCATCGAACGTGATTGCGCCGACGCGCCCCACCACAACACCTGCGCTTTTCACTGGCGCCTGTGGCTTGAGCCCGCCGATGTTGTCGAACTTGGCTTGCACCGGGTAGACCGGTCCGAAGGAAATCGAGCTCAGGTTGCCGGCTTTCATCGCCAGAAAAAACAGCGCCAGGGCACCCAGCAGCACGAAGATGCCGACCCACAAATCCAGTGATTTCTTTTCCATGATTCTTTTCCCGATCCAATTAAATCGCGTACTTAATTGAACATCAATGCCGTCAGCAGGAAATCCAGCCACAACACCGTCAACGACGCGATCACCACCGTGCGCGTAGTCGCGCGCGCGACGCCTTCCGGCGTCGGCTGCGCTTCATAACCCTGATACAGCGCGATAAAAGTTACGGCGAAGCCGAACACGATACTCTTGACAACGCCGTTGGCAACGTCTTTCCAGATATCGACGCCGCCCTGCATCTGCGACCAGAACGCGCCTTCGTCCACGCCTATCATGCGCACACCGACGATATAGCCGCCAATCACACCCACGGCGCTGAAAATCGCCGCCAGGATAGGCATGGCAATCACGCCTGCCCAGAAACGCGGCGCGATCACGCGCTGCAGCGGGTTGACCGCCATCATCTCCATGGCCGACAGCTGTTCGCCCGCTTTCATCAAGCCGATCTCCGCCGTCAGCGAAGTGCCGGCGCGCCCGGCAAACAGCAGCGCAGTCACCACCGGCCCCAGCTCGCGCGTCAGCGACAGGGCCACCAGCAAGCCCAACGCCTGCTCCGAGCCGTATTTGTTCAACGTGTAATAGCCTTGCAAGCCAAGAACGAAGCCGACGAACAAGCCCGATACGGCAATGATGACCAGCGAATAATTACCGATGAAGTGAATTTGATCCGTGATCAGGCGCAGGCGGCGCCACAGGCCGCCCGACACGCGCAACATGGCGCCGAACATGCGCGCCGCGTAGCCCAGGCTGCCTATCCATTCGCGCACGCCGCGCCCGAGCGCTTCGACGGAATTGCGTACGGCCATCATTGCGCAGCCTCCACGCCGAGATCCTCGGCCAGCGAGCGGCCGGGGTAGTGGAAGGGAACGGGGCCATCCGTTTCGGCATTGACGAATTGCTTCACGTAAGGATCGTCCGATTTCATCATCTCGGCCGGCGTACCGTGCGCGACGATTTTGCCGCGCGAGAGGAAATATACGTAATCGGCAATCGAGAATGATTCGTGCACGTCGTGCGACACCAGAATGGAAGTCGAACCGAGCGCGTCGTTGAGCTTGCGGATCAGGTTGGCGGTCACGCCCATGGAAATCGGGTCGAGGCCGGCGAACGGCTCGTCGTACATGATCAATTGCGGGTCGAGCGCGATGGTGCGCGCCAAGGCGACCCGGCGCGCCATTCCGCCGGATATCTCCGATGGCTTCAGGCTCGCAGCATTGCGCAAGCCCACGGCGTTCAGCTTCATCAAGACCAGGTCGCGAATCAGGCTTTCCGGCAGCTTGGTGTGTTCTCGCAGCGGAAAAGCCACGTTGTCATACACGCTCAGGTCCGTGAACAGCGCGCCGTGCTGGAACAGCATGCCCATGCGGCGGCGCACGCGGTACAGGTTTTTCGTGTCCAGCGTATCGATCAGCTCGCCATCGACGCTGACGTGACCTGCCTGCGGATGCAGCTGCCCGCCGATCAGGCGCAGGATCGTGGTTTTGCCGGAACCGGAACCGCCCATGACCGCAATCACTTTACCGCGCGGGAAATCCATGCGCAGATCCGACAGGATCGCTCGCTCTCCATAGGAAAACTGCAAATTGCGAATTTCGACGAGATTGGACACAGGCGCCATCACTTTTGACAATCCCGTGATTGTAGTGCACTTCAGAAATTCGTTCAGGGGCTAACGATTTTTTGTTGTAATCAAGTGTTGCCAACCGCTTGCGACTGCTCGCGAACAGCCTGCAAACCGACTAGCGGCTTTTTGCATATTCGGATCGAAGTCCATAGAGGAACTTAGGAACTTATTCCCCGGTGCCGAGTCCGATCAGTTCCATCCACCGGTCCGCATACAACAAAACTCGACAAGCGCATGGAATTCGACGAGAGGAAACGCCCATCCACACCCATCCTGCTCATCCTGCTATTGGCACATGCGGGCCTGATCTATCTCGGCATCCTGTCGAACCGTTCGCGACGGGTCGAACCGGACCAACCGCAAACCACGCTGCTGTTTTTGCCGCAACTTCCCGTTGCACGGCCCAAAGTGACGCCGCCGCCGACGGTCGTCCCGCGTGTGCAAAAGCCTCCGATCACCGTCACCCTGGAACCGCCTGCGCCGCAAGTAGAACAGCAGGCTTCCGGCAAACCATCCGAGAAACCCCCCGTCAGCGTAGCGCCCGGATTTGCACAGCAATCCTTGCAGGAAGCATTGAAACTGGATCGCGAAGCCGAAAAATCGGAAAAGCCGTCCAACGGCCGCCCAGCCGATTCCCTGCAATCGAAATTCGACCGCGCGTTTGCCGGGGCGAGCAAGGCACCGCGCGACGGGTCGGGCGAAGACATCACGCTACACGACGGTCGGAAAATGCGCCGAATTCACTCGATATTCGGCGACTATTGTCTTGAGATATGCGAAGGGCCGAACGGCCAGCGGCAGGAGTTGATCGGTCCCTGCCCGATAATATTCTGATGCAATCAGCTCAGGAGATACTAATATCATCCGTCGCTCCCGCGTAGGCGGGAGCCCAGGTTGCTTTTGCTTTTTGCATATATTAACTTCAACCTGGGCCCCCGCCTACGCGAGGGCGACGGGGAAGAGGACGTCGCAATTTGTAGGCCTCTCCCGCATTCGAATAATCGTGGCAGCCCTACCGAGCAAATACCTGCTTAACGCGGCAAAACGGAACTCCCCATCAGGAACTCATCAACCGCGCGCGCGCACTGGCGTCCTTCGCGTATCGCCCACACCACCAGCGATTGCCCGCGGCGCATGTCGCCGGCTGCAAATACCTTGGCAACCGAAGTCTGGTAGCAGCCTTCACCGTCAGTCGTCGCCTTGGCGTTGCCGCGCGCATCCTTGTCGACGCCGAAGGCTTCCAGCACTTGCGCCACCGGCGAGACGAAACCCATGGCCAGCAGCACCAGGTCGGCCTTCATCTCGAATTCGGAGTCCGGCACTTCCTGCATCTTGCCGTCTTTCCATTCGACGCGCGCGGCGATCAGCTTCTCAACCTTGCCGCCCTTGCCTTCCAGGCGCTTCGTCGCTACGGCCCAGTCGCGCTCGCAACCTTCTTCGTGCGAAGAGGACGTGCGTAGCTTGGTCGGCCAGTAGGGCCAGACCAAGGGTTTGTTTTCCTGTTCGGGCGGCTGCGGCAGCAATTCGAATTGCGTGACCGATGCGGCGCCGTGGCGGTTCGAAGTGCCGACGCAGTCGGAACCCGTGTCGCCGCCGCCGATCACCACCACGTGCTTGCCCGCGGCGCTGAGCTGATCCTTGACCTTGTCGCCGGCCACCACCTTGTTTTGCTGCGGCAGAAAATCCATGGCGAAATGCACGCCCTTGAGTTCACGGCCCGGCACCGGCAAGTCGCGCGGCGATTCGGCGCCGCCGCTCAGCACAACAGCGTCGAATTCCTTGTCGAGCTGCTCCGGCGTCACAGTCTTTTTTGCCCAATTGTTGACGTTGGCCGGAAAGTCCTTGCCGACCAGCACGCCGGTCTTGAACTGCACGCCTTCAGCTTCCATCTGCTTGATGCGGCGATCGATGTGCGATTTCTCCATCTTGAAATCAGGGATGCCGTAGCGCAGCAGGCCGCCGATGCGATCGGCCTTCTCGAACACGGTAACGTCGTGGCCGGCACGCGCCAATTGCTGCGCGGCCGCCAGACCGGCCGGGCCGGAGCCGACTACGGCCACCTTCTTGCCGGTCTTCTTCGCGGCAGGCTGCGGCTCCACCCAGCCGTTTTCCCAGCCTTTTTCGATGATGAAGTGTTCGATCGACTTGATGCCGACCGGATCGTCGTTGATGCCGAGCGTGCAAGCGGTCTCGCACGGCGCCGGACAGACCTTGCCCGTGAATTCCGGGAAGTTGTTGGTCGAGTGCAGCACGGCCAGCGCTTCCTGGTAATTGCCGCGAAAGACGAGGTCGTTCCAGTCGGGAATGATGTTATTGACCGGGCAGCCGTTGTTACAGAACGGGATGCCGCAGTCCATGCAGCGCGCGCCCTGCACCTTGGCCTGGTCGTCGTTCAGATGGACGACGAATTCCTTGTAATGCTTCTTGCGCGCCTGCGGCTGTTCGCTTGCTTCCTTCAAGCGCTGGTATTCCATGAAGCCGGTGACTTTACCCATTTTCTCTTGACCTTCCTGATTCGCTTCCTGATTCGTCCATACACCGCGGCATATCGTCGACGCCGCGGGTTCCAGGTTTAATATAGTTACGCCGCGATCTTTTCCTTGGCCTGCGCTGCATCTTTCGCAGCAGCCATTTCGCCCAGCGCCCGCTTGTATTCAGACGGGAACACCTTGACGAACTTGCTGCGGCCGACCGCCCAAGCGTCGAGCAGGTTGCGCGCGCGCGTGCTGCCGGTGTGCTTGAAGTGGCGCTCGATCAGCGTTTTCAGGATGACTTCATCACTCAGCGCGTCCGCCCCCGGCGCCAAGCGATGGCGCAAGTCGTGGTCACCCTTGGCGTCTTGCTCCTGCGTAGACAGCACCGGCTCCAGCGCCACCATCGCCATGTTGCACTTGGCTGCGAAGTCGCCGTCCGGGTCATACACGTAGGCAATGCCGCCCGACATGCCGGCCGCAAAGTTGCGGCCCGTCGCGCCCAGCACCACCACGGTGCCACCGGTCATGTATTCACAACCGTGATCGCCCGTGCCTTCCACCACGGCGGTAGCGCCGGAGTTGCGCACGGCGAAACGTTCGCCGGCAACGCCGTTGATGAAGGCTTCACCGGCAATCGCGCCGTACAGTACGGTATTGCCGACGATGATGTTGTCGACCGCCCAGCCGCGGAACTCGGTGTTGGGGCGCACGATAATGCGGCCGCCCGACAAGCCCTTGCCGACGTAGTCGTTGCCTTCGCCGACCAGGTCGAGCGTCACGCCCTTGGCCAGGAAAGCGCCGACCGATTGCCCGGCCGTGCCTTGCAGCTGAATGTGGATGGTGTCGTCCGGCAGCCCTTCGTTGCCGTACTTGCGCGCCACTTCGCCGGACAGCATGGTGCCGACCGTGCGGTTGAGATTCTTGATTGGCGAGATAAAGGACACTTTCTCGCCCTTTTCCAAGGCCCATTGCGCCTGCGCGATCAGGCGATGGTCGAGCGCCTTTTCCAGGCCGTGATCTTGTTCCTCGACCTGGAAGCGCGGCACCGACTCCGGCACTTCCGGCTGATGGAAGATGCGGCCGAAATCGAGACCCTTGGCCTTCCAGTGCGCCACCGCTTTCGATTTGTCGAGCAGGTCAGTGCGGCCGATCAGTTCGTTGAACGAACGAATACCGAGCTGAGCCATGATCTGGCGTGCTTCTTCAGCGACGAAGAAGAAGAAATTGACCACATGCTCGGGCTTGCCCGTGAATTTCTTGCGCAGCACCGGATCCTGCGTGGCAACGCCGACCGGGCAGGTGTTCAGATGGCACTTGCGCATCATGATGCAGCCTTCGGCCACCAGCGGCGCAGTGGCGAAGCCGACTTCGTCGGCGCCCAGCAATGCGGCGATCACGACGTCGCGGCCGGTCTTGATCTGGCCATCGGTCTGCACGCGGATACGGCTGCGCAACTGGTTCAGCACCAGGGTCTGCTGCGTTTCCGCCAGACCCAGTTCCCAGGGCGTGCCGGCATGCTTGACCGAAGACAGCGGCGAAGCACCGGTGCCGCCGTCATGCCCGGCGATCACCACGTGATCGGCCTTGGCCTTGGCGACACCGGCCGCGATCGTGCCGACGCCGACTTCCGAAACCAGCTTGACCGAAATCGAGGCCTTGGAATTGGCATTCTTCAGATCATGGATCAGTTGCGCCAGATCTTCGATCGAGTAAATGTCATGGTGCGGCGGCGGCGAAATCAGGCCGACGCCTGGCACCGAGCAGCGCAGCTTGGCGATGTATTCCGATACCTTATGGCCAGGCAGCTGGCCGCCTTCGCCCGGCTTGGCGCCTTGCGCCATCTTGATCTGGATCTGGTCGGCCGAGACCAGGTATTCCGTGGTCACGCCGAAACGACCAGAAGCCACCTGCTTGATCTTGGAACGCAGCGAGTCGCCGTCTTCCAGCGGCAGGTCGACTTCGATCTGGTCCTTGCCGATGATGGACGCCAGCGAATCGCCCTTCTTGATTGGAATGCCGCGCAATTCGTTGCGGTAGCGGTTTTCATCCTCGCCGCCTTCACCGGTGTTCGACTTGCCGCCGATGCGGTTCATGGCGACGGCCAGCGTGGCATGCGCTTCGGTCGAGATCGAGCCCAGCGACATGGCGCCGGTGGCGAAGCGCTTGACGATTTCCTTGGCAGGCTCGACTTCGTCGAGCGGAATCGCTTTGCTCGGATCGAACTTGAATTCGAACAGGCCGCGCAATGTCATGTGGCGCTTGGACTGGTCGTTGATGATCTGCGCGTATTCTTTATAGGTATTGAAGCTGTTGGAACGCGCCGAGTGCTGCAGCTTGGCCACGGCGTCGGGCGTCCACATGTGGTCTTCGCCGCGGATACGGAAGGCATATTCGCCGCCGGCGTCGAGCGCATCCGCCAGCACCGGATCGTGACTGAAGGCCAGGCGGTGTAGACGCAAAGCCTCTTCCGCCACTTCGAAAACGCCTATACCTTCGACGTTCGAGGCCGTACCCTTGAAGTATTTTTCCACCATGGCGCTGTTGAGGCCGATCGCCTCGAAAATCTGCGCGCCGCAGTAGGACATATAGGTCGAGATGCCCATCTTGGACATCACCTTCATCAAGCCCTTGCCCACCGCTTTCTGGAAATTGTGGATAACTTTTTCCGGCGTCAGGTCAGCCGGCAATTCACTGCCCATGTTGGACAGGGTTTCCATTGCCAGGTAGGGATGAATCGCTTCCGCGCCATAGCCTGCCAGCAAGGCGAAGTGATGCACTTCCCGTGCCGAGCCGGTTTCCACCACCAGGCCGGTCGAAGTACGCAGGCCCTTGCTCACCAGGTGCAAGTGAATGGCCGAGGTCGCCAACAAGGCCGGAATCGCAACCTGACCGGCATCGATCTGACGGTCGGAGATGATCAGGATATTGTGGCCGGAGTTCACGGCATCGACCGCTTGCGCGCACAGCGAAGCCAAGCGCGCTTCAATGCCTTCCTTGCCCCAGACCACCGGGTAGCAGATGTTCAATTCATGCGACTTGAACTTGCTGCCGGTGTGGGCGCCGATATTGCGCAGCTTGGCGATGTCGGCGAAGTCCAGCACAGGCTGCGACACTTCCAGACGCATCGGCGGGTTGATGTTGTTGGTGTCGAGCAGGTTCGGCTTCGGACCGATGAAAGACACCAGCGACATCACCATCGCTTCGCGGATGGGGTCGATTGGCGGGTTCGTCACCTGTGCGAACAACTGCTTGAAATAGTGATACAGCGTCTTGTTCTTGTTGGACATGACTGCCAGCGGCGAATCGTTGCCCATGGAGCCAACCGCTTCCTCGCCCGACTTCGCCATCGGCGCCAGGATGAACTTGACGTCTTCCTGCGTGTAACCGAATGCCTGCTGGCGATCCAGCAAAGGCGTCGTGGCCGCTGCTTCTGCCGGCTCGGCGGCCAGGCTGCCCAGCTTGATGCGCACCGAGGCGATCCACTGCTTGTAGGGCTTGGCGTTGGCGTAGGTGTCCTTCAATTCCTTGTCGTCGATGATGCGTCCGGCCTCAAGGTCGATCAGGAACATCTTGCCCGGCTGCAGACGCCATTTCTTGATGATCTTCGATTCCGGAATCGGCAGCACGCCGGTTTCTGACGCCATCACCACCAAGTCGTCGTCGGTGACAATGTAGCGCGCCGGACGCAAGCCGTTGCGGTCCAGCGTACCGCCGATATGGCGGCCATCGGTAAAAGCCATCGCGGCAGGACCGTCCCACGGCTCCATCATGGCCGCGTGGTATTCGTAGAAGGCCTTGCGGTTGGCGTCCATCAGCGTATGGCTTTCCCAGGCTTCCGGGATCATCATCATCATCGCCTGCGCCAGCGGATAGCCCGCCATCAGCAGCAGTTCGAGCGCATTGTCGAAGCAAGCCGTATCGGATTGGCCTTCGTAAATCAGCGGGAACAGCTTCTTCAAGTCGTCACCGAGCACGGCCGACTTCATCACGCCTTCGCGCGCGCGCATCCAGTTAAAGTTGCCCTTGACCGTATTGATCTCGCCGTTATGGGCGATCAGGCGGTAGGGGTGGGCCAGCGGCCAGGCCGGGAAAGTATTTGTGGAGAAACGCTGGTGCACCAAGGCCAGCGCCGAGGTACAGCGCGCATCTTGCAAGTCCTTGTAATACACGCCGACCTGGTCGGCCAGCAGCAGGCCCTTGTATACCACGGTACGCGCCGACATCGACGGCACGAAGAATTCCTTGCCGTGCAACAGGTTCAATGCCTGGATCGCGTGACCGGAAGATTTGCGGATCACATACAGCTTGCGCTCAAGCGCGTCGGTCACCATGATGTCCTGGCCGCGGCCGACGAAGACCTGGCGGATCACCGGTTCCTTGCCGCGCACGGTCGGCGACATCGGCATATCGACATCGACCGGCACATCACGCCAGCCGAGCAGCACCTGGCCTTCGGCCGAGATGGCGCGCTCGATTTCCTGTTCGCAGGCCAGGCGCGAAGCGTTTTCTTTCGGCAGGAAAATCATGCCGACGCCGTATTCGCCAGGTGGCGGCAGGCTCACGCCCTGCTTGGCCATTTCCTCGCGGTAGTACTGGTCGGGAATCTGGATGAGAATGCCGGCGCCGTCGCCCATCAGCTTGTCGGCGCCGACGGCACCCCGATGGTCGAGGTTTTTCAGGATCAACAAGCCCTGTTCGACGATCGCGTGGCTTTTCTGGCCCTTGATGTGGGCGATAAAACCTACGCCACAGGCGTCATGTTCATTGTTCGGATCGTACAACCCTTGCGCGTGCATGGCATTCTCCACAGCTATTTTTTGAAGTCGAAAATGGAGAATAGTGCAGCGCAATAGATTGCGCAATCTAAATAAAAGGGGTCGGAGTCAAATAAAAATCCGTGGAATCCCTCATTTTATTTAATTAGGGACACAGTGAAATCACTCCAAACGGAGCGCGAATCAAGAAACCTCGGCCGCTTTTTTCCTGGCTGGCCGGCCGCGCTTTCCGGGCCGGACTTGCCGGTTCACCTGCTTTTCCAACGCCGCCTTGAACGCCTCCGTGCCTAAGGCCCAGCCCTTGTAGGCACTATCGCCCAATTCCTTCAGTTCTTCTGGCGCCAGCAATTGCTCAGACAACCGTTTATAGCCCGCCTCCCTTTCAAATGGCGTATTGCCCAGGGACCAATAGAGAGGATGGTCCGTTACCAGCGGATCTTGCCGGGCGCCCACGTGATGGGCATAGCTCGACCAAGCATAGCTGGCGGCATCGGTCACCAAGCCGGCGCGCAGCGCGTGAGATTCCAGGTAACGGCTGCAAGTAATAAAGTAGGCGGCCGCATCGATGACGGTGGCGCGGAAGCGCCCCTGCCACAAGGTGCCGACCCGATGGCATTTGCGATTGAAATAAGGGACATAGTGACGCCCCACCCATTGCATCATGCGCGCCAGCCCTTCCGCGTCGTCCGGCGTGGCCAGTAAATGCACGCCATCCGGCAGCAAGGCATAGGCATGTATTGCCACTTTGTACAGCCTGGAAGCCTCACGCAACCAAGTCAGGAAGGCCGAATAGTCGGCCGGCTCGCGGAAAACCGCTTGGCGGTCGACGCCGAATTGCACAATATGATGGGGCTGTTTGGGGACGACGAGTCGGGGCAGGCGGGCCATAGCGGTCAAATTTCAGGGGCAAGCCAACATTATAATTTACTCCGACCCCAATTAATTCAACGAATCACAACTGATGTGAAAACCAACACGTCTCCGCACGAGAGGGCCGGCGCTGCCGTGTGAAATGTTGCTTCTTGGTCAAACCGCATTTGCGCGGAAACCTTGCATACCGCATACTCGCGTGTCGGTCAGATGACCGACGATGGAACCAAAGATAAAAAACGCGCAGACAGCCGGAACGAGCGATGCGCAAGATCAGAGAGGAGACATACATGATTCAAGCGAAGCAAACCATGTTGGTCCGCAGCCTTGCATTGGCTTTCGCAGGCAGCGCGACTTTTGTGGCGTTGCCGGCCTTTGCGGCGGATGACGATGTTCAAACCATTCAGGTTACCGCGCAATCGCGTCAGCAAATGGCCAAGGACGTACCGATCACGATGCAAGTCGTGACCATCAAGGATATCGAAGCCGTCGGCGCCAACGACATGGCCGACCTCAACGGCTACATCCCCGGCTTCAGCGCCGACGACAGCCGCCCGACCGAACCGACCTTCACCATCCGCGGCGTGGAAGGCGGCGGCGACTTCGGCATCGGCACGGATTCGCCGGTCGGCATCTACGAAGACGGCATTTACACCGGCAAGACCGGCGGCGCGCTGATGAACTTCATCGACGTTTCGCGCGTGGAAGTGATCAAGGGACCGCAAGGCACACTGTTCGGCCGCAACAGCGCGGCCGGCGCCATCTCCGTCACCACCAACGAACCGACCCAGGACATCGACCTGCTGGCGCACTGGCGCGTGGGTTCGTTCGGTACCGACCGCGTCGACGCCATGGTCAACCTGCCGATCTCGGACACCTCAGCCACGCGTTTCGTCTTCGTGCGCAACTACAGTGACGGCTGGGTTACCAACCAGACCGACGGCGTAAAAATGGGCGGCAAGGACGACTGGGCGGCGCGCCTTTCATTCAAGCAGACCTTCGGCGCCGTGAAGCTCAACCTCGCATGGGAACACGAAGAGCTCGACCAGAACGGCGAGCCGACCTTTGGCGTGATCACCAATCCGGCCCTGCCGCGTGCGGCCGGCGCCAGCGTCTTCACGCCCATGGGCACGCTGTCTTCGTCCTACATTGCGAACTTCAGCAATCCGCTCAACCGCTCGCTCGACGACGACACCGACGGCCTGGAAAAGCGCATCTTCGACGGCGTCACCATGCGCATCGAGGCGCCGCTGGCCAACAACATCACGTTCAACTCGACCACCGGCTTCCGCAAGTTCAGCACGGTCGACGCCACCGACAACGGCGGCACTGACTTCGCCGATGCCAAGCTCGACACGCTCGACGCCAAGAAATCGCGCAGCTGGCAGCAGGAATTCAAGCTGTCCGGCAAGAACGACCAGCTCGACTGGATTTCCGGCCTGAGCTTCTACCGCAACGATGAAACCCAGGTGACCGGCGCCGAAACCAATACCGCCACCATCGACACCCTGAACCTGCTGGGCGGCGGCTCGCCCGCCAACACCTTCGGCGCCTTGTTCGGCGCCATGGGCGCCGGCGGCATCCCGGGCGTCAGTGCCAGCACGGCCATGCCGTGGGCAGAATACGTGTATCCGGAAACGCTGACGCAATCGTGGTCGCTGTACGGCGATACCATCTGGCACCTCGACAGCGCCACCAATCTCACGGCCGGTTTGCGCTATTCGGACGATAAGAAGACCATGACCTGGTACACGCCGGGCCGTCAGTCGTCGCAGCTCAACACCTTCCTCAGCGAATTCGGCGGCCTGGTGCCGGCCAGCCTGGGCGGCCCGTTCACGCCGGCGTCCTTCCCGTCCAACATCCTGTTCTTCGGCGCCTCGCAGTATTCGTCCACGCCTGTCAGCAGCAGCAAGGACTGGACCAATTTGAGCCCGCGCCTGGTGCTCGACCACAAAGTCGACAAGAACACCATGGTGTACGCGTCGGTGTCGCAAGGCTACCAGGCCGGCGGCTTCAACGTATTCTCGCCGCCGGTGCCGAACTCGCCGGTAGCAACCCTGCGCGATGCCGACTTCGCACCGGAAAAGATGACGAACTACGAGACCGGCGCCAAGATGACCTTCCCGGAATTGAAGGCGTCTTTGAATGCCTCGCTGTTCGCCTATCGCTTCAACAATCTGCAGAACATCACGCTGTCGGGCACGCCGGGAACCATTCCGACGTATAACATCACCACCAGCGACCAGAAGGCTACCGGCCTCGACTTGGACGGCCGCATCAAACCGATGAAGAACGTCACTCTGTTCGGCTCCCTGGAATATATCGATCAGACCTACACCAAGTACCAGCAGATTGGCGCCACCGGCGTGGTGGCCGACCTGTCCGGTCAACCGGTAGGCACGCCGCTGCTGACGGCCATGGCCGGCGCCAACGTCGTCTGGGATACGATGGGCGGCCACGGCACTTGGACCTTCCAAGGCACGCATACAAGCGCGCAACGTTACTGTGGCGGCAATACCTCGGTACTGCCGCAATGCCTGTCTCTGCCGAACATCGAAACCGGTGCGGCGACCACGAAGTTCGACAGCCGCCTGGGTTGGGAGAACGAAGACCGCCGCTACGGCGTAGCGCTGATCGTCAACAACGTATTCAACCAACGTTACGTGGCATACGTCGGCGGCCAGCTGAGCGTGATCGGCATGCCGTATTCCACCATCACGCCGCCGCGCTTCGTCGGCCTCGAGTTCAAGGCCAGCATGTAAGCTGTTGCAGCGCTATCGAACCGGGTTGTCCGCCATGCGGCAGCCCGGTTTTTTTTACGTCCCGCTCCATAGGTTGCGCGTCAGCGAAACGATCAATGGCAGCACGCCGCAAAGTCAATCATCTGAACGAATCATATTGCGTTGTCGACACGTACGGTCAACGTAATGCTGCTGCGCAGATTGACTGGATAATTTATTAAGTTTATAAAGTTCCTTTACCACGACATGATTCTCGTCGCACTCTCGCGGCGATTTCCCGCAAGCCTCGTATGAATCCCATCCTGTTCGCCATCCCGGTCTTCATGCTGACCATTTTGCTGGAAGCATGGATCGCACGTAGGCGCGGCATCGCCACCTACGACATCCCCGACGCGCTCACCAGCCTGCACCACGGCATCCTGAGCCAGGTCAGCGGCTTGTTTCTCAAGATCGCCACGCTCGGCATCTACGTCGCCATCTACGAAAGCTATCGCGCCACCGAGCTGCCGGCCAACAGCGTATGGGTATGGTTGATTGCCCTGCTGGCTTACGATTTCTTTTATTACTGGACGCACCGCCTCGGTCATGAAGTGAACGTGCTGTGGGCCGCGCACGTGGTGCACCACTCCTCGGAGTACTACAACCTCTCGACGGCGCTGCGCCAGACATCGAGCGGCTGGCTGCTCGGCTGGCTGTTCTACCTGCCCATGGCCGTGGTCGGCGTGCCGCCGGTGGTGTTCATCGGCGTCGGCCTGATCGACCTGTTGTACCAATATTGGGTGCATACCGAATTGATCGACCGGATGGGCTGGTTCGACCGCGTCTTCGTCAGCCCGTCCAATCACCGCGTGCACCACGGCCAGAACGACTACTGCATAGACCGCAACTACGGCGGCATCCTGATCCTGTGGGACCGCCTGTTCGGCACCTTCGTCGACGAACGCAAAGATGAAAAAATCATCTACGGCATCCGCAAGCCGCTGCACAGCTACAACCCGTTGTGGGGCAACCTGCACCACTACGCCGACATGTGGCGGCTTTCCCGTGCTGCGCCGAACTGGCGCGCCAAGCTCGGCGTGTGGCTGATGCCGCCCGGCGGTTGGCATGACGAAGGCGTCGAACATTTTGACACGTCGACCTTCGTGCGCTACACCACGCATACGCCGCCGGCCATGCGCTGGTATGCGGTACTGCAATACGCCATCACCGTTCCCTTCATCGTGCACCTGCTCGCGGTCGCGCCTAACCTGGACTATGCCGCACTGAGCCTGTATTCGGCCGGCATCTTCCTCACCACGCTGTCGGTCGGCGCCGTGCTCACTGGCGGCAGCATCGGCCGCTATGGCGAACTGGTGCGCGTATTGGCGCTAGCCGCCGCATTCTTCTTCGCGCCCGACTGGTTCGGCTTCGTCGCTCCGATGGGTTTGAAGATCGCCGTACTGGCGCTGCTGCTGGTCAGCGCCGCGTGGCTGTCCATGACCCATCATGCCGCAGCACAAGGTGCTGCGGCATGATGGGCGATATCCTGTCGGAAGCCCTGCTGGCCGCCGTTACCCTGGGTCTTGCCGCGCGCGACATCAAGACGCGCCCCGCCATTGGCATCGGCCTGGGCTTGATCGGCCTTGCCGCCATACTCGGCGCATTGAATTATTACGGCATGACGGCAGCCACCGGCCCGCACCGTTTCGTGAGTCTGCTGGCGGCCTGTGCCGGCTTCCCGCTGCTCGTATGCGGGGTGCACTGGCCGCAAGACGCTATCGCCAGGCGCCCGGCCGCCGCCGCGCGCTTTGGCCTGGTCATCGGCGCCGTCGGCGTGGTGCTGGTCGTCATGCTGAACTTTGCGCAGTGGAGCCACATCGTTCCGGCCGTTTCGGCCCTGCTGATTGCCGTTGCGGCGCTGCATAGCCGCAAACCGCTGACCATCGCCGGCAGCCTGTTGCTGCTCGTCTGCTTCATACTCAGCCTCGCCGCCGTCACAGTCGCGCCGTTCGACGCCGACCAGCAATTCCATGTCCTGATGGCACTTTCCCTGGGCTTGCTCGCATGGCGTCAAAACTGAAGATCATCGGCGGCGCAACGCTGGCCTTGTTGGTTGGCGGCGCCGCCTACCTGCACGTCGCTCCGCCGGAAATGTTCCGCGTCGGCTCCAACTACAGCGCCAAGATCGTCTGCTCCAACGTCTTCATCGCCAACCGCGACGCGCAAGCCGTCTTGAACGATGACGTGCAGGCACCGGGGAATCCCCTGCTCAGACTGATGAAAGTCAGCGTCGACCGCGAACGCAAACTCGTGCATGCAGACTTGCTCGGTTTCACCGGCAAAGGATTGGCGGTCTACCGCCCCGGCACCGGCTGCGCCACCGTGCCTGACGGCGACGTCGCCGCCGCATCCAAGCCGCAATTCGAAGCCGCACCAATGCCGGCCCCCGATAGCAAGCAAGCCTGGCCCGCCGGCTCGCAAGCCGAAACCGACAATGCCGTGCAGGCGCTGCTCGCCGACGACCAGCTCACCGGCCCCGGCATGCGTGCCGTGGTCGTCATCCACAAAGGCAAGCTGATTGCCCAGCGCTATGGCGCAGGTTTCGACGAAAACACACCGCTGCTGGGCTGGTCCATGACCAAATCGGTCACCGCTGCGCTGGTCGGCATGGCCGTCGGCGACGGCAAACTCAAGCTCGACCAGGCCAACTTGTGGCCGACCGCAAGCCCAGCCGACGGCCGCGAAAAAATCACGGTAGCCGACCTGCTCGCCATGTCCAGCGGCCTGCGCTTCAATGAAGACTACGGCATGGTATCCGACGTCACGCGCATGCTCTACCTCGAACCCGACATGGCAGCGTTCACCCACTCGCAACCGCTGGACCACCCTGTCGGCACCTTCTGGAGTTATTCCAGCGGCACCACGGTACTGCTGTCGCGCATCTGGCAACAGGCAGTAGGCAATGACGCCCTCACCTACCCGCAGCGCCGCCTGTTCGGCCCGCTGGGCATGCACAGCGCCACCATCGAAGCCGACGCGCGCGGCAACCTGGTTGGCTCCAGCTATATGTACGCCACCGCGCAAGACTGGGCACGTTTCGGCCAATTCCTGCTGCAAGACGGCGTATGGAACGGCCAGCGCCTGCTGCCGGAAGGTTACGTCGCCATGATGCGCGCGCCTGCGCCGGCTTCGAAAGGCCAATACACCAAGGGCCAGCTATGGCAATGGGGACCGGATAGCAGGACGCCGAACGGCAAGAATCCCGATGTGGCATTCGGCTTGCCGGAAGATACGGTGTGGATGGAAGGGCATGACGGGCAAACGGTGGCAATCGTGCCGTCGAAGGATTTGGTGTTGGTGCGGCTGGGGTTGACGCCTTATGATCGGTATTATCAGCCGCAGGGGCTAGTGAAAGAAATCATCAAAGCGACAGATTAAGATTTGCTGATTCAAAATATTTGAATCAACTCTTTCCACAAAAATCACCGTGATTTCTCGATACTGACGCAAAATGCCGGGGGCCGCAAATATGTCGTAGCTTGAAGACATCATGTCTGCACTTAAGTGATTGATCCTCCCTCTTTTACCAGCGATATTTCGCTGTTAGCCGGTTGATCTACCGGGGCGAGGAAACCTAATCGTAAGCTTCCTTGAATCGCCGGACGGGCCCGCATCCCCGTGACGGCTCAAAAAATATAGTGTTCAAGACTGAAATTTTTTGGAAGACTTCAGGCTCCGCTGGTACAGAATCGACAAAATTCGTTCTTCCCAGCGGCAAAACGAAGAATAATGCCCCCAATATTTCCCTGGATCGCTACCCTCGCCGGTTATGACGTAAATTAATGCGCGGTTGTTGGCAGCGTCGAAAGCCAACGTGGCCAGTAGCCCGTACGCGTCCCCCGGATGGCCCGCGCCAGTGAACCCATGCGTGGGGTCTCCCATGCGGTCCCCATACTTGGCTTTGCCTCCGCGGTCGGTGTACAGTTGCACCCCCAGCCCCCAAGCGAACATCGATTGGTCGTAAGTATCTCCATTCGGGGCCGGCACATTGCCGTTAAATTGCCACTGGGCAGTCAGCATCTGCTCAACAGTGGCCGGTTGCAAGATGGTGACGCCATCCAGACTGCCTTTGTGATTGAACAGCCGCGCAATCCGCGCCAAGCCGCGCAAATTGGTTCGCAAGCCCCCCTGAGGTTTGAATACTCCCGCATTTACCCCTAAGCGATAATCGGCAATGCCCGCGATTTGCTTGGGCGCTTCGCCGGTACGATCTGGCCCCTGCGGCACCCACGGCCCCTGCGATTGCCAATGGACACCGCTGTCTGGGCTCTTACGGTATAGAGTCGTCAAGTTTTCGAAGTCGGCCGATGACAAATCTTCTGCCGGATAGAATCCACCGGGCACGCCCAATGGCTGCAACACGTGGCCGCGTATGTAGCGGTCGAAGCGTTCACCGCTTGCTTTCTCGATCAGGGTGGCTACAACGACCAAATTCACATTGGCATATTTGAAGAAATGAGCCCTGGGGTCCTGATCGGCTGCATCTGCCCAGTAACTGACCGCTCTGCCGTCCACTATGGCAGGCCGATACAATGCTTCGTTTAAGGGCTCGTTCACCTCGAACGATACGGCGTCGCTCGGGTCGCGTAGCGATGAGGTATGCGACAACAGGTCGCGCAATGTAATAGGCTGATCAGGAAAGGAGGGATTGCGTAGCTTGTATCCGAGATAATCGCCGATATCGGCATCAAGATTGAGCTTGCCGCCCTCCACCAATTGCATGACACCTATAGCGGTTACCAGCTTAGAAATCGACGCCACCCGCATCAAACTTTCGGCGTTCAATGGCTTTTTGAGCACGTCGCTACGAAAACCAAAATAGCCTTCGTAGACGACTTGATCGTGATCGATAGCCAGCGCAGCCAAGCCAGCCAGCTTATGACCCGGCGTGTTTACGGTGCTTCGAAGCGCGGCATCGATGCTCTTCGACGCAGCAGTGCTTGCGTTTGCGCATGCGGTTAGGGCCAAAATCAAACAGCTGAATAGTGCTCGAAGGTGAGTTAAACGCGTCATGGGAAGCTCCTGAGACAATTCTTGCTGAAATAGTTGGCAGGCCACGCCGGATTTTGCAGCCTAAAGACTAATGCCGGCAAATTCCAATGACTCCTTCTTTGCAAACGATAACTTCAGGTTAACTCCATGGAATTAGCCGGGGAGCATTTGCCTTAAAACAGGGCCGGCTGGAACGGTAAGCACCGTCACTGTGCCGGAAACCATGGCAAAGAGAGAGTTACGGCTGTTTCGTACACCGGAAACGGACTCGCAAACCTAAGCCTGTTTTCCATCCCTCTACTCCGCAATCCCCTGATAATAGTTGAGCATCTCACCCCGCCAAAACAAGCGGGCAAATAAAAAACCCGTGTGCCAGAGAAGCACACGGGTTTTTATCAAAAGTACCGACAATGTAGGGTCTGTAGAGTAGGCCTCTGGTTTGAAGTGATCTCCCCAGCGGCCTCTCGTCAAACCGTGCTTGCAGTTTTCCCGCACACGGCTTTCCGACTGTCTTCTTCCTGTAGCGTTACAACGGCACAGGGCGGGCATACCGACTCCCTTCATCTCCGGTCACCGACAGGCTGTACAACTTAAACAGCCCGTGATAATCGTAGAACCAGGACGGCGGGTGGTCCCTCCACCCCTTAGACCGCTTCTTGTGCTTCTTCCGTAACATGATACAGAGTGTCCATGTCGTGTAGTTTGCGATACTCAAGAAGTGCTTCCTCGAGTTGCCTGTCTTGAAGTAATTCCCCCAGCCACGCAGGATCGGGTTGACCCGTTCCTTGATGAGTGTGGGCAGATCCCAGTGCTGCCCTGTTCGGACAACCTCTCGAATCTTCTTCTTGACGGATTTCATCGCCTTGGGGGCTGGGTAGTAGAAAGTCTTCAACTCTCCCGTCACCTTCGACGGTTGAGCTGCGAACCTATGTCCGAGGAAGTCAAACGGCTCTTCCCTGGCATTTACTATCCGAGTCTTCTTGCTGTTCAGCGTCAAACCAAGTCGGTCGAGGACTTTCTTGGCTTGTTCCAGATAAAACTCTGGACGCTTACTGCACAGGATGACGAAGTCATCGGCGTACCGAACGATGTGAGCATCGTGCGGCCGTTTGCCGAAAGCCTTCTTCTCCCAAGTCGAGTCCAACCAATGCAGGTAGAGATTAGCCAGTAGTGGTGAAATTACCCCACCCTGTGGCGTGCCGGTCGTTTCCGTCCGGATTTTCATCTCTTCCATCGCACCAGCCTTGAGCCACATCTCGATCAGTTTTACAACTGAACGATCCATGACCCTGGTCTGGACTGACACCCTACACCACACTCTCCCAGCATAGCTGTGTGGCTGACATTTACGAGGCTTGTTCAGGTTCACTTTCGTTACGGGCTGCATACTTGCGCGCACCCACAGTCTGGGTCGGGGGCAACGTTTGTCCGGCGTTGCTTCCATGTTTCAGTCGCCATCCACATGTACGCCATAGCTACGCAATCAAACCAACCAATTATTGCGGCAGGACTCGCACCTGCTAGAGACTGAGCAGCTTATCGAACCGCTCAGAACGGAATATCGTCATCCATATCCGAGAAGTTCGCCGCTGGCCTAGGCGCAGGACGCGGCGCCGGAGCACTGGCCTGGCGTGCCGGAGCACCACCGCCGTACTCGTCGTCCATAGACGCGCTGCCACCGCCCATGCCCTGACGGCTGCCCAGCATCTGCATGGTGTCGGCGATGATTTCGGTGGTGTAGCGCTCGATGTTTTCCTTGTCGGTCCACTTGCGCGTTTGCAGGCGGCCTTCGATGTAGACTTGCGAACCCTTCTTCAGGTACTGGCCGGCGATTTCCGCGAGCTTGCGGTAGAACGTGATGCGGTGCCATTCGGTCAGTTCTTTTTTCTCGCCGCTGTTCTTGTCTTTCCAGCTTTCCGTGGTCGCTACTGCGATGTTGGTGACGGCTTCGCCGTTCGGCATGTAGCGCGTTTCCGGGTCGCGTCCGAGGTTGCCGACGATGATTACCTTGTTGACCGATGCCATTCCTGTTTTCTCCTGTGTCTAGGGACAATTTATTTTGTCCAAGGTCCAATTTATTTGTCCAAAAATTCAGCTTAGGTACAATTTATTTGTCCATAAAGTCAGCTTGGGAACAATTAATTTGTCAAAATCCTAATGCATGATGTCTAGGTCCAATTTATTTGTCCAAATTCAAATACATGACAGATTTGGACGCGTGTAAGCCGCCACGCTAAATTCGCTAAACTTTTCGTTAGTTTACCGCACTGTGCTCGTTCCAACGGTGTTTTCGTTGACGCTGCTAATAACTGATTCAAGTGCGGGCGGAACCACACTCCTCCACCTCGAAACCAGCCTACCCGTCGAGTTCCTTTTCCTGTCGGTGTGCTAGTGCCTAGTAGCAATCGAAATCAGCTCACGTCCCCAAGCTCAGTGTCGCGAATTTGCTTTCGAGTCACCCCAGTCGCTTGGACATTCGCACTAGTTCCGCCGTTCTTTTTTGTGGATTAAAGAAGGTCGAAAGCCTATTTGATTGACCAGTTTCTCGAAATCAATCCCCGAAAAACATGCAATCAGATTCCCCGATGCCATAGGAGAAACTAGGCATCAAATTTCTCTATTGAATATAGTCAATATACCATGATGATTCCTAGTGAATGTCCTTGAAAATCCTATTAAATGTCTTTGTATTCAATGACTTATACAATTGTTTCTGTTGACAAACCAAGGCTGAATTGAGCATGATATTGGGCAACAATGCGAACGCGGCCGCAACAAGTTCGTTCCATTTAGATAAGAAATCGTTTTGCAAAATTCCAACTTATTTGAGGGACTAAATATGCTCCAAGGCAACATCTTTAATCAATGGCGTTTTGATATGCGAAAGTACGGCGCTTTTGAAAAGCTATCAACTGGCGAATTTCATACGAATACTCAAGTCGCCCAACAAATATCGATCCACAACGGCTAGGTCGACGCACTCATGGCCGGCACAAAAGCGCGCAAACCGTCACTGGAAATCGTCTGGAAATGGATCAAAGCTGGCTTTGGCCAAGGCGAAGGCCTCACATACAAGCCATTCATGTACGTCCGCGATGTCCCATCGATTGGGGCGTCCAGGATGGTCAAAAGCTGGACAACGGGACGGAACCACCATTATCTATCCAGGCAAGAGTACAAGGTCCATCTTCTCGCAGAGTACAGTCGATGGATCCTGGACATTCGCGAACAGTTCGTGAGTCGCGATGGACATTCACCGTTAGCCACGCCGGGTCTTATGACTGGCTGCGGGAATTTGATCGAGCTTGGCTCGATACCAATCTCCCTGCTCCCGCCACGGGCGCCATCCAAAAACCAAGAAAGCCACGTTACGACTGGGTGCAACGAGACAAGGTTGCAACTCTGGCCATCAGGCAAGCCGGGCATGAAGAATTTTCAAAACCTGATCGACCAACTCAGCTAACGCGATCACGTTTGCTTTCTGTCGCCGGCGTGCTTACCGCAGCCTATCAAAAAAGAGGACATCACTACACT
>JAFANH010000054.1 GCA_019232795.1 Burkholderiaceae bacterium
GGTTTGCGCCACCAGGGCGGCCATCGAGGCAGGATCCGCCACGTCGCCCTGGACGAAGAGCGCGTTGTCGCTGCCGAGTTCCTGGCGCATGCTGGCCGCGGCTTCATCGTCGCGGTGGCTGTTGAACACCACGCGTGCGCCTTCGGCCACGAACAGGCGTGCCACGGCGGCGCCTATGCCCAGCGTGGAGCCGGTCACGATGGCGACCTTGTTGTGCAGTCTGTTTGCCATGATCGTCCTTCCAGGTAGTATGGTTTAGCGGCGTGTGCCGCGAGTCTTGAGCTGGTCGAGCAACACGGCAACCAGCAGTATCATGCCGCGCATCAGGTATTGGTAAAACGCATCGACGTCGAGCAGGTTCATGACGTTCTCCACGGTACCCATGATCAGCACGCCGACCAGCACGCCGAAGATCTTGGCCTTGCCGCCCTGCAGCGAGACGCCGCCGAGCACGCAAGCGGAGATGACGTCGAGTTCAAAGCCTTGGGCCGAATTCGGCTGGCCGCTGGTGATGCGCGAAGCCAGCACCAGGCCGGCCAGGGCCGTCACCACGCCTTGCAGCAGGAAGATCCAGACGCGCAAGCGTTCGACCTTGACGCCGGCCAGGCGCGCCGCCTCGGGATTGCCGCCGATGGCGAGCGTATTGCGGCCGAACACGGTATGGTTGAGCAGCACACCGAACACGATGAAACAGGCCGCGGTCAACAGCACCGGCAGCGGCAAGCCGAACCAGCGCGCGTCGCCGAAATTGATGAAGCTGTCGTTCGATATGCCGACCGCCTGGCCGTTCGAAACGATGAAGGCGAGGCCGCGCACCATTAACATGGTGGCCAGCGTGGCGATCAGGGCGTTGACGCGCAAATAGGCGATCAGGATGCCATTGCCGGCGCCGATCAATGCGCCGGCCAGCAAGCCGCCGCCCACGGCCAGCGGAATGTTTTGCGTGCGTTCCAGCAGGATGGCGCCGAACACGCCGGAAAAGGCGATGGTCGAACCGACCGAGAGGTCGAAGTCGCGCGAGGCCAGGCACAGCATCATGGTGCAGGCAACCATGCCGATTTGTGCGACCGACAGCATCAAGCCGACCACGTTGGCGGTGGAAAAGAAATTTTCCACGGTAAAGGACAGAATGACGAACAGTAACGCATAGGCCAGTGGCATGCTGTATTCGATCAGCCATTTCTGCTTGTAGGCGCCGGCTTGCGTCCCGCTTGGTGCGGTGCTTGTGATGGATGTCATGCAGTGCTCCAGTTATTTATTTAATCGTCCGGCAGGGCCAGGTGTAACACGGCCGCCTCGCTGGCGTCGGCACGTGCCAGCTCGCCGCTGATGCGGCCTTCGCGCATCACTACCACGCGGTCGGCAATGCCCAGCACTTCGGGCAGTTCGCTCGAAACCACGATCACGCAGCAGCCGCGCTCGGCGACTTCATAAATGATGTTGTAGATCTCATTCTTGGCACCAACGTCGATGCCGCGCGTCGGCTCATCCAGGATCAGGACTTTCAGCCCCGGCTCGGCCAGCCAGCGCGCCAGCACGACTTTCTGCTGGTTGCCGCCCGAAAGCAGGCGGATTTCCTGTTCGCGTCCCGGCGTCTTGATGCGCAGGCGGGTGATGAAGTCTTCGGCGCGCTGCGCCTCGCGCTTGTGACGCAGGAACAGTCCCCCCAGCAAATCGTGACGGCGGCAGCTGATGTTGATGTTTTCCGCCACCGAAGCTTCGGCCAGGATGCCCTGTTCCTTGCGGTCTTCCGGGCACAGTACGATGCCGGCCTTGATGGCGTCGGCCGGGCTGTGCGCCGGCACCTCGGCGCCGTCGAGCTGGACTGTGCCGGCGGCGCGTTTGTCGGCGCCGTACAGCAAGCGCATCAACTCGCTGCGGCCGGCGCCCACCAGGCCGAAGAAGCCGAGAATTTCACCGCCGCGCACGCTGAAGCTTTGTTCGCTTGCCAGTGCCGCGCCGTGCAGCCCGGCCACCGTCAGACGTTCCGCACCGAGTTCACGCTGCCGGTAACCGTAGATGTCAATCAGCTCGCGGCCGACCATGTCGCGGATCAAAGTGTCGCGCGAGACCTCAGCCATCACGGGATGGGTCGCCACCTTGCGGCCGTCGCGGAAGATGGTGCAGGCGTCGCACAGCGCATACAGCTCTTCAAGCCGGTGCGAAATATAAATGAGTGTGCGGCCTGCTGCGCGCAAATCCTTGACCATGCGGAACAGGATCTCGCTTTCGCGGTGAGACAAGCTGCTGGTCGGTTCGTCGAAGGCGATGATCTGCACATCTTGCATCACGGCCTTGCAAATCTCGACCATCTGACGCTGCGCAATCGACAAATCTTCCAGGCGCGCATCGGGATCGAGATCGACGCCGAGCTGCGCCAGGCGCTGCTTCACCAACGCGCGTGCTTCGCCGTGCCGCACCAGGCCGAAGCGCGTGGGCAGGCGGCCCAGCAGAATGTTTTCCGCGACCGTCAATTCCGGCACGTATTGCAGTTCCTGGTGAATGACGGCAATGCCGGCTGCAATGGCGTCGGCGGCCGAATGGAAGTGGCGTTCGCCGCCATTGACCAGCAGGCGTCCTCCATCGGGCTTGTATTGGCCGCCCAGTATCTTGAGCAGCGTCGACTTGCCGGCGCCGTTCTCGCCGAGCAAGCCATGCACGGTGCCGGCATGCGCCTCGAAACTCACACCGTCCAGCGCCTTGACGCCGGGGAAGTACTTCGAGACTTGGTCGAATTGCAGCGCGGGATTCATGGATTGTTACAGTCCCATCTGTTTGCGCACGTCGGCCTGGTTCTTGCGCGTCATCAGCGTGCCCGTGGTCAGTGTGAGCGCGGGCGGCGCCTGGTTGGCCGTAATCCAGTTATACATGTCTAGCGCGGTTTCGTAGCCGTGGCGTTTCGGACTGATCAGCACGGTGCCGAAAAAGCCGGTGGCGGCCGGCTTGGCGAATTCATTGAGAGCCGTCTTGCTGCCGCCGATGCCGATGCCGATGGCGCCGTCGGCACCCATGCCACGGCCTTCGGCGGCGCGCACGGCGCCAAGCACGGCTTCATCGTTGAGACCGAAGATCACCCAATGTTTGAAGCGTGCCTGCTTGGTGAAGGCGATGTTGGCGGCATTGAAGGCGTTTTCGGTGTCGGTCTTGGCCTGCGGGGCATCGACGATGTTCGCGACAGGAAAGCCGGCAGCCTTCAGTGCATCGACTGCACCCTGGGTACGCTCGCGCGCGGTCGGCAACTGGTCAAAAGCCATGCGCAGCGCGCCGGTCTCGGCGGGGCTCCAGCCGCGTGCCTTGATTTCGGCGGCCAATCCCTGGCCGACCTGCTTGCCGATCTCGTAGGCGGAAATGCCCATGTGCGGAATGTCGGCGATGGGCTTGCCGCTGCCGTCCACCAACTGGTCGTCGACCGACATCGCTTTCAAGCCGTTGCGCTTGGCGGCACGCGCCACGGCCGTGCCGAGTTTGACGTCGGGCGCGCAGATGATGAAACCCTGCACCTTTTGTGCAGCGAGATTGTCGATCGCATTGATCATCTTCTCGCCGTTGGGAATGCCGATCTTGACCAGGGTGAAGCCTTTTTCGTGCGCGGCCTGGTCGGCGAAGCGCCATTCGTCCTGGAACCAGGGCTCTTCCGCCTGCTTGACCAGGAAGCCGATCTTGACCGGGTCGGCAGCCCAGGCATTGCCGAAAATTGCGCTCAACGCGATTCCTGCGAATCCCGCCAATAGTGGCAGTGCGCGTCCAAGTCGGGATATTCCTCGTTTCATTCCGGTCTCCAATTTATTGTGCAGGTGTCAGATCATCGAACAACGCATCGCACACGCCGAGGTTCGCTTGAATCGTATGCATGAACAAGCCGCCTGCATGCGGCTGCTGTTTCAAATCCTCGTTCGTCATCTCGAGTCGCGAAGATGTTGTCATCAATTGGCCGAGTGCAATGCCGCCGAAAGCCGGGCAGGTCGGATTTTTGGCTGCCAATTGCAGGCTATGCAGCGAGCGGCCGTCCGGGCTGTAGCGCACCACGCGGCCGGCGCCCCATTGCGCATTCCACAGGCAGCCTTCGCGATCGACGATGGAGCCGTCCGGAAAGGCACGAGCGGCCCCGGCATCTTCGATGGCAACGAACAGGCGGATATTGGCAACTTGGGCCGATTCGGCGTCGTAGTCGCATTGCATGAT
>JAFANH010000007.1 GCA_019232795.1 Burkholderiaceae bacterium
GACATCTCGGCATCATCCGCCGTCATGGTTTCGAGCGGATTGTGGCTGATGCCGCCATTGCCGCAGCGCGTAAACAGCATGGCCACGTCGGTGATCCTGGCCATGGTCATGGCATCGTGGCCGGCGCCGGAAGGCAATTCAAATGCCGGCAGGCCGGCGCGCTCGGCAGCCGCGGCCAATTGACGCATCAGCCACGGCGCGCACGGTGCGGCCGGTGCCGAGACGGTCTGGTCGAGCCTGTACTCGACGTGGCGGCGTGAGCATATGGCCGCAATGGCGTGAACGATGTCGTTCACCGCTTCATTGCGCGTTTGATCGTCGGCGGCGCGCACGTCGAGCGACAGCTTGCAGCTTCCCGGTATGACGTTGACCGAGCCGTGCGGCACGCTCAGCTGGCCGACTGTGCCGACCAGCGTCGGCGCCTGCGCGCAACGGCGTTCCACGTACAGAATGATTTCTGCTGCGGCAGCCGCAGCATCCTTACGCATGTGCATGGGCGTGGTGCCGGCGTGGCTGGCGACACCTGTCAATTCCAGCAGATAGCGGCAACTTCCGGCGATCGAAGTGACGATGCCGGCCGGCAGGTCATGTTCCAGCAGTACGGGGCCTTGCTCGATATGGATTTCCACGAAGCCGAGCAAATCTTCCGCTTTGCGTGCGATGGCAGGAATTTCCGCCGGGTCGTGCCCGGCCAGCACGAGCGCGTCGCGCATGCTGATGCCGTTGGCGTCCTGCTTGTCGAGCAGCGCCATGTCGAATTGGCCGACGACGGCGTTGCTGCCGAGGAAAGTACTCTTGTAGCGCACACCTTCTTCTTCGGAGAAGCCGATCACTTCCAAGTGGAAGGGTAGAGTCTCTCCGCGTTCGTGCAGGTGTTTGATCACGGCGATCGGCAATAGTATGCCCTCGCGCCCGTCATATTTTCCGCCATTGCATACCGTGTCGTAATGCGAACCCGTCATCAGGGTCTTGGCATCTGCGCGTTCGGACAGATAGCGCCCGACCACGTTGCCGGCTGCATCGATATGAGCCCGCATGCCGGCTTCGCGCATCCACTGCGCCAACTGGGTCGCGGTCTTGCGATGTGCCTCCGTCATGTAGGCACAGGTCAAGCCTGCCTCGTCGTCGCTCCAGGCAGCGATGGCTTCGCTCCATTCCATGACGATGTTGCCGATTTTGGGGGAGTGACCGAGTAAATCGTTCAGACGCAGTTCGGCGATGCGGCCAATCTGGCGCAGACATTCAGATAATTCGTCCTCGGGCTGGCCTTTAAGGCGCCGCGCAAAGGTGTCAATGATTGCCTGCCGCGTCAAACCATTGCCGTCCGGTCCCTTGACTGCGAGGATGAATGGAAAGCCGAACTTGGCGTTGTAGTCGGCGTTAAGCTGCTGCAGCAAGGCGAATTCCTCGGGACTGCAGCGATTCAATCCTGCCTTGGCTTGCTCTCCGCTCGATTCGGCGGTCAATACGCCGGCAATCGCAGCCTTGCCGGCCAGTTCCGGGTGGGCGCGGATCAGGCCCAGCTGCTCTTCCCGAGTGGCTTCACGCACCACCTGTTGCAAGCTTAATTTCAGCGCGGCCGGTGTGGCAAACGGGCGGCGCGCAGCGGCGCGTTCAGGTATCCAAGGCGAATGTTCATAGATGCCGTGTAGTGCCTGGGTGAAGGCGGCGGCCTCGCAGCCATTGAGGAAATCGAGAGTGGTTGCCATGAAAATGTCGACCTACTGCCGGAACGGATGAACGGCCTGCCAATGTCGGGCGATGTCGATGCGGCGCGTGATCCACACCTTGTCGTGGTTCTGCACATAGTCGAGAAAACGTGCCAGCGCGGCGGTGCGGGCAGGGCGTCCTGCCAGGCGGCAGTGCAGGCCGATCGATAGCATCTTGGGCCGGTTCAAGCCATGCGGGTCGCCTTCACGGTACAGGACGTCGAAGGCGTCTTTCAGGTAATCGAAAAACTGCGTGCCTGAATTGAAACCCTGGGCCGCGGCAAAGCGCATATCGTTGGTGTCGAGCGTATAGGGTACGACCAAGTGCGGTGCGCTGGCCTGTCGGCCATCGGCTCCTGTGTATTGCACCTGTTGCCAAAAAGGCAGATCGTCGCCGTAGTGGTCGGCGTCGTAGGCGAAGCCGCCGTGTTCCACCACCAGCCTGCGCGTGTTTGGCGAGTCGCGCCCGGTGTACCAGCCCAGCGGCGCCGAACCGGTCAGTTCGCGGATGATGCGCACGGCCTCCTTCATGTGCGCGCGTTCGGTTGCTTCGTCGACGTTTTGATAGCTGATCCAGCGCAAGCCGTGGCAGGCTATTTCGTGTCCGAGTTCGTGGAAAGCGGTGGTCACGTCGGAATGCCGCTTCAAGGCCATGGCGACGCCGAACACAGTGAGCGGCAGCTTGCGTTCTTCGAACAGCCGCAGCAGCCGCCAAACACCGGCGCGCGAACCGTATTCGTACAGCGACTCCATGCTCATGTGGCGCGCGGAAAAGGCTTGCGCGCCGATGATTTCAGATAGAAAGGTCTCGGACGCCGGGTCGCCGTGCAGCACGCTGTTCTCCGCGCCTTCCTCGTAATTCAGCACGAATTGCAGCGCGATGCGCGCGCCGTCAGGCCAGCGCGCGTGCGGTGGTGTGCGGCCGTAGCCGATCAGGTCGCGTGGGTAGTGATGGTAGGAGTCGCTCATGCCTGTTCCCGGCCGTGATTACAGTTGATGTGCTACTTATGCAGCATATACGGGCGATGATATATTGACCATCTTTACCAGGTATAAGATTTGGCTGATAAGCGGATTCAACCGGCCGATATAGGAGGCAGAATGGGAAAACTCAGCACGCATGTGCTCGATGTCAGCCGCGGCAAGCCGGGCGCGGGTGTCGCGCTGGAGTTGTATGCCGTCGGCCCGCAGGGTAAAACCTTGTTGAAGCAGGCTGTGACCAATGCCGACGGCCGCTGTGACGCGCCCTTGCTCCAGGACGGGGAAATGCGCGTGGGCCAGTACGAAATCGTGTTCGCGGCCGGCGATTATTTTGCGGCCCAGGGAGTGGACTTGCCGCAGCCGCGCTTTATCGATCGCGTGGCCATCGCTTTCGGCATTGCCGATGCCACGCAGAATTATCATGTGCCGCTGGTGGTGTCGCCGTGGTCGTATTCGACTTATCGCGGCAGTTAGGGGGGGTATGTTCCGGTGAACAACTGGGATCGCAGAGATTTGCTGTCCTCCCCGCGTAGGCGGGGATCCAGGTAGCAGTGAATAGTGCAAAATCGAAAAGCTGCCTGGGTCCCCGCCTGCGCGGGGACGACGGGAATGGATTTTCTGTTGCCAGTATTGTCGATAGCGGTGAGTTCTCAACTACTTCAAGACCAGCGATTTGGCCGTGGTCGCGATCAGTTCGCGCAGCCATTTGTGCTCGCTGGCCTGATGTACGCGGTCGTGCCATAGCTGGTAAAAGCGCATGGGCGGAAACTTGATCGGCACGTTGTAGGTCTTCAGTGCCATGCTTTTTTCGTAGTGGCGCACGAATTGCTTTCCCGTGGTAAGCACCAGGTCGGTCTGCATCAGCATGTGCGGAATCAGGCTGAAGTAGGCGGATTCGACCGCCACGTTGCGCTGCATATGCTGGCGCGTCAGGAAGGTGTCGATGAAGCCATGATAACCGGTGCGCAACTTCGAGGGCGCCACGTGCGGCAGGCTCAGGTAGTCTTCGACCGACATCTTGTCGACGTCGGTGCGTTTTGCATAGGCGCAATCGGCGCGCATGGTGCACACGATACGGTCTTCGAACAGTTTGGACATGTGCAGGTGCTCGGGCGGCTCTTCCCAGTTGCCGATGACGAGGTCGAGGTCGCCGTCCGACAACAGGCTGACGTAGTCGAAGTTCGGGCCCAGGCTATGGATGACGATGCGGCTCAAGGGAGACTCGCGCCGCAAAGCCGCAACGATGTTCGGCAGGAACTGCATGTCGAGGTAGTCCGACGCGGCAATGTGGAAGGTACGGCTCTCCTGCTGGGCGACGAAGGGCATCTTGCGTACGAACAGGCGTTCGGTTTCGTCGAGGATGCGTTTGGCCGGGCGCAGCAGGCTTTCGCCGTGCTGGGTCGGCACCATGCCGCGCGCGCCGCGCACCAGCAGCTGGTCTCCTGTAAGTTCGCGCAGCTTGCGCAGCGAAGCCGAAATGGAAGGCTGCGGCTGGTTCAGCTTGAGCGCGACGCGCGACACGTTTTTTTCCGTGAGCAGCATGTAGAGAATGCGGATCAGGTGAATGTCGAGGTGGTCGGGCAAGCTGGCCATGCGTCTCTCATATACGAATATCTATATTTTTAATATACTTGATTTTCGATATCCTGTAACTGACAAAAGCCTATCTTTCAAGGTTTGACGCGGATGCTTATAAGGGAAAGTCCGTGCATGAATGAGGGAGACGATGGAAGCTCTACTGCTGTCTTACGGCATTGAATGGCTGAACCTGCTGGTGCGCTGGCTGCATCTGATCGTCGGCATCGCCTGGATCGGCGCCTCGTTCTATTTCGTCTGGCTCGACAATTCCATTCGTCCGCCCAAGCCTGGCTCCGACCTGGAAAAGCTGGGCGTCTCCGGCGAACTATGGGCCGTGCATGGCGGCGGCTTCTACAATCCGCAGAAATACCTGGTTGCGCCGAAAGAGCTGCCGCAGGAACTGCATTGGTTCAAGTGGGAGGCTTATAGCACTTGGCTGTCCGGCTTCGCCTTGCTGTTCATCGTCTACTACTTCAATGCTTCGGCCATGATGGTCGACAAGTCTGTGGCCGACCTTGCGCCGTGGCAGGCGATCGCCATCGGCCTTGCCACGCTCGTCATCGGCTGGACCGTGTACGACCTGCTGTGCCGCTCGCCGCTGGGCAAACGCGACGGCCTGTTCGGTCTGGTCGTGTATGGTCTTATCGTGCTGGCTGCCTATGTGTTGTCGACGCTGTTGAGCGGACGCGCGGCCTACATCCACGTTGGCGCCATGATAGGCACCATCATGGTCGCTAATGTGGCTATGGTTATCATCCCCGGCCAGAAAAAGCTGGTGGAAGCGATGCGGCGCGGTGAAAAGCCCGATCCCATCTATGGCATACGCGGCAAGCAGCGCAGCGTGCACAACAATTACTTCACGCTGCCCGTGCTGTTCATCATGATCAGCAACCATTTCGCCATGACCTACAACCACGCCTGGAATTGGGCCATCCTGGCCGCCATCATGGCGGCCGGCGTGCTGATTCGCCATTTCTTCAACCTCAGGCACAAGGGACGGATCGAGTGGCGCTATCCGGTTGCGGGCGTGGCGATCCTGTTTGCCGTGGCGGTTGCCATTGCGCCGCGACCAACCGCGCAGCCCGCTGTCGTTGACAGCGCTGCCCAATTTGCCCAAGTGCAGACCGTGATCGAACAACGCTGCGTGGCTTGCCATTCCGACCATCCGACGCAACCGGGTTTCGCCACGGCGCCGGCTGGGGTCATGCTGCAAACTCCGGAACTGATCCATAAGAATGCTGCTAAGGTTTACCGGCAGGCAGTGCAGCTGAAGGCCATGCCGCTGGGGAATTTGACGCACATTACGGATGCCGAGCGGGCTACGATAGGCGTTTGGTATGAGGGCGGGGCGAAATAAACAGATGTATCAAGAGCCAGAGTATATTTGCAAGGTTGATTCGACCAAGGACCTCACAAGACCGTCGTCCCCGCGCAGGGTGTAGCAGGGTATTTGTGCAGCATGCTGCACACCTGCGGAACGACACTCCCTTGCAAGGGCGTGTGCGCGCTGCAAGCGGGGACCCAGCTAGTAGTTAGCCTACTGAAAATCAACCTGGATCCCCGCCTTCGCGGGGATGACGTGGAAGAGGCGGTTGCGATGCGAATCATCGAAATTGGGTCCATTTTCCGAGTAAGACAATTATGACCACCATCACCATCGACGGCTTCACCCTCACCGCGCAACAAGTCGTCGCCGTCGCGCGCGATCCGAACATCAAGGTGGCGCTGGCGCCATCTTCGCGCGCAGCGCTCAAGGAAAGCCGCGACTACATCGAAGCCACCTGGATGCATGACGAAGCGCCGATGATGTACAGCTTCAATACCGGTGTCGGCCTGCTCAAGGACACGCGCATCAAGGTCGAACACATCGAACTGTTCCAGACCCAACTCATCAAGGCGCATGCAGCCGGCATGGGCGAGCCGTTTTCGGAAGAGGTCAGCCGCGCCACCATGCTGTTGCGCGCCAACGCCTTCGCCAGCAATTACTCGGCGCCGCGCGTCGAAGTGGTGGACCGCCTGCTGGCCTTCCTCAATGCCGGCATCCACCCCGTCATGCCGCAGAAGGGTTCAGTCGGCGCCTCCGGCGATTTGGCGCCATTGGCTTATTTGGGGGCCGCGCTGGCCGGCTTTGAGCAGGCCGAAGTCATGTACCAGGGCAAGCGCATGGCTGCACCGGAAGCGATCAAACTGGCCGGAGTCGGCGACGTGGCCTTCGACCTGAAGGCCAAGGATGCCTCGGCCATTATCAACGGCTGCACGGCTTCGCTCGCCGTGGCCGTACTGGCTGCGCACGACGCGCGCCACTTGCTGGCCGACGCCTGCGTGTCGCTGGGATTGACGCTGGAAGCGATGCGCGCCGAAATGTCGGCCTTCGACGCCCGCATCCACCAGGCGCGCCCGCACGCCGGTCAGATCAAGACCGCGGCCATCATCCGCAAGCTGCTGGAAGGCTCCACCCGCACCACCCACGCGGCGCGCGCCGTGCAATTCCCCGAGGAAATGCGCCGCACCGACATTCCCTACACCGCCCGCATCCAGGACGTGTACTCGCTGCGCTGCGCGCCGCAAGTCTATGGCCCGGTGTTCGACGCGCTCGACTACATCGACACCATCGTCGCCAAGGAAGTCAACTCGGCCACCGACAACCCGCTGATCTTCGGCAAGGACAGCGGCGGATTCGAAATCATTTCGGGCGGCAACTTCCACGGACAATACCTGGCGCAGGCGATGGACCTCCTGGCCATGGCTGTGGCCGACCTCGGCAGCATCTGCGAACGCCGTATCGCGCGCCTGATCGACCCCACACTGTCCTGGGGTCTGCCGCGCAACCTGATGAGCGGCATCCGCGGCGTCAACACCGGCTACCCGGTCGTGCAATGCTCGATGAGTTCGCTGGTGATGGAAAACCGCACGCTGTGCATGCCAGGCAGCGTCGACAGCATCCCCGCCAAGGGTAACAGCGAAGACCACGTCTCGAATTCGACCTGGTGCGCGCGCAAGGCTGCCACCGTGGTCGCCAACACGCAATACATCGTCGGCGTCGAAATGCTGTTTGCGGCGCAGGCGCTGACCATGACCGAGTCCCTACTGCCGGGTTTTGTGCTCGGCAAGGGTACGCAGGCAGCCTACGACGAAGTGCGGCGACAGATTCCAGCTTGCCTCGATGGCGATCGTTGGTTTCATGACGACATTCAAGTAGCGCAGTCTTTCGTCACGACCGGGTCGGTGCGCCGGGCAGTGGAGGCGAAGATTGGGGCATTTGCCGAAAACTGATTCTATGTCGCTGCGAGGGTGCGGGATATTGCACTTTTTCCTGTAGGCAGACAATGAGTTACCATTGCGACCATTGAGAACCAGGCAGGAGCAGCAATCGTGGACGAAGACCGCTTAGTCGAAATCGAAATTAAACTTTCCCGTTCCGACGATATGTTGGACGAATTGAATAAAGTGATTTACGAGCAGCAGAAAAAGATCGAACGTCTTGAAACGCTCTATGTCGAAATGCTGAGGCGGATGCCGGATCGTTCAGAGGAAAGTGGTAACGCCGTCCAGCACGAAAAGCCGCCTCACTATTGAAGGTGAAATTCGCTTGGGCGGGGAGGGGAATCTAAGCCAATTGGTATTCATCCTCACCAGTGCAATTCACCGGCCCCCAAGCTGATTACACGTCCCCCAACGTGGATTTTTCCGTCCTTCACATCGAGCGTAAGCAAATTTGGCCGGTCCATTGCCGCTCCTTGGCTTATCTTGGCGCTTAGCGGCTCGTTGCCGGTAGTCTTGAGCCACCAGCCGCCAAGGTTGGCGCAAGCCGAGCCGGTGCCAGGATCTTCGCTGACTTTGGAGGCGTCGGTCATCCAGAAAAAGCGTACCTCGAAGCCGTCTGCGGTACGGGCGAACACATAGGTCTGTGCCTCGCCTTTGGTATTGCGGCCGTGCTTTTGCAATAGGGCAGGGTCGGGACGGACGGTGCGCACATGTTCGACGCTGGCGAGCGGAATGATCAACTGTTCGGCGCCGCAACTGACCCACATCGCCGGACCGGCGATGGCCTCCACCGGCAAGCCGAGCATGTCAGCCAGTTCGGCGGGCGTTGCCGCGGTCTCACGGTAGCTCGGCGGATTGGCTAACAATGTCCAGCGGCCTTGTTCGTGGCGTACCGGGATCAGACCAGCCTTCATTTCCAGTTCGAATGCATCACCCGGCTGAAACAGTTCGCGCACCACATGGGCGCTGCCCAACGTGGGGTGGCCGGCGAAGGGCATTTCGAAGCCCGGCGTGAAAATCCGCACGCGCGCGGCGGCATGCGGCGACGATGGCGGTAGCAGGAAGGTGGTTTCGGAAAGATTGAACTGACGCGTGATCAGTTGCATCTCGACGTCGCTCAAGCCGGTACCGTCTTCGACCACGGCCAGCGGATTGCCGCCGAACGTGGATTCGGCAAAGACATTGAGCAGGCGGTAGCGTATGGTAGGCATGGCGGTCCTGGCTTTAGCGCGGATAGAAAATTTATTGTTCCGACCACAGCTTGCCAGCCGTGGCCCAGTTTTCCTTTTTCACTTCGGTGATGATGATGTCGACCGCGCCGGGGCCGCACTCGAGCGTCTTGCACGTTACTTCGGTGACGGCTTCGACGAATTTCTTCTTTTGCTCGGCGGTGCGGCCTTCGAATATCTGCACGTTGATGGTGGGCATGGCATTTCCTCTAGAGCGAATGAAACGGAAATGCCTATTCTAACAACGATAGGTCGCGTCGATGTCGTCAAGCTTGCGCAGCAGTGCCAGCCATTCGAGTTCACCTTCCGGCGAGCCGTCGCCGAGCAATTCGGCATGGGTCTTGGCGCACACGGCATCGTCGGGAATGACAATGGGGCCGCCACCGGCCTGCGCTTTCAACTGGATCAGGCAAGCCTTGTCCAGCGTATCCATCAGCACGTAGGCTTCGGCCACGGTGCGGCCGCACACCAAGGTGCCATGATTGCGCAGCATTAAGGCAGGACGGTCGTCGAGCGCTTCCATCAAACGCGTCTGTTCATGCGGCGACAGGGCCAGGCCCTCGTAGTTGTGGTAGCCGATCTGGCCGTAAAAGCGCAGTGCATGCTGGGATAAGGGCAGCAAGCCTTGCTGCTGGATGCCGACCGCAATGCCGCTCACGTTGTGCAGATGCATGACACAGACGGCGTCGTTGCGTGCGGTATGCACCGCGCCGTGGATCGCGAAGCCGGTGACGTTGACCTTGTAGGGCATGGCGCCGATCACCTTGCCCTGCAGATCGATCTTGACCAGGTTGGATGCCGTGATTTCGTCGAAGCGCAGGCCGAAGGGATTGATCAGAAAACGTCCTGGCTCGTCCGGAACCGAAGCGGAAATGTGGGTGTAGATAGTGTCGTCCCAGCCGTTCAAGGCGCACAAGCGGTAGCAGGCCGCCAGGTCGACGCGCATTTTCCATTCGGCTGAATTCATGCCCGGTCCCCATGGTGAGCGGTACGCGCATGTACCAGCTTGCCGGCCGCGAACGTGGCCGCCACCGCACGGTCGTCACCAAGCAGTGCAAACGCAAACAGCATTTCTTCCAGACTGTTGGTGCGCGCGACGCGGCGCGCCAGCAGGGGCGTTGCCTGCGGATCGAGCACAATGAAGTCGGCTTCGGCCTGATAGGCAAAATTGCCGATCAAGCCCTCCAGCTGCATGCTGCGCGCGCCGCCCAGCGTCGCCAGGTAGAACAGGCGCAGCGCCGACACGTGAGTGCCGCCCATGCGTGCCACCTTGTAGGTTTCGTTCATGGTCTGCAGCATGGAGAACGAGGTGCCTCCGCCGACGTCGGTGGCCAGCGACAGCAGCACGTGCGCGGCATCGGCCTTGGCAAAGTCGAACAAGCCGCTGCCGAGGAACAGATTCGAAGTAGGGCAGATGGCGATGGCCGATTTCGTTGCGCGCAGGCGTGCGCGGTCTTCGTCGTCGAGCCAGATGCAGTGCGCATACGTGGAACGCGGACGCAGCATGCCGAATTGCTCGTAGACATCGAGATAGCTGCGCGCCTTGGGATAAAGCGACTTGACCCAGGCCACTTCGTCGGTGTTCTCGGCGACGTGGGTCTGCAGAAATACGTCAGGGTGGTGCTGCGCCAGTTCGCCGGCCAGGCGCATCTGCTCGTCGGTCGAGGTTGCTGCGAAGCGTGGCGTGATCGCGTATAGCTGGCGTCCGCGCTTATGCCATTTCTTGATCAGGGTCTCGCTGTCGCGCACCCCGCCCTCGGCCGAGTCTTGCAAGTATTCCGGGCAATGACGGTCCATGAGCACCTTGCCGGCCACCATGCGCAGGTTGCGCGCTTCGCTCGCTTCAAAGAAGGCGTCGACCGAGCCTGGGTGTACGGTGCAATACACCATGGCGGTGGTGGTTCCACAGCGCAGCAATTCGTCGAGGAAGTAAGACGCAACGTCGCGCGCGTGGTCGGGATTGGAAAATTGGTGTTCGGTGGGAAAGGTATAGGTCTCCAGCCAAGGCAACAAACCGGATGCCGGTGAGGCGATCATGTCGGTCTGCGGGTAGTGCACGTGGGTGTCGATGAAACCGGGCACGATCAGCTTGCCGCTATAGTCGTGCAAGACCATGTCGGCGCTGACGTGGGATTTCAGTTTGGCATATTCGCCGACCGCTTGCACGCGGCCGTCGGCGACGATGAGCAAGCCGTCTTCAAACCACTCGTGCGCGTGCTGCTGGAAGGCGGGATCGCCCGTGAAATGGAGAATGCTGGCGCGGTAGGCATGTGCGTTCCCGCTTTCTGAAGCCTTCATGAATTGCTTTCTTTTTGGAGAAGATGCTGCGCAGCAGTTTATGCGCCGGCACGGGCGCGCGCAAGTTCCTGTTCCGGTAATGCTGTATTTGCCCGCTCTTGCGCTTCCCACACCTGCAGCAATTGTGCAACCACCGACGCGGCAATCACGGCCGGGGCCTTGCCGGTGACGCCGGGCAGTCCGATCGGGCAGACCATGTCTTGCAAGCGTTGCGCATTTATGCCGCGCTCGGCCAGACGATGTTCGAATTGCCTGCGTTTGGTTAGCGAACCGATCAGGCCGAACCAGTCCCGGCCAGGAAAATACGGCCGGCGCAGGATGTGTTCGCTCAGGCGTTGATCCAGGGCATGGCTATGGGTTAATACCAGGAAGGTGGATCCGGGCGCTGCGGTGTCGGCTATCATTTCCGGCGTATCGGTTGCCTCGATCTGCACGTTGGCCGGAACGGTTGACGGAAACAGCTCTTCGCGCTCATCCACCCAGGTGATGTGACAGGGAAGTTCTGCCAGGGCGTGTACGATGGCAGTGCCGACGTGGCCGGCGCCAAACAGAACCAGGTGCGCCCGCCACGGCAGGCAGGGGGCGACCAGCCAGCGCTCGCCAGAGGCGTCGCGTACAACGCGGCATGGGGCATCGAGTTCGACCAGTGGCAAGGCATAGCCGGGTTCTGCCCCGATCACGCGTCCCTGGCGATCCAGCAGTACAAACGGTTTGTCCTCGTCGAGCGGCACCAGGCGCCAGCTTTCCTGCTTTGCGTGCCGGCGCCGGCGCAAGACCTCGATGGCGGCGAGCGCGGCAGGGTCGAGGGATTCGAATGCCAGATGCACGACCCCGCCGCAACATTGGCCGAGGCCGGGGCCGAGCGGAAAGCGTTCGAGCCGTCGTTTTCTTCCAGCCGCTCCGGTCGCATCAGTCAGCATGCCGCGCGCAATGTCGCAGGCACGCATTTCCAGATGGCCGCCACCTATGGTGTCGAATTGTTGATCTGCGGTCACCAGCATCGCCGCCCCGGTTTCACGCGGGCATGAGCCCTGCGTTGTCGCCACCGTCACCAGCACGGCCGGCGTGCCGGCTGCGAGCCCTGAGCAGTCATGGAGCCAGTTGGTCATGACGCTGCCCGCACGGCTTCTACGGCCTTGAGAATTTCTTCGCCGGTCGCCGGCGCATTGAGCGGCGGGCTGACCTTGTGATCGGCTACGCTGGATATGGCGTCGCGAATGGCGAAGAAAACCGAAAATGGTAACAACAAGGGCGGTTCGCCGACCGCTTTCGAGCGGTGGATGCTGTCGGCAGCATTGGTGTTCTCAAACAAACGGACGCGAAAATCCTGCGGACAATCCGATACGCTTGGGATTTTATAGGTGGAGGGTGCATGCGTCATCAGCTTGCCATCCTTGTTCCACCACAGCTCTTCCGTCGTCAGCCAGCCCATGCCCTGGATAAATCCGCCCTCTATCTGGCCGACGTCGATGGCCGGGTTGAGTGACTTGCCTACATCATGCAGCACGTCGGCGCGCAGCAGCTTCCATTCTCCGGTCAGCGTGTCGACTATGACCTCGGATACGGCGGCGCCATAGGCAAAGTAGTAAAACGGACTGCCGGTCATACTGGCGGCATCCCAATGCAGGCCCGGCGTTGCGTAGAAGCCGTCCGACCAAAGCTGGATGCGTGCCATATATGCCTGTTGCACCACGACCGCAAAAGGAATTTCCTGTTCGGCGGCGTAGACAGTGTTGGCGGCAAAGCGTACGTGTTCGGCGTGTCCGCCATATTTGGCGGCGGCAAATGCCGCCAGCCGTTCACGGATCTGGCCTGCAGCGTGCTGCGCCGCCTTGCCGTTCAAGTCGGCACCGGTCGAGGCGGCCGTGGCCGAAGTGTTGGCAACCTTGCTGGTATCGGCGGCCGTGACGCGCACCTGCGCCAAGGCTATGCCCAGTTCCTGCGCCACCACTTGCGCAACCTTGGTGTTGATGCCCTGCCCCATCTCGGTGCCACCGTGGTTGACCAGCACCGAACCGTCGGTGTAGACATGTACCAAGGCGCCGGCCTGGTTCAGGTGGGCCAGGTTGAAGGCGATGCCGAACTTGAGCGGCGTCAGCGCCAGGCCCTTTTTCAGCACCGGGCTGGCTGCGTTATAGGCGTTGATGGCCAGCCGACGCGTGCGATAGTCGCTGCTCTGTTCCAGTTCCGCAATCAGCTCATGCAGTATGTTGTCGACTACTTTCTGGCCGTAAGGCGCGAGATTGCGCCCCTCGGCATCGCTGCGGCCGTACAGATTGAGTTTGCGGATATCGAGCGCATCCTTGCCGAGTTTACGCGCGATTTCATCAAGCACGTATTCGATGGCGATGGCGCCTTGCGGGCCGCCGAAGCCGCGAAAGGCCGTATTCGATTGCGTGTTGGTCTTGCCGCACAGCGCCAGGATATCGACGTCGGACAGGTAATAGGCGTTGTCGAAGTGACAGACTGCACGCGTTGCCACCGGGCCTGACAGATCGGCCGAATAGCCGGCGCGTAGCACCATCTCGACCCTGGCGGCCAGGATGCGGCCCGCCTCGTCGTAGCCGACCTCATATTCGTAATAAAAGCAATGGCGCTTGCCGGTAACCAGCATGTCGTCGTCGCGGTCGGCGCGCAGCTTGACCGGACGTTTCAGTTGCGCGGCAGAGACTGCCGCCGCCGCCGCCCACAACGCCGATTGCGATTCCTTTCCGCCGAAGCCGCCGCCCATGCGCCGGCACTCGACCGTCACGCCATGTGCGGGGATGCCCAAGGCATGGGCCACCACGTGCTGCATTTCGCTCGGATGCTGGGTCGAGCACAGTACCAGCATGCCGCGGCCTTCCTTGGGAATGGCATAGGAAATCTGTCCTTCCAGATAAAACTGCTCTTGCCCGCCGACATATAGCTCGCCCTTGATGCTGTGCGGAGCGCGCTCGAAAGCCCCCTTGAAATCTCCGCGCCGCAGCCGCATTGGCGGCAGCACCAGAGAGTTAGCCTGTCTGGCCGCTTGCGGCGTCAGGATGGCCGGCAACTCGGCGTAATCGATTTTTGCCATACGCGCTGCGCGGCGTGCGTTGTCGTGTGTATCGGCTACCACAATGAAGATAGGCTGACCGATATACTGCACCAGGCCGTCGGCCAGGATGGGGTCGTCATGGACGATGGGGCCGCAATCGTTGACGCCGGCGATATCGGCCGCAGTCAACACGGCGACTACGCCTGGCGCAGCCTTGACCGCTTCGAGATCGATGTCGGTAACGGTCGCATGCGCCTTGGCCGAGAGGCCGAGCGCGGCGTGCAGCGTGTCGCGCGGTTCGGGTACGTCGTCGATATAGGTCGCTTCCCCCAATACGTGCAAGACCGCCGACTCGTGCGGGTGCGATTGCCCGACCTCGCTCCAGGGTGAGGTTGCGGTCGCTTTGACGAAGGACTCGTTGGGAGTATTCATGACTTGTTCATGACTTATGCATTCGCAAATGCATTGACCGCCTCGCCGGGGAGCGGTGCGTGGGAGCGGGTTTCCAGCCAAAAGCGGCGCAGCAGGTTTTGCGCGGCCTGCATGCGGTAGTGGCCGCTGGCGCGCATGTCTGTCAGCGGCGTGTAGTCCTGTTCCAGCGCAGCTATTGCCTGGTCGAGCGTTGCTTCGCTCCACAACTTGCCCTTGACGGCGGTCTCGGTGTGGGCGGCGCGCTGCGGCGTGGCGGCCATGCCGCCGAAGGCAATGCGCGCTGCGAGTATCAGGTCGCCGTCCAGGTGGAAGGCGAATGCCGCGCAGACGGCGGAGATATCCTGATCGAAGCGCTTGGCCAGTTTATAGGTGCGGAAGCGGATGCCGGGCCGTGGCAGAGGCACACGCACCGCTTCCACGAATTCGTCCGGCCGCATATCCTTCTTTTGATAAGCGAGATAGAAATTTTCCAGGGGCAGGGTGCGCCGGCCGCTTTTATCCCCATTCTTGCCATGCAGGACGACTTCCGCGCCAAGCGCAATCAACCATGGCATTGAATCGCCTATCGGCGAACCGTTGGCGACGTTGCCTCCCAGTGTGCCGGCGTTGCGGATGGGACGCGACGCGAAGCGCTGCCACATTTCCTGCAGTTCACCCGGATAGTGTTTGCAGATGGCGGCGTAGGCGTCGTTGAGCGTCACCGCCGCACCTATCTCCAGTATGCCGTCCGACTCGCGCACGCTCTTCAGTTCGGCGACCTGGCCTATGTAGATGATGTCGCCCAGATCGCGCATCTGCTTGGTCACCCATAGGCCGACGTCGGTAGAGCCGGCCAGCATGCAGGCGTTGGGGTTGGCAGCGCGCACGGCAACCAATTCAGCCAAGGTGCGCGGCGCGTAAAAGTGCCGCCCATTGGCTTCGTGACTGAACATGCTGTCGCGTTCCAGCGATTCCAATGCCGCGGCCAATGCCTGGCGGTCGAACCGGGCCGGAGGCAATTCGCACATGCGTCGCGCCGCATCGATGATGGGCCGGTAGCCGGTGCAGCGGCACAGGTTGCCGGATAAAGCGTCAACGATCTCCTGCCGTTGCGGAGGAACGCCGTCGCTGCGCAGGTACAAGTCCCACAGCGACATGACGAAACCCGGGGTGCAGAAACCACACTGCGAGCCGTGACAATCGACCATCGCCTGTTGCACCGGATGCAGGGTGCCATCGGCCTGCTTCAAGTCCTCAACCGTGAACAAGGCTTTGCCATCGAGGGCAGGTAACAGTTGGATGCAGGAATTGACCGTTTGCAGTTTCAGCTGCCCGTCCTGCAACTCACCGATCACCACGGTACACGCGCCGCAATCGCCTTCGGCGCAACCCTCCTTGGTGCCGGTGCAATGCACGTCTTCGCGCAAGTACTGCAGCACCGTGCGCGTGGCCGGGGTATCGGAAACCGTTTGCACGGCACCACGGTGATAGAAGCGTATCGGTTCCTGCATAGCGGGCATAAGGGAAAGAATCTCCATGGCAACTCCGGGCCAGAGTAGCATCGGGGGGCGATGCTTCTATATCCGCGGCGTGATGCCTGTTATCTACAGTTTAAGATAAGCGGAAGCTTGCGCAACGCCTCGTCAATTTGTTGCTAAATGGATATACAATGTGCAGCATAAGTAGTATAAAAATCTCAGAATGACCCCGGGATTTCCAGTCTGCGTGATTGCCTGGGAAGTCGTTCGTGATGGTCTGCAATCGGCCTGATGCCTTCAAGGCTGAACTTCAAGGCTGAAGTTTGGCGCGCCGCGACGCATACGTATGCCAAGGCGGACGTTCGTGTCGCGTTCGTTGAATAACAGCAGCCTCGCCGGGGAGTTTGACGATATGGTTTTCAATAAAACCTCCACGTTTGGCGCTCTTGTTTTTGCCGCCGGCGCTGCTTTCGTGTCGACTCCGGCAATCGCGCAAACCGGCGTCACGATTTCCGGTGCGATCGACACTGAAATCAATACGCAGACGTCGCAGACCACCGGCAAGCGAATCACCTCCCTGAACGGCGTCTCGACCGGCCCGAACGGCGGCTTGCAGACCTCTTACCTGGAATTCGCAGGCGTGGAGGATTTGGGCGACGGCCTCAAGGCCGGTTTTTCCTTGGGTATGTTCATTCTCCCGGGCACCGGCAATTCGGGCCGTTTTAACGGCGACCCGTTGTTTTCGCGCGACGCCAACATCTTGCTGTCCGGTGATATGGGTACGCTCAAGCTGGGCCGTCAGATCAGCCCGCTGTTTCTGTCCACGTTGCTGTTCAACCCGTTCGCCGATTCGTTCAGCTATAGCGCTATCATCCAGCACACCTACAACGCCGGCCAATTTGAAGACGGCTCCGGCAACGTGATCAGCGCCGACTCCGGCTACTCCAACGCGATCAGTTACGCGACGCCCAACTACGACGGCTTCCGCGCCGAATTGCTGTACTCGGCGTCGGGGCAGAACGGCACGTCGGGCTCCTATAGCGGCAACGTGTTGTACTTCAACGGACCGTTCGCGGCCACGCTGGCCTATGAAAGCAGCACGGTGACCGGCTCCAGCAACAATACCTTCACGCTGGGCGGCAGTCTGCCGCCCGGCACGACGCAAAAGACTGCTCAACTGGGTTTGTCGTATGACCTTCAGCCGGTCAAGCTGTTTCTGCAACTGCAGAACAACAACACCAGCGTGGGCGGCAATTCCCCATCGGTTTCGAACGGCACGTATCAAATTGGTGCAAGCATCGCGGCCGGCAGCGGCAACGTGCTCGCCTCCTACGCTCATACCGGCGGAGCGATCGATCACAAGACCTTCTCGCTCGGCTACGACTACAAGCTGTCCAGGCGCACCGACACCTACATTGCCTACATGACCGACAGCGCCGCTGCGTATGCCGACACCATCAATTCTTTCGGTATCGGTCTGCGTCACCGATTCTGATTTGCCGTCACTGGCGATCCATGCAAAACACCGGCCTCGCCCGGTGTTTTTTTATGTGCGGCGCGCACGCCATATATGGGTGCATCTATACTATGCATCCGGTACAAAATATATTTGTTGCAGTGATTGATCAGTAGGCTTGCAGGTTATACCGGTGACAAGGGGTATGGCTGCAATAATGAAGCGAAAAATGGACACACGGGATACACGACTCACACTGCGCGGCATCACCAAGCGATATCCGGCCGTGCTGGCTAACGACGGTGTCGATCTGACCGTCCGCCCCGGCGAAATCCACTCGGTGCTGGGCGAGAATGGCGCCGGCAAGTCTACACTCATGAAAATCATCTATGGTTCGGTCAAGCCGGACCAAGGGCAGGTGTTCTGGAATGGCAGCGAGGTCCATATCGCCAATCCTGCCGTCGCACGCCAGCTGGGCATCGCCATGGTGTTCCAGCATTTCTCACTGTTCGACACACTCACCGTGACCGAAAACATCGCGCTCGGCTTGCCCGGAGATACCAAGCTGGACGAACTGGCCGCGCGCATCGATGCGACCGCGCGCCAGTACGGCCTGGATCTGGAGCCGCAACGTCACGTGCATACGCTCTCGGTCGGCGAGTGCCAGCGCGTGGAAATCGTGCGCGCCTTGCTCACCAAGCCGCAACTGTTGATTCTTGACGAACCGACCTCGGTACTGACGCCGCAGGCGGTGGAACGCCTGTTCGAAACGCTGCGTCAATTGGCGGCCGAGGGCTGCAGCATTTTGTACATCAGCCATAAGCTCGATGAAATCCGCACCCTGTGCCATACCTGCACCGTGATGCGGGCCGGAAAAGTCACCGGGATTTGCGATCCGGCGCAAGAGAGCACGGCCAGCCTGTCACGCATGATGATAGGCGCCGAACCGCCGGCAATCAAACATCTGGAACGCAAGCCCGGCGCGGCCATGCTGAAAGTGAACAAACTGTCTCTTGCCAAGAGCCACCCGTTTGCCACGCTGCTGTCCGGCATCGATTTCGAAGTGCGCGCCGGCGAAATCGTCGGCATTGCCGGCGTCTCCGGCAATGGCCAGCAGGAATTGCTGGCGGCCTTGTCGGGCGAAGACCCGCGCGCGGCGAACGATGCCGTGATGCTGCAGGGCGAGCCGGTCGGCAGGATGGGTGTGGCCGGCCGCCGCAAGCGCGGCCTGAGTTTCGTGCCGGAAGAGCGCCTGGGGCGCGGCGCCGTGCCCGATTTGTCGCTGGCGCAGAACCTGCTGCTGTCGCACCAGGGAGAAGAAGCGGTGCGTCATGGTTTCGTCCGTTTCGGCGAAATCGGCAAGGCCGCGGCAGCCGTCGTCGAGCGTTTCAAGGTCAAGGCCGGTGGGCCAAACGCCAGTGCCGGCAGCCTGTCCGGCGGCAACCTGCAGAAATATATCGTCGGCCGCGAGGTGGCGTGCAATCCGCGGGTCTTGATCGTGGCGCAGCCCACCTGGGGCGTTGACGTCGGCGCTGCCGCGCAGATTCGGGCCGAGCTGGTGGCTTTGCGCGATGCCGGTTGCGCAGTACTCGTTATTTCCGAAGAACTTGACGAGCTGTTCGAGATTTCGGATCGCCTGCATGTGATTGCCAAGGGACGGCTCTCACCTGCCGTCGATCGTGCTGCCGCCACGGTCAGTCAGATCGGCCTGTGGATGAGCGGACTGTGGGAGCAGCAGTTGGCGGAGTCGCCGCTCCCGGTCGCGGAGACAGCCCATGCTTAAGCTTGAAGTGCGCACCAGTCCGTCGGTGGCGATGTCCTGGTTGGCGCCGGTGTTTGCCGTGTTGCTGACCGTAGCTTGCGGCGCGCTGCTATTCCTTTTCCTGGGTAAGAGTCCCATCGATGGCCTCGCCGCATTTTTCTGGGAGCCGATTTCCAATTTGCAGGGCTGGACCGAAGTCGGCGTCAAGGTGGCCCCTTTGCTGTTGATTGCCGTCGGCTTGGCGATCTGTTTTCGCGCCAACGTGTTCAATATCGGCGCGGAAGGACAATTGGTGCTGGGCGCCATCGCCGGCAGCTGGGTGGCCTTGCATTTGAACGAAAGCAGCCAGGGAGGCGCCCTCATGATTGCCTTGTCGCTGGGGGCCGGCATGCTGGGCGGAATGTTGTGGGCCGCGATCACGGCTCTCTTGCGCGATCGGTTCAATACCAACGAAATCTTGGTGTCGCTGATGCTGGTGTACGTGGCTCAGCTTTTGTTGAGTTATCTCGTGCACGGCATCTTGATGGACCCGGAGGGGGCAAATTTTCCGCAATCGAAATTGTTGGATGACGGTTTCCTGCTGCCCATACTGGTGTCCGGTACCCGCTTGCACCTGGGTATTGTACTGGCGGCTTTGGCTTCCGGCCTGGCTTGGCTGTTCCTGTCGCGCAGTTTTTCCGGCTTCAAGTTGCAGGTCGGAGGCATGGCGCCGCTGGCGGCGCGTTACGCCGGCTTTTCGTCGCGCAAATCACTGTGGACCTCGATGATGATTTGTGGTGCGCTGGCCGGTTTGGCCGGGGTGTGCGAAGTGCTCGGTCCGATCGGGCAGTTGACGCCCAGCGTCTCGCCCGGCTACGGTTTTGCCGCCATCATCGTCGCCTACGTCGGCCGCTTGCATCCGATAGGCGTCGTCTTTTCCAGCTTTATCATGGCCTTGTTCTATATCGGCGGCGAACTGGCGCAATCGCGTTTGGGTTTGCCGAATGCGATTACCGGTGTGTTCCAGGGCATGTTGCTGTTTGCGCTGCTGGCTTGCGACGTGTTGATCCACTACAGAATTCGCCGGAGTAAATGATGGAATCATCGTTGGCGCCCCTGATTGCCGCTTCCATTAACGCCGGCACGCCGCTCATGCTGGCGGCGCTCGGCTTGTTGATCAATGAAAAATCCGGTGTGATCAACCTCGGAGCCGAAGGCATGATGCTGATCGGTGCAGTGATCGGCTTCGCCGCCACCGTACACAGCGGCAGCGTGCCGGTGGGTTTCGCGGCGGCGGCCTGCGCCGGCATGCTGCTGGCCGGCTTCTTTGCGCTCCTGACCGTGTGGCTCGGTACCAACCAATACGCGACCGGCTTGGCGCTGACCATGTTCGGAGCCGGTGTTTCCACCTATATCGGCCGGCCGTATGAAGGCAGCTCGCTGCCTGGAGGAAAATTCGCCATTCCCGGCTTGCAGGATCTGCCCTTTGTCGGCACCGCCTTGTTCAAACAGCATCCGATGGCCTATTTGGCGATGCTGCTGTGCGTACTTGTCATTGTGTTCCTGTACCGCAGCCGCGCCGGACTGGTGTTGCGCGCGGTGGGTGAATCGCCTGCCTCGGCGCACGCGCTAGGCTACGGTGTGCGCAGCATCCGTACCTATGCGCTGCTGTTCGGCGGGCTGTGTTGCGGATTGGCCGGTGCCTACATGTCGCTGGTTTATACCCCACTGTGGTCGCAAGGCATGGTGGCCGGGCGCGGCTGGATTGCGCTGGCGCTGACCACTTTTGCAACCTGGCGGCCGGCACGCGTGCTGATCGGCGCCTACCTGTTCGGCGGCGTCACCATCATCACGTTTTATCTGCAGGGGCAGGGCGTTGCGATGTCTCCGGAATTGCTGGCCATGGCGCCGTATCTGGCAACCATTATTGTGCTGGTCTTGATCTCGAGAAATGCAAACTGGATCAAGTTAAACATGCCGGCGTCCCTGGGCAAGAACTTCAGGCCGAGTTGATCCGCTCTCGCGCCGCGGCATGAGGTTTGTGGATTGATATAATTTCGGCAAACCGGTACACCGTTTGCCATGAATCGTGGCTCTGCCGTTCACCCCGCGCGGCCTGGGCTGGGTTATTTTCCAAATCAGCGGGATTTCAATCGAGGAAGACCATGTCAAAAACAAGCATACGCGGCGCTTTACTCTCTTTGCTCTTGTTGCCGGCATTGGCAATGCCGACTGCTGCGCAAGCGGCCGAGCCGACGGGTGTGGGCTTCGTCTACGTCAGCCCGATCGGCGAGGCTGGGTGGACTTACCAGCATGACCTGGCTCGCAAGGAAATGGAAAAGGCGCTCGGCGCCCAAGTGAAGACCAAGGTCGTCGAGAACGTCGAAGACAAGGGGGCTGATGCGGAGCGCGTGATCCGCGATCTGGCTCAGCAAGGCAACAAACTCGTCATCACCACCTCGTTCGGGTACATGAACCCGACCATCAAGGTGGCGAAGCAATTCCCGAATACCAAGTTCATCCATTTGACCGGCTACAAGACTGCGCCGAACGTCGCCGTGGTGAACGCCCGCTTCTACGAAGCGCGTTATCTGGCCGGCGTCCTGGCCGGCAAGATGAGCAAGACCCACATGGCAGGCATGGTTGTCGCCTTCCCTATCCCCGAGGTTATCCAGGGCATCAATGCCTTTACGCGCGGCATGCGCAGCGTCGACCCCAAGGCTGAGGTCAAGGTGATCTATGTCAACAGCTGGTACGATCCGGGCAAGGAACGCGACGCTGCCAATACGCTGATGGAGCAGGGCGCCGACGTGCTGACCCATCACACCGACTCTGAGGCAGTGATGCAGGCGGCCGAAGAGAAGGGCAAGATGGTGATCAGCTATAACTCCGATGAGAAAAAGTGGGCGCCGCATGCGCAGCTGGCAGCGCAGTCCGACCACTGGGGTGCTTATTACACCCAGGCAGTCAAGGAAGTGATTGCCGGCACCTGGAAATCGACCAAGCTCTGGGGCGGACTGAAAGAAGGCTTCGTGGTGTTCGACGATTACGGTTCGCAAGTTCCGGCTGAGGTCAAGGCTTACGTGGAAACACAGAAGAAAGAAATTATCGCCGGCAAGCTGACGCCGTTCGACGGACAGATCAAGGACAACGAAGGCAAGGTGCGCCAGGAGAAGGGCGCGATGGGCGACGAAGCGCTGGAAAAGATGGATTACTATGTGGACGGCGTGTCGGGCAAGATGCCTGGCAAGTGACCCATGCGGCGTCTCGCATGACGCTCGATGTTGTACCGGGGGGGGACGCTGCGGCGTCCCTGTTTTTTCGATTCGGGATTATTTGAGTTCGCATGCCTTTGCTTAAGACTCTTCACCTGTTTTGCCGCGTCGTCGACAACTATGGCGATATCGGCATCTGCTGGCGACTGTCGACGCAGCTGCAACGCGAACACGGCATTGCAGTCACCCTGTGGGTGGATGACCTGGCGAGCTTTCACCGCATCTGCCCGGAAGTGGACGCCGAGGCGGCAACGCAGGAGATCGCCGGGATAACGGTGCGGCACTGGCGCAAGGATGGACTGGAATTTACCGCAGCCGACGTGGCCGATATCGTGATCGAATTCTTCGCGGTCGACATTCCGGAGAATTACATCGCTGCCATGGCGTTGCGCAACCCTCGTCCGGTTTGGATCAACTTCGAAGGCCTGAGCGCGGAAGAATGGGTGGAAGGTTGCCATACCTTGCCGTCGCCGCATCCGCGCCTTCCTTTGACCAAGCACTTTTTCTTTCCCGGCTATACCGGCAAGACCGGCGGCCTGTTGCACGAACGTGGACTCGAGCAGCAACGACTGGCATTCCAGTCCGACAGAGCGGTCGTGTCCGCATTCCTGGCGCGGCTAGGTATGACAGAGCAAGAAATGGCGGCGACGAAAGTCTCGATGTTTTGCTATCCGTGCGCACCACTGGAAGCGTTGTTCGATGTCTGGCAGCATGGCAGCAAACCCATGGTCTGCCTTGTGCCGGAAGGTGTGGCGACGGAGCAGGTCGCGGCCTTCATGGGAAAGCAGTCGAGCGCGGGAGTGGCCCAAACCCGAGGCGCGTTGACGGTGCGCGTGCTGCCGTTTTTGCCGCAGCCCGATTACGACAAATTGCTCTGGGCCTGCGACTACAACTTTGTGCGCGGCGAGGATTCCTGGGTACGTGCCCAATGGGCCGGCCGGCCCTTCGTTTGGCACATTTACCCGCAAGACGAGAATCTGCATCACGTCAAGCTGCGTGCTTTCCTGCAGCGTTACGCTCCCGATATCGGCAGTCTGAACGAGCTCACGCTGCAGTGGAATGCCGCCGCCGGTGAGCCGGAGTGGGCACAACTGTGGCATGGATTTCAGGCAGATGCGCCGAAGATTGCCAAAAGGGCAGAAGAATGGGTCGAACAGTTACTGAAAATTGGCGATCTGACATCCAATTTGCTGAAATTCTGCGAGGCCGTGCATATGAAAAGCGGGCAAAGCACGTTATAATGCGCAGTTACCCCTAGCTTGGATTCATCGAGTGCTTGCGGCATTCTCATAGCCCTGTTGCAACCGATAATCTTTTACATAACCTCAGTTTGGTGATTTATGAAATTTGCAAAAGAAGTTCGCGTTGGCAACATCATCATGGTTGACAGCAAGCCCTTCATCGTTCTGCGTTCCGACGTCAACGGTTCGAGCCGCACTGGCTTCACCTACAAGTGGAAGATGAAAAATCTGCTGACGAACTCGCCGATGGAAAACGTGTTCCGCGGCGACGACAAGTTCGAAGTCGTTGTGCTCGACAAGAAGCCGGTGACTTACTCCTATTTCGCTGATCCGGTTTACGTGTTCATGGACGAAGAGTACAACCAGTACGAAGTCGATGGCGAAAACATGGGCGACGCGCTGAACTACCTGCAAGACGGCATGACTTGTGAAGCCGTTTTCTACGATGGCAAGGCCATTTCGGTAGAACTGCCGACCACCATCGTGCGCGAAGTGACCTATACCGAGCCGGCCGTCAAGGGCGATACCTCGGGCAAGGTTTTGAAGCCGGCCAAGATCTCTACCGGTTTTGAAATCCCGGTTCCGCTGTTCGTGGACATCGGCGACAAGATCGAAATCGATACGCGTACCGGCGAATACAAGAGCCGCAGCAAGTAATCGAGCATGCTTCATAAAAACGCCGCTATCTGCGGCGTTTTTTTTCGTGTCGGCCATGGGTGAGGAACGGGACTATTCCCTCAGTCCACATCAATCGCTGTCGGAATTTTTTACATTGGCGGTGAGTCGGAATAATCAAATTCCCTTAAGTAAATGATTTTCCAGGGAAAAATTTCCAGGCATAAACATTGCTTGCGTTGTTGCAATACTTCTGAACTTGATCTCAATGAAAATGATGACTCTCCGCCCCACGATTCTTGCCCTCGCCATGTTGGCTGCTGCAATGGCTCCGCAGGTTCAAGCCAATACCTGGACCATTTCCGCCACGGGCACCATCAACAGCGGTTACGATTCCACCGGCATGTTCGGCAAGGCCGGCGGCAACCTGGCCGGCGATGCGTTCACTGAAAGCATCACGATCGATACGGATGCCTGGAAACCGACCGGCGGCAGTTCGACCATGACTGACCTGATTGGCGCCGGCCCCAGCTTCACCGACTCCGTCACTGTCAACGGCCATACTTTCACGCTGACAACCACGTCGGCCACGTCCAGCTCGTCGATCTATCTGTCGGATGCGCCGTCCAATAACTTCGTGAATGCCAATCTCCATGGCAATGCCGCCGACGGCCAGGCAACGTATGCCGAGATCTACGCTTATTCGAAATTGATCGATTTCCTGCCGACCTCGAATTTCATTGAGGACGTGACGGAGCCTATCAACAGCTCCTTCTCGCAGGCGGATTCCTATTTTTCGACTAACGGCGTGCTGGGCACCGCATCGTTCAATGCAGATCCCGGAATGTCCACCCTGGCCATCAGCGCCGTTCCGGAGCCGGCGCCGCTGGCTCTGTCGGGAGCAGGCTTGGCCGCTTTGGCGCTGTTGCGCCGCCGTCGCGGCTAAGCGGCACGACACACTGCGCTACCGCCGCAATGCGGCGGCGCATCTGCCTACTCTTTATCTTTCTCGCGCGCTTGTTCAAACCGTTCGCGCGTTGTCGCCTCATTGCGCTGGCCGAAGGCGTAGTTCGCTTCCAGCCACATCACGTTGATGATGCCGAAGGCCAGCGCCAGGCCCAGGCCGAGTATCCAGGTGAAGTACCACATGGCGAATCCTTTCAGTAGTTCATTCAGTACGCGGTGTGTCGGTTTTCGCGAATGTAAGCCTCGGTGACCTTGCCGCGCATGACGCTATAGACCCAAGTCGTATAGGCCAGCACGATCGGCAGCATGATCACCACTACCCAGAACATGATGCCCAGGGTCTTGTAGCTCGATACGCAATCCCATACGGTCAGGCTGCTGTTCGGGTCGCTGGACGATGGCAGAACGAAAGGGAACATCGAGGCGCCGGCAGTCAGGATGATGCAGGCGACCGACAGGCCGGCGGAAAGGAAAGCCGGCAGGGCTTTGTCCAGCTTGCTGAAGAGCGCGCACAGTACTGCCCCGGCCAGTGCAGCCAGCGGTAGTAGTATGCTCGCGGGCTGGCGCGCATAATTGTCGAACCATGCGCCGGATGCCTGGACAGCGGTTTTCGCCAAGGGCATGAATGCGCTATTCGCGTTCGGCATGGCGGTGATGCGGTAGCCGAGTGCACTGTACGCGATCCATACGCCGGCAATTGCGAACAAGGCGATGACCACAACGGCTGCCACAGCGGAGACCCGCCGCGCACGTTGCGCCACCTCACTTTCTGTCTTTACCTGTAAATAGGCCGCGCCGTACATGGTCAGCATGGACGCGCTCAGCAGGCCGGCGCACAGGCCGAACGGATTGAGCAGGCCGAAGAAGCTGCCCGTGTATTCGACCCGCATGGTGTCGTCGTAATGGAAGGGCACGCCTTGCAGCAGATTGCCGAAGGCGACGCCGAAAATGATGGGTGGCACCAGTCCGCCGATGAACAGACCCCAATCCCAGGCATTGCGCCAGCGGCGGTCTTCGAGCTTGTTGCGGTAGTCGAACCCGACCGGACGGAAGAACAGCGAGAACAGCAACAGCATCAACGCTACGTAGAAGCCGGAGAACGCCGCGCCGTAGACCAGCGGCCAGGCGGCGAAGGTGGCGCCGCCGGCGGTGACGAACCAGGTCTGGTTGCCTTCCCAGGTAGGGCCGATGGAATTGATCAGCACGCGTCTTTCGTCGTCGGTTTTCGCGACGAAGGGCAGCAGCATGCCGACGCCGAAGTCAAATCCGTCGGTGAGTGCAAAGCCGACGATGAGCACGCCGACGAAGCCCCACCAGATCACTTTCAAGCTTGCATAGTCGAATGGCATGGCGGCTCCTCGTCAGACAGCGGAAGGTTGAACGGCTGGGCTTTGGTCTTCACCGTGATAGCGCCCCAGGTGCAGGCTGCCAGGCCCGCGCCGCGCGTACTTGATCATCAGCGTCATTTCGATCGCGAGCAGGAAGGTGTAGAAGCCGATGAAGCCGGCCAGGCTGAAATACAGATTGCCCGGCTGCAGCGTCGACGCCGACAAGCGTGTCGGCAGGATACCGGAGATGGTCCACGGCTGGCGGCCGTATTCGGCAATGAACCAGCCGAGTTCTGCGGCGATCCACGGCAGAGGAATACTGCACACGGCCAGCCTGAGCAGCCAGCGTTGCGGCGACAACTGTTTGCGCACCAGAAAATAGAACGCCGACGAAAAAATGAACAGGAACAGCAAGCCGAGCCCGACCATGAAGCGGAAGGCCCAGAATATGGGCCATACCTTGGGCACCGTGTCGTTGACAGCCTGTGCGATCTGTTCGGGTGTGGCGTCGACCACATTGGACGTGTATTTCTTCAGCAGCAGGCCGAAGCCCAGGTCGGCTTTGTGCAGATCGAAGGCGGCACGCGCGGCGGGCGAAGTATCACCCGACTTCAGGCGCGTCAACGCCGCATAGGCCAGCATGCCGTTCCTGATGCGTACCTCATGCTCGGCTTTCAGTTGCTTGATGCCCGTCACCGGCGTGTCGACCGAACGAGTGGCGATCAGACCGAGCACATAGGGGACGCGGATCGCGTAGTCGGTATGCTGGGTTCGGTCGTTCGGCAGGCCGACCACAGTGATCCCGGCTGGCGCCGGTTCGGTTTCCCACTCGGCTTCGATGGCGGCCAGCTTGACCTTGTTGGTTTCGCCTGCGGTATAGCCCGATTCGTCGCCGAGTACGATCACCGATAACGTGGAGGCGAGGCCAAAGCCGGCAGCCACCGCAAACGAACGCAGCGCAAACGCAGTGTCGCGCGCCTTGAGCAGGTACCAGGATGAGATGCCGAGTACGAACATCGACGCCGTCACGTAGCCGGCCGCGACAGTGTGCACGAACTTGACCTGCGCCACCGGATTGAAGATCACGGCTTCGAAGCTGACCAGTTCCATGCGCATGGTCTCGAAATTGAATTCTGCACCGACCGGATTGTTCATCCAGCCGTTGGCGATCAGGATCCACAACGCGGACAGGTTGGAACCGAGCGCGACCAGGAAAGTGACACCCAGGTGCTGCACGCGCGAGACTCGGTCCCAGCCGAAGAAGAACAGGCCGACGAAGGTCGATTCGAGGAAAAAGGCCATGATCCCCTCAAGCGCCAGCGGTGTGCCGAAGATGTCGCCGACGTAGTGCGAGTAGTAGGCCCAGTTGGTGCCGAACTGGAATTCGAGCGTAATGCCGGTAGCCACACCCATGGCGAAGTTGATGCCGAACAGCTTGCCCCAGAAGCGCGTCATGTCCTTGTAGACCTGGCTGCCTGTCATCACGTAGGCCGACTCCATGATGACCAAGATCCACGACAGGCCCAGCGTCAGCGGCACGAACAGGAAGTGGTACATGGCTGTCGCAGCGAATTGCAGGCGCGACAGGGTAACGACTTCATCGATGGGGATCATGCGAAATCTCCGGAGTAGGGGAATTTATGGACGAATCTGGCTGTGCGGGTGAGGTAGGCCTGGCCGCGAGCAGGTGCTGTGCAACCTGATCCGCCGGCACGCGCATGTGTTTAGCCTGAGGCGCGGAAAAGAAGGCGTGCCAGATCCAGAACAGGATCAGCAGCTTTGCGGCAAGAGCCAATGCTATTTCGATTCCAAAGGGCAGATTGTGCAGGCCGAGCAAGCCGCGCAGGCGGTGCATCAGCGAGGGCTGCTCGGGCGTGCGCATCGTATTACTCCGCCGTCCTGGTGCCGGCCTTGGAGCGGAACTTGTTCCGCACTTCATCCCCTACGGAGATAAGCTTCTGCACTTTGGCGCCCATGCGCATCAAGGACACCAGCGTCTCCGGCGACAGGCGCTGCACATCGTCGAACCAAGTGCTCGACAGTTCGATCAAGTCGTACATCTCGCGCATGCGCTGCTGGGCATGCTTGTCGTCTGCGCCGGTCGGCGTTTCCAGCATGGCGTCGCGCAGCATCGACAGCGTAGGCTCGACTTCGCGCCGGCGGCGCTCTTCCAGCAAGGTCTTGAAAATATCCCAGATGTACTTGGGCGATTCGAAATATTCGCGCCGGTCGCCCGGCAGGTGCAGCAGCTTGACCAGCCGCCAGGCTTGCAACTCTTTCAAGCCCATACTGACGTTGGAGCGCGAGAAGGACAGGCTCTCGGCAATATCGTCGGCATTGAGCGGCTTGCCGGCTACGTACAACAGTGCATACATCTGTCCGACCGTGCGGTTGATGCCCCAGCGGCTGCCCATTTCACCGAAATGCAGGATGAAGCGCTGGGTAAGGGGGCTCAGGTTGTTCATTTAATGGTTTTATAATTTTCAGTAATTACTGAAAATTATAAAACGAAAATGAGAAATGTGCCTGATTCAAGATTTGCCAGGAAAATCGGGAGGGAAATAAAAAACGCCGGACAGATCCGGCGTTTGACGATGAACGAGATTTTAGTCTTTGGCGACTTGCAGAACTAATTTACCGAAGTTCTTGCCTTCAAATAGCATCAGCAGCGCTTCAGGGAATTTGTCCAAGCCATCGACGACATCTTCCTTGGTCTTGAACGAGCCTTCCAGCATCCACTTCGCCATCTCGGCGGCGGCGATGTGGTAGCGGTCGGCGTAGTCGAACACAACCATGCCTTCCATGCGCGCGCGATTGACCAGCAGCGACATGTAATTCGACGGGCCTTTCACGGGTGTGGTGTTGTTGTACTGCGAAATCGCGCCGCAGATGATGATGCGTGCCTTCATGTTGATACGGGTCAGCACGGTGTCGAGAATATCGCCGCCGACATTGTCGAAATAAATGTCCACACCATTCGGGCAATGTTCCTTCAAGCCATCCTTGACTGAACCGCCCTTGTAATCGATGCAGGCATCGAAACCGAGTTCCTTGACCACGAAATCGCACTTGTCCTTGCCCCCGGCAATGCCAACCACGCGGCACCCCTTGTGCTTGGCGACCTGGCCGACGGTCTGGCCGACTGCGCCGGCTGCACCCGAGACCACCACCGTTTCGCCGGCTTTCGGCTGACCGATGTCGAGCAAGCCGAAGTAGGCGGTCATGCCTGGCATGCCGAGCGCGTTCAAGTACTTGGGCAGCGGTGCTGCTTTCGGATCGACCTTGTAGAAGGCAGCGGTTTTATCGTTGGCGGCGCCGATCCAGTATTCCTGCACACCCAGGCCACCCGAAACCACGTCGCCCACGGCGAACTTGTCCGACTTGGATGCGACCACTTTACCGATGCCGCCGGCGCGCATCACTTCGTCGATGGCGACCGGGCGGATATAGGACTTGCCTTCGTTCATCCAGCCGCGCATGGCGGGGTCGAGCGAGAGGTAGAGCGTCTTGACCAGGATTTCGCCGTCGGCGAGGTCGCGCAGCGGCTCGGTCGTGACTTTCCAGTCACTCGGTTTAGGCATGCCGACCGGACGGGCAGCGAGGCGGAATTGACGGTTGGTTGCGGCTGCGGTCATGGGAGTCTCCTTTTTGGGAATGTTTGCGGAATGCGTGCGGAACGTGTGCATACGATGCGGATGCACGACAACATCGACGACTATAACGCAATTTGAACGATCGTGCTTTTTTGTGGCGCAAAGCCGCGTCCGTGCGACAATGAAGCCCTTTTTTGTCTAACCGCTAACACTTGTTCAAGCCATGACACACCCGGAATACATCCTCACCCTCTCTTGTGTCGACCAGCGCGGTATCGTGCATCGCGTATCCGGCTTTCTGTCCGAGCATGGCTGCAATATTATCGACTCGGCGCAGTTCGGCGATCCGATGTCTCAGACTTTTTTCATGCGCGTGCATTTCGCTTCCGAGGACGCTGCGATGACGGACCAGGCTTTGCGCGCGGCGTTCGCGCAGCTGGCCGGCACCATGCAGATGAACTGGCAATTGCACGATGCGCACCGCAAGCCGCGCATGCTGCTGATGGTTTCGAAGATAGGCCATTGCCTGAACGATCTGCTGTTCCGCCACAAGAGCGGCCTGCTGCCGGTGGAAATTCCGGCCATCGTCTCCAACCATACCGACTTCTATCAGCTTGCTGCCAGCTACAATATTCCTTTCCACCACTTGCCGCTGGCGGCCGGCGCGACGGCGGAGGCCAAGCGCAAGCAGGAAGAGCGCGTACTGGAAATCATTGAATCCAACCAGATCGACCTGGTGGTGCTGGCGCGTTACATGCAAATTCTCTCGCCCGAGCTATGCAATGCCCTGAAGGGCAGGGCCATCAACATCCACCATTCCTTCCTGCCCAGCTTCAAGGGCGCCAAGCCCTACTACCAGGCGCACGAACGCGGCGTGAAGCTGATCGGTGCCACCGCTCACTTTGTCACCGGCGACCTGGACGAGGGGCCGATCATCGAGCAGGACGTCGAACGTGTCGACCACGCCATGGATCCGGAGACGCTGACCTCGATCGGCCGCGACGTCGAATGCGTGGTGCTGGCGCGGGCGGTGAAATGGTTTGTCGAGCACCGCATCCTGCTGAATGGGCACAAGACGGTGGTGTTCAGGTAAGATTTTTTGGCGTGGCGTGAACCGCCTTCAATGCCATATAGCGTAAAACTCGTCATTCCCGCGAAAGCGGGAATCCATGCTGAGGTTGATGAGCATACGCCCTATGGATTCCCGCGTCCGCGGGAATGACGGTGCATTTTGATCCGTAGCCACGCCATAAGGGAGGGCGCTAGTTTGTGAGTAGCTTCTTGAACCAAGCCCCAATATGCTCGATCTCTTCCATGCACACCGCATGTTGCATCATGTACTCATGCCATTCAATGTTGTAGCCCAGCGCTTGCAACTGATCCCGCGAATGCTCGGCGCGCATGAGTGGAATCACCGGGTCGGCACGGCCGTGCACCATGAAGATGGGGGTATGCTGGTTGGCTGAGCTGCGTTCCTCGGTGATGGTTCCGGCCAGCGGCAGGTAGCCGGACAGGCAGAGCAGGCCAGCCAGCTTTTCCGGGTGGCGCAGGCCGGTCTGCAGCGTCATGGCGCAGCCTTGCGAGAAGCCGGCCAGGAAGATGCGCTCGGACGGAATGCCGCGCGCCTTTTCGTCGGCAATCAATTGCTCGATCAGCTTCTGCGAATTGCGCAAGCCGTTTTCGTCTTCGCGTCGCACCAGTTCGGTGCCCAGTATGTCGTACCAGGCGCGCATGACGTAGCCGCCGTTGATCGTCACCGGCATGGTTGGCGCGTGCGGAAACACGAAGCATATGCCGGGGCAGCCGCTCAGATCGAGCTCGTTGACGATGGGAACGAAATCGTTGCCATCGGCGCCCAGGCCATGCATCCAGATGACGCTGACAGTGGGGTTGGGGGCGGTGTCGATCTGTATGGTTTCGAGGCGGGGGGCGGTCATGTCGGTTCTATATCGGATATGAATGGGGGTTACTTCTGGCGGATGGCCGACTTCGGCCGGAAAGCCTTGCACACGGCTTCGTCGGTTTCGATGTAAGGTCCGCCGATCAGGTCGATACAGTAGGGCACAGCGGCGAAGATGCCAGGTACCTTCACCTTGCCGTCGGCATCCTTCAAGCCTTCCAGTGTTTCCTTGATCGATTTGGGCTGGCCGGGCAGGTTCATGATCAGCGCGGCATGCTGCTGGCCATGGCGTTCCGTTTCGCGTACTACGGCCACCTGGCGCGACAGAATCGCGGTCGGGACGAAGTTCAGGCTGATCTGGCGCATCTGTTCGCCGAAACCCGGCATTTCCTTGGTGCCGACGGCCAGCGTCGCTTCGGGCGTGACGTCGCGCCTGGCCGGGCCGGTGCCGCCGGTGGTCAAGACCAGTTCGCAGCCGATCTCGTCGACCAGTTCGATCAGCGCCTGCTCGATCAGCGCCGATTCGTCCGGCACCAGGCGCGTCGCCATCTGCCACGGGCTGACCAGCGCCGCGCCGAACCAGTCGCGCAGGGCTGGTATGCCCTGATCTTCATAGACGCCGCTCGATGCGCGGTCGGACACCGATACCAGACCGATCAATAATTCGTCCGGATTAGTCTTCTGCCGTGTCATCGTCTTCCTCAGCTTCGGCCGAGTCGTCCGCCCGCGCGTCTTGCTTGGCTTCGGCTTGCAGATACTTGAGGATCTGGAAAATCTCGCGGTAGGCCTTGGGCGGCTTGTTCTCGGCCTGCTCCTTGCGCGCATTGCGGATCAGCGTACGCAGGTGCTGGACGTCGAGTTCGGGATGCTGCGCCATCAATTCGGTCAGTGCACCATCGTTCGCCAGCAGCTTGTCGCGCGCTTTTTCCAGCGCATGCATGGCAGCGGTTTCGGATTTGGATTGGCCTTTCCAGCTATCGAGCGTGCGTTGTATCGCGGCGACTTCGTCTTCGTCCAGCGTACGCATCTTCTTGCCCACGTATTGCAACTGGCGGCGGCGGCCTTCATGATCGCGGATCTGCTGGCATTCGAGAATGGCGTCGCGCACATCTTCCGGCATAGGCACGCGCTTGACGCGCTCGCGCGATTCGGCGACCAGCTCTTCGCCCAGCTTTTGCAGCGCCGTCATTTCGCGCTTGAGCTGCGACTTCGAGGGGCGCTCGTATTCCTGTTCGAATTCGTTGGATTGGAAGCCGCAAGAGCCTCGATTGGGATTAGGCATGGATACCTGACCTGCCTCTCTGAGTAAGATTGGGTAAATCTGGGAACGACTGCTATCATAACTGTTTTACATATTTCCCGAAGAAAAGCGGCCCATGAACGATTCCGTCTTCATCCATAGCCAGGCCCAGTTGCAGCAGCTCGCCCAGGACGTTTTGCGTTACGCCAAGGAAAAGGGCGCATCCGACGCTTCGGTGGAAATCAGCGAGGGCAGCGGCCTGTCCGTGGGGGTGCGCAAGGGCAAGATCGAGACCATAGAACAGAACAAGGACAAGGGCATAGGCGTCACCGTGTTGCTGGGCACCGAGGGCCATATCCGGCGCGGCAATGCCAGCACCTCGGACTTTTCCCGCCAGGCGCTGGAAGCGACGGTTGACGCCGCCTACAACATTGCCCGTTTTACCGCCGAAGACGATTGCGCCGGTCTGCCTGATGCCGACACCCTGGAAATGCAGCCGCGCGACCTGCAGCTGTGCTACCCGTGGCAGCTTTCCACCAAAGAAGCGGTAGTCATCGCGCAACGCTGCGAGGCTGCGACGTTTGCCACCGACAGGCGCATCAGCAATAGCGAGGGTGCCAGCGTGTATGCCCAGCAGTCGCATTTCGTCAACGCCAACTCGCGCGGCTTCATGGGTGGTTACCCGTATTCACGCCACACCATTGCGGTGGCGCCGATTGCCGGCAAGGGCGCCCATATGCAGCGCGACGACTGGTATTCCTCGGCGCGCGACTCGAAGCGTCTGGCCGAGCCGGAAGCAGTCGGACGCTACGCCGCCGAGCGTGCCTTGGCGCGCCTGCATGGACGCCGGCTTGACACGCGCCGCGTGCCGGTATTGTTCGAAGCGCCGCTGGCAGCAGGTTTGCTCGGCAGCTTCGTGCAAGCCACCTCGGGCGGCGCGCTGTACCGCAAATCGAGTTTCCTGCTCGATTCGCTAGGCAAGAGCGTCTTTCCTGCCCACGTGCAAATTACCGAAGACCCGCATGTGGTCGGCGGGGTCGGCTCTGCACCTTTCGACGAAGAGGGCGTCAAGACGCAACGCCGCAGCGTGGTCAAGGACGGCGTGGTGCAAGGCTATTTCCTGTCCACCTATTCGGCGCGCAAGCTCGGCATGAAGACCACCGGCAACGCCGGCGGTTCGCACAACCTGTCGCTGACTTCCGTGCTGACCAATCCTGCCGACGATTTCAAGGCCATGCTGAAGAAGCTGGGCACGGGCCTGCTGGTGACCGAGCTGATGGGCCAGGGCGTGAATTACGTCACCGGCGACTATTCGCGCGGCGCTTCCGGCTATTGGGTCGAGAACGGCGTCATCCAATATCCGGTGGAAGAGATCACCATCGCAGGCAACATGAAGGACATGTTCCAGCAGATCGCCGCAGTCGGTGCGGACGTGCTGGTGCGCGGCACGAAGCAGACTGGCTCGATCCTGATCGAAAGCATGATGGTGGCGGGGCGATAGAGTCATGAATCAGCCGACCGCACAGGGCGATTTCGCCAGAATTCGCGATGAAGTGCGCGAGTTTGTCGCCGAGCGCGATTGGGATCAGTTTCATGCGCCTAAGAACCTGGCCTCTGCGCTGTGTGTCGAAGCCGCTGAATTGCTCGAGCATTTCCAGTGGCTGAACACGGGAACGAAAGAGGAATTGGGCGAAGAGAAACTGCGGGAAGCCGGGTACGAAATGGCCGACGTCCTCGTCTACCTGATTCGCCTGGCGGACAAGCTCGACATCGATCTGCCGACGGCGGTGCAAGAAAAAATGGCGCTCAATCGCGCCAAATATCCGGCCGACAAGGTGCGTGGTGACGCACGCAAATACGACGAATATAAAAACGACTAGTCAGCCCATCGCGACGAGCCTTGGTCAGGCAAGTTCCCGCGGACGCAGAGACAGAGCCGTTGCCATCCCAACCGAGCAAATCGCCACGACGTAGAGCAGCGGCGCCAGTGGCATCGTCTTCAACATCAGCGTAATCACGATAGGCGTCAAGCCGCCAAAGATTGCATAGGCGAGATTGTAGGAAAAGGACACGCCGGTGAAGCGCACCTGGGGCGGGAATAGATTGACCAGCACCTGGGGAATCGCGCCGACTACGCCGACCGCAAAGCCTGTGACCGCGTACAGCGGCAGCAGCAGTTCGGGGTGCGGACGGATGCTTGTATAGAACAGGCAACAGACGACGGCCAGCGACAGGCAGCCGAAGAACAAGACTTGTTTGACGCCCAAGCGGTCGGCCATGGCGCCATAGGCGACACAGCCTGCGCTCAGGCACAAGGTGGCGACGCTGCTGGCGCTCAGCGCAGTCTTGGCATCAAAGCCGTACAGTTTTTGCAGCAGTGTCGGCGTCATCAAGATCACGACCACGATGGCGCCGGACAAGGCCCAGGTCAGGAAGGCGGTCATGGCTACCGCCTTGCGGTGACCGCGCAGCACCGCCTTGAGCGGAACTTCGGCAGCCAGCGCCTTGCGCTGCGCCATCTCGATGAATACCGGCGTTTCGTGCAGATAGCGGCGCAGATACATGGCGCCGACGCCGAAGGCACCACCCAGGATGAAGGGCAGCCGCCAGGCCCAGGCCAGGACTTCCTGCGGCGTATAGATGGTGTTGATCGCGGTGGCGGCCAGCGAGCCCAGCAAAATGCCTGCCGTGAGGCCGCCGGTCAGCGTGCCGCAGCCGTAGCCGGTATGGCGCGCCGGCACATGTTCGGAGACGAAGACCCAGGCGCCCGCCACTTCACCGCCGACGGCTGCGCCTTGCAGCAGGCGGCACAGCAGCAGCGCCAGCGGCGCGGCCACGCCAATGGCATCGTAGGTCGGCAACAAGCCGATGGCCAGAGTCGGCATTGCCATCAGGAAGATAGACAGGGTAAACATCTTCTTGCGGCCGAGCAGGTCGCCGAAGTGGGCCAGGATGATACCGCCCAGGGGGCGCGCCAGGTAGCCGACCGCGAAGATGGCGAAGGTTTGCACCTGGCGCATCCAGTCCGACATCGAAGCTGGAAAGAACAACTGGCCGATGACGGCGGTGAGAAAGACGAAGACGATGAAGTCGTAAAACTCCAGCGCGCCGCCAAGTGCGGCCAGCGCCAGGGTTTTATAGTCCTGCCGGTTTAGGGAGCGTGTTGCATGAGTTGACGAATCGCTGGCCGAAGTGCTGGTAGAACCGGCAGGGACTTGCATAAGGTTTCCTTATTTTATTTCCGTACGCAGTCGTGCAATCGCCAGCCGTACTTGGTTCGGCGCCGTACCGCCAACATGATCACGCGCAGCGACAGAGCCTTCCAGCGTCAATACGCCGAATACGTCGGCCTCGATCAGCCTGGAAAAGCCTTGCAAGTCGGCCAGCGGCAGGTCGGCCAAATCGCAGCCTTTTTGTTCGCAGGCGCGCACAGCGGCAGCGACGGCTTCGTGGGCATCGCGGAAAGGCAGGCCTTTGCGCACCAGGTAGTCGGCCAGATCGGTCGCAGTGGCATAGCCTTGCAGCGCGGCGGCGCGCATGGCGTCTGGTTTGACGGTGATGCCGCCGGCCATGTCGGCAAAGATGCGCAGCGTGTCGATCACGGTGTCGACCGTGTCGAACAAGGGCTCCTTGTCTTCCTGATTGTCCTTGTTGTAAGCCAGCGGCTGGCCCTTCATCAGGGTCAAGAGCGCCATCAGGTGGCCGTTGACGCGGCCGGTCTTGCCGCGCGCCAGTTCGGGTACATCAGGGTTCTTCTTTTGCGGCATGATGGACGAGCCGGTGCAGAAGCGGTCGGCAATGTCGATGAAGCCGACGCGCGGGCTCATCCAGATCACCAGTTCTTCCGACATGCGTGAAACGTGGGTCATGACCAGCGCGGCGGCGGCGCAGAATTCGATGGCAAAGTCGCGGTCGGATACTGCGTCGAGCGAATTGCGGCAGACGTCGTCGAAGCCCAGGGTCTTCGCGACGCGCTCGCGGTCGATGGGGAAGGTGGTGCCGGCCAGCGCGGCCGCACCCAGAGGCAGACGGTTGATGCGTTTGCGGCAGTCGGCCATGCGTTCGGCATCGCGCCCGAACATTTCCACGTAGGCCAGCATATGGTGGCCGAAGGTGATCGGCTGCGCCACCTGCATGTGGGTGAAACCGGGCAGAATCACCTCGGCATTCTTTTCAGCCAGATCCAGCAGCGCCAGCCGCAATGCGTGCAGCAGGCCGGCGATATTGTCGACAGCGCCACGCATGTAGAGGCGAATATCGGTCGCTACCTGGTCGTTGCGCGAACGGCCAGTGTGCAGGCGCTTGCCGGCGTCGCCGATGATCTCGGTCAGGCGCTTTTCGATGTTCAGGTGTACGTCTTCCAGGTCAAGCAGCCATTCGAACTTGCCGCTGGTGATTTCATCGCGGATCTGCTGCATGCCGCGCTGGATATCGCTGTAATCGGCCAGGCTGATGATGCCTTGGTGGGCCAGCATTTCGGCATGCGCCAGCGAACCATCGATGTCGCATTGGGCCAAGCGGTTGTCGAAGAATACCGAAGCGGTATAGCGCTTGACGAGGTCGGAAACGGGTTCGGAGAAGCGGGCCGACCAGGCTTCGCTTTTTTGGTCGAATTGGTTTGACATGGTTAGAACTCATTTCATAAATAAGGACCCGTGCAAACGCGCTATTTGGGATGCAGCGCTAGGCGTGGCGCGCCGCACAGGGTGGTCCCCTGTGCAAGCGGCGCAACACCGCGCGGCGCCCAAATAGCACGTTCCCTCCGGGTTTTCACTAGAATGCGCGCTGGCTGTGTTGCGCTCCTTGCGCGTAGTACCACTACGCGACGCGTCGCACGCCTTGCCAGCACGCATTCTAGTGAAAATGCATCGGGTTCTTATTTATGAAATGAGTTCTAATTCCTGTGAATTGACTGATTATAGAGCATGCTGGTGGCCATTCCGACGCAGATTGACGTGGATTGCCCTATGATGACCGCCTTTCGCCGAAATTGAACTGGCCGCCAACTTGTGATATTGATGTGGGTATTCGCTGGGAAATCCGTTATCCATGCCGTCAACCACCAATCCGAAGCCCGTCCAATCCGCGCCGCCCGAGATTTTGATTCCCGACTGCTGCAACGTCGGTGTCATGTTTCGCGCGCTGGTCGCGGTCAATGGCGTGGTGCTGGCGGTGATCCTGTTTCAAGGCAATCAAGCCAATGGCTTGCAGGGATTTCTCGATGCCGCCATCCTGATCGAGCCGGCTTGCCTCGCGAGTTTGCTGGCCTTGTGCGGGTTGCGCACCGCGATCGACCGCGGTGTTTTTCCGCGCAGCGCCGCCTGGCTGCAGCGCACTCTGTGCGTGCTGGTTCCCGCAGCCATCACCGGCGCCATGATTCGCTACCTGTTGAGCGGTCCCGCTTTCCAGAATGCTTTCCGCATGCTGACCGCAGAGCAAGGCATGTGGGTTGCAGCCGGCTTTGGGCTGGTGCTTCAGCATTATTTCGAATTGCGCGCACGCGCGTTTTCGCCGGTGTTGTCGGAGGCGCGCCTGCAGGCCTTGCAGGCGCGCATCCGTCCGCACTTCCTGTTCAACAGCCTCAATGCCGTTATCGCGCTGATACGTACCGAGCCGCGCCAGGCGGAAAATACGCTGGAGGATTTGGCCGATCTGTTCCGCGTGCTGATGCGCGACACGCGTGAGCTGACCAGCCTGGAAGAGGAAATCCGGCTGTGTCGGCAATACCTGTCTATCGAAAAACTGCGCCTGGGTGAGCGCCTGCAAGTGAAGTGGACCGCCACCAATATCAGCGACAAGCTGCTGACCAAGGCGCGATTTCCGCAATTGCTGTTGCAGCCGATACTCGAAAACGCCGTGCATTACGGCGTGGAACCGATGCCGGGGCCGGCGCTGATAGAAGTCGAACTGACGCGCAATAACGACCGCATCGAGATCGTCGTGACCAATGCCCTGCCTGATCCTAATCAGTCGGGACCCGAGGCGAAGGCCGGCAACCACATGGCGCTGCAAAACATCCGCGAACGGCTCGCGCTTTTGTACGACGTCGAAGCGACGCTGAGCGCCGCGCGCAAGGATGGCAAGTTCGTGGTGCAGCTGCAACTCCCCTACGTGAGAGGCGCCTAGATGATGCCGCGCCTGTATATCGTCGATGATGAAGCGCCGGCACGCGCGCGGCTGGAAACCTTGTTGACCGACATCGCGGCGGAATGTCCTCACGAATTGGTGGGGCAGGCCGGCGATGCTCAAGCGGCACTCGACGGGATCGCTGCGGCTAGGCCCGATATCGTGTTGCTCGACATCCAGATGCCAGGCATGAGCGGCATCGAATTGGCCGCACATCTTGCCAGGCAGGATGGCGCGCCGGCTGTGATTTTCGTGACCGCTTACGACAGCTATGCCTTGAAGGCTTTTGAAGTGCATGCGGTCGATTACCTAATGAAGCCGGTGCGGGCGGCGAAGCTGGCCGAGGCCATTCGGCGCGCGGCGGCAGCCAGGCGGACCCAGGCGACGTCACTGGCGGCCACCGTGGAAGAGCTTCAAGTGCGGCGCCAGAATTTCGCTGTGCAGGAGCGTGGCAGGCTATTGCTGGTGCCCGTGGCCGAGGTGCTGTTTTACCGCGCCGAGGCGAAGTATGTCACCTTGCGCACACGAACGCGCGAATACCTGATCGAAGAATCGCTGTCTTCGATCGAGGAAGAATTTGGCGCGCAATTGGTGCGCGTGCATCGCAATACGCTGGTGGCACGCCATGCCATCCTGGGCGTGGAGCGGGGTGTCGCCGGCATCGCGGGCGATGGCGAAGCAAGCTCCGGCGAGAGCGAAAAGTCGCAAGAAGCCTGGCAAGTGATCTTGCGCGACCTTGACGATCGCTTGCCGGTGTCACGCCGGCAGTGGCCAATCGTCAAGGCTTTGTTGAACCGATAAGCGCGGCACTTGATCCATCTTAGCCGGTATTGCGCAAGCCAGCCGCAATGCCGTTGATCGACAGATGAATACCGCGCCGTACACGCTCGTCGATCTTGCGGCCATCGGCCGCGGTATGGCTGGCGCGGTGGCGTTTGATCAATTCGACCTGCAAGTGGTTGAGCGGGTCGAGGTAGGCGAAACGGTTCTTGATCGAGCGCGCCAGCAGCGGATTGGAAGCCAAGCGGTCCTTGGCACCGGTGATCTGGTTCAGGCAAGTGGTGGTCAACTCGTGTTCGTCGGCGATGCGCTTGAAAATGCCGGTGCGCAGCTTCTTGTCCGCCACCAGTTCGGCATAGCGCGAAGCCATCGCCAGGTCGGTCTTCGACAACACCATGTCCATGTTCGACAGCAGCGTGGCGAAGAACGGCCATTCGCGGAGCATGGCGCGCAGGGTAGCTAGTTTTTTGGCCTTGGCGCCGGCGCCGCCTTCCTGCAGCCAGGAAGTCACGGCACTGCCGAAGCCGAACCAGCCCGGCAGCAGCAGACGGCACTGACCCCAGGAAAAGCCCCAGGGGATGGCGCGCAAGTCTTCGATGCGGCGCGTTGATTTGCGCGAGGCCGGACGCGAGCCGATGTTGAGTTCCGCGATTTCGGCAATCGGCGTGGCCGAGAAAAAATAGTCGGTGAAGCCCGGCGTTTCATAGACCAGATTGCGGTAGGCGCGATAGGCGCGTTCCGACAATTCCTCCATCACGTGTTCGAAGGCGCTCAGTTTGATCGCGTGCTTGCTGTCGGTTTCCTGCGGCTTGAGGCTGGCTTCCAGCGTCGCCGACACCAGCAGTTCGAGATTGCGGCGGCCGATTTCGGGATTCGAGAATTTCGAAGCGATGATTTCGCCCTGTTCAGTCAAGCGGATCTGGCCGTTGACCGTGCCGGCCGGCTGGGCCAGGATCGCTTCGTAGCTCGGTCCGCCGCCACGGCCCACGGTGCCTCCGCGGCCATGGAACAGGCGCAGCTTGACGCCGGCGCGCTGGAACAACTGCACCAGCCGCGTTTCGGCCTTGTACAGCTCCCAATTCGAGGTGAGGAAGCCGCCGTCCTTGTTCGAGTCGGAATAACCGAGCATGACTTCCTGCGTGCGGCCCTGTTTTGCGATCAAACTGGCGATTTGCGGCAGGGCCATCAGGTTTTCCATGATGTCGGCTGCACAGCGCAGGTCGGGAATGGTTTCAAACAGCGGAATCACCATCAATTCCGCTTCCAGTACCGGCATCTCCGAACCGGCGCTTTCTGCGGCGCCGAATTGCGCGCGCAGCAGCCCCGTTTCACGCTGCAGCAAATAGACTTCCAGCAAGTCCGATACGGTTTCCGTATGCGAGATGATGTAGTTGCGTATGGCGCGCGCGCCGTAACGCTGGCGGATGGCATGTGCTGCTCGCAGGATGGTCAATTCGGAATTGGTTTCGTCCGAATAATCGATGAAGGGCGAAAACAGGAGGCGCGGCTTGGCCAGTTCAGCCAGCAATAGTTCGACCTTGCGGGCTTCCGGCAGTGCGGCGTAATTCGGTTCGACCATGGCGCGCGTAAACAATTCGCTGAGCACGCGTTCGTGCACATCCGAGCTTTGCCGCATGTCGAGCGTGGCCAGGTGAAATCCGAAAATCTCTGCCGCGCGCTTGAGGCGAGCCAGGCGCGGTTTGATCAAGGCCGCGCCGTGGTGCTGCTTGAGCGAATCGGCGATCACCTGCAGTTCGGCCGAAAATTCGCCGGCATCGGCGTAGGGTGCGGCGGCACCGACTTCCTTGCGCAGGATATTGGTTGCGCCGAGCGCGCGTGCGGAGGCGGCCAGGCGCGCGTAGATGCCGATCAGCGCGCGGCGGTAAGGTTCGTCGGCACGAAGGGCGGAATGGTCGGGCGAGGAGGCTGCCAGCGCATCGAGTTCCGGGCTGACATCGACCAGAATATTGGAAATCGACAGTTCGGCGCCGAGCGCATGCACTTCATCGAGGTAGAAATCGAGAATGGTGGTCGATTGGCGCATCAGCGCGTGCTGCATGGTGCCTGCGTTGACGTTTGGATTGCCGTCTCGGTCGCCGCCTATCCAGCTTCCCATCTGCACGTACGGCGGCAATTCATGATTGCCGGCGCTGTCGGCGCGGCGCGGAAACTGCAGCGCGATCTCGCTCTCGATGTCGTCGTACAGTCCCGGCAGCTCGCGCAGAAAGGTGATGCGGTAGTAGGACAGTGCGTTTTCGATTTCGTCGGCCACCGTCAGTTTCGAATAACGCAGCATGCGGGTCTGCCACAGGGTTGCCACGTGAGCGCGCAGCAAGTCGATATTGTGCGCGCGCTCGCGTGCCGTCATCGGCAGGTCGCGCGCGGCCAGCAGGCCGGAGATCGCGTGTTCTGCGTCAAGGATGCTCTTGCGCTGCACCTCGGTGGGATGGGCGGTCAAGACCGGCGAGATCAACGCGTCTTTCAGGAAGTTGCGCACGGTGGCGCCGGTGACGCCGGCGCTGTCCAGCTTGGCCAGCGCGTACGCGATGCTGCCGCTTTGCGGCGCCGATCCGGCCAGCAGGTGGGCGCGGCGGCGGCGGTTGTGGTGCTGGTCCTCGGCGATGTTGGCCAAGTGCGAAAAATACGAAAACGCGCGTACTACGGAAATGGTCTGCTCGCGCGTCAATTTTTTCAGGAGCTTGTTGAGATCGGCGCCGGCCTGGGCATCCGAGTCGCGGCGAAAGCGCACGGCGGTCTGGCGGATGGTTTCGACCACTTCGAATACCGATTCGCCTTCCTGCTCGCGCAATACTTCACCCAGCAGGCGCCCTAGCAGGCGGATGTCTTCCTTCAGGGGAGCATCCTTTTCGCGTTCGGTCTTGCTTTCGACCTTGGTGACGGCCGCGGAGCGGCTGAAAGTAGAGGACGCGGCGGAACGGGGCGCCGTACGGGAATTGGGGCGAGAAGAGGGTTGTTTAGCCATGGCAGGCAAGCGCAATCAGCTTTTTCAGAAAATGTGTGTGAAGGAAACTGCTTATTCCGGGGTAAAATTTGCTACTCCCGGCTCTATGAAGTACAGATCAAAGCGACAGATCAAAGCGGTACGGCAAAGACAGAACGACCAGACAGCACAACTACCGAATTCGAAAGACTATTTTGACCGCCACGCCCCCTTCCCGATTAGTGATTGCCTCGCGCGAAAGCCGGCTCGCCATGTGGCAAGCCGAGCATGTCAAGGCACGCTTGTCACAATTATATCCGCACTGCAGCATAGAAATTCTCGGAATGACGACGCGCGGCGATCAAATTCTCGATCGCGCCTTGTCCAAGGTCGGCGGCAAGGGACTGTTCGTCAAGGAATTGGAAGTCGCCATGGCCGAAGGCAGGGCCGATCTGGCCGTGCACTCGCTCAAGGATGTGCCTATGGAACTGCCTGCCGGCTTCGAACTGGCGGCGGTGCTGGAGCGTGAAGACCCGCGTGATGCCTTTGTTTCCAACGACTATGCCTCCCTGGACGATTTGCCGGACGGCGCGGTAGTCGGCACCAGCAGTCTGCGCCGCCAAGCCCTGATAGCGGCACGTTATCCGAAACTGGTCATCAAACCACTTCGCGGCAATCTCGATACCCGTCTCGGCAAACTCGATCGCGGCGAATATGCCGCGATCATACTGGCTGCTGCCGGCTTGAAGCGTCTCGGCGTGCCGCAGCGCATTCGTGCCCTGATCGCACCCGAACAGAGCCTGCCGTCCCCAGGACAGGGCGCCATGGCCATCGAGATTCCGGCTGCGCGCGCGCATTTGCGCGAAATCCTTGCGCCTCTCAATCACATGGCCACAGCGCGCGCGGTACAGGCCGAACGTGCGGTGTCGCGCATGTTCGGCGGCAGTTGCCAGATTCCGTTGGCGGCTTTTGCCGAGCAGCAAGGCGACACGATGCGTCTGCGCGCGATGGTGGCGACGCCCGACGGCAGCCGCATTGCGGCAGCCGAAGTAAATGGCCCTGCTATCGCCCCCGAAGCGCTGGGCGGGCAGGCTGTCGAGCAGTTGCGTGCGCAGGATGCGGCGGCGATACTCGCGGTCTGCCAAAGCGAGGCGCAGGACGGGGTCTGATACGCATGGCCGCATCGCCAGCACAAGCGCGGGTTGTGGTGATCACCCGGCCCTTGGCACAGGCGGAGCAATTGGCGGAGCGGATCCGCTTGCACGGACGCGAGGCGGTGTTGTTCCCCCTGCTGGAAATACAAGCGCTGGCTGATTCCGCAGCGTTGCGTGCCGCCTTGTCCCGGATAGCGGAATATACGCTGGTGGCTTTCGTCAGTCCGAACGCAATCGATGCCGCATTGGCCCACATAAGCCAGTGGCCGCCGGGCGTGGCATTGGCCGTCATGGGTGAAGGCAGCATGGCGGCCCTGGCCAGGCATGGACTGAGTGACGCCAATGCCACCATCTTCCGGCCGCGCGATCCGGACCGCACAGATTCCGAAACTCTTCTGGAAGCGCTTGATATCGCCGCCGTGGCCGGCGGACAGGTCCTGATCGTGCGCGGCGAGAGCGGACGTGAATTGCTTGCCGACCGGCTGCGCGAGCATGGGGCCATCGTCACCCAGGTAGCCGCCTATCGACGCACGGCGCCGGCGCTAACCGAGGAGCGCGCAAGGCAATTGCATGCCCTGATCGAGCAAAAGAACCTGTGGCTGATAACCAGTTCGGAGGCCTTGCGCAACCTCGATGCCATGGTGCGGCAGTTGGACGATCCGGCTTGCGTCGTAAAAATGCAACAGCAAACTATCTTTGCTCCTCACGCGCGTATCGCTGAGAGCGGCCGCGAATTGGGCTTTATCGACATCGTGCAGACCGGTTCGGGGGACGAAAACCTGTTGAAAGCCTTGAGCGCGTCGTAAAGGGGGCGCCTGGCCTGCTACCGCGCATAACAGGCTCTGGAGAAATTTACTAGGTTACAATTCAGCCCATGAACGATACGCTCCCTTCCTCCGACTCCAGCCCAACTGTTCAAAGTACTGCATCCTCGAACGAGGGAGGCGGCGTGCAGCCTGCGCCCGCCGGCGGCGGATACTCGGTGTGGAGTGCGGTAGCGGCTCCCAAATGGATCATCGGCGCAATCGCCGTGCTGGCCTTGCTGCTGCTCGCGCAGTGGTGGACTACGCGCGACGAGATCGGCAAGCTGCGCCTGGAACTGGCGCATCGTTTGCAACAGGGCGACCTTTCCAATACAGAGGTGCGTCTGATTGCCAAGAATGTGGAAGAAACCACCAAGGAGTTGCAGGCCAAGGTCAGCGTGCTGGAAGGCAAGCAGGTCGAAGCGCAAAGTCAGCAATTGGCGCTCGAGCAGTTGTATCAAGACCTGTCCAAGAACCGCGACGACTGGGCGCTGGCCGAGATCGAGCAGGTGCTGTCGACCGCCAGCCAGCAATTGCAATTGGCCGGCAACGTGCAGGGCGCACTGATCGCCTTGCAAAATGCCGATCGCAGCCTCTCGCGTTCCGACAAGCCGCAATTCATCACCATCCGGCGCGCCATTGCCAAGGACATGGAATTGCTGAAATCCTTGCCGTCTCTCGACGCCACCGGCATCGCCTTGCGCCTCGATAGCATCATCAGCGAAATCGACAGCATGCCCTTGCTGTCGGACGAAAAGCCTTCCTTGCCGGTGACCCAGCCCAAGACTTCGCACCGCGCGGAGGTTCGTGTGGCCGCCAACAGTGTTGCGGTCGGCCGCGGGCATTACGATCACGAATGGGAAACCACGCTGGAAGACCGGTGGCAAAGCTGGCTCGACGAGATGCTGGACGAGATGCGCCAATTGATACGCGTTCGCACCGTGGAAACGCCCGATGCCTTGCTGCTCTCGCCGACCCAGGCCTACTATGCGCGTGAGAACCTGAAGCTGCGCCTGCTCAATGCCCGGCTTGCTCTGCTGTCGCGCAACGAAACGGCTTTCCGCAGCGACTTGATCGCCGCGCAAGATGCCATCAGCAAGTATTTCGATACGCGCGCGCGCCAAACCCAGGTGGCGCAGGCGCTGCTCAAGCAAGTGCAAAGCAGCAACCTGTCGATCGAAATGCCGACGCTGGCCGAAAGCCTGAATGCGGTACGCACCTATAAGGCCAAGTAGAACTCATTTCATAAATAGGAACCCGATGCATTTTCACTAAAATGAGTGCTGGCAAGGCGTGCGACGCGTCGCGTAGCGGGGCTACGCGCAAGGAGCGCAACACCGCCAGCGCTCATTTTAGTGAAAACCCGGAGGGAACGTGCTATTTGGGCGCCGCGCGGTGTTGCGCCGCTTGCACAGGGGACCACCCTGTGCGGCGCGCCACGCCTAGCGCTGCATCCCAAATAGCTCGTTTGCACGGGTCCCTATTTATGAAATGAGTTCTCAATGCGTATCTTTCTCTGGGTAGTGGCCATATTCATTATTGCGATCGGCCTCGCAGTGGGGGCGCGCTTCGACCCGGGCAACGTCGTGCTGTTCTATCCGCCCACGCGTATCGACTTGTCGTTGAACCTGTTTTTGCTGCTGGCTTTCCTGCTGTTCCTGGCCTTGCATGTACTGCTGAACGCCATCGTTGCCACCAGGGAAATGCCCGGCAAGGTAGCGGCCTACCGTCGAGAAAAGCGTGATCGCGAGGGCAACCGGGCCTTGCGCGATGCCTTGAAAGCGCTGTTCGAAGGCCGCTTCGGACATGCGGAAAAGGCCGCCAAGCGCGCCGTCGAGTCGCCCGAGAATGCCGGATTGGCTGCCCTGATTGCGGCGCGCGCCGTGCATCGCATGCGTCAATCGGAGCGGCGCGACTTGTGGCTGTCTGCCACCCAGGACGATGCCACCCTCAAGACGGCGCGCCTGATGACCGCCATCGAATTGCTGGTGGACGACCACCAGGCCGAGCGGGCACTGGAAGCGGTCCAGGAATTGAACGCCAGCGGCACGCGCCACATCCATGCCCTGCGCATGGCGCTCAAGGCCCATCAGCGGGCCCGCAATTGGGCCGAGGTATTGCGCCTGGTCCGTTCGCTGGACAATCACAATGCGCTGCATCCGGCCTTGTCGCGCCGTGTGCGCGAACTCGCCTACGACGCCTTGCTGTCCGACCGCAATCACGACGCGGAATCGATCCGCAACCTGTGGCAATCGATACCGGCAGCGGAGCGGGTCAAGCCGTTTGTCGCTGCGCGTGCTGCCGATACGTTCAACGTGCTCGGCTTGCATGACGATGCGCGTACGGTAGTCGAGAAGGCGCTCGCGGTCGAATGGGACGACAGGCTGGTGCGCCTGTACCGCAAATCCGCCGCCGCCGAAGGCTCTGCCGCCTTGCTGGCACAGATCGAGCGATGCGAAGCCTGGAGCCTGCAGCGTCCGACCGACGCGGAACTGGCCTTGACCTTGGGCACCTTGTGCCTGAAGCAGAAACTGTGGGGCAAGGCGCAGCGTCATCTCGATCGCGCGCTGTCCGATTCGATCGAATCCGGCACCGCACGCGAGGCGCATCTGAAACTGGCCCAGTTGCATGAAGCGCTCGATCAACCGGATCAGGCAATTGCGCATTTTCGGCAGTGCGCCATGGCGAGCGTGCTGTAGCCTTATTTTGTCTCTGTCCCGGGGGTAAGACCACTTCGGGATTTCGGCGGCATTGCCCCTGTTCTGTCTTCGGTTTGTGGTAGGGCCACTTTTACCTGTTTCCCTGCTGCATTGCATCAAATGCAAGTCGAAAGCCGCTATAATTCCGGCAATCCCGCATTTTTATCTTCGAGAGCATCCCCCATGAGCCTGAACCTCGTCCCCGCCGGCCGCGACTTGCCGCACGATTTCAACGTCATCATCGAAATCCCGATGAATGCCGACCCCATCAAGTATGAAGTGGACAAGGAATCCGGCGCAATTTTCGTCGACCGCTTCATGGGCACGTCCATGCACTACCCGTGCAACTATGGCTACATTCCGCACACGATTTCCGACGACGGCGACCCGGTCGACGTACTGGTGATTACGCCCTTCCCGCTGTTTCCGGGCGTGGTCGTGCGTTGCCGCACCATCGGCATGCTGAAGATGACCGACGAGGCCGGCGGTGACGCCAAGTTGTTGGCAGTGCCGATCGACAAGATTTTGCCCATCTACAAGCATTGGCAAAAGCCGGAAGATTTGAACGAATTGCGTCTGCAGCAGATCCAGCACTTTTTCGAACACTACAAGGATCTCGAAAAAGGCAAATGGGTCAAGATCGAAGGCTGGGTCGGCCCCGAGGAAGCGAAGGCCGAAATCATGTCCGGCGTCGAGGCCTACAACAAGGCGGCCAGCAAACCGAATTACTGATCCGGGCCAGGTTTGGGTCACTCAAGAAAGCGCACTGCGGTGCGCTTTTTTATTGCGCAGCCCCGGTTGAACGCATCCCCCAAATTAAGCATTAACAGGCCCCAGGCGTCTCACACCGAACTGATTGAGCAGCAGGCCACCCAATACCAGCAGGCCCGCCGCGATCTTCCACCATTGCAAAGGCTCGCCGAGGATCGCCGCGGCACTCAGCATGCCCACAACCGGTACCAGCAGGCTGAATGGGGCAATGGTCGCGGCGGGATATTTGCGCATCAGGAAAGACCAGATGCCATAGCCGACGATGGTGTTGGGATAGGACTGGAACAGCACCGCGGCGACCGAGCGCCAGTTCAAGTGGACATAGGCTGCGCTCCATGCCGCGCTGCCTTCTATCGCCAGCGATGCCGCAGCGAGCGGCCCCGACGCCAGCAAGGAACCCCACACCACCAGCGATAGCGGATCGACCTTGCCGATTTTTTTTGTGAAGATATTGGCTGTCGCCCACGACAACCCGGCGCCAACCACCATCGCGAACCCTATCACAGTCGGCTTGGCATCGAGGTTGAAAGCCACCAGTACCATTCCCGACAACGCGACCAGGGCGCCGAGCAGTTGGTTGAAGCTGGGACGTTCATGCAACAGCAGCACTGCCAAGCCTATGGTGAAGAATGCCTGCAATTGAATTACCAGCGAAGCGAGTCCGGCCGGGAAACCAAGCTTGACGCCACCGAACAATAACGTGAACTGGCAGGCGAATTGAAACATGGCAAATCCGGAAACCAGCTTGAGCGGTGCAGCCGGTGGCTTGACGAAAAATACCAGCGGTAGTGCGGCAAATCCGAAGCGCAGTGCGGTGAACATGATCGGCGGCAGGCCCTGCAAGCCGATCTTGATGACCACGAAATTGGAGCCCCAGATCAGTACAGTCAGCAGGGCGAGCAGGATATGGGTCGGCTTCATCGGGGGCATGAGGTGGGAAGCGGCCTATTGTAATGCTTCCTGCCGCCGCACATGTATGAGGCGGAAAACGCTTGATGTGGTCTCAGCGTGGCATTTCCGCAAAGGTCATTGAACGCGGGCTGGGCAGACGCTACACTGTGCGGATGCGTTATGATGATGCTGCGGCATATGGAGGCAGTTTTTGCCGTGCATGCAATCGTAGTTGTAGTCGCAGATTTAATCGATTCAAGGGCATTTACCCTGAACCCTGCCGGAAGGCGGCAGGGTAGGCAGAACCTGGAGAGTACCGGTGCCCTCATTTAGTTCGAATCCCCATTCCTCGGGGCCTATTATCGTGGCCGACGAGGAAGCTTACGCCGCCCGCGACCGGCTGTTGCGCAGCATCAGCGAGGTAAACGATTTACCAGCCCTGGGCAGTTCCGTTTCGCGCGTGGTGCAGCTGGCGTCGTCCGATGACGATTCGGTGCGCGACCTTGCTTCCTATGTGTTGTCTGACGTCGCTCTGACTCAAAAAATTCTGCGTCTGTCGAATTCCGTGGTGTATCGCAGCTATTCCGGCGCACCCGTGACCACGGTATCGAAGGCCATCTTCATGCTCGGCTTCGATACGGTCAAGACCAGTGCGCTCGCGATGATGCTGGTCGACCGCATGGCGCGCAAGCATGCGGACTGCGTACGTGTGGAACTGGAGCGTTCCTTGAGCGCCAGTGTGATCGGTCGCGAGCTGGCCCGCCGCGGGCAATTCAAGGATGCGGAAGAAGCCGCAGTTGCCGCCCTGTTCAAGAATATGGGGCGTCTGCTGGTGGCGGTGCACGATGAAGATTTGTACAAGCAGATCGACGTCTTGATCGAGGCCGGCAATCACACGCCGCTGCAAGCTTCGATGCAAGTCCTCGGCTGCAGTTTCGACATGCTGGCCGAATCGGTTTTGGCTGAGTGGAATATTCCCGACTCCATCATCAAGGCGCTGGCGCCTCTGCCGCAAGGCATAGTGAGGCCGGCCAAGACACGCCAGGAATGGATGCAGCAAGTGGCGGTATTCAGCGCCACGGCCACGACACTGATACCGCGACTGGCAAGCCTGGATGCGACGCTCAACCCGACGCAGCTGGAGGCTGCCGGCCGTACCCTGCTCAGCCGTTACGGCAGCGCGTTCAGCCTGGAGCGCGAGAGTCTGACCCAGTTGATGACCGACGCGGCGCGCGAGATTCGGATTTTGACGAATCAAACCGTCGAGGGTGGGGCCGTCGAAGAAGAGAGCGAGGCGGCGCAGGCCCAGGCCCAGGCAGGTGTCGACTCCGACCTGCCGGAAGAATTGCTGATGGCTATCGACGACGGCAGCGAAGACATGAACAGCGACGCTCGCCACCCAAGCGGCAAGCCGGTCAATGCGCGGGCGCAGTTGATGGCCGGCGTGCGCGACGTGACGGAAATGCTGGCTTCAGGGCGCTGCAAGGTCAACGATTTGATTCTGCTGGTCTTGGAAACCTTGTACCGCAGCATGGGTTTTCGCTTTGCCACCGTGTGCCTGCGTGACATCAAGACCGAGCAGTATCGCGCCCGTATCTCGATGGGCGAGAGCCACTTGGCACGGCAGGCCGGCTTTGTCTTCTCGGCCACCACCAAGCGGGACCTGTTCAACCTGGCGATGGACAAAGACGTCGATTTGATGATTTCGGATGCCAGCGTGCCGAAAATCCGCGAGCTGATACCTGAATGGCATCGCCATTTACTGCCCAATGCGCGCAGCTTCATCATTCTGCCCCTGGTTGTGCAAAACAAGCCCTTCGGTTTCTTTTATGCGGATCGCGCCCAGCCGGCACCGGAAGGAGTGCCGCCTGACGAAACGACCCTGATCCGCACGTTGAAAGGGCAGGTCGTGGCGGCGTTGGCGGCACGTTGACAGCCGTGCATGGATGGTTGACCAAGGTGGATGCCGAGGTCGGCCAAGTGGAGTAAAGTTGTCGTATTGGCTATTGTTGTTTGTATACCTATAACAGGCCCTAGGAGATTGTTCGTGCCCTCGTTTAGTTCTCCCTCAGGCTCGATACCCACCAAACCGCCGGTACCTGCGGGGGTGGCCAGCGAGGCTGCCTACGCGGCGCGTGACAGGCTGTTGCGCAGCATCAGTGAAGAAAACGATTTGCCGGCGCTGGGCAGTTCCGTCTCCCGCGTGGTGCAATTGGCTTCTTCGGACGACGATTCGGTGCGCGAACTCGCTTCCTTCGTGTTGTCCGATGTGGGCCTGACGCAAAAAATCCTGCGGCTGGCGAACACCGCGACTTATCGCGGCTATTCCGGCGGGCCGGTGACCACGGTATCCAAGGCCATCTTCATGCTCGGCTTCGATACGGTCAAGACCAGCGCGCTGGCGATGCTGCTGGTGGACGGCATGGCGCGCAATCGCGCCTCTTGCGTGCGCGCCGAACTGGCACAGGCCCTGAGCGCCAGCGTGATAGCGCGCGAAATGGCGCGGCGCAGCCGTTTCAAGGATGCCGAGGAGGCGGCTGTCGCCGCCTTGTTCAAGAATATGGGGCGGCTGCTGGTGGCGGCGCATGACGACGTGGCATATGGCCAGATCGATGCCATGATCAAGGCCGGCACGCATACGCCGCAGCAGGCGTCGACGCAAACGCTGGGCTGCAGCTTCGACATGCTGGCCGAATCGGTACTGGCCGAATGGAAGATCCCCGACACCATCATCAAGGCGCTCACGCCTTTGCCGCAAGGCGTGCTCAAACCCGCCAAGACACGCCAGGAATGGATGCAGCAGGTTGCCGCGTTCAGCGCAAATTCGGCGCCGATGATCGCGCACCTGCACGAGAAGGGCTATGAAAAGACCAACGAAAATACCGCGCGCACGCTGTTGACGCGTTATGGCGGGGCCCTGGAAATAGAGTCGGAAACGATGACGCAGCTGATGACCAGCGTCGAGCGCGAAGTGCAAAGCCTGCTGGAACAGGTCAACTTGAGCGTAGGAGAGCTTGATGCCGAAGACCTCGCCGCACAAGCCCACGCCGATGCCGGCGTACTGGCGGGATTGATGCTGGCTACCGATGAGGGAGGGGCCGAAGAGCGCCATCCCAGCGGCAAGCCGATCAATGCGCGCATGCAATTGCTGGCCGGTATACAGGACGTCACCGAGATGATGGCTTCTGGACGTTCCAAGGTGAATGATTTGATCATGCTGGCGCTGGAAACGATTTACCGCGGCATGGGCTTTCGTTTTGCCACGATTTGCCTGAACGATGTCAAGACCGCACAGTATCGCGCGCGCATGTCGCTGGGCGAGGACAGCGCGACACGTCAGGCGGGATTTGTCTTTTCGAGCGGGGAGCAGCAGCGCGGCGCACGTCGCGACCTGTTCCAGCTTGCCATGGAAAAAGACGTCGACCTGATGATATCCGACGCTGGCGCCGCCAACATCGTCGACCTGGTGCCCGCCTGGCATCGCGCATTGTTGCCCGATGCACGCAGCTTCATCATTTTGCCGCTGGTGGTGCAGAAAAAGCCTTTCGGTTTCTTTTATGCCGACCGCGCGCAAGCGGCGCCTGAAGGTGTGCCGCCGGACGAAGCGGCCCTGATCCGCACGCTGAAAGGGCAGGTGATGGCTGCCTTGAGCGCACGTTGACCGTGTAGGTTAAGCGAGGCCTTTCATGCGCAGCCAGAAGTAGGCCGCGCCGGCTGCTGCGGCTAGCAAGCCTGCCAGCGCAAACTGCGGCAGGCGCGTCGGCAGGGCAGGCAAATCGTCGTCTTCTTCGCTGCGCGCCGCCGAGACTTTCGAGCGCACGCGCTTGTGCAGGGCGAGGTAGCGTCCCAGGTCGAGCGCCATTTCTTCGCCGCTTTGATAGCGTTCCTGTGGCTGCTTGCTCATGGCTTTCATCGCGATTTGCGACAGTACCGGCGCGATCGCCTTGTTCAATTGGTGAGGAGCGGGCGGTGTCCGGTTGGCGATGGCGTCCAGCACTTCTTCCGTGGTGTCGTATTGAAATGGCCGTCTATGGGCGAGCATTTCATACATGACCGCGCCGAGAGAATAAATATCAGTCAGATTATTCACCGGCCGCCCGGCGGCTTGCTCGGGCGACATGTAATTGGGGGTGCCGGCCAGATTGTCGTGCAGCGACGTGGTCGTATCGTCCTCCAAAGTCGGCCCGTCCGGTAGGCCCGCTGTGCTCGATACGCGATTGAGAACTTGCGCAATGCCGAAGTCGAAGATCTTGGGCTGATTCCCTGCCAGGATGAAGACATTGCCTGGTTTGATGTCTCGATGGATCACGCCCTGCCGGTGTGCATAAGCCAGGGCGTCGGCCAGTTTGCGCACGATGGATGCGATTTCGGAAGGCGGAAAAATTCTGCCGCTGTCCAGCATGCGGCTGAGTTCGCTGCCCTCCAGGTATTCCATGATCAAGTAGGCCGGGTCGCTCTCGATATTGGCATCGTAAATCGTGACGATATTCGGATGGGCCAAACCGCCGACGGCGCGCGCTTCGTTGACAAAGCGGGTTTCGGCCTGCTTTTTTTCGACGGCGCTCAAGCGCGGGCTCAGGGTCTTGATCGCTACGTTGCGGTCGATGACCGGATCGCGTGCGAGATGTACCACGCCCAGGCCGCCGCGGCCGATCTCGCGCACGATATAGAAGCGGTCGATGCGATGGAGAGCTGGCGGGGAATTGGTGGAATGAGGTGGGCGCGGCGATGTCATGCCCGAGAGCATGCCTCGCCGGAGATGAATTGGCAAGTCAGATGCGCCTGAAAGGATTGCGTTCGTTCAGTTCGTCGAGATAGGTTTCGACGCCGCCCGCTTCACGCTGCAGGAAGTGTTCGACGGCGTCGGCGAATGCCGGATGGGCCAGCCAGTGTGCCGACCAGGTTCTTTGCGGCAGGAAGCCGCGCGCCATCTTGTGCTCGCCTTGGGCACCGCCTTCAAAGCAGCGCAAGCGCTGGCGTATGCAGAACTCCAGCGCCTGATAATAGGCAGTTTCGAAGTGCAGGCAGGCGAAGTGTTCGATTGCCCCCCAATAGCGGCCGTACAAGGTGTCTGCGGTGTGAATCACCAGCGATGCCGCAATCGGCTTGCCGACGCGTTCCGCGACGATCAGCAGGATATTTTCCGGCATGGCGGCGCCGATGCGCAAAAAGAAGTCGAGGTTCAGGTAGGGCGTGGAACCGTGCGTCGCATAAGTGCGGTTGTAGCAGCGGGTGAAGAAGTTCCAGTCGTCGCTGCTGATTTCCATCCCCGGCAATTGGCGAAAGGTGATGCCGGCCTCGGCCACGCGGCGTCTTTCGGCGCGGATGTTCTTGCGCTTCTTTTGTTCGAGTGTGTCGAGAAAGTCGCCGAAATCGCGATAGCCATGATTGAGCCAATGGAATTGCACGCCGGAGCGCAGCATGAAACCGGCGTCGCGCAAGACTTCGGCTTGCGCCGGCGGCGGATACAGGACGTGGGTCGACGAGCTGGCGCCATCGGCGCGCAAGTCATGCAAGGCGGCAACCAGGGCCGACAAGGCTGCGGCGTCGCGCGCCAGCAGGCGCGTGCCGCTGACTGGAGTGAAGGGGATGGCCGACAGCAGCTTGGGGTAGTAGTCCAGACCATGGCGCTGGTAGGCGTCGGCCCAGGCCCAATCGAATACGTACTCGCCGTACGAATGCCATTTCAGATATAGGGGCATGGCGGCAGCCAAGGTCTCGCCCTGCCAGAGAGTCAAGTAACGCGGTTCCCAGCCGCTGCGTTTCGAGACACAGCCTGATTCGTGCAAGGCGTGCAAAAAAGCATAGGAAAGGAAGGGCGTGGCGTCCGCTTGCAATGCCAGCAAGGCGTCCCAGCGTGCTTGCCCTATCTCGGCAAGAGAATCGACGGTGCGCGTGCGATAATTGCTCAAGATAACTCAGCAATCTTCATTTCAGTATCATGACGGTTAAAGTCGCAATCGCTCAAATCAATAGTATTGTCGGTGATTTTGCGGGAAATTCCGCCAAAATCATTGAATCCTGTCGTCGTGCCGCCGCGCTGGGCGCGGACGTGGTGGTCACACCCGAGCTTTCGCTGGTCGGCTACCCGCCTGAAGATCTGTTGCTGCGCCGCTCATTTTACGCAAAAAGCGCGCAGGCTCTGGAAGCACTATGTGCCGCACTCGGCGAATTCCCGGGATTGCACGTGGTGATAGGCTACCCGCTGGCGCGCGGAGGCGTGAATTTCAATGCCGCCGCCGTGGTGACGAACGGCAAGGTGCTTGCCACCTATTGCAAATACGAGCTGCCGAACGACGCGGTATTCGACGAGAAGCGATATTTCACCGCTGCCGATCAGGCCTGCGTGTTTGCAGTCAAAGGCGTCAAGTTCGGCGTCAACATCTGCGAAGACACTTGGTTTTCGCATGCGCCGGCGTGTGCCAAGGCGGCCGGCGCGCAAGTGCTGCTGGTGCCGAACGCTTCCCCCTATCACCTGAACAAGCAGCATCTGCGCTATGAAGTCATGCGCGCCAACGTCGCGGCACAGGGCTTGAGCCTGGTGTATGCCAATCTGGTCGGTGGCCAGGACGAATTGATTTTCGACGGCGACTCCTTCGTCATGAATGGCCGTGGCGAAATCTGTGCGCAAGCCAGGCATTTTGAAGAGGATTTGCAGGTCGTGGAATTCGATGGCGCCGAGCCCATGCCGGGTGCGCGCCAGCAGGCCTTGACGGTCGAGGCGCAGGTCTACAAAGCGCTGGTGCTTGGCGTGCGCGACTACATAGTCAAAAACGGTTTTCCGAGCGTGCTGATCGGCTTGTCGGGCGGGGTCGATTCTGCACTGACGCTGGCGGTGGCAGTCGATGCGCTCGGCGCCGACAAGGTGCGCGCGGTGATGATGCCGTCCCCCTATACGGCCGAGATTTCCTGGCTCGATTCGCGCGACATGGTCGAGCGGCTCGGCGTACGCTATGATGAGATTTCCATTAACGAATGCTTTGGCGCGTTCCGCAACACCTTGGCCAAGGAATTTTCGGGATTGGCTGAAGATACTACCGAAGAAAATATACAGGCGCGCATACGCGGCACCATCCTGATGGCGCTGTCCAATAAATATGGCTCCATAGTCCTGACCACAGGCAACAAGAGCGAGATGGCGGTCGGCTATTGCACGCTATATGGCGATATGGCCGGCGGCTTTGCGGTCATCAAGGACATTGCCAAGACTTTGGTGTACAAGGTGTGCGCCTATCGCAATTCGGTGTCCGAAGTGATTCCTGAGCGCATCCTGACGCGCGCCCCGTCGGCCGAGTTGAGGCCCAACCAGGTCGATCAGGATTCGCTGCCGCCTTACGAGGTGTTGGACGGCATCATGCAGCGCTACATGGAAGAAAACCAGAGCATGGCCGAGATTGTGGCGGCGGGCTACCGGCAGGAAGATGTCGACCGCATTACGCGTTTGATTAAAATAAACGAGTACAAGCGCCGTCAGGCGCCGATCGGCATCCGCGTCACCCATCGCGCGTTTGGGCGGGATTGGCGTTATCCAATTACTTCAAAGTTCAGGGACTAAACCCATCCAAGGAGAACCTCATGAAGCAAGTCACTGCAATCATCAAGCCCTTCAAGCTCGACGAAGTGCGCGAAGGCCTGGCGGAAGTCGGCGTAACTGGTCTGACCGTGACGGAAGTGAAGGGCTTCGGCCGCCAGAAGGGACACACGGAACTGTATCGCGGCGCCGAATATGTGGTCGACTTCCTGCCCAAGGTCAAGGTCGAAGTCGTGGTCGACGATCAAATCGTCGAGCGCGCCGTCGAGGCCATCATCAAGGCTGCGCGTACCGGCAAGATTGGCGACGGCAAGATCTTTGTACAGAACGTCGAACAGGTGGTGCGCATCCGCACCGGCGAAACCGGCCCGGACGCGGTTTAACACTTCGCTCTGCATGACGCGGCTGAGGATCAGGCAAGCTTCTCCGGTCGAACTCGCCTGGGCCAACGCCCGTTATGCCGAAATCGATTTTGCCCCGTCATCGGAAGCCGATTTCATCGCGATTGCCGAAGTGGACGGCGTTAAGGCCGGGCTGGGGCGCATGGCCCCGATCGACGACGGTCATGCGGAGTTGGGAGGCATGTTCGTCTTGCCCGAGTATCGTGGGCAATCGATCGCCGCCGGCATAGTCGAATTCCTGTTGCAGCGTGCGGCAAGGACGACAGTGTTCTGTATACCCTTTTCCCATCTCGAACATTTTTATCGTAGCTTCGGCTTTTTGCCGCCGGATGAAAGCGTGAAAATACCCTCGCCGATAGCGGAAAAATTCGCATGGTGCAAGCGGACCTATGCCACGCCGGTGGCGCTCCTGCATCGCAAGGCCTGAGTATCCGAGGGCGTCAGCTTATGCCGGCGCCGGCAAAGCGCACCATGTTGCGCCCGCTCTTCTTGGATTCGTACATCGCGCGGTCGGCGCTTTCCATCAATTGCTGTTCGTCCATGCCCTGTTCGGGATAGACCGCGCCGCCTATGCTCGATGAAATGCCCAGGCTGTGGCCATCGCATTCGAACGGCACTTCGAGTACCGCGCGGATTTTTTCCGCGACGATGCGCGCATCGGATTCGGACTGAATGGTCGGCA
>JAFANH010000045.1 GCA_019232795.1 Burkholderiaceae bacterium
ATCGTGTTGCTGAAGGCCGACCACCAGAACAAGCCCGACAACGCCGCTGCCACGGCGCGCGAATGGTTCGACCAGCAAGGCGTCGACATGCTGATCGGCGGCACCAACTCCGGCACCAACCTGTCGATGGCGAAAGTCGCTGCGGAGAAAAAGAAGGCATTCATCTCCATCGGAGCCGGCACGGCGCGCCTGACCAACGAGGAGTGCACACCCTACACGGTGCACTATGCCTACGACACTGTGGCGCTGGCCAAGGGTACCGGTTCGGCCGTGGTCAAGCAGGGTGGTAAATCCTGGTTTTTCCTGACCGCCGACTATGCATTCGGCGCCTCGCTGGAAAGCGATACGGCACGCATCGTCAAGGCCAACGGCGGCACGGTGCTGGGCGACGTCAAGCATCCGCTCAATGCTTCTGATTTTTCCTCTTTCCTGTTGCAGGCGCAGGCGTCGAAGGCGCAGATCCTTGGTCTGGCGAATGCCGGCGGCGATACCGTCAACGCCATCAAGGCTGCCAACGAGTTCGGTATCACCAAGACCATGAAGTTGGCCGGTTTGCTGATGTTCATCAACGACATCCACGCATTGGGCCTGAACCTCACGCACGACATGTATCTGACCGACAGCTGGTACTGGGACAAGAACGACGAAACACGCAAGTGGGCGCGCCGCTACTTCGAGAAGGAAAAGAAGATGCCCTCCAGCCTGCAGGCAGCTGACTACTCTGCAGCGACGCAATACCTGAACGCGGTCAAGGCCACCGGCACGGATGATCCTGACAAGGTGTTGGCTTATCTGAAGAAGGCCAAGCTCAACGACATGTATGTAAAGAACGGCACGATTCGCCCGGACGGCAGCATGGTGCACGAGATGTACCTGATGCAAGTCAAAGCGCAGAGTGAATCAAAATATCCCTGGGATTACTACAAGGTCGCGCAGACCATTCCCGGCGACCAGGCGTTCACTACCAAGGAAGAGTCCAAGTGCGCCTTGTGGAAGTAAAGCCGCGCGGCTGAAACAGGCGGCGTACCGAGGATCGGTACGCCTGTTTTTCCAGTGTGTTCTGCAGTAATCAGGTATTAAAACAGGCATGGAAATATTTGGCATCCCCCTGCAAGCCTTGTTGAGCCAGCTTTTGCTGGGACTGGTAAACGGCTCGTTCTACGCGATGCTGTCGCTAGGCTTGGCCGTGATCTTCGGCATGCTCAACGTCATCAACTTCGCACATGGCGCCATGTACATGCTGGGTGCTTTCCTGGCCTGGATGGGGCTCGAGTATTTTCAGCTTGGTTATTGGACCATGCTGGCCCTGGCGCCGCTGGTGGTCGGCGTACTGGGCGTCGTGATCGAAAAGACCATGCTGCGTTGGCTGTACAAGCTTGATCATCTCTACGGCTTGCTGCTGACCTTCGGCATCACGCTGATTGTCGAAGGCGTGTTCCGTTCCATCTATGGCGTGTCGGGCCAGCCCTACTCGGTGCCCGATGCCTTGGCGGGGGCCACCGATCTTGGCTTCATGATCCTGCCGAACTATCGCGCCTGGGTGGTGCTGGCGTCGCTGGTGGTGTGCTTTGCCACCTGGTTCGTGATCGAGAAAACCAAGCTGGGCGCCTACCTTCGTGCCGGCACCGAGAATCCCAAATTGGTCGAAGCTTTCGGCATCAACGTGCCGCTGATGGTGACGTTGACTTACGGCTTCGGTGTGGCCTTGGCCGGCTTGGCGGGCGTGCTGGCGGCTCCGGTGATCCAGGTGTCACCGCTGATGGGTTCCAACCTGATCATCGTGGTGTTCGCTGTGGTGGTGATCGGCGGCATGGGCTCGATCATGGGTTCCATCGTCACCGGCTTGGGGCTGGGCGTGATTGAAGGATTGACGCGCGTGTTCTACCCGGAGGCTTCAGCCACGGTAGTGTTCATTGTGATGGCGATCGTGCTGGCGCTGCGCCCGGCAGGACTGTTCGGCAAGGAAAAATAAGGCATGGCGAATAAGAAGATAGCGAATAAAAAGTTCGGGTATGCAATTCTGCTGCTGGCGCTGCTGGCGGCACCGTTCGTCATGTATCCGGTGCTGTTGATGAAGCTGCTGTGTTTCGCCTTGTTCGCCTGTGCCTTCAACCTGCTGCTCGGCTTTACCGGTTTGCTGTCCTTCGGCCATGCGAGCTTTTTCGGCGTCGCCGCCTATGTCTGTGGATATGCCTTGCAGACGATGGAGTTGCCGCTCGAGGCGGGTCTCGCGGCGGGCGTACTCGGGGCTGCGGCGATCGGTGGTTTGATGGGCTTGCTGGCTGTACGCCGGCAAGGGATTTACTTCACCATGATTACGCTGGCGCTGGCGCAGATGATCTACTTCATTTGCCTGCGTGTGCCGTTCACGCACGGCGAGGATGGCTTGCAGGGTGTGCCGCGCGGGAAGCTGTTCGGCCTGCTCGATCTCAGTAGTGATTTGAACATGTACTACGTCACGCTGGCGATTGTCGTGCTCGGCTTTGCCCTGATCGTGCGCATCGTCCATTCGCCTTTCGGCCAGGTGCTGAAGGCGATCAAGGAAAATGAGCCGCGTGCGATTTCGCTCGGTTATGACGTCGCCAAGTACAAGCTGCTGGCCTTCGTGCTGTCGGCCGGCCTGGCCGGCTTGGCCGGAGCCACCAAGACCGTGGTGCTCGGCTTTGCCACGCTGACCGACGTCGATTGGACCATGTCGGGTCTGGTGGTGTTGATGACCTTGGTAGGCGGCTTGGGCACCATGCTGGGTCCGGTGCTCGGCGCCGTGATCGTTATTGCGCTGGAAAGCCGGCTCGGCGACCTTGGCGCATTCCTGGCCAATAGCACCGGCATAGAGTGGTTCAATGCGCTTGGCGAATCGTCCAGCATCGTGACCGGCTTTATCTTCGTGATCTGCGTACTGGCCTTCCGGCGCGGCATCGTCGGCGAGATTTCGGCTTGGCTGGGCAGGACGCCTATAAAGAGTGCTTGAATTATAAAAAAAGCAACTATTTATAAAGCCGCAGCATAGATTGCCCGTGCATCCGCCCGGCTCACTTCACGCGGATTATTGACCAGCAAACGAGTCTGCAGCATGGCGTCGTCGGCCAGGCGATCAATGTCAGATGCCGTAATGCCGACCTGGCGCAATTGCGTTTCGATGCCGACCCGTGTAGCCAAAGCTTCCATTTCTTCCACCAGAACCTGGCTACGGGCCTCAGCCGAACCCTGCAGGCCGGGAAGCACAATTTCTGCCAACTCGGCGTACAACGGGGCAGCGGCTGGCGCATTGAAGCGCAATACGTGCGGCAATACCAGGGAGTTGGACAAACCGTGCGGTACATGGAAGATCCCGCCGATAGGGTAGGCCAGTGCATGCACGGCAGCCACCGGCGCATTGGCGAATGCCTGCCCCGCCAGGGTCGCACCAAGCAACATGGCTTGACGAGCGGCAAGATTTTTCCCGTCTTCGCAGGCAACCACCAAGTTTCTCGAAAGCAAATTCAAAGCTTGGCGGGCGAGCACGTCCGACAGAGGATTCTTCTTGATCTTGCTGGTATAAGCTTCGATCGCATGCACCATGGCGTCGATGCCGGTCGCTGCCGTAACCTTGGATGGCAAGCCTACCGTCAATTCAGCATCGAGGATGGCGAGGTCGGCATATAGCTGAGGCGAGACCACGCCCATCTTGGTGGTGGCGCCGGTGGTGACGATAGAGATAGGGGTGACTTCGGAACCGGTGCCGGCAGTGGTAGGAATCTGTACCAGAGTCAGGCGCTTACCCTTGACGTTGCCGATGCCGTACATGGTTTTCAAGTCTTGGTCGCTGCCAACCAAAACGGCGATCAACTTGGCGACATCCATGGAACTACCGCCGCCCAGGCCTATCACCAGGTCGATATTCTTTTCTCTGGCCGAGGCTGCTGCTTGCAGCACTACAGCCTCAGGAGGATCGGCAACCACGTCCGAGTACACGCTGGCCTGGATGTCTGCAGCCCGCAGGCTGGCGAGGGCAGGGTCGACTTGGCCGGTTTTCAGGAAGCCGGGGTCGGTGACAATGAGGGCATGCTTGATCCGGCCGAACTGTTCGGTAATCAGGGTGCCGAGTCGTTTGGTAGCACCCAGCTCGCAGACCAAGTGCGGGACGGTATTAAAGGCAAAGGCGTTGAAGACTTGCATCGGGGGCTCCTTTCTTCTCATTCTAGCAAGTTGGTAATGGCCTAGTATTGTTTCACGTGAAACATATGGGCCGTAGGGTTCTAGGGCCTGGTGCCGTTCAACCGTCTACTGATGGGAACGTGCGCTGAGGTTGGTGCACCCTCGCCTACCTATGGGAATGTGCTCCGTCGGAAAGACGCGGCTTTCCTGACTCGTCTTAATACCTCACTATGCTTGGTTGCATCGCATGTACTTCGTAGGCATTGCAGTCTGATCGCCCGCGCTTCCTCTTCCCGCTCCGCGCACACGCCATAGATAGGCGGGTAATGCCGTCTACAGGGCGCAATCAATAGAACAAAGGCCCAACAATAGGTTGGCAGGGTGAGAGGAGAGCCTTGCCTAGAGTTCTATGCACGCATTTTGATTGTGTTTTTCACGGACCCAATTACCCGCCTATCTATGGGTGTGTGCGGATCGGAAAGGAAAGCGCGGGCAACTAGGCTACATCACTAACGGAGTACATACCACCAAAGCAAGCATAGTGACGAATCAAAACCATTGAAGAAAGCCGCGTCTTTCCGACGGAGCACATTCCCATAGGTAGGCGAGGGCGCACCTACGGTAACTCCGAGATCAAACACAGAAAAATAGCGTCGGCAGCCAGCCAACCCATGTTCCACGTGAAACAATCAAAAGCCGAAGTTAGGCATCCAGACCAAAACGCCGTATAATCGCGCCTCTGCCCGTAGTGTCTCACCGAGGCGCATCATGCTATTTCCTACCGAATTCGACGTTATCGTAGTTGGCGGCGGTCATGCCGGAACCGAAGCCGCACTTGCTTCTGCTCGCATGGGACAGAAGACGCTGCTGCTCACGCATAACATCGAGACGCTGGGCCAGATGTCGTGCAACCCGTCCATCGGTGGCATCGGCAAGGGCCACCTGGTCAAGGAAGTGGACGCCATGGGCGGCGCGATGGCGATTGCCACCGATGAGGCTGGCATCCAGTTCCGCATCCTGAATTCCTCGAAAGGTCCGGCCGTGCGCGCAACCCGTGCTCAAGCCGACCGTATTCTGTACAAGCAGGCGATCCGCTCGCGCCTGGAAAACCAGCCTAACCTCTGGCTGTTCCAGCAGGCCGTGGATGACTTGATGGTGGAAGGCGACCGCGTAGTCGGTGCCGTAACCCAGGTCGGCATTCGCTTCCGTTCACGTGCCGTAGTATTGACGGCAGGAACTTTTCTTGACGGCAAGATCCACGTCGGTCTGAATAACTACGCGGCGGGCCGGGCAGGGGATCCGCCCGCGATCTCGCTGTCGGCGCGCCTCAAGGAACTGCAACTGCCGCAGGGCCGCCTGAAGACAGGCACGCCGCCGCGCATCGACGGTCGCAGCATCGACTTCTCTGTACTGCAGGAGCAGCCGGGCGACCTCGATCCGATTCCCGTGTTCTCGGTCTTGGGCACCGCCGCCATGCACCCGCGCCAACTGCCGTGCTGGGTCACGCATACCAATGAAGCGACGCATAACATCATCCGCGGCGGCCTCGACCGCAGCCCGATGTATACCGGCGTGATCGAAGGCGTCGGCCCGCGTTACTGCCCGTCGATCGAAGACAAGATCCACCGCTTCGCCGACAAGAGCTCGCACCAGATTTTTCTCGAGCCGGAAGGCTTGACCACCAACGAGTTCTACCCGAATGGCATCTCGACCAGTTTGCCATTCGACGTCCAGCTCGAACTGGTGCGCTCGATGAAGGGCTTGGAGCACGCGCATATTTTGCGCCCCGGCTATGCGATCGAGTACGACTATTTCGACCCGCGCGGCTTGAAGAGTTCGCTCGAGACGCGCGCTGTTCAAGGCTTGTTCTTTGCCGGCCAGATCAACGGCACCACCGGTTACGAGGAGGCTGCTGCCCAAGGCATGTTGGCCGGCCTCAACGCGGCGTTGCAGACCCAGGGCCGTGAAGCATGGACCCCGCGCCGCGACGAAGCCTACCTCGGCGTGCTGGTCGATGACCTCGTCACGCAAGGTGTGCAGGAACCGTACCGCATGTTCACCAGCCGCGCCGAATATCGCCTCAGCCTGCGTGAAGACAATGCCGACTTGCGCCTGACCGAGATCGGCCGTCGCCTCGGCTGCGTCGGCGACGCCCAATGGGAAGTGTTCGAACGCAAGCGTGAAGCGGTCGCGCGCGAGCTTGAACGCCTGAAGTCGACCTGGGTCAACCCGCGCCTGCTGGCGGAGAACGAAGCCGAGCGGGTGCTGGGCAAGGCCATTGACCACGAATACTCGCTGGCCGACTTGCTGCGCCGGCCGAACGTCGATTACGACGGCTTGATGAGCCTGACCGGTGTCGAAGGCCAACGCTTCACACCCGAGACCGAAGTCGATGACGCGGTCAAGGAACAGATTGAAATCCAATTGAAGTACGCGGGCTATATCGACCGCCAGGCCAAGGAAGTCGAGCGCCACGAGTATTACGAAAACCTCAAGCTGCCGACCGACTTCGATTACATGGTGGTCAAGTCGCTGTCGTTCGAAGTGCGCCAGAAACTGAACAAGCACAAGCCGGAGACCCTGGGCCAGGCTTCGCGCATTTCGGGCGTGACGCCGGCGGCGATTTCACTGCTGCTCGTGCATTTGAAGAAAGCGGGATTCAAAGGCTTCGCCGACGCCGTAGCACCTGCGGTCACGGCGGACGCCGCATGAAGTTATTCGATCGCGCCTCCCTGACGCAAAGCCTGCGGCAAGGTCTGCAAGACCTGCCGCTAGCCTTGAGCGATTCCCAGGTCGAACAGTTGCTCGACTACCTGGCCCTGCTGCACAAGTGGAATGCCGTCTACAACCTCACCTCGGTGCGCGACCCGGCCGAGATGGTGAGTGTGCATTTGCTCGATAGCTTGGCGGCAGTACCGGCCTTTACTGGCGCATCCAATGTGCTCGACGTCGGTGCCGGTGGTGGCTTGCCTGGCATGGTGCTGGCGATATGCGGGCCCGATCTACACGTGACCATGGTCGACACCGTGCACAAGAAAACTGCCTTCTTGACCCAGGTCAAGGCTGAACTGGGTTTGGTGAATGTAAGTGTTCACTCTGGCCGTGTCGAACAGATGCAAGTTGCAAAGCCCTTCGACGTGATCACCTCGCGCGCGTTTGCCGAGTTGAATGATTTTGTTTCCTGGTCCGGGCATTTGTTGGCGCCGGGTGGCCGGTTTATTGCATTGAAGGGCGTGGCGCCGGACGGCGAAATTGAGCGCCTGCCGGCAGGCTGGAAGGTAAAGGAGCTGCGGCCCTTGGCGGTGCCGGGCTTGGATGCTGAGCGGCATTTGGTTTTTATCGAGCGGCTTTAATGGCTTGCTCAGGCAATATATAACCCGTCGTTCCCGCTTTCGCGGGAATGACGATGTGTTGACGTGATCGTCTGTAAATCCCGGGACCTGGGATTGCCAGACAAACTGATTATAAAAACATGGCAAAAATCTTTTGCGTCGCAAATCAAAAGGGTGGGGTAGGCAAGACCACGACCGCCGTCAACCTGGCGGCCGGTCTGGCGCAACATGCACAGCGCGTGCTGCTGGTCGACCTTGACCCGCAAGGCAATGCCACCATGGGCTCGGGCATCAACAAGGCCGATCTCACAGCATCGGTATACGAGGTCTTGCTGGGCTTGTCCGACGTCGCCACTGCGCGCAAGACTTCCGAGACCGGCAATTTCGACGTATTGCCGGCCAACCGTGAACTGGCCGGCGCCGAAGTCGAAATGGTCGAACTCGACAACCGCGAAAAGCGCATGAAGGAAGCTTTGGCCAAGGTTGATGCCGAATACGATTTCGTGCTGATCGATTGCCCGCCGGCGCTGTCCATGCTGACCCTGAATGGCCTGTGCGCCGCGCACGGCGTGATCATTCCGATGCAGTGCGAATACTATGCGCTGGAAGGCTTGTCGGACCTGGTCAACACCATCAAGAAAGTGCACGCCAAGCTGAACCCGGATTTGAAGATCATCGGCCTGCTGCGCGTGATGTTCGATCCGCGCATGACCCTGTCGCAGCAAGTCTCGGCCCAGCTCGAGCAGCACTTCGGCGACAAGGTATTCAAGACCATCATCCCGCGCAACGTGCGTCTGGCCGAAGCGCCGTCCTATGGCATGCCGGGCGTGTCCTTCGATCCGGCCGCGAAGGGTGCGCAAGCCTATATCGCGTTTGGCGCCGAGATGGTCGAACGCATCCAGACAATGTAAGAAAGAGATTTACAGATCATGGTAACGAAAAAACCCAAGGGCCTGGGACGTGGATTGGACGCGCTGCTGGGCGGGCCTGCCGACCTCAGCGACGCCGTGGCCGACGTGCCGGGCGCACCCTCCATTTTGCACGTGAGCGACATGCAGGCCGGCAAATACCAGCCGCGCACGCGCATGGATGAAGAGGCGCTCAACGAACTGGCGGCCTCGATCAAGGCGCAAGGCTTGTTGCAGGCTATCCTGGTGCGGCCGCTGCCGGCTCACCCTAACCACTTCGGCGCGACCAAGTATGAAATCATCGCCGGCGAACGCCGCTTCCGCGCCGCGCAATTGGCCGGCTTGAGCGAAGTGCCGGTGCTGGTCAAGGAAGTCGGTGACGAAGCCGCTGCCGCGATGGCCTTGATCGAGAATATTCAGCGCGAAGACCTCAATCCGCTCGAAGAGGCGCAAGGCATACACCGCCTGATCAGCGACTTCAGTTTCACCCACGAACAGGCAGCCGGCGCGGTCGGCCGTTCGCGCAGTGCCGTCTCCAACCTGCTGCGTCTGCTGAACCTGGCCAAGCCGGTGCAGACCATGCTGATGGCCGGCGACATCGACATGGGCCATGCGCGCGCCTTGCTGGCCGTCGATTCAGCCACGCAAATCAACCTGGCCAATCAGATCGTGGCCAAACGCATGTCGGTGCGCGAAGCGGAAAAGCTGGTGGTGCGAACCACCACCGAACAGGCCGGCGCCGGCAAGCCGCGCGGCAAAGAAAAGTCGCGCGACATCACGCGCCTCGAAGAAGAATTGTCGGACACCTTGGCGACCCAGGTTGTGATCAAGGTCGGCGCCAAGAATCGCGGCCAGCTCGTGATCGATTTTGCCGACCTCGACGTGCTTGACGATTTGATTGCCAAGCTGAAAGCTTAGCGCCTTATTTATTTGACAATATCGCGCTGATTTTCGAAGCCTGGTGCGGTGTTTCAAGCTGCGTTCAAGCCGCCCCAATTAGAGGATTGCCGCTATTTTTTTACGCACCAAGCTGTGGCAAATGCCCCCTTGCGGTGCAGCAAATGTTTGACTGGGCTTGTGTAAAACCCTTATAATCCCGTGGCTTCACAGAACGCATCGCTATAATTCACACCCTAGGCTCGCAAGCATCGCCCCAGAAGGTAAAGAGGGCGGCAGCGGGTCGCACGATCCAGAGCAAGTATGCTGCGCGTCATTCTCCTGCAACTTGCGGCAACGATCGTGACCGGTTTGGTGGCTTGGTTGGTAGGTGGATCGCCAGCGTTGTGGTCCGCTTTGCTGGGCGGCTTGTGTTGCGTGGTGCCGAACAGCCTGTTTGCGTTGCGTTTGTTCGCAAGCGCGCAAAGGGGCGGCGCCAATCCGATGTCGTTTTTCATCGGCGAATTTATCAAGATTGCATTGACGGTGGCGCTATTGGGCGCGATCGGATGGCTGTACCACGGTTTGAATTGGCTGGCGCTGATCGCCGGCTTCATCGTGGCGCTGAAAAGTTACATCATCTTATTATTTAGGCACTGACATGGCAATTGAACAAGCTCCTGAGAGCGCAGCGAACGGCGCGGCGGAAGCAGCACCGACCGCGTCCGAATACATCAAGCACCATCTCACGCATTTCCAATCCACCCCGCAGCACGGCGTTATCGACTTCCACGTCATCAACATGGATACCATTTTCTGGTCCGTGCTGATGGGCGTGATCGGTTTGTTGCTCATGTGGCTGGCCGCACGCAAGGTCACCGCCGGCGTGCCGGGCCGTTTCCAGGCCATGGTCGAAATCCTGGTCGAAATGGTTGAAGAACAGTCGAAAGCCATCATCACCCATGGCAACCGCGCCTTCATCGCGCCGCTGGCCCTGACGGTGTTCGTCTGGGTGTTCCTGATGAACTCGATGGACTTCCTGCCGGTCGACCTGTTCGGCAGCCTGTTCAAGTTGCTTGGCCTTGACGGCATATTCCATCACCAGCGCGTGGTGCCGACCGCCGACCTTAACGGCACGCTCGGCATGGCTTGCGGCGTGCTGGCCCTGATGCTGTACTACAACGTGAAGATCAAGGGACTGGGCGGCTTCGTCCACGAATTGTTCTGCGCCCCGTTCGGCTCGCACCCGGCGCTGTGGATTCCCAACCTCGGCCTGAACATCATCGAATTCACCGCCAAGACCGTGTCGCTCGGTATGCGTCTGTTCGGCAACATGTATGCCGGCGAATTGATTTTCCTGTTGATCGCGCTGCTCGGTTCGACCGCCACCTGGTGGGGTTTTGGCATGCACGTGATCGCCGGTTCGATCTGGGCGATCTTCCACATCCTGATCGTCGCTTTGCAAGCCTTCATTTTCATGATGCTGACCTTGGTTTATATCGGCCAGGCGCACGAAGGTCACTGATCGCGCATTGAAAGTTTTGTAGTACCGCAGGTTTCGCAGTTTTTGATTTTTAGTTTTTTCATTTTTTTCTTAAGGGAGTTCTCATGACTAACGTCGCATTGGTTGCTTTGGCTTGTGGTTTGATCATCGGTTTGGGCGCTATCGGTGCTTGTATCGGTATCGGCATCATGGGCGGCAAGTTCATCGAAGCCTCGGCTCGCCAGCCTGAATTGATGAACACCCTGCAAACCAAGATGTTCCTGTTGGCCGGTCTGATCGACGCTGCATTCCTGATCGGTGTCGGTATCGCGATGATGTTCGCGTTCGCCAACCCGTTCACTGGCTAAGTCGGTTTAAGTTGGCGGAACGACGGGCGCTTCCGAACAGGGCGCCCATTTACTCGTTTACGCCTTTCGGTCCGCTCGGTGAATCGTCGACGGATCGCGTATTTAACTTAAACGAAAAGGACGTACCGTGAATATTAATGCCACATTACTGGCACAGTTCGTCGTCTTCTTCATTCTGGCGTTCGTGACGATGAAATTCGTCTGGCCGCCGATCATGAAGGCGCTCGACGACCGCGCCAAGAAAATCGCCGACGGCCTCGCAGCCGCGGACAAGGGTAAGGAAGCGATGGCAGCCGCCGAGAAGCGCGTTGCCGCCGAACTGGCTACCGCTCGCGACGAAGGTCAAAAGCGCGTTGGCGACGCTGAAAAGCGTGCCTTGAGCATCATCGAAGACGCCAAGAAGACCGCGTCGGATGAAGCTGCGCGTATCGTTGCCGCCGCCAAGGACGAAGCCGAACAGCAAGCCAGCAAGGCGCGCGAAGCGCTGCGCGGCGAAGTTGCCGCGCTGGCCGTCAAGGGCGCCGAGCAGATCCTCAAGCGCGAGATCAATGCCGGTGCACACGCCGACTTGCTGAACCAACTTGCAACCGAGCTGTAATCATGGCTGAACTCGCAACGATTGCTCGTCCCTACGCAGAAGCGCTGTTCCGCGTGGCCAAGTCCGGCAACCTGTCGGCCTGGTCCGACCTGGTTTCCGAGATGGCGCAAGTCGCGGCTCACCCCGACATGCAGGCGCTGTCGCGCAATCCGAACGTCAGCGACAAGCAAGTGGCGGACACGCTGCTGGCCTTGCTGAAGTCGCCGGTCACTGCCGAAGCCAAGAACTTCGTGAACATGCTGGTCGAAAACGGCCGCGTGACGCTGTTGCCGGAAATCGGCGCGCAATTCCACGTGCTCAAGAATGCACAGGAAGGCGCAGCCGACGCCGTCATCACCAGCGCGTTCGACATGAACGACGCCCAGGTGAAGCAGCTGACCGCAACGCTGGAAAAGAAGTTCGGCCGCAAGCTCAACCCTTCGGTGAGTGTCGATACCTCGCTGATCGGCGGCGTGCGCGTGGTGGTTGGTGATGAAGTGCTGGATACCTCGGTACGCGCCAAGCTGCAACAGATGCAAGTTGCGCTGTCCGCGTAATTTATAGAGCACGGAATATTTAAGGATTTAGGAGTTAACATGCAACTCAACCCGTCTGAAATCAGCGAACTGATCAAGAGCCGGATTCAAGGGCTCGGCGACTCCGCTGAGATTCGCAATCAAGGCACGGTAATCTCCGTGTCGGACGGCATCTGCCGCATCCACGGCCTGTCGGACGTGATGCAAGGCGAAATGCTGGAATTCCCGGGCAATACCTTCGGCCTCGCGCTGAACCTCGAGCGCGACTCGGTAGGCGCCGTTATTCTCGGTGCCTACGAGCACATCTCGGAAGGCGACACGGTCAAGTGCACCGGCCGCATCCTGGAAGTGCCCATCGGTCCGGAACTGAAGGGCCGTGTGGTCAACGCACTGGGTCAGCCTATCGACGGCAAGGGCCCGATCAACGCCAAGCTGAGCTCGCCGATCGAAAAGATCGCCCCGGGCGTTATCGCGCGTCAATCGGTTTCGCAGCCCATGCAGACCGGTCTGAAGTCGATCGACTCGATGGTGCCTATCGGCCGCGGCCAGCGTGAATTGATCATCGGCGACCGCCAGACCGGCAAGACCGCCGTCGCGATCGACACGATCATCAACCAGAAGGGCCAGAACATGACGTGTATCTACGTCGCGATCGGCCAGAAGGCTTCTTCGATCAAGAACATCGTGCGCGCGCTGGAACAGCATGGCGCCATGGAATACACGATCGTTGTAGCCGCTTCCGCTTCCGAATCGGCTGCGATGCAATACGTGTCGGCCTACTCCGGCTGCGCCATGGGCGAATACTTCCGCGACCGCGGCGAAGACGCCCTGATCGTGTACGACGATCTGTCCAAGCAAGCCGTGGCTTACCGCCAGGTTTCGCTGCTGCTGCGCCGTCCGCCGGGCCGCGAAGCTTACCCGGGCGACGTGTTCTACCTGCACTCGCGTCTGCTGGAGCGTGCCGCACGCGTCAACCCCGAGTACGTCGAAGCCTTCACCAAGGGCGAAGTCAAGGGCAAGACCGGTTCGCTGACCGCACTGCCTATCATCGAAACGCAAGCCGGCGACGTGTCCGCCTTCGTTCCGACCAACGTGATCTCGATCACCGACGGCCAGATCTTCCTGGAAACCTCGTTGTTCAACGCCGGTATCCGTCCCGCGATCAACGCCGGTATCTCGGTGTCGCGCGTGGGTTCGGCTGCACAGACCAAGGTCATCAAGAATCTGTCGGGCGGTATCCGTACCAACCTCGCGCAGTATCGTGAATTGGCCGCGTTCGCCCAGTTCGCTTCCGACCTAGACGAAGCCACCCGCAAGCAGTTGGACCGCGGTGCGCGCGTGACGGAATTGTTGAAGCAGGCGCAATACGCTCCGCTGCCGATCTCGCTGATGGCCGTGTCGCTATTCGCCGTGAACAACAACTTCTTCGACGATATCGACGTCAAGCGCGTCCTGGCATTCGAATCCGGCCTGCATGGTTTCATGAAGACCAGCCATGCCGATTTGCTG
>JAFANH010000076.1 GCA_019232795.1 Burkholderiaceae bacterium
AGTGGACGTCGGCACCTTCAACAACACGGTCGATTACCGCATCGCCAAGTTCACCGAATTCCCACAAGTGATCGCCGACCACAAGGCCGACTTTGAAGGCAAGACCGTGGTGACCTTCTGCACCGGCGGCATCCGCTGCGAAAAGGCTGCGATCCACATGCAGAACATCGGCTACGACCACGTCTACCAGCTGGAAGGCGGCATCCTGAAGTACTTCGAGGAAGTGGGCGGCGAGCACTACACGGGCGACTGCTTCGTGTTCGACTACCGCACCGCGCTGAATCCCAAGCTGGAGCCGACCGAGACCGTGCAATGCTTCGCCTGCCGCGCCGTGGTCACCCCGCGCCAGCAGCTGTCGCCGCAATACGTCTACGGCGAGTCGTGCCCGGCTTGCTTCGGCAAGCAGTAAGCAAGCCGAACGTGGGCGCTACGCCGCCCACTTCAGAAGTGCTTTGGCAAGCCCGCCTGTTTTAACACCGCGTTAGCCATGTGCCGAGATTTGATATGGTGATCGACAGGGAAAGAATGACCTGATACCGGGCTATGCCAAATCTCATGATCGCCCTTACCCGAACGCTTGAAATAACAGCCGGCCGCCAGCAAGATTTCCTTCAGCTTGGGCGTATAGCCCAGCATTACTGTGCCGTATTGCTAGCAAAGGTAGTAACGCCAGCCACGACCTCAAACGGAATTTCGGATTGAGATGTTGAAAACCCGCCATTCTCTTCCAACATCTCAGGAATAAGAATCTTCAGCTTGGCAATCAATTGAGGGATGGTGCTTGCCTCAGCAACCAAGCCAGGAATCGGTGTGCGGTGGACTACCCAGACCTGCGCTTCATCATCCCAATTTGCTTGCATTTTCAATATGCTGCCCATGGCCATCCCCATGCATGACAGTGAGAAGCCAGTATAACAAAATCGCCTTACTGCCTAGTGCGCGGAATCAACTGCTGCAGGCTAGCTTGATAGGCATTGCGGGCGGTCTGGAACACGGCCAGCTTGGCGTTCAAGTCGGCGATCTGGGCGTCCACATACTGCAGGTTGGCCACCTGGCTCTGGGCCTCCTCGCTCAACTCGCTGACCTTGTAGCTGACGCCGTCCACGGTTACTTCCAACTCTTCACTGCTGTGCATTGCCTACTCTCCATGCTGAACAAGCGTAGATCTTATCATCCCAGGAATTAGGGGACAGACCACGTTTTTCGGCGCGGCCGGCGCTGCAATCCACGCTGCGTTTGATGTGCGCCAGCATGCGGTGAACTCAGGCGTTCTACAGTCGAAGCCTGACTATTCGACTGCCGATCATGCCGCGCCGCGCCCGCCTCTCCCTGCCTGGAGTTCCGTTACACGTCATCCAACGGGGCAACAATCGGCAGGCATGCTTCTACCAGGACCGGGATCGCCGGCTCTACCTCGAATGGCTCGCCGACTGTGCCGAGGCGGCGGACTGTGCGATTCACGCCTACGTGCTGATGTCCAACCATGTTCACCTGCTGCTCACGCCGGCCGAAGCCGGCTCGGCAAGCGCGTTGATGAAGGCGCTGGGCCAGCGCTACGTGCAATATATCAACCGCACCTATGAGCGCAGCGGCTCGCTGTGGGAAGGCCGCTTTCGCTCCTGCCTGATTCAAGACGCGGCATATCTGCTCACATGCCACCGCTACATCGAGCTGAATCCTGTGCGCGCCAGAATGGTGGCGCATCCCGCCGAGTACTGCTGGTCCAGTTATCGGGACAACGCACAGGGCCGCCCTGGCCGGTTGTTGCGTCCACATCCGCTGTACCTCGCACTGGGCAATCATGCCCGTGCGCGGCAGTCGGCATATGGCAGTTTGTTCCAGGAGCCGCTTGCGGACGAACTGGTCGATCGCATTCGCAGCAGCACAAACGGCAACTTTGCCTTGGGGAATACGGACTTTACCGCCCGGGTAGAAGCCCTTTTGCAGCGACGCGCCATCCCCGGCGCCTCTGGCAGACCGAGAAAAGCTTAACCGCCAAAAAAAAACCGGGGTCTGACCCCGGTTTCCGCATTAAGCGCTGCGCTTGCGGCGCGCGATGAAACCAACCATCCCCAAGCCAGCCAGCAACATCGCATAGGTCTCGGGCTCGGGGACAGCAGCGGTCACCGACACGTTATCGATGACGGCACCCGAGTAACCGCTGGCTGCGCTGGTAAACGTCAGCAGGGTGGTACCCGTCGTCGTCGCGTGGTAGTTGAAGGTCTCGGTCACGTGGTGATTCATGTCGCCAACGAAGTTGAAGGCAGGCGCCGTACCAACGGTCACAGTCAACGCCTTAGAATCGCCCCCGACGCCGTTGGCCGACAAGTCGAAAGACACCGTGTAATCATGGCCGGCAATGGTCGCGACCCCCTGCGACAGCGAGCCCGGTCCAGGCGTACCCAGCATATCGATACTGTTGCCACTAATCGCGCCGTAGCTGCCGTTGATGACGTCAACGGAAACGCCGCCAATGGTCCAGTTGGCGATCTTCGACGTCCCGGCGCCAGCAATTTGGTAGCCAGAGAATGCACCAAACGCCGTAGTTTCAAAGTCGCCGTTCTGGATCAGATTGGCATCGGCCTTTGCCACACCTGCAGCGGCGACGGCGGCAAACATTACTGCTTTGATGAAATTGGACGGTTTCATTTTTTACTTTCGGCGAACATTGATCAAGAGGCTTCAATTGTGCACTTATAAGTAAAAAAGGGCAACTAAATTTCCCATATTACAATCCTAAAAACGGGGACAGACCACGTTTTTCGCCCCCGGCAGG
>JAFANH010000062.1 GCA_019232795.1 Burkholderiaceae bacterium
CACCATCGCCAACATGGCCCCGGAATACGGCGCCACCATGGGCTTCTTCCCGGTTGACGACGCCACCATCGACTACTTCAAGGGCACCGGCCGCACCAAGGCCGAGATCGATGCCTTCGAAGCCTACTTCAAGGCCCAGGGCCTGTATGGCGTGCCCAAGGCCGGCCAGATCGACTACACCCAGGAAGTCTCGCTGGACCTGGGTACCGTCGCTCCCTCGCTGGCAGGTCCGAAGCGCCCGCAAGACCGCATCGAGATCGGCAACGTCAAGTCCACCTTCTCCGACCTGTTCACCAAGCCGACTTCCGAGAACGGCTTCAACAAGAAAGCTGAAGACCTCACCGCTGCCTACAAGAACGCCGACGGCGTGGATGTACACAACGGTGACGTGCTGATCGCCGCCATCACCTCTTGCACCAACACCTCCAACCCGAGCGTGCTGCTGGCTGCCGGCCTGTTGGCCAAGAAGGCTGTCGAAGCCGGCCTGAAGGTCGCGCCGCACATCAAGACCTCGCTGGCCCCTGGCTCGCGCGTGGTGACCAAGTACCTGGAAGCGGCTGGCCTGCTGCCCTACCTGGAAAAGCTGGGCTTTGGCGTGACCGCCTACGGTTGCACCACTTGCATCGGCAATGCTGGCGACCTGACCCCGGCCATGAACGAAGCCATCGTCAAGAACGACGTGGTGGCGGCTGCCGTGCTGTCGGGCAACCGTAACTTCGAAGCCCGCATCCACCCGAACATCCGTGCCAACTTCCTGGCTTCGCCGCCGCTGGTGGTGGCCTACGCGATCGCCGGCAATGTCACCCGCGACCTGATGACCGAGCCGGTCGGCAAGGGCAAGGGTGGCAAGGATATCTACCTGGGCGACATCTGGCCGACATCGCAAGAGATCGAAAAGCTGCTCAAGTTCGCCATGAACGCCAAGACCTTCAAGGAAAACTACGCCGACGTGAAGGGTGCTCCGGGCAAGCTGTGGGAAGCCATCAAGGGCGTCGCCAAGGGCGAAGTCTACAACTGGCCGACCTCGACCTACATCGCCGAGCCGCCGTTCTTCGAGAACTTCTCCGAAGAACCCAAGGCCGCATCGGCTGGCATCACCGGCGCGCGCGCCCTGGGCGTGTTCGGCGACTCGATCACCACCGACCACATCTCCCCGGCCGGTTCAATCAAGGAATCCAGCCCGGCCGGCAAGTGGCTGCAAGCCAATGGCGTGCTCAAGGCTGACTTCAACTCCTACGGCTCGCGTCGCGGCAACCACGAGATCATGATGCGCGGCACCTTCGCCAACGTGCGTATCAAGAACCTGATGATCCCGGCCAAGGAAGACGGCTCGCGCGTGGAAGGCGGCATCACCCTGCACCAGCCGACCGGCGAAGAAATGTCGATCTATGACGCCGCCATGAAGTACGTGGCTGAAGGCACCCCGACCATGGTCTTCGGCGGCGAAGAGTACGGTACCGGCTCCTCCCGTGACTGGGCGGCCAAGGGCACCCAGCTCCTGGGCGTGAAGGCGGTGATCGCACGTTCCTTCGAGCGTATCCACCGTTCCAACCTGGTTGGCATGGGCGTGCTGCCGCTGCAATTCCTCGGCAACGACAGCGTCGACTCGCTCGGCATCACCGGCAACGAAAGCTTCGACCTGAAGGGCATCGAAGGCGAGCTCAAGCCGCAACAGCAAGTGACGCTGGTGATCAATCGCGCCAACGGCGAGAAGAAGGAAGTCAAGCTGCTGCTGCGTATCGACACGCCGATCGAAGTCGACTACTACAAACACGGCGGTATCCTGCCGTTCGTGCTGCGTCAGTTGTTGGCTGCATAAGTTGGCCACATAGGTCGATCTCGATCGACCGTGGAAAACAAAAACGCCGGCAATGCCGGCGTTTTTATTGCTGCCTTGCACAAGTTTCATGAGCTGCATTTCGATGGCTGCATGGGGAATCCTCTACAATACGACTCTAAGGACTTCTCTTCACCACAGCCATCATGCGCCGTCCAGGTAAATCATCCCCCGCCAAACTCTCCGCCGACAGCCAGCGCCTCGTAATGCTGTCCCAAGCCACCGTATTGTCATCGAGCCGGCTGGAAGAACAATCCTGGGAACGCCACCTCGACGGCCTGGTGCAAAAAATGCTGAAAGGCGGCAACCAGGATGGCATCGAAGCGGCACTCGACGAGTTGTTCAAGGAACAATCCGCGGCTTACGACGTGCTGATGGATGCGCTTGAGGCCGGCAGCGAATCGTGCCGCATTGAATATGAAGGCGTAAGTTACGACGCCTTGCTGATCGCCATGCCTATCCTGGCATGGACGCGTTTTAACATCGCCTCGGGCGCGATTGCACCGGATATGATTGCAACACTCAGCGCACACCTGTACGCGCATGTGCTGGCGTCCGGCGCTCGCATGGCGATGGCGCCGACGCTGTTTTCCATCGACCAGCTGCCGCGCAGCCATGTCGAAACCTTGACGCTGACGCAGCGTCTGGCGCATGCGGCTGTCAAGCAGGAAAGCCTGAAGGCCAGCGGCAAGGCTCCCGAGACCGCTCCCTTCCTGGCCGATACGCGCTACCTGCTGGCGGCGGTGGCCGTGCCGGCCGGCGCGCCGCTGTTCCACTGGCAAAGCGAGCTGAACCTGAACGACCGCAATCTCGCCCTCGAACAATGGCGCAACCAGGCCACGCCGAATATCGCGCGTCTGTTGCCGGGTTGCGGTATCGAACTGCTGCTGCCTGAAGCGTATTATATTGCCTGCCGCGAAGCGGACAAACTGATCCGCCCCGCGTCAATTCGTGCGGCTGCCCATTATCTGACCCACACGCTGGGCGCCCTGCCCGCGGAACTGGGCGCGGCCATAGGCGGGTTTTCCGAAGCCCCGGAGGATGGACGTGTGGACGAATACCGGATCGGATTCACGCTACGCAATGAACCTGAAGTCATTTACGGCGTGGTCTGGCCTTTGTATGGCGAGGAAGACGATGAAAACCGCGCGGCCGCGACCGATGCCGCCGGTCGTCCCATGACGGCGATCGAATACGCGGGGAAAACGCCGATCGAACAAATCGTGGGGCTGCTGCAGGCAGCCGGCATCACCAAGATCAAGCTGCACGACGAGCGTTTCGTGCTTGAGTATTGCGACGACTGCGGCGCCCCGCTCTACCCCGACATGGAAGCCGAGCTGGTGCATGCCGAAATGCCGGAAGATGCCCCAGCCGGGCCGGGGCATCTGCATTAAGAAGCCCTAACAAAACGCGCTTGGCGGTGTTGCCGCTCCTAGCCGTACGTCTGTACTGTCTGCGTCGCGGCCCTTGCAGGGCGCGTGTCTGCTGGTAGGCTGACACTGTTACGCGAGTAGGCGGCATGCCGCCCAAAACCCTCGCTACACCCTAGCCAATCACATTTTGTTAGGGCTTCTAAGCAGGCTATTACTTTTCCAGCATCCGCAAGATAGGCTGCAGCATAGCGGCGCCCAGGCGCGCACTGCGAGCGCCATCCCAACCCACGTACGGGTCAGGCAGATTGACGTTGTCCTTGAACGGCATTTCCAGCGTCAAAGCCAGGCATTTGAAGGTGTGGCCGATATATTTCGAGGCCAGCGTCAACATGTCGGCGCTGTACTTGGTCGGCTCGTAGCCCACCTTGTCCTGGAAGTCCGGACTGGCCTGCTTGAAGTGTTCGATGAATTCCTGCTGTTCGGCCACCTGTTGCGGCGTGAAGCCCTCGATCATTTCATTGCCTGCCACGAACACGTAGGGCAAGGCCTCGTCGCCGTGGATGTCGAAGAACAGGTGGCAACCGAGTTCGTGGATCTTGTTGCGCACCAAAAAGACCTCCGGACTGGTTGCCATGGACGACGTCATCCATTCGCGGTTCAGATTGGCGCCGGCGGCGTTGGTGCGCAGGTTGCCACGAATGGAGCCGTCCGGATTCATGTTCGGCACCACGTACAACACCGCATTTGACAACACCTGGCGCGCAATCGGGTTGGCGGAGTCGAGCAGGGATTCCAGCATGCCTTCCACGAACCATTCGGCCATGCTTTCGCCCGGGTGCTGGCGCGCAATCACCCATACTTTCTTCTTTGCCTCGGGATTGCCGACCACCAGCATATTGAAGTCGCGCCCATCGATGGTTTCACCGAGATCGACCACGCGCACCAGCGGCGACTGCTGCAGCACACCCAGCAGGTTCAGGTGGCGTTCGCGCGAATACGGTTCGAAATAGGCGTAGTAGACGCTGTCGAATTCGGGCGTGTGGGTGATCGTCATCGCCTTGCCGTCGTAAGTCGTCGGCACCCGGAACCAATGTTCGTTGTCGTAGCTGGCCACGGCCTGATAGCCGGTCCAGCCGTCCGGATAGGTAGTCTGGCCGGCATTGAGGAAGCGGATGGCGCAGACTTCGCCGCGAGCCCCCTGCAGGCGGAAATAGAACCATTGCGAAAAGTCGGAATGCGAGTCCTTGCGGATGTTCAGTTCGATGGCTTGCGGACTTGCGGCGGAGACGACTTCAATGGAGCCGGCGTCGAATTGATGGCTGATTTTGATGGACATGTCGTGTATGTGCGTTGCCGATCCGGCATATTTTCGCGGGTAGCGATTCCTGCCGGCCGGGTCAAAGGAATAAAAGAGTAAGGCGCGTATTTTCGGGGATTTTGCGGAATTTCGCAAAGTTTCAACAGTTTAAGACCCTCGATTTCGCAGCAAGTTAGCGCAGGATTCGCAAAAAAAGGTTTTCCTTTGCTATAATGTCGAATTCACGTCGGGGCGTAGCGCAGCCTGGTAGCGCACTTGCATGGGGTGCAAGGGGTCGGATGTTCGAATCATCTCGCCCCGACCAAGAAACTCAAGGGGTTATGGATTTCGGTCCGTAACCCCTTTCTCATTTGCGGCGCATTTTTTGCAGGCCTGTTTTCAGTGGCACCGCCAGTTCAACTCATCTTTTCCGCTCATCCAAAACTCGCGCCAGCGCCGCGCCGTCAAAACGCTGCAGTTGCTCCACATACCAGCCGTTGCTGATCGGGTAACGCCGGTCGCGCCAGAACGACATGGCGCCGATCTTGGGGCCGGGAGCGGACTGGCGTCGCTTGTGTTCGGCCGCATGCAGCATGGCCGCGACGTACTCGACCACCTCGCGCTCGAATCCTTGCGCGATCGTTTCCTCGACGCCGCAACGCCGTTCGACCAATTGCTCCAAAATCCGGTCCAGCAGTTCGTAGGGCGGCAAGGTATCCTGATCTGCCTGCCCAGGCAGTAGTTCCGCGGTCGGCGCCCGGGCGATGATGTGCTGCGGAATGACTTCCTGCCGCGCGTTGCGCCACGCAGCCAGTTGATACACCATGGTCTTGTAGACATCTTTCAAGACGGCGTAGTGGCCGCACATGTCACCGTACAAGGTGGTATAGCCAACCGCCATTTCCGATTTGTTGCCGGTGTTGAGCAGCAGTCGCCGCTCTACCCTGCTCAATTCCATCAAGATCGCGGCGCGCAGCCGCGGTTGGTTATTGCCGATCACCAATTCCGGCATCTCACCGCCGAACATCGGCGCCATCATGGCGGCATAGGCTTGCATGCCCGGTTCGATGGAAATGGAATCGAGGCGGATACCGAGGCGTCGTGCACACTCGCGTGCATCCTCCAGGCTTTCCTGCGAGGTATACGGCGATGGCAGCATCAGGGCGCGCACCTGCTCGCTACCCAGCGCATCGACCGCTATGGCTGCCGCCAGCGCAGAATCAATGCCGCCGGAAAGACCAAGCAGCACGCCGGCATAACCGTTTTTCAGAACGAAGTCGCGCAAACCCAGCACGAGCGCGTTATATGCCAGCTCCAGGTCCGGCGGTCGCGATGTCACTTCGCCGGCAACCGCACACCAGGTTTCACCCCGCTTTTCCAGCCGCAGCAAGCGGAAATCCTCGCGAAAACCCGGCATGCGCAGGCACGCCCGGGCGTCGGCGTCGAGCGCGAAGCCATTGCCGTCGAATATCCATTCGTCGTGTCCGCCGACTTGATTGACATAGAGCAGAGGAAGTGCCGTCTCGCGCACCCGCCGCGCCGCCACCTTTTCGCGCATTTCCGGCTTGCCAATTTCGAATGGCGACGCGTTGACCGCGATCAGCAGTTCAGCGCCTTGCTGCTTGAGGGCCTGCGCCAGATCGGAGCTCCACATCTCTTCGCAAATCAAGACGCCCAGGTTTACTCCGCGCCAGCTCATCGGCGCCGGCACCGTACCGGCAGCGAAATAACGCGGCTCGTCGAATATGCCGTAGTTGGGCAAGTTGCGCTTATTCTGTTGAGCCATGATTTTCCCGCCCTCCAGCAGGAACATGGCGTTGTGCAGCGCTGCGCCGTCGGCATCGGCTTCAGGTCTTGCTTCCCTCCCGATGCTGCCGATCAGCATTGCCGGCCCGCCGGCCGAGGTCATTTCCGTGCATTCCCGCAAGGCCTCGATACAGCGTTTCTGAAAGGACTTACTCAGCAACAAATCCTCGGGCGGGTAGCCGGGAACGGTCATCTCGGAAAACACGACCAGGTCGGCCTTGGCGAGCGCGGCGATCCGATAAAAAGCTTTCACGCGCGCGACGTTGGCCGCCACGCCGCCAACGGCAAAACTGCCTTGCACCAAGGCGATGGAAATTCTGGAACAGTTCGGAATATTCAAAGCGGGAGGAAAGATCTTGATTGGAGAATTCAATGTGCGGAGGTCGCCGCAAAAGCGCGATCACGCGGACAAGGCATGGTCATGTCAGAATCCATAGCGGAATTTGAGCACCACTTCGCGTGACGGTCCGGGTATCCAGGTCTGACCGCCGCGGTAAGGCTGCAGGAAGCCGGGGTTTTGATTCAATAGATCCTGCACGCCCACACTCATCGCATAACGCTCGAATTTGTACTCGAGATTCAAATTGACCAACCAGGCCGGATCGAAGGCACGAAAATCCGCAGCACCGGCCGATGGCAGCCAGGCGTAACCGTACCGTGTTCCCATATACACCAGCGATGGGCCGAACGTCCAATGCTGGTCCAAGTTCCATCCGGCTGCGACAGTCGCCTTGAAGCGCGGCTCAGCCAAGGCCCAGCCATCGTGACCGGGAGGCTGGTAGTCGTCATTGCCGACGTCGCGCTCACCGTAGTAGCTGAGCGTACTGTTCAGGAATCCCCAATTCTCGCGCAGGCTGTAGGCAAGCTCGGCTCCCACACTGCCGAGATGTCCAGGATTGTTGACGTATTCATTGGATGCGCCGAGATAAACCAGCGGCTTGTCGATGCGGATATCGAACAGGTTGGCGGTCAGCAAGCCATTGCCTATCACCCTTCCGATTTCGACTTCCGCGGTTTTGGTGCGCTCTGGAACGATCTTGGCCGGATCGACGCCGTTTTCGATTTCGAAAATAGTCGGTGTGCGGAATGCTTCGCCGTACAGCAGCTTCACGTGATAAGCCCCAAATACCTTCGTAACAGCCGCGCGCGGCACGAAGAAGCCGCCGTAGCGCTGGTCGTATTCGTAGCGGCCGCCCAGGGTGGCATTGACAATGCCGTTCCACTGCCCCTGCAGGAAGGCTGCTTCGTGCTGATCGGCGGCGTGGGTTGCGCCGTCCGGGAAGGCGCCGGCGCCGATTACATCGCCACGATCCTCGGTGCGTTCGATGCCGCCGAAAAACTGCAAGGCGACGCTCGGCTTCCATTCGGCATCCAGGCCGCCGCGCTCACGCAGCATGCGCAGGTTGTAGCTGAACGGCGGCAACGCGCCCTCCACCCACCATGGATAACGCACGCTGGCCATCAAGTGAGGGGTCAGCGTGAGCGAGTCCGAAAGCGAGGCACTGTAGCGGACATCAAGCGAGCTGGAGCCGAAGTAATTATGCTGAGGGGCAGGCAGATCGGCTTCGCCATAATCGCTGGCTTCGGTCCAATCGTAGCGGTCGTATATATAGCGCGCCTGCAGTGCCCCCGATTTGAAGCCAAGATTGAGAAAAGCCGGATCGAGGTTCCAGTTGCCGTTGTGATCGAGTTGCTGGCCGTTGGCAGCGTAATAATTATTGGAATCGGTGCGCTGACCGGTTCCGCCATATAAACCGGCGGTCAAGGAAGCATTGCCAAGGTCGGCGCTCCACAACAGATCACCGTGCTGATGCAGGGTATCGCCGATGCCGTGTCCATAACTGGCACCGAATGCAACCGTGCCGGCCGCCGCCTGCACACTGGTGACGGAAATAGTGGCGACTTCGGCGAAACCGCCGTACAGAACCGAGCCAGGCCCGCGGATGATTTCTACGCGCTCGATCTGGTCGACCGGGAAATGATTGCCGAACGGCAGATTTCCAGAGAGATAGTCATTCATCTCAATGCCGTCCCACAGTAGCAGGATGCGCCCCTCCTCACCCCACAAGCCGCGAAACATCGGCCCGATCACGCCCCATCCATCCGAGCCGAAATCGAAACCGGGCACAAGGCGCAAGATATCGATGAAGTCGCGTGCGCCCGCTGCCCGTATCTGCTCGCGCGTGATGACAGTGACGATACCGGGCGATTCGCGGTTGCCGACCGGGGTTCCCGTACCGACCGTGACCGGCATATTCAACAATTCATCCAGAGATTTGTCGAGCAAGGCCGAGGTTTCTTCGCCAGCCTCGTCGGTGGCATTGCTTGCCGCGCAGAGCGATAGCAGCAAGTAGAAAATCCCGCGGCGCAAATCTTGCAGGAAGCCTTGGGGTGTAGTCCCTATTCTGTCGAACGTCATCGAGTTTCCCGCGAAGCGATTCCGGCCGATGGGAGGAATGCCGATTCATGCGCATCCCTATTTTTTATTCGAGAATTATGCTGATTCTTGCGTTCGCCGTCAAAGCAGACGAAAATTTCGGCATGTGTATCGTTTACTCTCCCTCCCCTCTCGAAAGCCTGATCAGGCATTTCAATACGGCGCCTGCGTTCGGTAACGAATGGCCCGACGACGTCTATCAGGATTATTCCGCGCCCATCCTGTGCGCGGGGCGGGACGGACCGCGCGAAGCCAGAATGGCGTCTTACGGCATGGTGCCCAAACGCCATATACCTCCCGACGTCAAACGTTTTACCACGATGAATGCGCGCGCCGAAAGCATTGGTCAGCTTCGCAGTTATGCGCCCTCCTGGCAAGCAGGCCGGCTTTGCCTGGTGCCGATGCGTTGCTACTACGAGCCGAATTGGGAAACAGGCAGTCACGTGCGCTGGCGCATCGGCATGGCTGACGGCAGCGACTTCGCCGTTGCCGGTTTGTGGCGCGAATGGAGCGAGCAGGACGGCGCCCTCTCCTGCGCCTTTACGCAAATCACGATCAATGCGGATCAACACGAATTGATGCGGCGCTTCCATCGGCCGGAAGATGAAAAACGTTCCCTGGTGATCGTTCCGCCGGAAGAATACGACGCCTGGTTGTCATGCAAGGACCCGGAGTTGGCACGCTCATTCCTGCGCTCGTATCCAGCCGTCCTGATGGCAGCAGAACCGGCGCCGGCACAGCCGAAGACATCCACGCGCTCGCCGGCGTCCGATGCGCGTCCGGCGGCGGAGCAAAGCGCGCAAGCCAGCCTGTTTTGAAGCGCGGCGGACGTTTCGCCGACCCGCACCGCTGTCCACGGACCGGTGTCGGGAGCGGTGCCGCTATTCCTGCTTCAAGAACGTCTCGAGGGCTTCGATCAGCGTATCCAGCGGCGCCTTCACCTCATCCAGGGCAAGATTGAGCCGTTCCTGCGTAACCGCACCGGCGAGTTGATACTCCAAGACGGCAGCCGCTTCGGCCAATGCATTCGCGCCGACGCTCGCGGCCAGGCCCTTGAGATTGTGCGCTTCGCGCTGTGCTTCCTGCCGATTGCCGCCGTCCCAGGCATTGCGCACGCGGTCTACCGCATTGGCCTGCCCACGATAGAACATGGTCAGCAGGCGTCGGTATTGGCCGCTGTTGCCGGCAAGGCGTTTCATCACCGCTTCCATATCCACGCCCGGCAATTGCGGCATCGGCCGCGCGGCAGACGCATTGACGCCGGCGGCATTGCCCGCGGCGCGGCGCAGGCCGCGCGGCTTGATCCAGCGCGCCAGGACGCGAAACAACTGATTGACGTCGATCGGCTTGGGAATATGGGCATTCATGCCGGCGGCCAGGCATTTCTCGCGGTCGCCCACCATGGCATTGGCGGTCATCGCCAAAATCGGCAAGTCATGGTGACGTGCTTCCAGGCGTATCTGCCTGGTCGCCTCGTAGCCGTCCATCACAGGCATCTGGCAATCCATCAGCACCGCATCGTAATCGTCACGCGCGACACGTTCCACCGCCTCGGCGCCGTTCGCCGCAAGATCCACTTTGACGCCGGCCGAGGTCAGGATATCCAGCGCCAATTCCTGATTAATCTGGTTATCCTCCACCAGCAGCACGCGCGCTCCGTTTACCTGCTCGCGAGCCTCTTCATAGGTCATGTCGCGACGCGGACGCTCAGGCCCCGCCTGCGCCTGGTCCTTGCTGATAGCCTTGCCGATAGCGTCCAAAACGCTGTGAGCAGTAACCGGCTTCTCCAGCACACCATCCAATTTGACGCCTTGTGCGCTTTCCAGCAGCTTTTCGCGGCTTAGCGCCGTCACCATGATGATAATGGGCGATACCGCCAATTCGCCGGCGCGAATGCGGCGCACTGCCTCCAGTCCGTTCATGGACGGCATGCTCCAATCCATCAGCATGACCTGGTAGGGTAGACCGGAATCGTGGGCTGCCCTCAGTTCCTCTATCGCCTCGAGGGCGCTGTTGACGGTTCCAACCTGGAACTGCAGCGACTCGACGATGGAAACCAGGATGTTGCGCGCCACGGTGTTGTCGTCGACGATCAGCACACGCATGCCGCGCAAGTCCGGCGCCATCGCCTTCGGGGCCCGCTGCGTTCCCTGCGTTCCGAAATGCGCCGTGAAAATGAAACGGCTGCCGACGCCAAGCTCGCTTTTGAGCGTGAGCTGGCCGCCCATCATCTCCACCAGCTTTTTCGAAATGCTCAGGCCGAGACCGCTGCCGCCGTAGGTACGGGTGGTTGACGAGTCCGCCTGCACGAAAGCGGAAAACAGGCGGCTGCTCTGCGCCGGCGAGATGCCGATGCCGGTATCCTTGACTTCGAAACGCAAGGCCACGTTGCCCTTGCCGCGCTCCAGGCGGGAAACGCTGACCACCACTTCGCCGCGCTCGGTGAATTTGATCGCATTGCCAACCAGGTTCATGAGCACCTGCTGCAAGCGCAGCGGGTCGCCGATCAAGGCTTGCGGGACATTGGAATGGATGTCGAACAACAACTCCAGTTTCTTTTCGCGCGCTTTAATCACGAATAGCGTCGCAATGTGGTCGAGCACATCGCTGAGCATGAAGTCGGTGTGCTCGAAAAGCAGTTTGCCCGCCTCGATCTTGGAGAAGTCGAGAATATCGTTGATCACGCCGAGCAACCCCTGGGCGGCGCGATCGACATTGTCCAGGTAGTTGCGCTGCTTGGGGGTGAGATCGGTCTGCAGCGCCAGATGCGTCATGCCGATCACGGCATTCATCGGCGTGCGGATTTCGTGGCTCATGTTGGCCAGGAAGTCGCTCTTGCTGCGGTTGGCCACCTCGGCCGCTTCGCGCGCCTGGATCAGGCGCGCTTCCAGCGCCTTCTGCGACGAAATGTCGCGCGCTATACTGGTATAGCGGCGCTGACCGCGCACATCCATTGCGCTGACCGCGAGATACAGGGGGAACACACTGCCATCCTGACGCTGGCCAAGCAGCTCGCGCCCCGCCTCCAAGGCATGCCCCTCCCCGGCTTCGCTGCCGGCCTGCGAATATTCCTCAGGCAGGAAGCGATGGGGGGCCGGCACCAGCAGGTTGCCCTCGCGCCCGATCACGTCCCCGGCGGCATAACCGAACATGCGTTCGGCAGCGGCATTGAAACTTAAAATCCTGCCATTCTGATCGACCGTGACAATGCCGTCCGGCGCATGGTCGACGATGGCGTTGAGCGTAGCGGTACGTTCGTCAACCAGTTCCAGCAAACCGTCGCGGTGATGCAGCACCTCTTTTTCGGCGCGTTTGCGCGCCGTGATATCGTAGTTGACGCCGCTCATGCGCACTGCGCGGCCCTCGGAATCGAAAATCACCTTGCCGTCGCCTTTGATGTCGCGCAGCGTTCCGTCCGTCAAGCGGATGCGGAATTCGATGTCATAGGGCAGCTTGTTGGCCAGGGCCTGCTGCACGGCTGTGTCGCAGCGGCCACGATCATCCGGATGCACCGAAGCAAGCCAGGTCTCATAGGCCCCGCCGAAGTGCTCGGGACGCACGCCGTAGAGCTCGTACATGCGCGCATCCCATACCAGTTCGTTGGTGACCACATTCCAGTCCCAGATACCGATGCCGGCGGCGCGCGTGGCCAGTTCCAGCTTTTCTGCCAGACGGCGATAGCGCTCCCGGCTGTCGACCAGTTCGGCGGTCGAACGCTGCAGCGCGGCGGTGCGGTCGGCTGCCAGAATTTCGAGATAGACGTTGTGCTTCTCGATCGCCAGGCGGTGCCGGTACAGATCGCAGAACACTCGCACCTTGCTTTTGACAATAGCCGGATCAAGGGGTTTGATCAGGTAATCGACGGCGCCATGCTGGTAGCCGCGCGCAACGGTTTCACGCTCATTCAGGGCTGCCGTAATGAAGATGATGGGAACGAGGCGGCTCTTCTGGTTGTTGTGAATCTGCTCGGCGATTTCATAGCCGTTCATGCCGGGCATCTGCACGTCGAGCAATACCAGCGCGAACTCGTCGCGCACAATGGCGCGCATGGCTTCCGGTCCCGATGCCGCCTTGACGATGGTCAGATCCTCAAATTCGGACAACAGAGCTTCCAGGGCCACCAGATTTTCCTGCCGGTCGTCGATCAGCAAAACACGCAACAGCTCATCCTGCGCGAAGCGGCTGCCGGTACGTTTTTCAACCAGCTCTTCCACGTGCGCCAGATAGCGCTTGTGTTCATTCATCGCCTGCTGCTGGCGATACAGATTGACGAACACCCTGACCTTGGCATTCAGGATGATGGGCTCGATGGGCTTGACCAGGTAATCGACCGCACCGCTTTCATAGCCGCGAAATGCAAAATCGGCGCCGTCGCTTGCCGCGGTAACGAAGATGATGGGTACGTGGCGGGTCTTGGGATTGGCGCGGGCCAACGCGGCCGCCTCGAATCCATCCATTTCCGGCATTTGCACGTCCATCAGCACCAGGCCGAAGTCGCGTGTCAGCATCATGCGCAAGGCTTCCGCACCCGATGTGGCCTGCACCAGTTCCAGGCCGTCGATTTCGTCGAGCAAGGCCGCCAGCGCGACCAGATTTTCACGCCGATCGTCGACCAACAGTATTGGCACGGGCGTCACATTCATCGTTGGCTCTCTGACTCAGATGCAAATTGCATAGGCAATGGACGCGACTTTGTGTACGGCAGGCGGGATGATGGACCGTCGCCGCGCCTCCCGTACTTCTCGTTTGATTCTAGCATCGCACTCACTGTTCCGTCGCAGGAAATTTGCGCATGGGCATCATGCGCTTGGGCACCGCATGGCCTTCGACCGTACTCATATGCGCTGGGGATCGCCGTATTTTTTCCGATAGATGCGCGTGTGCGGCAGGGCCTCTCGGTAGTGTTCCCCAATGATTCGCCCTTCGAGCACTTCCTTGGTGCCAAGGCAAAGATAGCCGCCCGGCGTCAGGCAGCGATCGAACAGGTTGAGCACACGGTCCTTCAAGGAGGGCTTGAAATAGATGAGAACGTTGCGGCACAGGATCAATTGCATTTCGCTGAAATCGGAATCGGTGACCAGATTGTGCGCCGCAAAGACGACGTTGCGCATCAGCGTAGGATCCATGATCGCGCGATCGTAACGCGCGGCATAGTAATCCGAAAATTCACCGGTGCCTCCGGCCTTCTGGTAATTGCGCGTGTACTGGCGCATGTACTGAAGCTGAAAAATACCCTGCTGGGCGCGGGCCAGCACGTCCTGGTTCAAATCCGTGGCATAGATGCGGCACTTGTCGCCCAAGCCCTCTTCGCGCAGCAGAATGGCCAGCGAATAGACTTCCTCTCCGGTGGCGCAACCGGCCACCCAGACGCGGGCATGCGGGTAGGTTTGCAGGTGCGGCACGACTTTTTCGCGCAGCGCCTTGAAGAAGTGCGGATCGCGAAACATTTCGGAAACGTTCACCGTCACGCCTTCGACCAGAGAATTGCACAGCTCGGGGTCGCGCAGCACGTTGGGTATCGCCGCGCCGAAAGTCGGATAACCGGATGTGCCCAGCCACTGCGCGAGCCGCCGCCGCAGCGAAGCGACCGCATATTCACTGAAATCGTGTCCATGCACCCGCCGCATGCCCTCGACCAGCAGGTCCATCTCCACCGTACGGATTTCTTCCTCGTCCATCTGTACTCCGGCTAACCTTCCACCAATTACCCTTCCACCAATCAAGCCTGGACTTGCCCCGTCGGGTTCTGCCCCGCCTGATACAGCCAAACCCGCATCAGGGAGAACAGCTTGTCGATATCGACCGGCTTGGAAATATAGTCGTTGGCGCCGGCATCAAGGCAGAGCTTTCGATCCCCGACCATGGCCTTGGCTGTCAGCGCGATGATGGGCAGCCGGTTGAAGCGCGGATTCTTGCGGATTCTGCGCATGGCTTCATAGCCATCCATTTCCGGCATCATGATGTCCATCAGAACGATATCGACATCGGGAT
>JAFANH010000081.1 GCA_019232795.1 Burkholderiaceae bacterium
TAGCGATCTTGCAAAAGCGGCGCAAGCCACCTTGGTAGCCCGGCCCGAACTCGCGGGAAATCATAGCAGATTCCATGCCAATGTTTGCGTCGGAATAATCTTGCCAACATTTGCGCATAGTCAACACGATGAGGGCAAAAGAACACAAAATCCGCAAGGTTAGGCAAAATTACGCTTTTGGTGATTTGCACTGAATTAGTGCAATTTAGCCAAAATGCACTATTTAAGTGCATTGCGTATCTTGTCGGCTTTTTACGCTCGTTTTTAGTGCCAGCTACTTTGAAGCATAGGCGGGCGCACCACCCGCCAAGCATTACTCGACCTTGACCGCGTGCTCTCGCGTCTCATGGAATGTGACCCCGGGCCAACGTTCCTGGGTCAAGCGGAGATTGACGCCCGAAGTGGCGAGATAGGCGAGATTGCCGGCCGCGTCGTGGGCCAGGTTTTGCCCGGCCGAAGATTTTTCAAAATCGGCCAGCATGCGTTTGTCATCGCAGGAAATCCAGCGTGCACTACTGATGCTGGTGCCTTCGAACACGGCGTCGACGCCATACTCGTTCATCAGGCGGCTGGCGACCACTTCGAACTGCAGCACGCCGACCGCACCCAGCACCAGGTCGCCGCTGGCAACCGGCTTGAACACCTGGACCGCACCCTCCTCGCCGAGCTGCTGCAAACCTTTGTGCAGCTGCTTGATCTTGAGCGGATTGCGGATGCGCACCGCCCGGAAAAAGTCGGGAGCGAAATAGGGGATGCCGGTGAACTGCAACAACTCTCCTTCGGAGAAGCTGTCGCCGATCTGCATGTTGCCATGGTTGGGCAGGCCGATAATATCGCCGGCGTAGGCTTCTTCCACCTGTTCACGGCTCGACGCCATGAAGGTCACCACGCTGGAGACCTTGATCTCGCGATTGAGGCGCAGATGCTTGATTTTCATGCCGCGCTCGAAACGGCCAGAACATACGCGCAGGAAGGCAATGCGGTCGCGATGAGCGGGATCCATATTGGCCTGGATCTTGAATACGAAACCCGAGAACGGCGCCTCGGTCGGCTGCACCGCACGCACGGTAGCATCGCGCTCGCGCGGCGGCTGCGCCCAATCGAGCAAGGCATTCAAAATTTCGCGTACGCCGAAATTGTTGATGGCAGAACCGAAGAAGACCGGCGTCTGCTTGCCTGCCAGGAAAGCTTCCAGATCGAAGGGGTGCGAAGCGCCATGCACGAGTTCGACCTCCATCTTCAACTGCTCGATCTCGAGCGGGAACATTTCCTCCAGGCGCGGATTGTCGATGCCCTTGATGACTTCGAACTCTTGGTCGGCACGCTCGCTGCCCGGAGTAAACAACATGATCTCGTCGCGCAGCAAGTGATACACGCCGCGGAAAGTCTTGCCCATGCCGATCGGCCAGGTCACCGGCGCACATTGGATTTGCAACACCGATTCCAGTTCATCAAGCAGTTCGAGCGGATCGCGGGTTTCGCGATCCATCTTGTTCATGAAAGTGATGATCGGCGTGTTGCGCATACGGCAAACGTTGAGCAGCTTGATCGTCTGCGCCTCGACACCCTTGGCGGCGTCGATCACCATCAGCGCGGAATCCACCGCCGTCAGCACACGATAGGTATCTTCGGAAAAGTCCTGGTGGCCGGGCGTGTCGAGCAGGTTCACCACGTGGTCACGGTATTCGAACTGCATGACCGAGCTGGCCACCGAAATGCCGCGCTGCTTTTCGATCTCCATCCAATCCGAAGTCGCATGGCGGCCACTCTTGCGCGCCTTGACCGTACCCGCGAGCTGAATCGCGCCCGAAAACAGCAGCAGCTTTTCTGTCAGCGTGGTTTTACCGGCATCAGGGTGAGAAATGATGCCGAAGGTGCGGCGACGCGCCACTTCGTTCGCGATCAGTTCACCCGATACGCTGCGCGGGCTGTTTTGATCGGCACTGTCGGTCATGCCGTCGGAGGGAAATTCAGGCGTGCTGGCCATAGCTGAAACTTCGAGAAAAAGGCTGCAAGTTTACCATTCGTAACCGCGAAAACCCGACACTGATGCAAAAAAGCAGGTCGAATCCAGTTGTCGTCCGTCAGCTATTCCGAGCATCAGGAAAGCCGCCACCAGCTTATTCACAAGAACTGTGATTAAGCCTGTTGATAACTGGTTCGAAACCACAATAAATCATTGATTTTCCGGAGTTTAATTGCATTGCTTGATCAATATTCAAAATGCGGGCAAGTATGCCCGTGCCGGGCGATTCTGCATGAGCTTGAGTTCCGCTTCGCACCGACTTGCGGTCAATTCAGATACTGTCGGTATTTACACCGGATGATTGATCGACATGCATTGCTTGTTGCCCCAATTTTGACTATGGTGATAACTCATTCGCAACTTTGCGACGCTTGACCGTGAAAGATCGGTTCAGGCCAGAGAATGAATATGATGCAAACCACAACAACGGTGAAGCGTGGGGCGCCTAGAAGCCCCCCAGGCGAGCATCGCCGCCACACCAGCGAGTCCCTAACGCTGATGGAAGTTGATCGCGCCAGCGTGGTCGATAGCTTTTATCACGACAGTCATTACGAGCCGGACGGCGTATATGCGACCGGCGCTATGCGGGAGTTATGCCCCGCCTGCAAAAGCGGGCATCTGAAGCTCGTCTTGCGGCAAAAGCGCGTGCATCGCGCCCATCTATATTGCGCCGCCTGCGATAAATGTTTCGATGCGCGCTACCCGGACGGCGCGTCAGCCCTCGAGTTGGACGACTGAAGCCGACTACTGACGCTGATAGCGCGAACGCGGCGAGCTGTTGTCGCCGAACAGCTCGTTCATCAAGAAAGTCTCCAAGGCGCCCGTATCGGATGCGCGTGCCGACATGGTGACCGTGCGTCCCAGGCGGCGCGATTCGAAATCGAAATCGCCTTTCTTGTACTTGCGTATCACATCGATGACTTTCCTGACGATAGCCATCTGGACATTGCCGCCTTCACCGGCATCGACGGTATAGCTCTCACGCCAATTGTCGCCGGATTCAGGGTGCCAGCCGTTGAAACGGAACGAGCCCTCGCGTACGCCGATGCTGGTCACCTCGAACACGCCTCCAGTGCCCTCGCCGCGCACCGCGCCATTCTTGGCACGGTTGATATTGTCCATGATGCGCTGGTTGACCGAAGGGCCGCCGCCGGCCGCCGCCGCTGCGGCATTTTCCAGCGCCGCCTCATGTTCCGCCGCTTCGCGCTGGGCGCGCCGGGCGTTGAGGCGCGCCATCATGTCGTCTTCGGGTAGGACGGCTTGCGGTTCCGGCTCAGGCGGGGTCGCTTTCGGTTCGGCCGGCACCACAAAAGTAGAAGCCGTGCTGGCGGAGCGAGGCACGGCGATCAAACGCTGTTTGCGTGGGGCCGGTGGAGGCGGGGTAGGCTGCTCTTTCGGCGGGTGCGACGCGGCCCGCGTCAAATGCACAGTCAAGGGCCCGGCAACCTGGCTCGATGCCGCCGCCGCAGGCTTTTGCTTGGCCATGGGAATCAGCAATAGTGCCAAGTGCAGCAACAGCGATAGCGCGACGCAAATCGCAAACCAGCGACGTGCCCGCTCCTCGTTATCGACGACCGCCACATGGCGTGCCCAAGGCGCAAGCGGCCCCATCCAGGGAGTGATGGTGTCTTCCAACAGTGCCGGGCCGAGGGTGCGGGTCTGAAGCGGG
>JAFANH010000016.1 GCA_019232795.1 Burkholderiaceae bacterium
GTACCCGTTTTTCCGGCACCATCACCTTGTCGCCCGACTTGGGGTTGCGTCCGATACGCGGCGGACGGCTGTTCAGTGCAAAGCTGCCGAAACCGCGGATCTCGATGCGCTGGCCGCTTGCCAAGGCGTCGGCCATGGCATCGAGAATGGTTTTGACAGCAAAATCCGCATCTTTCGCGACCAGTTGAGGATACTTCTCAGCAAGCCGCGCGATCAGTTCAGATTTCGTCATTGACTAGGTTTATCCCAGGCTAATTAGGCAGATCAGTTCTTGTTGTCGAGCTTGGCCTTGAGCAAAGCGCCCAGGCTGGTCGTGCCGGAAGCTGCGCTGGAGTCCGAAGACATCTTTTGCATGGCTTCTTGCGTGTCGGCATTGTCCTTGGCCTTGATCGACAGCTGGATGCTGCGTGCCTTGCGGTCGATGTTGATGACCATGGCTTCGACCTTGTCGCCGACCTTCAGGTGCGTACCGGCATCTTCCACGCGGTCGCGCGAGATTTCGGAAGCACGCAGGTAGCCTTCGACTTCTTCGGACAAGGCGATCACGGCGCCCTTCGGCTCGACCGACTTGACCGTACCGGTCACCATCGCGCCCTTGTCGTTCATGGCGGCGAAGTTGTTGAACGGGTCGCCTTCCAATTGCTTGACGCCCAGCGAAACGCGCTCGCGTTCCACGTCGATGGCCAGCACGACGGCTTCGAGTTCGTCGCCCTTCTTGAAGCGGCGTACGGCTTCTTCGCCGGCTTCGGTCCAGGACAGGTCGGACAGGTGCACCAGCCCGTCGATGTTGCCGGCCAGGCCGATGAACACGCCGAAGTCGGTGATCGACTTGATCGCGCCCTTGACCTTGTCGCCCTTCTTGTGCGACATCGCGAAGTCATCCCACGGATTGGCCTTGCATTGCTTCATGCCCAGGCTGATACGGCGGCGTTCTTCGTCGATTTCCAGAACCATGACTTCGACTTCGTCGCCCAATTGGACAACCTTGTTCGGGGCCACGTTCTTGTTGGTCCAATCCATTTCGGAAACGTGGACCAGGCCTTCGATGCCTTGTTCCACTTCCACGAACGCGCCGTAGTCGGTCAGGTTGGTGACCTTGCCGAACAGGCGGGTGCCTTGCGGGTAACGGCGCGAGAGGCCGGTCCAGGGGTCGTCACCCAGTTGCTTGACGCCCAGCGAAACGCGGTTCTTTTCTTGATCGTACTTCAAGACCTTGGCAGTGATTTCCTGGCCAACCGTCAGCACTTCCGACGGGTGACGCACGCGGCGCCATGCCAGGTCGGTGATGTGCAACAGGCCGTCGATGCCGCCCAGGTCGACGAACGCGCCGTAGTCGGTGATGTTCTTGACGACGCCGGTCACGACCGTGCCTTCCTTCAGCGTTTCCATCAGCTTGGCGCGCTCTTCGCCCATCGAAGCTTCGATGACGGCACGGCGCGACAGCACGACGTTGTTACGCTTGCGGTCGAGCTTGATGACCTTGAATTCCATGGTCTTGCCTTCGTACGGCGTGGTGTCCTTGACTGGACGGGTGTCGACCAGCGAACCCGGCAGGAAGGCGCGGATGCCGTTGGTCAGAACGGTCAGGCCGCCCTTGACCTTGCCATTGACGGTACCGGTGACGATCTCGCCCGACTCCATCGCTTTTTCCAGCGAGAGCCAGGAGGCGAGGCGCTTGGCCTTGTCGCGCGACAGGATAGTGTCGCCGAAACCGTTTTCCAGCGATTCGATCGCGACGGAAATGAAGTCGCCGACGTTGACTTCGAGTTCGCCGTTATCGTTCTTGAATTCTTCAACCGGGATGAATGCTTCGGATTTCAGGCCGGCGTTGACGATCACGAAATTGTGGTCGAGACGAACGACTTCAGCCGAGATGACTTCGCCCGAACGCATGTCTTGACGCGACAGCGATTCTTCAAACAGGGCGGCAAAGCTTTCCATGCCGGAGGATGCGGGGGAGGAGGTAGCTACAGTAGACATAATTTTTTACAGTTTGGCCAATCAGACGCAGGCGTCTCATTGGGTCAGGTTTATCAACACCCGTTCTGGCCTTGCGCCGGAACGGGCACCCAAAAAGCCGGATTCCAGATTCGATATCCAGATTCGGCTTAATGTTTTTGCTTCGTGCTTCTTTAATGCTTCTTTATTTGCGCATACCACTGGAGCACTTGTTCCACCGCCTGATCGGCCGTCATGTCCGAGGTATCCAGCAGGTGCGCATCTTCCGCAGGCTTCAGGGGCGCTATGGCACGACTGGAGTCGCGCGCATCACGTTCCCATAAATCCTTCAAAAGATCGTCCATATTAGCAGAAAATCCTTTTTCAATCAATTGCTTATATCGCCTCTCGGCACGGGCTTCCGGGGTGGCGGTCAAAAACACCTTGAGCGGGGCGTGCGGAAAAATCACCGAGCCCATGTCGCGGCCATCGGCCACAAGCCCCGGCGGCATGCGAAAGCGCAATTGCAAACCATACAAGGCTTGGCGCAATGTTGGCAGAGCGGCAATTTTTGAGGCTGTATTGCCGACTTCTTCGGCACGGATCGCGTGGGTGACGTCTTCACTGGCCAGCATGATCTTGTCGCCGGAAAAGCTGCAATGCAGGCCGCTGGCCAGCTTGGACAAGGCATGTTCGTCGGTGAGCGCGGTCTCGCTGCGTAACGCCGACAAGGCCGTCAGCCGGTACAGTGCCCCCGAATCGAGATAATGGAAACCGAGCCGCTCGGCCACACGGTGCGCCACCGTGCCTTTGCCCGACGCCGTGGGACCGTCAATGGCGATCACCGGCACATTCGATGTTGTCATTCTTCCTATAGCTCCCTCTGGATGCCAGTTGCGCAGCGCATCCAGCCAAGTCCGAATTAAACCAGATTATTGTGCGCGATCTGCGCAAAGGCATCGAAATAGTCAGGGAAGGTCTTGGCGACGCACTTCGGATCGTTGATGCGGATGCGGTTGCCGGCGCGCGCAGCGCCGTTGAGGGAAGCCAGCGAAAAGCACATGGCCATACGGTGATCGTCATACGTATCGATGGCGGCGCCGGCGATTGCGCGCGGCGGCGTCACGCGCAGATAGTCGGCGCCTTCTTCCACTTCGGCGCCGAGCTTGCGCAATTCGGTTGCCATGGCGGCAATACGGTCGGTTTCCTTGACCCGCCAGCTGCCGATATTGCGCAAGGTGCTGGGGCCGTCGGCATACAGAGCCGCCACGGCGATGGTCATGGCGGCGTCGGGGATGTGGTTGAAATCGGCGTCGATGGCTTTCAGCACACCGTTCGACTTCGCCTCCAGCCAGTTCGGACCGGTGGTGATGGTGGCGCCCATCTGGCGCAAGGCATCGACGAAACGCACGTCGCCCTGGATACTGTCTTCACCCACCCCTTGCACGCGCACCGGGCCGCCTGCGATGGCGCCTGCCGCCAGGAAGTAGGAAGCCGAAGACGCATCGCCTTCGACGTGCACGTCGCCGGGACTGACGTAACGGCTCCCTGTGGGCACCGTGAAAGCGCGCCAGCCGTCGCGTTCTACTTCGACGCCGAAACGCTTCATCAGCTTGAGCGTAATCTCGATGTAGGGTTTGGAAATCAGTTCGCCCACCACTTCGATGGTGACCGGCCAAGTCTTCGCCATCAGCGGCGCCGCCATCAGCAGGGCCGTCAGGAACTGGCTCGAGACATTGCCGCGCACCTGCATGCGTTGGGCATGGATGTGGCCGCGCCGGATTTGCAAAGGCGGGAAGCCGGGTGTACCGCGATATTCGATCTGCGCGCCGATGGCGTTCAAGGCGTCGACCAGGTCGCCGATGGGACGCTCGTGCATGCGCGCCACGCCGTGCAAGTGATAGTCACCGCCGAGCACGGCCAGGGCTGCCGTCAACGGACGGATCGCGGTACCGGCATTGCCCATGAACAGGTCGGCCTCATGTTGCGCAAACGCGCCCTTGCCGCCTTGCACCACGTAGTCCTGCGATTCGCCCTGCTGCTGCCACTGGATACCGAGCGCCTGCAAGGCCATCAGCATCACGTGCGTATCGTCCGAGGCGAGCAAGTCATGGATGTGCGAGGTGCCATCGGCCAAGGCCGCCAGCAGCAGCGTCCGGTTGGAAATGCTTTTCGAGCCGGGCAACTGCACTGTGCCGCCGGCGCGCATGGCCGGCTGCAATTCGAGGTAATGCGGATAATGCTTCATGACGGGTATTCCTTATTTCTTCGCGCTTATTTCTTCGCGCTTTCGGCGGCTTCCAGCGCCTGTCCCCAGGCATGGCGCGCACGCTGGGCGTTAGCGTAGACGGACTCGAGCGCAACACCGTCGCCGGCAGCAAGATGCGCGCGCATGCGCTGCAGCTGCGCCATATAGGCGTCGAGCTCGCCGAGCAAGGCAGTTTGATTGGCTAAAGAGATATCGCGCCACATCTCGGGCGACGAGGCGGCAATCCGTGTGAAATCGCGAAAGCCGCTGGCGGCATATTGGAACAACAGATCGGCATGCGGCTTGCCGGCGATGTCATCGACCAGCGCATAGGCCAACAGGTGCGGCAAATGACTGACCGCGGCAAACACCTGGTCATGCTGTTCCGGCGTCAATTGGTGAATGACCGCGCCGCATTGCTCCCAGGCGGCCGCCACGCGCGCCACATCCTGCGGCGCGTTTTCCGGCAACGGCGTCAGCACCACCTTCTTGCCGACGTATAAATGGTCAATCGCGGCTTCGGGGCCGTTCTTCTCGCGCCCGGCAATCGGATGGCCGGGCACGAATTGCCGGACCTTGCTACCAAGCGCCGCACGCGCCGCCGCAACCACGTCAGACTTGGTGCTGCCGGCATCGGTCACCACCGTGCCAGGTTGCAGATGCGGCGCGATGGCCGCGAGAATCGCGCCTGTTTGCGCCACCGGCGCCGCCAGTAACACCAGGTCAGCACCGGTCACCGCATCGGCGGCATTAGCCGCCACGCTGTCGACGATGCCCAGCTCGCGCGCCGTCTCCATGGCCGCCGCACTGCGGCCGACGCCGACCACTTGCCGTACGGCCTGTGCCTTCTTCAGCGCCAACGCGAACGAGCCGCCGATCAGACCGACGCCGAAAATGGCAACTTTGTTTAACATGGCTCTGTCAAACGCCGAGCGGGTAAGAGCCGAGCACCTTGAAGAAGGCCGCATTCTGCTTCAGCTCGGCCAGCGCCTTGGTTACCTTTTCTTCCTGCACGTGACCTTCCACGTCGACGTAGAAGTAATACTCCCAGGTCCCCATGCGCGCCGGCCGCGATTCGAAGCGCGTCATCGAAACGCCATGCGTGGCCAGCGGCGCCAGCAGGCTGTAGACGGCGCCGGCCTTGTTCGGTACCGACAGCACCAGCGAAGTGCGGTCGCGGCCGCTGGGCGTGGTCTGCAGGCGTCCGATCACGGAAAAGCGGGTGCGGTTGTGCGGGTCGTCCTGGATATGGGCGCTGATGACTTGCAGGTTGTATTTCTCACCGGCGATCTGCCCGGCAATCGCCGCCACCGTCGCATCTTCGCTCGCCATCTTGGCGGCTTGCGCATTGGAGGCAACCGCCTGCCGTTCGATATTCGGATAATGCTGGTTGAGCCATGCCTGGCATTGCGCCAGCGCCTGCGAGTGGGCGCAGATGCGCGCGATGCCATCCACGCCGCCGGTCTTGCTCATCAGACTGTGATGCACATCGATTGCCACGTCGCCGCTGATGATCAGCGTGGTTTGCAGCAACAGGTCGAGCGTGCGGTTGACCGCGCCTTCCGACGAATTCTCGACCGGAACCACGCCGAAATCGGCCGTGCCGGCTTCGGTGGCGCGGAACACTTCGTCGATCGAGACGCAGGGCATACCTTCGACCGCATGGCCGAACTGCTGGTAGACAGCCTGTTCGCTGAAAGTCCCTTCCGGGCCGAGATAGGCGACCGTGACGCGCCGCTCCAGCGCGCGGCAGATCGACATGACCTCGCGGAAAATCATCTGCACATCGGGATTGGGCAGCGGCCCCCGGTTCAGGTCGGCCACACGGCGCAGCACCATGGCTTCGCGTTCGGGCCGGAACACCGGGGCATTGGTCAGGGCTTTGACGTGGCCGACTTCCTGCGCCACGCGCGCGCGCCGGTTCAGCAGGTCGATGATCTGCGCGTCGATCGCATCGATCTGCTCACGCAAAGGTTTGAGTTTTTCGTCGCTCATAATATTCCGGGGTTTCACCACCACCACGGAACAGAGGCTGTTGAGAAATTGCCCTGGCGGTGTTGGCGCGACTTGCCGTACAGGCGTACTGTCTGCGTCGCAAGCGGGGCGGCCATCCGCCTAGCCAGGAAAATTTCTCAACAGCCTCTTGAGGCAACGCCGAATAAATCGACGCCCTAACCGTGGCCGGCTTCGAATTCTTTCAGATAGGCGACCAGGGCTTGCACCCCTGTTATGGGCATCGCGTTGTACAGCGACGCGCGCATGCCGCCTACCGACTTGTGACCCATCAATTGCAGCAGGCCGCGCTCTTTGGCGCCTGCCAAGAACGCCGCGTTCAGCGTTTCATCATGCAGATAGAACGGAACATTCATGCGTGAACGATGTTCCTTGGCGACCCGGTTTTGGTAAAACCCGGTCGAGTCGAGGTAATCAT
>JAFANH010000063.1 GCA_019232795.1 Burkholderiaceae bacterium
TTGTCAGGGCTTGCGTTCCGCGATGCTGGCGCAGTAGGCAAGGCAAGCGACGATTAGCATCGCCATACCCGCTTGCAGGATCGAACCCACCTGGAAGTTGTGATAGGACCATTGTCCCCCAAGCCGCACGGTCACCGCGAAGGCGCAGATAAGGAGACCGGCCAGCCCGGCTACGCGTCCTGCCCATCGCAATAGGTTTTCCATAGATCCTCCCATTCCTGGCTTTTGCTCATGCATGGTACGCGCCATCATTGGAGAAAGGCAAGCGGGAGGTGAGACAAGGGCAGATTGCGGGGCGGCGGATTTCTCAGCGCCGGAGATTTTGCCTGAGGTTTTCCAGAGAAACGACAGTATGCTTTATCGGGGCTGTCGGGGCATTCACGGTATTTTCTTCGGAAGCATTGCCAGGCCCGCAGCCGCCGCAACTGCCGCAGCCGTCCGCGCATGACGCGCCGGCTTCGGCTTGTTGTTCGATTTTTGCAGCCAATTTATTCCAGCCGAGACGCGACGCGGCTTTGGCTGCCCGCGAGCGCGTTGCCCGTTTCAACGCGGCCGGCGCATAGCGTTTCGCCACAACCAGCGCGGCACAGGCGACGATGACGGCAACGATGAATTCCTGCATCACGCGCCTCCGAGCAACAGGCGGCTGACTTGGTAGGTAGCAAACGAGCCCAGGTAGGCGAGCGCAAACATATAGGCAGCCATGATCACGGCCGGCTTCCATGAGTTGGTTTCGCGTTTGACAATGGAGAGCGTTGAAATGCATTGCGGCGCAAATACATACCAGGCCAGGAGCGACAGCGCAGTCGGCAGGCTCCAGCTTGCCGCGATCATGGGAGTCAGGGTAGTGGCGAGCTCGCCGCTGGTGGCCGACAGCGCATAAACCGTGCCGAGCGCGCCGACTGCGACTTCGCGCGCCGCCATACCCGGGATCAGCGCGATGGCGATCTGCCAATTGAAGCCGATCGGCGCAAATACATGTTCGAGCAGGCTGCCGATATGGCCGGCCAAGCTGTATTGGATGGCCGGTCCGGCGGCGCCGGCAGGAGGAGCGGGGAAGCTGGAAAGGAACCACAGCAGGATCATCAACGCCAGGATGATGGTGCCGACACGCGTGATGAAAATGCGTGCGCGCTCCCACAGGCCGAGCGCCAGGTTGCGCAGATTGGGCCAATGATAGTTCGGCAGTTCCAGCATCAAGGGCTGGTACTGGCGCTTTCCCATGGCGAGCTTGAGCACCCAGGCCACAGCCATGGCCGAGACGATACCTGCCACGTACAGCAGGAATAGCACCAGGCCTTGCAGGTTGAAGATGCCGATCGGGCGCGTCGGAATGAAGGCGCCAATGATCAAGGCATAGACCGGCAGCCGCGCCGAGCAGGTCATCAGGGGCGCAATCATGATGGTAACCATGCGGTCGCGCGGATTCTGTATCGTGCGCGTGGCCATGATGCCGGGAATGGCACAGGCGAAACTCGACAACAACGGGATGAAGGCGCGACCCGACAGACCGACGCTGCCCATCAGGCGGTCGAGCAGAAACGCGGCGCGAGGCAGGTAACCGGATTCTTCCAGTGACAGGATAAACAGGAACAGAATGAGAATCTGCGGCAGAAATACCAGTACGCTGCCCACGCCGGACAGGATGCCGTCCACCAGCAGGCTGCGCAAAATCCCTTCCGGCAGCATGCCGGCGACGATCTGGCCCAAGCCATCGACGCTATTCTTGATCAAGTCCATCGGCCACTTCGACCAACTGAACACAGCCTGGAAAATCAGGAACAGCAACACCGCCAGGATGACGTAACCGAATACCGGATGCAGGATGACGTCATCGATGCGATCGCCCAAACCGGCCGCATCGCCTTCCTCGCGCACGGTGAGGTCGAGAATGCGGCGCACCTCGGCCTGGGTAGCTTCCAGAGACGATGTATTGTTGGCATGGAACTCGGTGATCGTGGTGGCCGAGATATCCGCCTGCAGCTGCGGTTTCATGCGGTCGAGCTGGGCGATCAAGGCGTTGCCGCCGTGCGGGTGGATCGCAATCGATTCAATCACGGGAATGCCCAGCTCGGCTTGCAGGCGCGCCACGTCGATGCGCAGGCCGCGCTTTTTCGCCACGTCCATCATGTTCAGCGCCAGCACGGTAGGGCGCTTGAGGCGCAGCACTTCCAATACCAGGCGCAAATTCAGGCGCAGGTTGGTGGCGTCGGCCACCAGCACGATGACATCGGGCGGAGTCTCGTCGGCACGCGTGCCGAACAGCACGTCGCGCGTGACGGCTTCGTCGGGCGACATGGCGTTCAGGCTGTAGGCGCCGGGCAGGTCGAGCACTTGATAGACGCGGCCGGTGGGTGAAGTGAATTGCCCTTGCTTGCGCTCAACCGTCACGCCAGCATAGTTGGCTACCTTTTGACGGGCGCCGGTGAGGCGGTTGAATAAAGCGGTCTTGCCGCAATTGGGATTGCCGACCAGGGCGAGACGCATGGACAGTTGCGACATGCTAAAGAAAGGAA
>JAFANH010000072.1 GCA_019232795.1 Burkholderiaceae bacterium
AAACCCTTGCCACGATATTCATCAAATAAAACAATAGCTTGCACGATACCACAGCTAGCATTGGATTGCCGCTCGACAACAAAAGTATCGATCAAATCCTGTGCCGGAACGCCTTGTTTCAATACCAGGGCCAAGTCGCGTGTTACCGCCGGGAATTTCGAAACCTCGGCAAAAGCCGGCACTTTACGTGCCTGCAGCGCAGTTACGTCGACCTCGAACAATACCGGCGCCAAAGGCAGTTCATATTTCTGTTGCCAACGCGGATGCAGTTCACCGATGAAACCGATGACCTTTCCATCCAGCAAAATGCTGGCCGAACGCCCCGGATGCAGCGCCGGGTGAGCTTCCTTTTTAAAGCTCAGGGCCGCAGGGGCAAACATTGCCTCGAGATCGGCCTTGATGTCGAAATAATCGACCTGACGGTCTACCTGCCCCCATTGCCCTGGCGCAGCAGGCCCGTAGGCAAGCGCGGCCAAGCGCTTGGGCTGGTCGTAACCGGCAACCGACAGTTCACCGTCGACCGTAGTATCGTTGCGGTGGTAAACCGCGCCGATTTCGAACACGCGCACGCGGTCGAGTTTGCGGTTGAGGTTGTAGCGCACGTTGGCGACCAGGCTGCCCACCAGCGAGGTGCGCATCACGCTCATCTGGCTGGCGATGGGGTTGAGCAGCTTGATCGGTGCGGTATTGGCGCAGAAATCGGCTTCCCAAGCCTCCTCGACGAAGCTGTAGTTGACCACCTCCTGGTAATCGAGATCGGCCATCTGACGGCGGATCGTGAACAGCGAGCGGCAATCTTCCGGGGCAATGCGCATGGCATTGGCTGCAATGGGCGGCAAGGCCGGGATATTTTCAAAGCCATACACGCGCGCAACTTCTTCGATCAAGTCTTCCTCGATTTCGATATCGAAACGGTAGGAAGGCGGCGTCACGGAGAACAAACCGGGCTGTTGCGTAAATTCAAGGCCGAGGCGGGTGAAGATGTCGGCCACTTGCGCATCGTCGAAAGTCACGCCGATCACCTTGGCGGCGCGCGCGGTGCGCATTTCGACCGGCTTGCGCTGCGGCAGGCTGACGATCTGGTCGTCGACAGGACCGATCTGGGTCTTGTCCTTCTGGCCGCAGATTTCCACGATCAGCGTGGTGATGCGCTCGATGTGTTCGACTGTCGTGGCGTAGTCGACACCGCGCTCATAGCGGTGAGCGGCGTCGGTAGAGAAGTTGTAGCGGCGCGCGCGGCCTTGAATGGCTTGCGGCCACCAGAATGCAGCTTCGAGATAGATGTCGGTGGTGTCGAGCGAGACTGCGGTGGAGTCGCCGCCCATGATGCCGGCCAGCGATTCGATCTCGTGTTCGTCGGCGATCACGCCTACCCAGTCGTCCACTTCGATGGTGTTGCCGTTCAAGAGCTTGAGCGACTCGCCCTTGCGGCCCCAGCGCACATCCATACCGCCGTGAATCTTGTGCAAGTCAAACACATGGCTGGGACGCCCCAGTTCGAGCATGACATAGTTGGAAATGTCGACCAGCGCTGAAATCGGGCGCTGACCGCTGCGCTCAAGACGCTGCTTCATCCATTCCGGCGTCTGCGCGCGCGCATTCAGGCCGCGGATGATGCGGCCCGAGAAGCGGCCGCACAGGTCGGGCGCAGAGATGCGCACCGGCAGCTTGTCGGCCATCGTGACCGCTACCGCTTCGCATGCCGGGGCCTTGAGCGGCGTACCGGTCAAGGCAGACACTTCGCGCGCAACGCCCAGCACGGACAGGCAGTCGGCCTTGTTCGGCGTCAGCTTGATGGTGAACTTGCGATCGTTGAGCTGGTAATAGTCGCGGAAGTTCTGGCCCACCGGCGCATCGTCGGGCAATTCGATCAAACCGCTGTGCTCGTCCGACAGCTTCAATTCACGTGCCGAGCACAGCATGCCCTGCGACTCGACGCCACGCAGCTTGCCAACCTTGATTTCGAAGGGCTTGCCATCCTCACCGGGCGGGAGCACGGCGCCGGCCAGCGCGCAAACGACTTTCATGCCGGCCTTGACGTTGGGAGCGCCGCACACGATGTTGAGCAGCGTGCCTGTGCCGGCGTCAACCTGGCAAACGTTGAGGCGGTCGGCGTTCGGGTGCTTGGCGAGTTCAAGCACCTTGGCGACGACGACGTTGGAAAAAGGCGGCGCCACGGCCTCGACTTCCTCGACCTCGAGACCGGACATGGTGAGCAAGTGCGCCAATTCGTCCGAATTCAGGTTCGGATCGACCATCGTGCGCAGCCAGTTTTCTGAGAATTGCATAGTCTTACTTTCGAATCTTGTTGTCGTCTAGCTTGCGAGCGGGAGGCTTCGGTCGTCTCGATGCACTCCTCCACCACGTCGTCCCCGCGTAGGCGGGGATCCAGGCTGATTTTAAAAGCTACCTGGGTTCCCGCCTACGCGGGAACGACGGAAGATTGATTGCGTGCCGCCGTTATTCGATACGCCCTCGCACCAAACAATGTGATCACGCAGTATGTCAGTTAAATTGCTTCAAAAACCGCAAGTCGCCTTCATAGAACAAGCGCAAATCATTGATCCCATAACGCAGCATGGTCAAACGCTCAAGCCCGGAGCCGAACGCGAAACCGATGTATTGGGTGGGGTCGAGACCCATGTTGCGCACCACGGTCGGATGTACCTGCCCGGCACCCGACACTTCGAGCCAGCGCCCCTTGAGCGGGCCGCTGCCGAAAGCGATGTCGATCTCGGCCGAAGGTTCGGTGAACGGAAAGTACGAGGGGCGGAAGCGTACCTGCAGGTCTTCGGTCTCGAAGAAGGCCTTGACGAAGTTGAGGTAGACACCCTTGAGGTCGGCGAAGCTGATGTCTTCGGCGATCCACAGGCCTTCCACCTGGTGGAACATCGGCGAATGGGTGGCGTCGCTGTCGACGCGATAGGTGCGGCCGGGTGCAATGACCTTGATCGGCGGCTTGTGCATGCGCGCGTAGCGCACCTGCATCGGGCTGGTATGCGTGCGCAGCAGCAGTTGCTTGCCCTGCGTGTCCTTGCCGTCGATGTAGAAGGTATCCTGCATCGAGCGCGCCGGATGGTTTTCCGGGCTGTTCAAGGCGCTGAAATTGGTCCAGTCGGTCTCGATCTCGGGGCCATCTGCCACGTCGAAACCGATCGAGCCGAAAATCTCTTCGATACGCTGCCAAGTACGCATGACAGGGTGTATGCCGCCCATGCCGCGGCCGCGGCCAGGCAAGGTGACGTCGATCGCCTCCGCGTTCAAACGCACCTGCAATTGGTCATCGGCCAGCTTGTCGCGCCGCGCATTCAGCGCCGCTTCGATCTTTTCCTTGGCAACGTTGATGACAGCGCCCTGCGCCTTGCGCTCCTCCGGCGCGAGCCTGCCGAGGCCCTTCATCTGCTCGGTGATTTGCCCGGTCTTGCCGAGGTATTTGGCCTTGGCGTTTTCCAGCGCGGCGGCATCTGCGGCGGCTGCGAAATCGGCCTGGGCTTGTACTACGAGTTCGTCTAAATTCATGGGGATGGTTGGTTCGCCCAAAACGGGTAGCTCAAGCGGGTTGCATGACCAACTACTTAAACGCTTACCCAAAACGGAAAATAAAAACGGGGCATCGGTGAAGACCTTTGCCCCGCTTTCACGGCACTTCCGGCTTGCGGCCGGTGTACCTTCAACTACGATGAAGCAGCATTAAGCGGCGATCGTGGCCTTCACGCGATTGACAATCGCGGCAAATGCCGGCTTGTCCATCACTGCCATATCGGCCAGAACCTTGCGGTCCAGTTCGATAGCGGCTTTCTTCAGACCATTCATGAACGCGCTGTAGGTCACGCCATGCTCACGCGCTGCCGCGTTGATACGGGTGATCCACAGAGCGCGGAACACGCGCTTCTTGTTGCGGCGGTCGCGGTAGGCATACTGGCCTGCGCGCATGACCGCTTGCTTGGCGATGCGATAGACCTTGCTGCGACGGCCGCGATAGCCTTTAGCTTGGTCAAGAACTTTCTTGTGACGGGCCCGTGCCGTGACCCCACGTTTTACTCGAGGCATGATTACTCCTTAGTGTGTGAGGTTAGGCGAACGGCATCATCGCGCGAATCGAATCCATGTTTGTGGCATGGACATCGACTGCACCGCGCAATTGACGTTTGTTCTTGGTGGTCTTCTTGGTCAGGATGTGGCGCTTGAACGCCTGACCGCGCTTGACGGTTCCACCCGGACGTACGCGAAAGCGCTTTTTAGCGCTGCTTTTCGTCTTCATTTTTGGCATAGCAAATCTGCCCTGAGGCAGCTCCATTTTTAGATGATTGCAGGTGGCAACATCGCGTTGCTCTTGGATGCCTGCTTTCACTTATTGGAACAAGTGGCTTTCGCCGCCTGTTCGCAGCGAAGGAATCGAGTCCTTCGCTGATCGGGCGAACCGTTCTTGCGAACGGTTTGCCAAATTCCACTTTCACTGCTCTTCCTTTTACTCCCCTCTCCCGCTTGCGGGAGAGGGGCCGGGGGAGTGGGTGCTTGCGAGGCAACTGGCCTTGACGCTTCCCCTCTCCCCAACCCCTCTCCCACTAGTGGGAGAGGGGCATGTAGTGTTACTTCTTCTTTTTAGGCGCCAGAACCATAATCATCTGGCGGCCTTCCATCTTCGGAAACTGCTCTACCTGGCCATACGGATCCAGGTCCGCTTTCAAACGCTCCAGCATGCGCGCGCCGATTTCCTGATGGGCCATCTCGCGGCCGCGAAAGCGCAAGGTGATCTTGGTCTTGTCGCCTTCGTCCAGGAACTTGATGAGGTTGCGCAGCTTGATGTTGTAATCGCCATCATCGGTACCCGGGCGGAATTTGACTTCCTTGACCTGGATGACCTTCTGCTTCAGCTTGGCCTCATGCGCCTTCTTTTGCTCCGAATACTTGAACTTGCCGTAGTCCATGAGCCGACATACAGGCGGTTGCGCCGTCGGGGCGATTTCCACCAGATCGACGTTCGCTTCTTCCGCCAAGCGAAAAGCCTCAGCCAGACTGACGATTCCCAAAGGTTCGTTTTGGACCCCAGACAAACGCAGTTCCTGCGCAGTGATTTCGCCGTTGATGCGATGCGAGCGTTCGGTAGCTATTGCAGTATCCTTTAAAAAAATTAAATAGCGACGCCAGCACGCAGCGGGTAACCTGAGTCGCCCACCGTGACTTCCGTCGCTATGAAAACCGTGCTTGGCTTCTTGTTTCAGGCCTTGGTTTCGAGATCGCCCTTCAGACGCTCTACCAACGCGTCGACCGACATCACGCCCAAGTCGACATTGCCCCGCGCACGCACGGCCACTGAGTTCGCGTCCCGCTCCTTATCGCCTATGACGACGATATAAGGCTGCTTCTGGACCGAATGCTCGCGTATTTTATAGGTTATTTTCTCGTTACGCAAATCGAGGTGCACCCTAAACCCTTGTTTTTTCAGGTTTTGTGCGACATTTTGGGCATATTCAGCTTGCGCATCGGAAATATTGACCACCACGACTTGCACAGGAGACAACCACAGCGGCAACGCGCCGGCATGATTTTCGATCAACATGCCGATGAAACGCTCCAGCGAGCCCAAAATGGCCCGGTGCAGCATGACCGGCACCTGGCGCGAGTTGTCTTCTGCGACATATTCGGCGCCCAAGCGGGCCGTCATCGAGAAATCGACCTGCATGGTGCCGCATTGCCACATGCGGCCGATGGCGTCCTTGAGCGTGTATTCGATCTTGGGGCCATAGAAGGCGCCGTCGCCGGGCGCGATCTCGTAGGCGCAGCCGGAGCGCTTGAGCGATTCGATCAGCGCGTGCTCGGCCTTGTCCCAGGCCTCGTCGGAACCGACACGTTTTTCCGGGCGTGTTGCCACCTTATAAATAATGTCGGTGAAACCGAAGTCCTGATAGACCTTTTGCAGCAAAGCCGTGTAGGCCACGCATTCGTCCAGGACCTGGTCTTCGGTACAGAAGATGTGGCCATCGTCCTGGGTGAAGCCGCGCACCCGCATCATGCCGTGCAGCGAACCGGACGGCTCGTTGCGGTGGCAGGCGCCGAACTCGCCGTAACGCAGCGGCAGCTCGCGGTAGGAGTGCATGTTGGCCTTGTAGATCTGGATGTGGCCGGGGCAGTTCATCGGCTTCAAAGCGTAAGCACGGTTCTCCGACTCGGTCGTGAACATGTTGTCCTTGTAGTTTTCCCAATGCCCCGATTTTTCCCACAAGCTGCGGTCGAGAATCTGCGGTGCCTTGACCTCCTGGTAGCCGTTGTCGCGGTAGACGTTGCGCATGTATTGTTCGACCTGTTGCCACACGGTCCAGCCTTTCGGGTGCCAAAAGATCAGACCCGGCGCCTCTTCCTGGAAGTGGAACAGGTCAAGCTGGCGACCCAGTTTGCGATGGTCGCGCTTTTCGGCCTCTTCCAGCATGTTGAGGTAAGCGTCCTGTTCCTCTTTTTTCGCCCACGCCGTGCCATAGACGCGCTGCAGCATCTCGTTCTTGGAGTCGCCGCTCCAGTAGGCGACTGCCAGCTTCATCAGCTTGAACACCTTGAGCTTGCCGGTGGACGGCACGTGCGGGCCGCGGCACAGGTCGGTGAACTTGCCTTCCGTATAGAGCGACACGTCCTGGTCGGCCGGAATCGATTCGATGATCTCGGCCTTGTAGGCTTCGCCGATGGACTTGAAGTAGGCCACGGCCTCGTCGCGCGGCAGCACCTTGCGCGTGACCGGCTCATCCTTCTTGGCCAGTTCCATCATTTTCTTTTCGATGGCTTCAAGGTCTTCCGGCGTAAAAGGACGCTTGTAGGAGAAGTCGTAGTAAAAGCCGTTTTCGATAACCGGGCCGATGGTCACTTGCGCGTCCGGGAACAATTCCTTGACGGCGTAGGCCAGCAAGTGCGCGGTCGAGTGGCGGATCACGTCCAGGCCATCGGGGTCCTTGTCGGTGACGATGGCGAGATCGACGTCGTGATCGATCAGGAACGAAGTATCCACCACCTTGCCGTCAACCTTGCCGGCCAAGGCTGCCTTGGCCAAGCCGGTGCCGATGTTGGCGGCGACTTGCGCCACCGTGACGGGGGCGTCGAATTGACGTTGGGAACCATCTGGAAGTCTTACTACTGGCATTTTGTGCTCCAACTCGGCCAACTTGGCCGATCAACAAATTTCAAAACCGGGAAGAGAAAATTCGACGAAAAACGCGGACGAAAAAAAACGCGGGCCAGCCGCGCTTTTTCCTGATGCAAAAAAGATCCCGACTAGCGTCGCTGTCCAACCATGGTGGTGGTAGTTCGCGGTGTCATAACCGGGTTGCCTTTCTCGCTCTTACATTCTGAATTGATCAAACGTCGAAACGGCGCCGAGCGCTCAATATCGACATGAACCGATGGTAACACAATTCGCTCGGATATCAAGCCAGGCGCAGGGAAAAATCCCCCTCTCCCGCCGGTTACGCGGAAGAGGGAGCCGGGGAACAGGAACGAGTGTCAGGTCGTAGGTATCCTGCTCCCCTGCTTTATTGGAGCCCAGGCAGCAAACTCAGTTCCCCGAATAAAGATGGCCTGCATTGTAGGAGGGAATACACAAACGATCAACGTTCACGTAATCCCCTGTCCGAATCAATGTGTTTTGGCCGATTCGATCGCGTCGTGGATTTCATGCTTGGCGTCGTGCAGCAATTGCTCAGCCTTGGCGGCATGCCCGCCCATATCGTAGTGATTGGCGGCGCGCGCATCGTTCAGTTCCTTGAGCGCCTCGTCGATATGGCGGTCGGCGGCCTTGATTTCGTGCCAGTCGCGGACCTCCGCGCCAATGGCGACACCGGCGATCAAAGATATGGCGGAAATGACAGCAACGAATTTCTTGTTCATAAGGTCTCCTTGCTAAACGGAATTGGGGAAAGTTGGCAGCGATAGGTATCGCTGCCTGCCAAAACGCTTCAAATTTGGACCGCGTTGACAAGTTTTATTTTCATAAAGAAATTTTTATAGGTAAGCCGATCGTTGGCTCCTTATCTTTTCACCAGCCCATGCAAACACGTCGGCCAAGCTGTCTTTGTTGTGCAGTGCGCCTATTGGCCTCAAACTGAAGCGCCCATGCTCAACGACAAACGGCGGCGGAAGTTAGAAAGGAAAGCGCATGCAACAGATGGTAGAGGCAATCGGCTTCGTGACAGCAGTCCGCGTCGATGCCGAAGACGACTTTTGGGGTGGAGAGGACGCATGCATCCAGTTGGCGACAAGTTTTTCCGACGAAGCCTTGTGGGGCTTGGCCGACTTTTCACACGTAGAAATTCTGTTCCTGTTTCATGGCGTCGATCCGGCCAGGATCGTCTCGGGCAGCCGCCACCCGCGCAACAATCCGGCGTGGCCGGCGGTCGGCATCTTCGCGCAACGCGGCAAGAATCGGCCGAACCGCATCGGCAGCACCATCTGCCGCATCACACGCGTAGAGGGAACGAGACTCTACGTAAAAGAGCTCGACGCCATCGACGGCACGCCGGTGCTCGACATCAAGCCGGTGATGCGCGAGTTTCTGCCGCGCGAAGAGGTGCGCCAGCCGTCGTGGTCACATGAACTCATGCGGGAATATTGGACTGCCACCAAGCGATGAAAAAACCGCTGCTATTCAACTTATTTCGGTTTATTTCGTCTTGAACGTCGTTACACCGTCCCATTCCGCTCCCGGCGGGTCGGCGCGCAGATCGGCTATGGAATCGAGATAGCGCTTGTAGAGCTTGCGTTCGGGATCGGCCTTTTGCAGGGAGAGGATAGTCAGTTCCGCTTCGTCCCACTTCTGAGCACGGAAGGATTTAAGCGCCGCGTGCCAGCGTGAGAGCACCCGACGTTCGTCTTCGCTCAGTTCGGATTGCAATTTCACGGGCTCGAAAATGGCGACCGGTTCGTTCTTGCCCTTGACGCGCACACGATCGAGTTCGCGGTAGGCGAAATCGGGCGCGGCAGCCTTGGTGCCCTCGCCCACCACCACGCCGACACCGTATTCCTTGGTAATGCCTTCCAGGCGCGAAGCCAGATTGACGGCGTCGCCCATGACGGTATAGGCGCGGCGGATTTTCGAGCCCATGTCGCCGACGCGCACTTCGCCCGTATTGAGGCCGATGCCTATCTTGAGCGGCGGCCAGCCGCGCGCGGTGAAATCGGCGTTGAGCTTTTCCGCGCTCTTGTGCATCAGCAGCGCGGTGGTTACGCCCAGCCCGGCGTGGTTCGGCAGCGTCACCGGTGCGCCCCAGAACGCCATGACGGCATCACCGATGTACTTGTCCAGCGTGCCGCGGTTGCCACGGATGTCTTCCGACATGGCGGTCAGGTAAAGGTTGATGTATTCGCGCAGCGCGTTCGGCTCCAGCCCTTCCGAGATGGTAGTGAAGCCGCGCACGTCGCAGAACAGGATGGTGAGCTCGCGCACCTCGCCTTCCATGTTGTAGTGCTCGGGGTCGCTGGACATCACCTCGACCAGTTCGGGTGCAACGTACTCGCCGAACAAGTTGGTCATGGCCCGTCCTTTACGGTATTCGAACAGGTAGCCCCAGGCGATATTGATCACGAACAGAGTCACTGCCAGCAACAGCGCGGCGGCCACAGGCAGTATCCAACCAGCGCTCTGATAGAACCAGAAATTAAGCCATAGCAAGCCCGTCAACACGACCATGGTCGAGATGATGGAGCTGACCGGCCGCAACAATGAAAGTGCAAAGGTCAATGCCAAACCGACGAACACGATTTGCACGAGGTTGAAGGAATCGCTGTCGGGGATCACTTGTTTGAAATGGCCGTCGAGAATCGAGGCCACCATGTTGGCGTGCGCCTCGACGCCGGGAAATTCGCTATTCATCGGCGCGGCACGCAAGTCGTTCAAGCCTGGCACGCTGGTGCCGACCAGGACGATACGGCGCGCCAGTTCCTCAACCGGTACACGCTCATGCAAGACGTCGGTGGCGGACACGTATTTGAAACCGCCGCCGTCTACCCCTCCCCTGCCGCGATAATCGATGCGGACTTTCAACCCGTCTTCGACAGGAATACGACGAACCGGCTGAGTATTCAACACCAGCTTGTCCAGCACACCGTATTCGCGGCGCGCTTTGTCGTTCGCGAACGCCGAAGGCGGCAGGAAGAGCGGCATGGTCGCCGTGGCGCCCAGCGCGACGCGCGTCGTCGCCAGCGCCAGCGATTCGTAGTAGCCGTCGCCCACCTTGGCGATCAGCGGCGAAGACCGCAAGACGCCGTCCGAATCGATTTCGGTGTTGAAAAAGCCGCCGCTGCGCGCCGCACCCTGCAATTTGGCAATATTCGCCTCATAGCCCGTGTATGCCAGCGCATGCAATTCCAGTCCGCCGAGATCGGACTGGCGGAACGCCGGCGGCGGCAGTACGCCCTTCTTTTGCTTGAGGGACAAGGAATAACCGAGGACCACCGGTTGATCCTTCAAGGCTTCGGCCATCAATTCATCGTAGTCAAGCTTGGGCTTGAGCAGCTTCAATTTCTCGCCAAAGTCAGGTACGCCCTTGAAATCCGTTTGTGCCAGAGCTTCGAGCGTGAGGTAGCCGGAAGTGGTGTCGGGCTCGGGGAAGTCGATGTCGAAACCTGCAGCCCTGACTTGGTAATGTTGGGTCAATTCGCGCACCAGGTCGGCTTGAACATTGCGGCTCCAGGGAAAACGGCCGACTTCAATCAGGCTCTTTTCATCGATGTCGACGATGACGACGCGCGGGTCGATCTGAGGATGTTGCGCATTGCTGTTGACGCGCAGGTCTCCGATGAAGATGTCGAGGCGTTCGACGATGCGATTAGGCGGGAAAAACAGCGCATGGGCGCTCACAATCAGCGTCAACGCCAGGCCTACGGCCCAGCGCGCCCCGTGTTTGGCCAATAATTTGCGCAAATTGCCCCCTTAAGTTCGTTCTTGACCTTCCCCGGCGCGGAAGCGTCGATATTCTATGGCACGTAGCCGGGTATCTTGCTGTCGTCCACTTCGTCGATCTGCGCCGGATCCATGAAACGCTCGGCATAGCTCAGATACACCTTGTCGCGCACGAACACGTCGAACAGATCGGGATCGATGTGCTTGCGCAGGCAGAAGCCTCCCAGAATATGCAGCGACTCGCTCAGCGTCTTGCCGGTCTTGTAGGGTCTGTCCTTGGCGGTCAGCGCTTCGAAAATATCGGCAATCGCCATCATGCGTGCCTGCAGCGACATCTGATCGGCACGCAAGCCGCGCGGATAGCCGGTGCCGTCCATTTTTTCATGATGACCGCCCGCGTATTCCGGCACGCGCTCCAAATGCTTGGGCCAGGGCAGCGATTCCAGCATGCGGATGGTCACGGAGATATGATTGTTGATGACTTGCCGTTCTTCCGAGGTCAATGTGCCTGCGCGGATGGTCAGGTTATCGACTTCGTTCTGATCGAGGAAATCGCGGTCGGCGCCGTCGACCCCGATCCAGCGGTAAGCCGCGATCTGCCGCACGCGCTCCTGGTCTTCCGGCCGCATGGCTTCGCCGCCTATGTTGGCCTTGCGCA
>JAFANH010000022.1 GCA_019232795.1 Burkholderiaceae bacterium
CAATGCGCGGCCTTACCAAATAACCACTTCAGGGGTATACAACGGTTTCAGTGTAACACTCTGAGAAATAAGGAAAATTACAGTTAGGTAATATGAGAAGTGAGGTAAAAAACCAGGCAGTTTGCGCCTGCGGGCAGGCTTCAATTACGGTGAACGCCTTGCCGACCACGCAGGGGATATGTCATTGCACCAATTGCAAACGCAGGACTGGCAGTGCGTTCGGCATCTCGGCGTACTTCCCCAAGGCGGCAGTTATTGAAATGACCGGCGAGACAAAGGTCTATCGTCTTAATCACCTGAAGCAGGAGCGGCATTTCTGCCCGACCTGCGGAACCACGCTGTTCTGGTTCACTTCCGCCGCCGCGGAATCTATCGGTATCGCTGGCGGTTGTTTTGCGGACGAAGGCTTGCCGGAACCGGCCTATTCGGTGACGGACAGGAAGCGGTGGCCATGGGTTTCGCTCCCTGAGCGATGGAAGGTGTTCCCGGAGTGATATTGAAGCTCCATTTTGGCTGAAACTGAGCAACTCATTCAATCCAAAAAAGAATATGCAAGCCATTAATTTCCTCACCGGGCTATTCGCAGTCTGCGCAACGGCGCTTGCCGTAACTGGATGCGGTACGCCGCCGAAGATGAGCGATGAACAACTCGCATCACTCGGTGTGAAGTCTGGAGCAATGTATTGGGATGCTGAGCAGAAGCTGGCGAGCCAGGGTTACCAATGCCATGTAGCTGGGGCGAGGCGCGAGAAATTTGACTGTACCCAGACAAAGGGTTTTTTTCCTACCTGCATCTTGCGGATTGATTTCACGGTTGAGGATTCAAACTTGATTTCCAATCTGCGAGTTGCTGAACCGGTTTGTGTCGGAACACCCTGAGAGTCTCCCATCCTTTTATGTCCAGGCTGAGGCGGAGGCCCTGGAACTGCGCAATTTGTTAATTTTTTATGAGCTTTATAACGATGAAATCAAAAATCGAACAAAAATGGTGGTTTTTAGCGGTGACCGGCATATTGGCGGCGCTGGTTACCCGATATGTGATGGAAACTGCAGGCGTTGACCTTTCTTACAGTTTCTCTCAAGTGGTTCTCGGCTTTTTCTGTTTCACCGGGATTCAACGTGCTTTCTCGTTCACTGCCTGGCTTGCGATTCTTTGTTTTTCGCCATCAAGTAAGGCGAGCGACATCGCGAGGTAATATGGAATCCCGTCCTATTTCCGTTTCCGGCTTGATTTTAAGACCGTATTCAGACTCGGATGCCGAAGAGTTTACGACGGGAGTTCTGGAGTCGATTGAGTCGGTCGGCCAGTGGATGGACTGGTGCTCGAAGGACTATACCGTCGATCATGCCCTGAAATGGTTTGCTGATTGCCGGTCCAAAGAAGCGGCCGGTACAGCCTACGAGTACGGAATTTTTTGCCAAGCCACCGGTAAGTTTTTGGGCGGGGCCGGGCTGAATGAAATCCGGCTGCAGCATAGGTTTTGCAACCTGGGATACTGGGTACGTCAAACAGCGCAACGACAGGGCATTGCCTTGCGATGTGTGCAGGCGCTTTCTCAACATGCGTTCCGCGAGCTTGGGCTTTATCGAGTGGAAATTGTGGTTGGGGTCGGCAATGTTGCCAGCGAGGGTGTGGCGATGAAGTCAGGCGCTGTGCGTGAAGGCCTTGCGCGAAACCGGTTGTGCCTTCAAGGAAAGCCAGTGTCTGCTGATATCTTTTCGTTGGTGCCACATGCGTAAATTCTGCGTTTGGATCTCTTGTTTTCTTCTGGCGACTTGCCGTGTTTCGGCGTCAGCGGAAGTCTGGCAGCCGGCGGCAGACCTGTCGCAACGGGCTATCTGGCCGAATGCGGTGCCGGATGCGATCGCCAGCCCGGGAGCGGAGTCGATGGTGAGCGCTGAGGGACATGGCGGATGGTTGCAAGCGCGGGACGTCAGCCAGCCGACCATGACGGTCTATGCGCCCAAAGGAGAGAACACCGGGGCGGCGGTAGTCGTCTTCCCGGGCGGCGGCTTCAAGGTGCTGGCCATGGACCTGGAAGGCTCGGAGATCTGCGACTGGCTGACGGCACGCGGTATCACCTGCGTCCTGCTCAAGTATCGTGTCCCGAACGGGAATCATCACTGGGATGAGAAATGCCAGTGTTCCGTGACGCCCAAGGTGCCGCGCGCGCTGCAGGATGCGCAAAGAACCATCAAGCTGGTTCGCTCGCGGGCGCAGGAGTTGAACATCGATCCCAATAAAATCGGCGTGATCGGCTTTTCTGCGGGCGGCTATCTGGTCGCGCAGACCAGTAATATTTTTGCGTCGGCCTATAAGCCGGTTGATGCCGTCGATAAGCTCAGCAGCCGTCCTGACTTTGCGATCGCCCTGTATCCCGGCCATTTGTGCCGCGCGGGAGCGAAGCTTGATCCGAGCATTCGCGTCACCGAGAAAACGCCGCCGACCTTCCTGCTGCAGGCTTGGGACGATCCCGTAGATCCGATCTGTAACAGCACGCTGTATGCGCGCGCGCTCAATCAGGCCGGTGTGCCGGCGGAGGTGCATCTGTTTGCCAAGGGAGGGCATGCCTTCGGACTGCGCGATAAGGACCATCCTGTGTCGTCCTGGCCTGCTTTGGTTGAAGGCTGGCTCAAGGAAATCGGAATCCTGTAAGCTCTGCTTTCATTCGTTGAGGGATTGAAGATGGCAAAAAAGGCAGCGGTGCGCGAACGCGATGTGGTTGGGCTGGTGGCGGCATTTAACGCAGACCGCGAGGCCGAGCGGGTGGAGATGAAGTACCGTCTGATCGCGGATAATCCCTTTGCATTCCTGCGCGGGACTTGCCATCTGTTTTACCAGGATTTTCCTGCCGACCGGCTGCTCAACAGCGCGCCGCCTGGGTGGATCTGCGGCGATCTTCATCTGGAAAACTTCGGCACCTACAAGGGCGACAATCGCCTGTCGTATTTCGATCTGAACGACTTTGACGAAGCGGTGCTGGCGCCTGCAAGCTGGGAGCTGAGCCGCTTTCTGGTCAGCGTGCTGGTGGCGGCCGATACGTTGAAAGTGCGTCCGGCCGAAGCCATCGCCTTGTGCCACTGTTTCCTCGACGCCTACGCGGAAAATCTCGGCGAGGGCAAGGCGCGCTGGGTGGAGCGGCTGACCGCCGAGGGCATGGTACGCGATCTGCTGCGCGACCTGCGCCTGCGCGAGCGGCCCGCTTATCTGGACCGCCGCACCGATATCCGCAAGGGCAAGCGCAAGCTGCGCCTGGATGGCATCAAGGCGCTGCCGGTCGATGATGCGCAACGCAAGAAGGTGAAGGACTTCATGGCGGAGTATGCGGAGACGCAGCCTGCACCGGACTTTTTCCGCGTGGTGGACGTGGCGCGCCGCATCGCCGGCACCGGCAGCCTGGGGCTGGAGCGTTATTCGATATTGGTGCGGGGCCGTGGTGGGCTCGATGGGAACTTCCTGCTGGATCTGAAGCTGGCGCCTGGTTCGGCCCTGGCGCCGTATGTGCCGACAGCGCAGCCCGAGTGGCAGACCGAGGCCGAGCGCGTGGTCGCAGTGCAGAAGCGGGTGCAGGCGATTTCACCGGCGTTTCTGTCGGCAGTCAGCATCGGCAAGCGCTCTTACGTGCTGAAGGAACTGCTGCCGCAGCAGGACCGCCTGTCGCTGGATCTGTGGAACGGCAAGCTGCGGCGCCTGGAAAGCGTGATGCGCACCATGGGCGGCATCGTGGC
>JAFANH010000058.1 GCA_019232795.1 Burkholderiaceae bacterium
GCTGGAGCGCAAGCCCACCCAGCTCTCTGGCAGCCAGCACCAGCGCGAAGCGATCGGCCAGGCCATCCTGCGCGAGGCCAAGATCGTCCTGTTCGACGAGCCGCTGTCCAACTTGGATGCGGAACTGCGCGTGTCCATGCGGGCCGAGCTGCGCGAACTGCATAAGCGCCTGCGCGCCACAATGGTCTACGTCACGCACGATCAGGTCGAGGCGATGACGCTGGCCGACCGCATCGTCGTTTTCAACGGCGGTGTAGTGCAGCAGGTCGGCAGCCCGCTCGAGTTGTACGACCGCCCGGCCAATCTGTTCGTGGCCGGCTTCCTCGGCGCACCGAAAATGAATTTTTTGCAGGGTAAGCTGGCGTCGGGAAGCGCGGCCATCACGCTGCCTGGCGACGAACACCTGCCGGCGGCGGCCGACGTTGCGCGCGGCACAGCAGGCCGGGATGTCACGCTCGGCATCCGGCCCGAGCATCTGCGCCTGGCTGAAGAAAGCGATGCCGCCGCTTTGCAGGCGCAAGTGACGCTGGTTGAACACCTGGGCGACCAGATGCTGGCTTATCTGAAAGTGGCCGGCATAGCTGAGGATTTGTGCATGAAGCTGCCCGGCCACGCCGTGAAACTGAGCTATGGCGACCAGGTGCGCGTAGCTTTTCCTCCGCAGCAATGCCTGCTGTTCGATCATGCCGGCGATGCCTTTCCCCGGATTCAGTAATATCGAACGGGCCACCAACCGACCACTGCGCTCATGAAAGTCTTGCACAACCATCTCGGCTACCAGCCTGCGGCAAAAAAAATCGCGCTGATCGAAGCCGACAGCCTTCCCGGGGATGCATCGTTCACGATCTACCACGCGGAGCAACGCCATTCTGTGTTCCATGGCAGCTTGAAGCCGCGCGGAGGCGTCGCCCAATGGCGCAACTGGCAATTCTGGGAAGCCGACTTCAGCGGCTTGCAAAGCGAAGGGACGTTCGTACTGGTGGTCGACGGCATCGCGCCGCCGCTGCTGCCCTTGCTGTCGCAGCCGTTCAAGATAACTGCTGCCCTTTACGATGCGCAAGTGCAGTCCGATCTGGTGCACTACCTGAAGTCGCAGCGCTGCACCGGTATCTTTGATATCGCGGACCGCTCACGTCCGAAATACGGCAGCGGCGAACGTGCCGACGTGCATGGCGGCTGGTATGACGCCTCCGGCGATGCTTCCAAGTATTTGTCGCATCTTTCCTACGCCAACTTCATGAATCCGCAGCAGACGCCGCAAGTCGTGTGGAACCTGATCGACGGGCGCGCGCGCATGCCGCAGCAATCGGTGTGGTTCGACGAACGCATGGTGGACGAGGCGCTGCATGGCGCCGACTTCCTGATGCGCATGCTCGATCCGGCCGGTTACTTTTACATGACCGTGTTCGACTGCTGGAGCAAGGATGTCGAGCAGCGCGACATCTGCAGCTATACCACCCAGCAAGGACATAAATTCGACACTTACCAGGCCGGCTATCGCCAAGGCGGCGGAAGCGCCATTGCCGCGCTGGCGCGCGCGAGCAGCTTGCCGCGCGACGGCGAGCATGGCCGTGCCGATTACCTGGCCGCCGCCGAGAAGGCTTTCGCCCATCTCGAAGCGCATAACGCCGCGTATCTCGACGACGGCGAAGAAAACATCATAGACGATTACTGCGCGCTGCTGGCTGCAGTTGAACTGTATGCCGCAAGCGGCAAGCCGGAATATCAAAAGGCTGCCGAGTATCGCGCCGCCAACCTGTTGCGCCGCCAAAGCGAGGTTGGCTGGTTCTGGGCAAACAATGCAAAGACGCGCAGCTATTTCCATGCCGCCGAGGCCGGCCTGCTCTATATCGCCCTACAGCGTTTCATGGAAATCCTGCCGGATTCAGCGGTGTTCGACGCGTGCCGCCATGGCTTGCGCCGCGGCTTGCAACATGATCTCGGCGTCACTTTGTACGTGGACGGCAATCCGTTCCGCTATCCGCGCCAGGTAGTGCACATGCCGGGCAGGGCAGGGCGCACGCAATTCTTCGTCCCGCACGACAATGAAAGCGGTTATTGGTGGCAGGGAGAGAATGCGCGCCTGGCATCGATAGCCTCGGCGGCATTGGGAGCGGCCCGCCATTTTTCCGATGATGCCGTTTTCTGCGCCGAACTGGGCGACTACGCCTTGGGGGTGTTCGATTGGATTTTCGGTTGCAATCCATTCGATGCCTGCATGATGCAAGGCTACGGGCGTAACAATCCGCGCTACGAAAAAGGTTTCTGGAACGCGCCAGGCGGCGTCTGCAACGGCATCACCTCGGGCCTGGAAAACGAAGACGACATCGATTTCCGCATGCCGTCGCAGAGCGTGCCCATCCATTCCTGGCGCTGGAGCGAGCAGTGGATACCGCACGGCGCCTGGTTGTTCCACGCGCTGGCGCAACAACTCGCTTAATTCAGCTTTGCCACAGGCTGTGCGGCACGTCGCGCAGCTTGGCCGCCAATTCCATGCTGGTGCGGACGTTGAATTTCTGCAGTATCCGCAAGCGGTGCGCTTCGACGGTCTTGGTGCTGATGTTCAGGTGATCGGCTATCTGCTTGCTTAGATAACCGGCCACGATTTCGGTCAGCACTTCGCGCTCGCGCTGCGTGAGTTCGGCAATTTCGCACAGCAGTCCCGCATGCGTCTCGTGCGCCGCGCGTGCGGCGAGGTCGGTGGTGAGTGCACGCGCCACCGCGTCGAGCAAGGTGCGGTGGTCGGCCGGCTTTTCCAGGAAATCGGCAGCGCCTTGCTTGAGCACGCGCACTACCATGGGGATATCGCCATGGCCGCTCAGGAACAAGGCCGGCGGCAGATAGCTATGTGTGTCCCTGGCGCGCCGGTTCAATTCCTCGAACAATTCCAGGCCGCTCATGTCGGGAATGCGCACATCGATGATGAGGCAGTTGAAGTCGGCCGGCGTCGCCCCTTCGAGAAAATCTGCGGCGCGCTCGAATTCGGTATAACTCCAGTTGCGCGTTTCCAGCAGCATACCCATCGAGCTGCGGACGCCGGGGTCGTCGTCTATCAGGGCAATGCGCGAATTGTGGGGAATGGGAGAGGTCGGTTCCATTGCTCGGATCGAATGGTTCTGGTTGTAGAGACTAGGTTCGAGAAGTTGGGCATGTCAGGCCGCTGCCTGCTCCTGCGCCGTGCAAGGCAAGCGGAACAGGAAGCAGGCGCCGCCGCCGGGATTGGGTTCGCTCCATAGCCGTCCGCCATGGCTTTCTATGACCGTGCGGCAGATCGCCAGGCCCAGCCCCATGCCGTCGCTCTTGGTTGTGTAAAACGGCTGGAACAGCTTACCCGGCTCTTGCAAGCCCGGGCCGCGATCAGCGATGCTGACGACGACGTTGTCGCCATCGCGCACAAATCTGACTTGCACCGGTTCGCGTTCCATCTGCTTTGCCTCACTCGATACCGCTTCGAGTGCATTGCGAATCAGGTTGAACAGCACCTGTTCGATCATGACGGCATCGCACTCAACGGCGAGGGCGCGCTCGACCGGATCGATTTCGACCGCAATCTCGATCTGCAGGCGTTGCGCCAAGGGTGCCAGCAGCGCCAGAGGTTCGTTCAACAAGGCAAACAGGTTGTGCACGTCGTGCCGGCTGGCGCGCTTTTGGATGAAGCCGCGCATGCTGTGGACGATCTTGCCGGCGCGGCGCGATTCATCGCCCATGCGGCGTACCGCCTCCTGAACTTTGCTCAGCACCGGCGGCGCAGCTTCGAGGAAGCTGGCGGCAGCGGCGGAATAATTGGCGATGGCCGCCAGCGGTTGATTTAATTCATGGGCGATGCCGGAAGCGAATTCGGCCAGGCTGGCCAGTCGCGCCGTGTGCTGCAGAAGTTCGTCGCGCTCGCGTGCCGTCTCGGCAGCCGCGCGCTCGGCACTGACGTCGGTGGCGATATCGAGAAAAACCGGCGAATTATCCACCCATAAGATGGTGCGCCGTTCGACGTGGTACCAATGCCCGCTGTATGGGTCGAAAAACTCGACGGATTTTTGTTCCTTGCCGTCTCCCTTGCCTCCGGCATTGCCGGTACGTGGCAGTTCCGGCCACGGCATCAGGCAGCATTCGCCAGCGCTATCGAAGCCGAACAAGTCGCTGTGTCTGCGGTTGCGGAACAGCAAGCGGCCGTCGCTTTGCGCGCTGACCGACACTGCCGATTCCAGCCCGGACAGTACCGCATACAACTGCGCGCGCGAGGAGGCCAGCGCTTCGCGTTCCTTTTGCAATTCGCGCAGCCAGCGTTGCAACAGGCGCAGCAGCCAAATGATCAACACGCCGAATGCCACGACCGCAGCCGCCAGCCATAGCAGTGGGCCTTCGGAACGTCCCTTGGCATGCGGCGCGGCGCGTAGCGTGAGGCCGCTGCCTTCGGGGCCGAAATCGAGTTTTTGCAGCGCGTCGTTCGCCATCGTCACCTCGCTGTCGCGCGGGGCCAATTGTTTGTTGTCGCGATCGACCAGGCTGAAGTCATAACGCTGGACGAACCACCACGGTGCTTGCGTAGTCAATAACTGATCAAGGTCGTAGGTCGCCAGGATGGCGCCGGCCTTGGGGTCGTCTTCGGCGATCGGTAGTGCCAGTACCCAAAGCGGTGCGTATTGCTCGATCACGCGGCTGAATGCCGGTTTCCTCAGGGAGTAGCAGCGTTGCAGGGCCTCGGCAATCAGGGGGTCGGTCAAAGGCGGCAAGCGGCTTGGCCGGTCGCCGGCGTTCGCGTATTCTGGCAGGCCGGCAATGCGGCGGCCGTTGCGGTCGACGTAGTCGATCGCGATCAAACCGGGGTTTTGCTTCATCAAGCCATCGGCCAGGGAAAAGAAATCGGCTTGTTTGCGCGGCGTGGAAGTTTGCAAGTCTTGCGCCCAATTGGTCAGCAATTCCTGGTTATCGTGCAGCGACTGCGTGACGTTCTGATCCAGCCAGGTCAAGTCGAGCGACAATTGGCGCTCGGCGGTCGCGCGCTGGTCGGCATACCATAGCCAGCCCAGGGTGGTGGCAACAAACAGCGCCGCGGTCAATGTCAGCGAAGCCGCCAGCCACGGCCAGCGGCTGCGGATCAACTTGTGAGCGGCGGTGGGCATGCTGGTGTTTTCTCCTGTCTCCGCCACTGTAAACCTTTACTCCCCTAACGCCAAGACGGCAGCGCCGATCAGGCCTGCATCGTGCCCGAGCGCGGCCGGCAGCAATTCGTAATGGTAGATGGCGGGATACTGTGCCATTTCGTGGCGCAGCCGCTCCAGGTAACCTGGACGCAGACCCACGCTGCCGCCGACGGCCACGCGCTCTATGCCCAGCATGACGGTTAGATCTGCCAACTTGGCGGCGATGGCGCGGATGCCGTGTTGGTACAGCTCAGAGGCGTGTACCTCGCCGGCATCGGCGGCGTCGCATAGCGCCTTGCCGCTCGGGTAGCCATGTTCACCGGCCAAGCGACCGAGTGCCGTTCCGGAGGCGTGGTATTCAAGGGTGTTGCCGTCGCCGGCGGGCATTTCGCCAAGCTCAGCGTCGAAGCCGTTTTTGGCCAGATGCAAGCGGCGGTTCAGGACCAAGCCGGCGCCGACCCCGGAGGAAACCGTCATGAACAGGAATTCGTCGCAGCCCCGGCCGTTGCCGTACACGTATTCACCCCAGGCGGCAGCGCGCGCATCGTTGACCACGCACACCGGCCTTTGCAGCTTTGCGCTCAACACTTGCTGCAGCGGGTAACGCTGCCAACCCGGCAGCATCGCATGATTATGCGCGGTGACACAGCCGTCGGCAATCTGCCCGGTGATGGCGACGCCGATCGGGACGGCCAGGCCGGCAAGCGGGCGGTGCAATTCGGCCATACCCGCAGCAACGGCGTCGGGGCCGTCTTGGCTGGGTGTCGGCGCCTCGGTGCGCCAGGTAATCGTCTCGCCCTCGAACAAGGCGATACGGCTGTTGGTGGCGCCGATGTCGAAGGCTATGCGTTGTTGCGTCATACAGGTTCAGGCCAAAATAGCGTAGTCGGTTAACGAAAAACGGCAAACCAGGCTGGCGCCCAGTTTGCCGCAAAGCCCGGGTAAGGCTTTGGAGGGACGGTTACAAGGACACGCGTACTCCCAGGAAGAACTGCCGGCCGTTCGAGTAGAAGGCCTGCGGCCGTTCGGCATTGGAATAGTACTTGATGATGGGGTTGTTCAAGTTCAAGCCGTCGAAAGTGAGGCTGAAGGTGTCGTTGATCTTGTAGTTCAACGAAGCCGCCAGCGTGCCGATACCGGCCATATATTGAGGTGTGACGTTGGCCAAGCCGACCAGGAAGGACGAGCGGTAGTTGTAGGCCAGGCGCGCGCTGAACTTGTTGTCCTCGTAATAGACTTCCGCGTTGGCCGTGTTCTTCGAGGATCCCACCAGCGCCGCGCCGCTGGCGTCGTGGCCGTCGGAATAGGTGTAATTGAGCAGTGCGCCGAAGCCTCCCCACAACGGTTGCTGCCAAGACAATTCCATGCCCTGATTCTTGGCCGCGATGTTATACGGCGAAGTGATCAGGTAGGTGGCGATCTGATCGGTCGTGGTGTCGAGGAAGGGACGGTTGTTGTTGCCGAAGCTGATGTAGGACGGCATGTTCATGTAGAACAGCCCGGCCGACAGGATAGACTGCGGTGCAAAATACCATTCCAGCGTAGCGTCGTAGTTGATCGAGCGCACCGGCTTGAGGTCGGAGTTGCCGCCGGAGCCGGTCAAGTCGAGATTGTTCAACACCACGGCCGGCGACAAGGCGGAATAGTCGGCACGCGACATGGTTTCAGACACCGCCGCGCGCGCCACCAGATCCTTGCTCAGGTCGAACTTGAAATTGGCGCTGGGCAGCACGTTGACATAGTCGTGGCTGGCGGTGACCGGGTCGAAGTTGCCGGTATTGCTGTCGTAGCTGTACGCCAGGCCGTACTGATTGGTGTTCACGACGCGCAAGCCGACGTTGCCGCGCC
>JAFANH010000102.1 GCA_019232795.1 Burkholderiaceae bacterium
GCCGTCCCGACGTGCTGGTGTTCACTTCGGAAGCGCTGCAGCAGCCGCTGACTATTGCAGGCAACCCGATCGCCAATTTGATTGCTTCGACCACCGGCACCGACGGCGACTTCGTGGTCAAGCTGATCGATGTATTTCCGGACGAGGAGGGCCGCGATCCCAAGATGGGCGGCTATCAAATGATGGTTACGGCCGATATCCTGCGCGGCCGTTATCGCGACAGCTTCAGCCACCCGTCGCCGATTCCGGCCAATCGTCCGCAACGCTACCGCTTCGCGCTGCCGGCCGCCAACCACGTGTTTTTGCCGGGGCATCGTGTCATGGTACAGGTGCAGTCCAGCCTGTTCCCACTGTACGACCGCAATCCGCAAACCTATGTCGAAAACATTTTCCTGGCCAAGCCCGACGATTACCGCAAGGCCACGATCCGCGTTTTCGATGGCGGCGACAAGCTCAGCTTTGTTGAACTGCCGGTGGTGTCGGCAACGCAATGAAGCCGATGCGTTGAATTTGGCACAAATTCGGCACAATGAAATTTGGCACGAAGAATCAGGCTCGTTCCTGATCCATCGATTGGTCGTATAGCACGCAGCGCCGCTTGCCGTTGTTCTTGGCGCGATACATGGCCAGGTCGGCGCGGCGCAGCAAGTCTTCGGTGGTCGTGGCGGAATCGGGATAGCCAGCGACACCTATGCTGGCCGAAGTGGAGACAGTTAGTTCGCCGATCTGGTAGGGCCGCGAAAGCGTATCGATCAGGGAATGCGCGGTTGCCTCCGCGTATGTCGGATTGGCGTGCAACAAAATAGCAGCGAACTCGTCACCGCCGAGCCGGGCGGTGACGTCGAATTCGCGCAGTCCCCCCTTCAGACGCGCGGCAAACTGGCGCAACAGGTCGTCGCCGACCATGTGGCCGTAACGATCGTTGACGGCTTTCAGATCGTCCACGTCAATATAAAATACGATCAAGCGGTCGCCATGTGCGGCGCAGCTTTCAATTCCGCTCTTGATCAATTGATTGAACAGCATGCGATTGCCAAGTCCGGTCAGTTCGTCGTGGCAGGCCTGGTATTCGAATTTCTGTGTTACCTCCCCAAGCTGCTTGACCGTTTGCTTCGCAAAGTCCCGTTCGGCCGTGCGCTGCTCGATCAGCCGCGCGGCCTTGACCAGCGCCTGGCCGACATCGTCAGCTTCGCGCAGCAGCAGCGGAGGCACGGTCACGACCTGACCGTGCCCGAGCGCAAGCGCAGGCTTGACCAGGCCCTTGATCGAACGGGAAATGCGATCGCCAATGAATTTGGCGAGCATCAGTCCCAGCGCCAGCAGCAGCAGCGTGCCAGCCGCCACCAGGGATACAGATTCCCACAAGCCGCCGGTAATCGCCTCGCGCGGCATGCCGATGAACAATGTCCAGTTGGACAAAGCCGAGCGACTGAAGGCGATCAGGGACGTGGAATTTCCCAGTACATCGGTTTCGACGGTGCCTTCGCCGGCAGACTTCATATGCTCCATCAACGCCGGCGCTATCCTTGTGCCGGCCAAGTGCTGCGCCTGCGGAGCATGTGCGACGACAGCGCCGTTGCGGTCAAGCAGGGCGATGATTTGCCCGGCCGGCAGATGCTGGCGTTCCAGGATTTCAGCGAAACGGCCGGATAGAAATTCAAGCGACAGGATATAGACAGGTCGATTGCCGCGCGACGGCGCCGGTATCGCCATTTCCACCGCGACTAGCGGCTGCGTAGCGACACCGCCGGTAAAAAGCTCGGAAATGACCGGCTGCGCAACGAGCTTCAGGTCGGAAAAATGTGCGGCGTCGCCATGTTGAGGCAATGCGGTTCCGTAGGGCTTGAGCGTGTTGAGAAGTTGCTGGCCGTTGGCGTCGCACAGGACGAAGGCTACGTCGCCGGCGCCGTCTGTGTTCTGCAAAATTTCCTCCGCCTGGCCGTACAGGCTTTTGAGGTCGCCGCTCTTGAGGTGAGGGGAAGTTGACAGCACGCGCAGCGTCGCTTCGGCTCCGCTCAATTCACGGTCGATCAGCTGGTGCAATGCGCGCGCGGTGTCGACGGTGCTGCGCTCCACGCTGGCCCGTTCCATGACGAAATCGCGGTACAGCAGCAAGGTAGCCGCCAAGGCCGTCGGCAATACACAAGCCACGACCAGCGCCGAGATGCGAGCCTGGATGGTGGGCAAGCGCGTCGAAAAGAGCGACATGGCATGCAGCCGGGAAGCATGTTCCAGAAAGAGCAGTGCCAGTCAGCTTAGCACGATGACCAATAGAAGAGAAATGCGGTGGAGTACTGGTTTCATGTACAATTGATAACAAACTAAGCGCCGCATCTCGCCGAGCGGATACAAGAATGGATCCCATTCCGCAACAGCCGCCTCCCCCCTCTGCAGTCTCACCGTCCGTAAGTGGACAGGCGGCGCATGCCGCTACCGCAACCGTAAGGAGCCGGGTGGCCGACACCAGCAATCGCTTCCTGCGCAGCTTCGTCAATATCTGGATCGTCTTTGGGCTGGTGTTGTGGATATTTTTGTATTTTGTTAATTCCACGGTCCAGTACGTGGGCTATGTGATGTTCATGGTCGGTTTGCCCGCTTTTGCGGCCATACGCCTTCGGCGCATGCAGCTGGCGCGCCAAGTTCTCGTGATCCCGGCCGCATTTTCCGTATTGCTGGTTCCGCTCCTGACCAACGGTGTGCGCACGCCGGCATTGGCCGATATACCCATGCTGTTGCTGCTGGCCGGTTGGATGATGGGGCGGCGTGTGATGACCCGGCTTGCAGCGTTGTCCATGACAGGCATTCTGACTTATTGGCTGGCCGAAGAACGTGGCTGGATACAGCTGGTGGTGCCGTTGCGCAGTCCCGGTATGTGGACCGTCGAATGGTTTTTCATCATTGGCTTGACGGCCATCGTGGTCTGGTTTTTCGTCAAGAGCTACGAAGCCGAATTTGCACAGCAAGCGGAGCTGCAACAGCAATTGGCCGTCGTGCTCAAATTTAACGAAACCATTTTGCTCAATTCGCCGGTGCCGATCGGCGTGTATGCATTTGGCGGCCAATGCGTGGCCGCCAACGACGCCTATGCGCAACTGGTCGGCGCCACTCGTGAGAAACTCCTGGCCCAGAATTTTCACGATATCAAGGCTTGGCAGATTACCGGCTTGCATGAGAGCTGCATGACGGCGCTGACGCATGGTGCGCCACAGCGTCAGGAAGTGCACGTGACCAGTTCTTTCGGTCGCGAAGTGTTCGTCGAATGCCGCATCCTGCCGGCCCCGCTCAACGGTGAAAACCATCTGCTGATCCAGTTTATCGATCTCACCGAGCGAAAACGCATGGAGGAGGAGCTGCGCCATCACGCCTTCCACGATGCCTTGACGCATTTGCCCAACAGACGCCTGCTGCTCGACCGCATTCAGCATGCGATGCTGGCCGCGAAGCGCCAGAACAGCCATTTGGCCGTGCTTTTCCTCGATCTCAACCACTTCAAGCGCCTGAACGACACGTATGGACACGATGTTGGCGACAAGCTGTTGGTCCAGGTGGCGGAGCGCCTGCGCCATAGCGTGCGCGAGAATGACACCGTGGCGCGCCTGGGCGGGGACGAATTCGTGGTGCTGCTCGAGGGACTGGGGGCGAACCCGGAACTGGCCTCGGCTTATGTCGTGACGGTCGCCGACAAGCTGCGCCAGGTGTTGAGCGAAGAGCACGTGCTGGGCGAGCTCAAGTATCGCGGCTCGGTCAGCATAGGCGTAAAAGTATTCATCGGCGACCGGCACGATCCCGACGAGATCCTCAAAGAGGCAGATAAGGACATGTACCTGGTCAAGAAGCTGACCTCGCTTTAGTGGACGTTTCAAAATGAACATGGCGTTGTAGTTGTACTGTCTGCGTCGCGCCCCTTGCAGGGCACGTGTCTGCTGTCAGGCAGACACCGTTACGCGAGCGGGCAGCGTGCTACCCGAAACCCTCGCTTCACCCTAGCCCTGCTCATTTTGAAACATCCTCTTAGAAGCGATCAACACGCCGGCGCGGCCGTCAGGCCGGCTTCCACGCGCGGCAAAACTGCAGAAAATGCGCGAGCCGCGCCGACAAAATCTTGTTGCGGTGATGGACCAGGTAAAAATGCCTTTGCAACCGCGGCAGGCTGGTTTGCAACTGTACCAGTCTGCCCATTGCGATCAAATCGCTCACGATCAGGCGCGACATGCAAGCCAGACCCAAGCCCTCGGCGGCGGCGTGCTTGATCGCTTCCGAGTTGCTGAATTCGCCCACCGGGTGCAAGGTATGCAAGTGCGGCAACAGGGCTTGCTCGACGGTTTCGCGGGTGCCCGATCCTGATTCGCGCAGCAGCCAGCCGGCGCTGCGCAAGGACTTGAGGTCTACTCGTTTGCCGGACTTACCCGTCAAGATGGGATGCTGCGGCGATGCCACGATCACTAGTTCATCCATGATCCAAGGCGTCACTTCCAGATCGGGACTGTGACAAGGGCCTTCGACCATTCCCATGTCGACTTCAAAACGCTCAACCGAGAGGGCGATGTCCGCGGTATTGGCAATGGTCACGCGTGGATGCGCTCCGGTGCCGCGCGAAACGGCCGCCAGGATCGCCGGCAGCAAATAGGCGCCTATCGTGGTGCTGGCGCCGATGTGCAGACTGCCGACGTCATTGATGCCATCGGTGTCGAGGAATTGACACTCTATGGTAGCGGCGGCGTCCAGCACCTGCCTGGACTGCGGCAGCAGCATGCGGCCGCTATCGTTGAGCAGCAGGCGTTTGCCGACACGGTCGAACAAGCGGGTCCGCAGCATATCTTCCAGATCGTTCAACGCAGCACTGGTCGCCGATTGCGACAACGCCAGCCTGTCCGCCGCCGCGGCAGTGGTGCCTGCCTCCGCCACCGCCAAAAATATTTGCAATTGCCTTAGCGTGATGCGCATGCCGGTCGGGACAAATGGGTTGACGGTTAAAAGTAGATTAACCCATAAAACAGGTTAATTATACAAAAATAATTCGTTTTATTTGTTTTATCAGCTTCCTTATACTGGCCGCCATATCGACTTTGCCAGGATAGTACGCGAATCATGTCTACCGTTCCCGAGAGCGCGCGCACGTTTGCGCTTGCCGACTGTGCCCGAGGCTCTATTGACGCATTGCGGGGTGCGACAGGGATGCTGTCCGGTTTGCTGCTCAGCGGCGCATTGGCATTGGCTGCCATCAAGCTTGGCGGCTTGCCATGGCTGCAGGCGCATGGCTTGAGCGCACTGACCATGGCAATTATCTTGGGTATCGTGCTTGGCAATACCTTATATCCGCTGCTGCCGCGTTTGGCAGCCAATTGCGGCGAAGGCGTAGGCTTTTCCAAGCAGACCCTGTTGCGCGCCGGCGTGGTTCTTTACGGTTTGCGTCTGACTTTCCAGGACATCGGCCGGCTCGGCGCCGCCGGCGTCGTGATCGATGCGGCGATGCTGAGCTCGACCTTTCTGCTGGCCTTGCTGCTCGGTATCTGCTGGCTCAAGCTCGAGCGCGACACCGCCATTCTGATAGGTGCGGGAAGCGCGATCTGCGGTGCCGCGGCAGTCATGGCGACCGAACCGGTGGTGCGCGCCAGGTCGGAGCAAGTGACCGTTGCCGTATCGACCGTGGTGGTATTCGGCACCTTGGCGATTTTCCTTTATCCGCTGCTGTACCGGCCCAATCTCGCGTGGCGGTTGATTGCGCCTTCGGCTTTCGGCGTGTATGCCGGTTCCACCATCCACGAGGTAGCGCAAGTGGTGGCGGCGGCACGCATGGTCAGCGAGGACACCGCCGGCATGGCCGTGATCGCCAAGATGGTGAGAGTCATGATGCTGACGCCGTTCTTGCTGGCCTTGTCCGCATGGTTGGCGCGTCGCACTTCGCAGCGGGTTAATACGGCTGGACAGGCGCAGCCCCCGGTTCACATCACGGTGCCTTGGTTTGCTTTTGCCTTCATCGGCATGGTATGCCTCAATTCTATCTTGCCGTCGGATCTGGCGTTGCGCGGCAGCTTGCTCGATCTGGATACCCTGCTGTTGGCAATGGCCATGGCTGCGCTCGGCTTGACGACGCATGTCGCGGCAATACGCCGCGCCGGATTGAAGCCGCTACTACTGGCTGCGATGCTGTTTGTCTGGCTGGTAGTCGGCGGTGCTGCCGTCAATCGTTGGGTTGTACTGCTGTTGAATTGACGCGGCAGGGCGAGAACGAGGCGAGAACGAGAAGGGGGAGAAGAAAACGTTAGCGGACCATATAGAGCAAACTGCCGTCATCCTGATCGGCCGACCAGTTCGTGCTCGGAATATCTTGCAGCATGCGCTTGAATGCATCGGCTTCCATTTCGCCTTCGAAGATATTTTTTTGCACGAAATCTTTTGACAACACCAAAATGCGCAGCGGTGTGGTTTCAATTTTGATTTGCCAGTAGCCGCGGCGCGCCCAGGCGAACGCCCCGCCGAAGGCGGCACTGGCTGCACCAATGCATTCGTCTCTTGTCATGAAAACCTTTGAATTGAACACCTGCCCGCGTCGTCCAGACAGCTTGAGCAGGTGACCGGAACAGGTGGCTTACGCGGCAATTGTACAAGCCGAAACAGAATTTCCGTGACTTATTGTTGGAATTCGAAGGGATTTTATTATGTGCACCGCAATATAACCATGTCAAAATTGACAGGTGGTTTGCGCATGTGAAAGTTGCCGATTGGACGCGGCAAATCAGACGCGAATAGCAAAACTTTCCGCATAGGCGAGCGCGTCCTTGCCATCCCATGCGCGCCCATCCATCAGGACGGAAGTGTGCGGCTCGCTTGGTTCGGTGCGCAGTCCAAGACTGCTGGCCGCAGCGCGGTAATGCGCAGTCTGGCTGACTGCTTCGGCAATGTGTGCCATGTACGCGCGGTCCGGGATCGTTTTCAGCAGACCCCAGCGACAGTATTGACTCAGGAACCACAAACCTTCGCTGGGCAGGGGCGCATTCATTGCCGCAGCGTCATAAAAGCGTACCGGAAGAGGATGATGCGTCAATGCTGCACTGCCATAATCTCCCGACATGCGTGGAGCAATATTTTCGCGTTGACGCCGTTGCGCTTATCGTAGCCATCAGTGAGGACAATGTCTCGCCACCGAGCATGGCACGCGTGGCCAGGCCGGCAATGAATATTCCTATCATGGCGCCGCAGCTGCCGCGCAAGCGTTCGCGTTGACCGACCGATACCAAGCCCGGTATGAACTCGCGCAGCCATGCCAGGATTACGGTAACAGACATTTTTCAATGCTCGAAGTAAAAACGGAAAGCGAGCATTCCACACCGCTATGCTCCTAGTGACGAATAGCCGGCCCTAGTGGACGAGTCTGGCAATGCAGGGACGCTGATTGTCGTCGGTTTGAATGAATAATTTGGAAAATCGGACATTGTCGAGACTGGCATGCTACGAATTATTCGGCGTTGCGAAATCGCTTCCAAGCGCTTGTCGCGGTGCGGTATATTACGTTATCGCAATGAGGCTGGATAGCTGTGCTGCGGACTTTCCGAGAAAGGATCGACATGTTCCTCAAGGCTATTCTTGGCCGACTGATGCTGACGCAAAAGTTCTTCATCCTGAGCCTGGTTGCGTTGGTGCTCGCCTGTCTCCCCGCTTATCTGTACATCAACGAGGCAGACAAGACTCTTGACGAGGAAATTGCCGAGATCAAGGGTATCCGTCCGCTGACGGAATTGCGCAGACTGCTGCAGATGATGCAGCAGCACCGTGGCTTGGTGGTACTCGCTGCAAACGACGCCAGTGTTGTACGTGGTGCGCTACCGGCCAAGGAGCGAGAGATCGACGTGGCCATGGATGCGCTGGCGGCGGAAATCAAGGATATTCCCGATAAGACCGTACAGGCCCACTGGAATGCTATCCGGCACGATTGGTCTAATCTGCGCGGACAGACTGCGACGGGAGGTACACAGGTTTCGGAAAGCATTCAGGCCCACGTCGACCTGATTGCGACTTTGATCGAAGAAAACGAACTGGTCGGCGACTATTACGGCTTGAGTCTAGATCCTGATCGCGACAGCTACCAGTTGATCCAGTTCATGTACTACCAGCTTCCATACTTGACTGAGGAAACCGGGCAGATGCGCGCCAAGGGGACTGCGTTGCTGGCACAAAAGACGAAGTCAGTGGAAGATCGTGTGTTGATCTCAGCGGTCGCCGGGCGGGTGCGCAACCGTTTCGATCAGGTCGTCAAAGCCTACGACAAGGCGGCCGGCGCTAACCCGTCCTTTGCCGAAGCTCTGTCCAAAGACGTGCGCGATATGTCTGACTTGACTACCGGCGCGATACAAGCGGCTAACGACAGTATCGTCAAGGAGGGCGCGGCGTCACTGTCTGCTGCCGATTACTTCGCGAGGTTCACGCAGGCCATGGACGGCCAGTTCCGGGTCGGTGATGACGCCGACGCTGTGCTTGAAAGGCTGCTCGAAGATAAGGCCGCAGTGCTGCAACGGACACGCAAGCTTATGCTCGGCGCGATGGCTGCACTGATCGCGCTGGCAGGCTTGATTCAGTTTGCCATCGCGCGCTCGATCTCGGGTCCGGCCACACGCGCGCTATCGGTTGCGCGTGCCCTTACCGGCGGCGCCACCGAGAAGATTGAGGCAATCGATGCGATCGCCAACGGCAACCTCGAGCACGAAGTGAAGGTAGGTGAAGTCCTGCAGATCGACCCCAATACGCTGACGCACGACGAAATGGGCGGCCTGTTGCGTTCCATCGTCCAGATGAGCGAAGTGCAACGTTCCCTTGACTTCGCCTTCGATGCGATGACGCGCTCGCTACGCGCCAGTCGTGACGCCGACCATGCGCGCGACTGGCTCAAGACGGGCTTGAACGAATTGAACGCCGTGATGCGCGGCGAGCATGAAACGCGCGAAATGGCTGCCAAGGTGTTGACTTACCTGGCCGAACGTGTGCAGGCCGGCGTCGGCGCCCTCTACCTGTTTGAAGGCGATCGCCAGGAATTGAGTCTGGTAGCCGGTTACGCCTTGAGCGGTTCGCTTCGATCCGCCGACCGTTTCCGTCTGGGACAGGGCTTGGTCGGTCAGGCCGCGGCCGAAAAGAAAACCCTGACTCTTACCGACGTGCCGGACGGCTACCTCCCTATCGGGTCGGGACTGGGGCAAGCTTCGCCCAAGACCATTGTCGCATTGCCTATGCTCTATGCGGAAAATCTGATCGGTGTCATGGAATTGGGTTCGTTCCGCGGTTTCAGCGAATCGGAAATGGATTTCCTCGCTCACGTAAAGGAAGGGCTGGCGATAGGATTTGGCGTCAATCAGTCGCGTCAGCGCATGCAGGTCTTGCTGGCGCAAACCGAAGAGCAGACCGAAGAGTTGCGCGTGCAGCAGGAAGAACTGCAGGCCAGCAACGAAGAACTCGAAGAACGCGCCGAAATGCTGGAAACCCAGCGCGAGCAAATCCGTGTCAAGAATGCGGAGATCGAAACCGCTAGCCGCGAAATCCAGCGCAAGGTCGATGAGCTGGAAAAGGTCAGCGCCTACAAGTCCGAGTTCCTGGCCAATATGTCGCACGAGCTGCGCACCCCGCTCAACAGCATGCTCATTCTGTCGAGCCTGCTGCAAAAGAACAAGGATGGCCAGCTATCGCCGAAGCAGGTCGAATATGCCGCCACCATCCACAGCGCCGGCAAAGACCTGCTCAATCTGATCAACGACATTCTCGATCTCTCCAAGATCGAAGCCGGCCGCCTCGAATTCCATGCCGAGGATATTCCCGTGGCCGGCCTGGTCGAAGAAATTGGTCGGTTATTCCATCCGATTGCCGAGCATCAACACGTGGAATTCAGGATCAACGTGGCGCCGGACGCGCCGGCGACCTTGCATGCCGACCCGCAACGCACCCAGCAGATCATCAAAAACCTGCTCGGCAACGCCTTTAAGTTCACTGCCAAGGGTCATGTGTCGCTGACCATAGAAAGCCCGCTCGACAACCCGCTGCAGGTTCCGGCCCTGGCCATTGCGGTGGGTGATAGCGGCATCGGCATCGCCCCGGAAAAGCACGAACAGATCTTCCACGCCTTCCAGCAGGCCGATGGTTCGACCAGCCGCAAATACGGCGGCACCGGACTGGGCCTGTCCATTTCGCGGCAATTGGCGCAGCGCATGGGTGGCGACATACGCTTGAATAGCGTGCTGGGCCATGGCAGCACCTTCACGCTCTATCTCCCGCTCGATACCGCTCATGCACCTGCCAGAGCGGGCCTTGCCGTAGCCGCACCGCCGCCTGCGGCTGCACCGCACTTGCCGGCCGCCGCGGCCGTTCCCGCCGTGCCGTCCGCCCCGAGTCCCGCAACGCGTTTCCAGGCAAGCGCACCGACGCAGGCATTGTCCGCTGCCACCCCGGTCGCGGTCAGCCAGGACGCCGAATTGCCTGCTTCGGAAGTGGAAGACGACCGTGCCGGCCTGGGCGAAGGGGAACGTTCAATCCTGATCGTGGAAGACGATTTTGCCTTCGCCGCCATCCTGCGCGACACCGTGCGTGAGCACGGCTTCAAGGCGATTGTTGCCACCGACGGTGAGAGCGGCCTGATGCTGGCCGCCCATTTCCTGCCCAGCGCCGTCCTGCTTGACGTCATGCTGCCGCATATCGACGGCTGGGGTGTGATGCGCAGCATCAAGGACAATCCGCGTACCCGCCATATCCCGGTGCACTTCATGACCTGCCTCGAGGACCGGCAAAAAGCCCTGAATATGGGCGCTATCGGCTTTATCTCGAAACCGGTCAGCAGCGACCAGCTCGAACAGGTGTTCAAAGTGATCGGCGAAGCGATCGACAAATCGGCCAAACGCTTGCTGGTGATCGAAGACAACGAAATCGAAGCGAAAAGCATTGCGGCCCTGCTCGAGACCGGCGGGCTGGAGATCGTCATTGTGCGCTCGGGGAAAGAGGCGCTTGAGCGTCTGCGCGACGAGAAGTTCGACTGCATGGTGCTCGATCTTGGATTGGTCGACATGACCGGATTCGAACTGCTCGATGAAATCCAGCGCCAGGACGTCGGCCGCGGCACGCCCGTGATCGTTCATTCGGGGCGCAGCCTGTCGGATGCCGACGAGCGGCGCTTGCAGGAATACACGGCCAACATCATCGTCAAGGGCGCGCAAAGCCCGGAACGCCTGCTCAACGAAGTCAGCCTGTTCCTGCACCTGGTGGAAAGCTCGCTGCCGCAGGAAAAGCAAAAGATGATCCGCCACGCGCTGGACAAGGAGGCGATGCTGGAAAAGCGCAAAGTGCTGCTGGTCGACGACGACATGCGCAACATCTTCTCGCTCTCGAGCGTGTTGGGCGAAAAGGGCATGCACATCGTCGAAGCCACCAACGGCAAGGAGGCGCTGATCGAGCTGGAAGCGCACCCCGACGTCGATA
>JAFANH010000047.1 GCA_019232795.1 Burkholderiaceae bacterium
AGGAGTGCGCATAAACAAAATAGCTTCAATGTGTTTGCAAGATAGGAATGAAATCTATTTGGCGTACATCGGAGACAGCAACGTCGTATGCACTCTCCAGATTTGATGATAGACATCATCCGTCAGTATGTCCACTTGCTGCTCGTCATAGCTTGACAACACAAGGTTCCGCAAATACAGGAGATATCCATGTTCGTGATAGTTGAAACTTTTCTGAATATAGGGGAACCTTCGTCCGCTGAATACCGAGTTAGACCAATCCCCGGACAGGTATTCCCGCCATCAATGCGCGTTCAATGTTCAAAAGCAATGCGCCGAAGTCACCCTCTCGGAACTAAATTTCGATTTCCAGTAGCGTTAGTGCAACGGGAAGATGGTGGCAAGTTTCTGCGACAAGTCGGCTCAGGTCCTTGGGAAGTAATTACCCACGAAGACTAAAGCTGTCGGGGCTTCGCACAACAGACTTTGCCGAAATCGCTACGCAAGCACGATAGCGTTGGTTATCTTACTCACCCGTGAGCATACGGTTTCTTTCAATGAAAAGTACGTCGAATGACGACTACAGCGCCTGCGTTCCCCTTGCATTCCATTGGTTCTTGCCAGACGAAAGAAAATTCGGTACTCGGACATCCGCACTGAATACAGGAATCTGCGAACAAGGCAATTTTTGTTCCCTGTGAGGGCGGCAGGCTTGTCGAAACGGGCTCTTCCGCCAAACGCCGCGCAACCGCCCGCTCGACTCGAGCGGCTTCTTCTGGAGAGATTCCAACATGGAGGAGACCGCAGTCGAAGCAAACAAATACGCCAAGTGTATTCAAGTGATTGTCCGTAGTTTGGTGTCGGCAAGTGTAATGGATGAGGCTGAATAGGTGAGCACTCGGCAGCGGCGTTGCATTTCGTGATACTACGTTGTTAGGTGAAGATAATCTTGTTGACTTGCGCGTCGTGCAATGCGTGATGGGCCTTGAAACCATTCTTCTTGTGAAGACGACCACGGAAGTTCAGGATTCGCCGCCTCCAATTATCGATGTACCCCAGTGTGTGGACCTGACATCCAGCCGGCAAGCCATTCGGAAAAATGAAATCCAATTGTGCGACGTCACGCGGCGAGTCGCATATCAACGTTACGATTTTTCCCAGAGATTCAAGCCACACCCGCAAATCGACGCGCAATTGTTCCAGCGTTGTTTCGGCATCGCCCCCATCTAACAGCGGGAGCACGAATTTCCGGCAAAACTGGCCGCACGCTTCGGTACTATAGGTGTCAGTGAGTTCCGCGTAAAAAGTTGCATCGTCTTCTGTCACGAAGCCAATGGAGATAAGCTTGGCTCCTGGAAAGAGGCCTTCAAATTCAGTATCAAAAAATACTCTAGTCATGTGAATGCCTCCCCCGCAGAATATCTTGCGCCGCCTTTAACTCTGTTTCCGTAAAGCCCGTACAGGTTTCACAAAACACTGTGCGTCGCGCCAACCGCGTGCCACGCAACGACGCACCGCTGATTGCATCGTCCAGAATCAATATAGAAGGCGCACCATGCGGACCACGCGCCTTTAGCCAGCTTTTGATTTCAGCGTATCGGGTTGGATTGACGCCGCGTAGCGTGCACCAATCCCTATGCAAGTTCTCAGCGACAAACAGAAGCCCCGTGCGCCGCAATACTTCCACAATCTGTTCCCTGGAGCTTCCGTCGCTGCTAGCGGCAAGCCTATAGTCCGATTTGGTGTAGCAAATCCGACTCCCCATTTGGTAGAAGACGAGAGTGACATACAGCATTTCCGCATGGTCTTCGTCAAATTTATGGCGGAAGTGCGCAACATGGGTTACAAGCACATCCATTTGTTTCCCGCGATGCCCCTCTCTCTTGCTGTCGAGTTAGGTCGCCAACTCCTCCCTAAGGTCGAGCCAACTATTGACGTCTGGGACGCTCAACATGGAAAGTTCGTACAAACACTGCAGCTTGATTTCAATCATGAATAGTTCGCGTGTGGATACAGATTTCAATTGGACTACGTCACGGTATGAATTGCAAATAAGTTCACAGGATTCGCGGCTATAGTAGGAAACGACAATGTTTTCCAGTAAACAACAGTGTTTTCTAGTAAACGACAATGTTTTCTGCGCACAGTAATTTGAGTTCGACGCTAGCTCCTATTCCACTGTAACCGACTTGGCGAGATTGCGCGGCTTGTCGACGTCAGTGCCACGCGCCAGCGCCGTGTGATAGGCCAACAACTGCAACGGCACCGTGTGCAGGACCGGCGACAGCAAGCCGTAGTGGCCGGGCAGACGCAGCACGTGCACGTCTTCGCTGGCTTCGATGTGCGAGTCGGCGTCGGCGAACACATAGAGCTGGCCGCCGCGTGCGCGCACTTCGTGCATGTTGGACTTCAGCTTTTCGATCAGGGCGTCGTTCGGCGCTACCGTCACTACCGGCATTTCTTCGGTCACCAGCGCCAGCGGGCCGTGCTTGAGTTCGCCTGCGGGATAGGCTTCGGCGTGGATGTAGGAAATTTCCTTGAGCTTGAGCGCGCCTTCCAGTGCGATCGGGTAGTGCAGGCCGCGTCCGAGGAACAGCGCGTTTTCCTTGCGTGCGAACAGGTCGGCCCAGGCGATGATTTGCGGTTCCAGCGCCAGCACGGCGGCCAGCGCGGTCGGCAGGTGGCGCATGGCTTTCAGATGCTGTGCTTCCTGTTCTTCTGTGAGACGGCCCTTGGTTTGCGCCAGGGCCAGCGCCAGCAGGAATAGCGCGGCTAGCTGCGTGGTGAAAGCCTTGGTGGAAGCGACGCCGACTTCGATGCCGGCGCGCGTGATGTAGGCCATCGCGCATTCGCGCACCATGGCGCTGGTGGCGACGTTGCAGATGGTGAGCGTATGCTGCATGCCGAGCGAGCGCGCATGCTTGAGCGCAGCCAGCGTGTCGGCGGTTTCGCCGCTTTGCGAAATCGTGACTACCAGCGCATTCGGGTTGGGCACGCTGTCGCGGTAGCGGTATTCGCTGGCGATTTCGACGTTGACCGGCACTTGAGCCAGCGACTCTATCCAGTACTTGGCGGTGACGCCGGCGTAATAGCTGGTGCCGCAGGCCAGGATCAGCACCGAGTCGATCTGCTTGAAGGTGCGGTAGGCCTGGTCGCCGAACAGCTCGGGCATGATGCCAGTCACGCCTTCGAGCGTGTCGCCGATGGCGCGCGGCTGCTCGAAGATTTCCTTTTGCATGAAATGGCGATAAGGGCCGAGCTCGGCGGCGCCGGTATGGGCGTGCACGGTGCGCACTTCGCGCTGCACCGGCTTGCCTTCCTTGTCGTTGATCCAGTAGCGCTGCAATTGCAGGTCGACCACGTCGCCGTCTTCGAGATAGATGATCTGGTCGGTGGTGCCGGCCAGCGCCATGGCGTCGGACGCGAGGAAGTTTTCGCCCTTGCCGACGCCGACGATGAGCGGCGAGCCTTGGCGCGCGCCGACCACGCGGTGCGGTTCGTCGCGGCTGAATACGGCGATCGCATAGGCGCCGGCCAGGTGCTTGGTGGCTTGCTGCACGGTTTCGAACAGGTCGCCGGTATACAGGTGGTCGATCAGGTGGGCGATGACTTCGGTGTCGGTCTGGCTTTCGAACTTGTAGCCGGCCGCAGTCAGTTCGGCGCGCAGCTCGTCGTGGTTTTCGATGATGCCGTTATGCACCAGGGCGATGCGTTCGCGCGAGAAGTGAGGATGGGCATTATGCGAAGCCGGTGCTCCGTGCGTGGCCCAGCGCGTGTGGGCGATGCCGGTGAAGCCGCTCAGCTCGATTTCCTTGACCTGCTTTTCCAGATCGGCCACGCGCGAGGTGCTGCGCAGGCGTTGCAGCTTGCCGTCCACGTGCAGGGCGACGCCGCAGGAATCGTAGCCGCGGTATTCGAGCAGTTTCAGTCCTTCCACCAGGACCGGGGTGATATTACGCTGCGCTACCGCGCCGACGATGCCGCACATGGGAGTCTCCCTGATTTGTAAGGTACGTTCGGATGCTAGGCCAGTAGATTTGAAATATGTAGCCGTAATTTGTTGATTTTTGAAATTAAAAGTTGACAATGCATATATATGAAATATTATTTCAATATAACTTTAAATTTAGAATTAAATGTCGCAAAACTCTTTCCTGCTTGATGAGCTCGATCGCCGCATCCTGAATGCCTTGCAACAGGATGCCGCAGTGACCAATCTGGAGTTGGCCGAGCTGGTCCATGCTTCGCCGCCGACTTGCCTGCGGCGCGTCAAGCGGCTCGAGGAAGCCGGCGTGATTGCACGGCGAGTGGCTTTACTCGCAGCGGACAAGGTGGGGGCCACGCTGACGGCGATTGTCGAAATCACGCTCGATCGGCAGGCGGCGGAAAGTCTGGCGGAATTCGAGGCGCTGGCCACGGCTGACGCGGCGGTGCTGCAATGCTATCGTGTCTCGCCGGGGCCGGATTTCGTACTGGTGGTGCAGGTGGCCGATATGCCGGCCTACCATGCGCTGGCGCATCGTCTGTTTGCCGCGCACGCCAATGTGCGCAATGTGCGCAGCTTCTTTTCGATTCACCGCGCCAAGTTCGAGACCCGCATTGCGGTTTAGCCCTTTGGCGTAGTTCTACAACCTGGACAGGGCGACACCGTTCCGCGTCGCCCACCACCTTCCGATGCCTATTTCTTGACCTTGACCGGCCGCTGCCAGTTTTCTATGGTCATTTGCTTGGTGCGCGAGATGGTCAGTTTGTCGGGCGGCGCGTTCTTGGTCAGCGTGGTGCCGGCGCCCAGCGTGGCGCCCTTGCCTACCGTGACTGGCGCCACCAGTTGGCTGTCGCTGCCGATGAAGGCGTCGTCTTCGATCACCGTGTGGAATTTGTTTACGCCGTCGTAGTTGCAAGTGATGGTGCCGGCGCCGATGTTGACGCGCGAGCCTATGGTGGCGTCGCCGATGTAGGCCAGGTGGTTGGCCTTGCTGTGCGGGGCGACGCGGGCATTCTTCACTTCGACGAAATTGCCGATGTGGACGTCTTCGGCGAGTTGCGTGCCGGGGCGCAGGCGCGCATACGGGCCGATCAGCGAGCCGGCGCCGATCACGGCGTCTTCGATGTGGCAGAACGGCTTGATCTGGGCGCTGCGCGCGATGACGGCATTCTTGATGACGCAATGGGATGCGATGCTGGCGCCGTCTTCGATGACTACCTTGCCTTCGAACACGCAGTTGACGTCGATGCTGACGTCCTTGCCGCATACCAGTTCGCCGCGCACGTCGAAGCGCGCCGGATCGGCCAGCGCCACGCCTTGCTCCAATAAGGCTGCCGCGCGCTTGGCCTGGTACAGGCGTTCGAGTTGCGCCAGTTGCGTCTTGCTGTTGACGCCCAGCGTTTCGGCGACGTCGTCGGGCTGGGCCGAAGCGACCGCCACGCCGTCGGCAACGGCGCGTGCCACGATGTCGGTCAGGTAGTATTCGCCTTGCGCATTGTCGTTCGACAGCGTGGCCAACCACTGCCTGAGTTTGGCAGTCGGCGCCACCATGATCCCGGTGTTGACTTCGCGAATGGCCTTCTCGCTTTCGCTCGCATCCTTTTGTTCGACGATACGCACCAGTTTTCCATTCTCGCGTACGATGCGCCCATAGCCGCTCGGGTCATCGAGTCCCACTGTCATGACCGACAACTTATCGTTGCCGGCGCTGTCCAACAGGCGGCGCAGCGAGGCGGTGGCGGTCAGCGGCACGTCGCCGTACAGGACCAGGGTCGGGGCGCTGTCGTCGAGGAAGGGCAAGGCTTGCGTGACGGCATGGCCGGTGCCGAGTTGCGGCTCCTGCTTGACGAACACCAGGTCGGGCGCCGCCATAGCTTGCGGCACGGCCTCGCCGCCATGGCCATACACCACGACCAGGCGATTCGGCGCCAGCGTGCGCGCAGTGTCGGCCACGTGGGCGAGCAAAGCCTTGCCGGCCAGGAGATGTAATACTTTGGGTAGGGCCGAATGCATGCGCTTGCCCATGCCGGCTGCGAGAATCACGACGTTCATAAGTGAACCCTGGAATTTTCTAGGAATGATGCAAAATTTTAGCGCATTTGCTCCCCGCCCAGCCGTACTCGCGAAATGGCTGGCCCTTTGCCTGCTGGCGCTGAGCCTGGCCGCCTGCAGCCTGGCGCGCGTTGGCTACGACCACGGCGATACGCTGCTCTATTGGTGGCTCAACGGCTATGCCGGCTTTCACGGCGAACAAAAGCCCTGGGTCAGGCAGCGCATTGCCGGCTTCATGGCCTGGCACCGCAGCACCCAGCTCGAAGACTACGTCTTGCTGCTGCGGACCGCGCAGACGCGCTTGCAGGGGCCGGTTACGGCGCACAGCGTGCTGGCAGATTATGACGAATTGGGCAAGCGCGCCGATCGCGTGACCGAACAAGTCTTGCCGGACCTGGCCGATTTCGCGCTGATGGCAGACGCCGCCAACCTCGAACGGCTGGAAAAGAAGTTTGCCGCCAACAACCGGGAATTTCGCGAAGATTACCTCGACGGCGACGTTAGCGAGCAGCAAGAGAACCGCTACCGCAAGATCATGGAGCAGGCCGAATACTGGTTTGGCGATTTCAGCGACGAGCAGGAAGAGCGGATCCGCCACGCTTCCGACCAAAGGCCGCTCAACAATCAGTGGTGGCTGGACGACCGCATACGGCGCCAGCAAGTGCTGCTGGCCCTGCTGCGGCGCATTCAGCACGACAAGCCGCCGCGTGCCTCAGTGATAGGCATGCTGCGCGATTACATGAACGAGAACTCCCTGGTCAGTTCCACTGCTCCGCCCGAGATGCGCGCGTTCGCGCTGGCGTCCAAACAGGGTGTGGCGCAAATCGTCGCCCTGATTGTGAATATCGCCACGCCCGAACAAAAAGCGCATGCGCACGCCAAGCTGCAGAAGTGGATAGGCGATTTCGATGCGCTGACCGTCAAGGGTTGATACACTGAGGCATGCCTTCTTCCGACCACGCGCTGCCGTCCGATCCCCTTGCTCTTCCTCCGCCGGCGCCCATGACCAGGCGGGAATTGTTCCTGTGTTTCTTCGTGATGGGCCTGGTTGCCTTCGGCGGCGTGTTGCCATGGGCGCGGCGCGCCCTGGTCGAGCAACGGCGCTGGCTGAGCGCAGAGGAATTTGCCGAAGCCCTGAGCCTGGGGCAGGTTCTGCCGGGGCCGAACGTGGTCAATCTTGCCGTCATGGTTGGCGCGCGTTTTCATGGCGCGCTCGGCGCCATGCTCGCGTTCACCGGTTTGATGCTGGCGCCGCTGGCCATCATTCTGCTGCTGGCGGTCCTGTATGGGCATTACGGCCAATTGGGCGTGGTGCAGCATGCCATACGCGGCACGGCGGCGGCGGCGGCCGGCCTGGTGGTGGCCATGGGCTACAACATGGTGCGCAGGCAGGCACAGAAACAGGCGCATGCGTGGCGCAAGAGCGGCGTCACGGCGGCTGCGTTCGCCGGGTCCGGCTTGCTGGCCTTGCCCCTGTTGTGGGTGCTGGCGGTCCTGGCGCCGGTGAGCATGCTGCTTGCATGGCGGGGGCACAAATGAACTCGCGTTCCCTGAGCGAAGTGCTGTGGTATTTCCTCGGACTGTCGATGGTCGCGATCGGCGGCGCCAACGCCTTGATTCCGGAAATGCACCATCAATTGGTCGAATTGCGCGGCTGGCTCAGCAGCAGCGATTTTGTTTCGCTGGTCGCCTTGTCGCAGGCGGCGCCGGGTCCGAATGTCTTGATTGTCAGCCTGCTCGGCTGGAAAGTGGCCGGCATCCCCGGCGCATTGGTGGCAACGGCGGCGATGTGCATCCCTTCTTCGCTGGCGACCTTTTTCTTTATCCGCTTCTGGCAGCGCTTTCAGCAGTCGCGCTGGCGCGCCGTCGTGCAGGAAGGGCTGGTGCCGGTGACCATAGGCCTGATTGCCGCCAGCGGCTATGTGCTGACGCGCGAGGCCGATCATGGCGCGCCGGCGTACGCTGTTACCATCCTGACTGCGGTTGCCATGGTCAGGACGCGCATCCATCCTTTGTGGATGCTGGCCGGCGCAGCGGCTCTGGGTGCGCTGAATATCGTCTAAACAGCTTGCTGAAAAATCTGGTTGCTCCAGATGAAGGCGGCGATCTCGGCGTCGTTCAGGTCTTCGTTCGACAGCTCCATCTTTTTCAGCAGCGGCGCCAGCAGCGCTTCCGCTTCCTCTATGCGCTCCAGGTACTCGGTCAGTTTCAGCAGGTCGCCGTAATAGCCTTTGCGCAGCAATAGCGCGTCTGCGACTTCGTCGACTACGGCGATCTGTTCGAGTATGGTTTTCATCGGCATGCTGAACAGGGTGTCCATCAGCGACATGATGCCGACCGTAAACGCGGTGTCGGCCATCTTGTTCTGGCGCGGATGAATTTTCTGTGACATCAATTCGAGCATCTTGCCGCGCGTGGTGGCCAGCATCAGCAGCGGCGTCATCTTCAGATGCTGATTGCCGGGGTCGGCGTACAGCATGATCTGCAGCCAGCGCCGCAATTGGTCGCGGCCGAGCACCATCAGGGCCTGGCCCAGCGAATCGATGCGCTGCAGTGCGCCCATGGCCGGCGCGTTGGCCAGGCGCAGCAGGTTGAGGCCGAGCGCGACGTTGTGTTTGATGGCCTTTTCGAGATCGTGGTTGTCGGCTTCGCTGACCAGCAGGTTCATCAATTCGATCAGCGACATATGCGACGGCGCCAGTTTTTTCCCGCTCAGGATGGTGGGCTTGGCGAAGTAATAGCCCTGGAAATAATCGAAGCCGAGGTCGAGGCAGATCTTGAACTCGTTGTAGGACTCGACTTTTTCCGCCAGCAGCTTCTTGCCGGCCAGCTTGAAGCGCGGGGCCAGCTTGAGCAGCGCCGACTCCGGCATGTCGCGCAAGTCTATTTTTACAATGGAAACCATGGGCAGGAATTGCTGCACCATGTCGGAATCGGTGATGACGTCGTCGAGCGCGAACTGGAACCCCTGTTCCACCAATTCGGCGACGCGCGCCAGCAGTTCGGGCGTTGCTTCCACGGTTTCTATGATTTCCAGCACCACCTTGTCGCGCGGCAGGAACTGGAAGATGTCGCTCATCAAGACGGTTGCGTCGACATTGAGAAAACCGATGGTGTTGCCGACCACGCGCTCGATGCCCAGCTGTGCCGTGTAGGAAATGACCGAGGCGGTCGCGGTGAGGTCATCGGTGACGTCGGCCGGATCCACGGCGGTGCGGCGAAACAGCAACTCGTAGGCGGCCAGCTCTTGATTGCGGTCGAGTATGGGTTGGCGGGCCAGATAAAATTCCCGTACTCGCTGGAAGCGCTGATGGTGATATTCGGGCATGGGGTGTCGACCTCGCGCTTGCTTTAACTTAATTCCCGCGACAGATGCCTTGTCGGATTCGCATGCGCGGGATCATGGGTGAACCACGGGTCTTGCTCGGGATCGGGGTATTGGGCAATCATGAAATCGACAAAGCTGCGCACGGTGGCCGACAGCAGGCGGCGGCTCGGATACACCATGGTCAGCGCCATCCGGCCCAGGTGGAATTCCGGCAGCAAACGCACCAGGCGACCGCTGGCCAGGTCGTCGCCCAAGGTAAACGAGGGGCGGATCAGCAGACCCATGCCGGCAATCGCGCATTGGCGCAGCAGGTCGCCGTTGTTGGATACGACCTTGTTGGTGACGGGGATGGCGACCACGCTGCCGTCCTGGCGTTGCAGGGACCAGCGATGGCGCAATTGTTCGAACGAAAAGTTCACACAGGCATGCGAGGATACGTCTTCCGGCACGCGCGGCGCGCCGTGCTTTTTGACGTAATCGGGCGCGGCGCACAACATGACTTCGGACATGGCGATCTTGCGTGCGATCATGCTGGCGTCGAATTTCTGCAAGCCGATGAAGATGCCGACGTCGAAGCCGTCTTCCACCAGGTCCACGGTACGGTCCGACAGCGTAACGTCGAGCACCACGTCCGGGAATTTCTGCGAATACAAGGGCAGCAATTTGGCCAGCTGCAACTGGCCGAAACCAAGTTGCGAATAGACGCGCAAGGTGCCGGCCGGATTCTTGGCCTGCGACGTGGCGATGGCGTCCGCATCGTCGATGTCTTGCAGGATGTGGCGCACGCGCTCGAGGTAGGCCAGGCCGGTTTCGGTGAGCGACAGTCGGCGTGTGGTGCGGTTCAACAGGCGCGTGCCGAGGTGGCTCTCCAGATCGGCCACATGGCGCGTGACGACCGCGTTCGATAAATCGAGCGCGCTCCCGGCCTTGGCAAAGCTGCCCTGCTCAACGACTTTTGCAAACACGCGCATCGATTGCAAACGATCCATCTTTCGCCTTTGTTGAAATTATTTCAAAAAAGGAAATAATTCAAATGATTATTCTCTTTTCTTTCGATTTGTGCAAATTGTTACGTGAATTGAACTGCGCCGGTGACTTTCGCTCATAGTTGAACCACGCAGCGCCACAAACTGTGTCCCGATTCGCGATACTTGCGCTCGAAAGGCGTGATCGGTTCGGCGCAGGCATAAGGGAGAACGTCGACCGGCCGGCCGCTCAACTGGGTCACGGCAGCTGCGCATTCTTCGATATAGATGCGCCAATTGCTGCGGCATTCGAAATAGCCGCCCAAGGCCACCACGGTGGGGAAGACGGCGTGGCCATGCCAGCGGCGCTGCAATTGGCCGATTTTCGGCCAGGGATTCGGATAAAGCAGGTAGTGGCGTGCCGGGCGGATGCCGGCATCGTGCAGCAGGCGCCAGTAGTCGACCAGGTCGGCGCGTACCGTCACATAGTTGGCTGGAACGGAGCCCTCCCATGGCGTATTGCGCATGAGGCGGTCGGCGGACTGGTCGACGCCAATGACGAAATGATCGGGAAATTGTGCTGCCAGGTTGCGCGTTGACAGGCCGACGCCGCAACCGGCATCGAGGATCAGCGCTCGGGTACCGGCGGCTTGCCAAGCCGCGATGGTGGTGTTGAAGGCCGCGCGATTGTAATCGGCGACAGGTTTGCGGAAAGCGTGCGTTGCATGTTTGGCCAGCAACGCGGCCAGACCGTCGTGGACGGCGGTTTGCGCACTGCTGACGGTGCTGGAGTTGGCGCGCACGGGCGCGAGCTAAATTTGCGCAGTCAGTGGTAGACCACGCGGTTGCTCATCATGGCATCGTACTTGCCGAGAAATTCGTCGATCTCTTCTATGCTCGGTTCCGATGCAATCAGGACTTTCACTTTTTCGCGAAAGGTTTCGGCCAAGGCGCCGCCGATGAAGATTTCGCGCTTGCCCGATTTGTCCATGATTTCATAGCCGCCCGAACGCAGGGCTTCCTGACCATGGTCGATGCCGAATTCCACGACGCTGTATTGTTCGCTGTTATAGATCAGGTTCATGATGTTTGCTCCGTATTTCCCTTGCTTGCCTTCTTAACGCTGCACATGGTGTTTCGGCAGACCAATTTCAAGCAAAGCGTGGAAATATATTCGAAATGCCGCGCCCTTGCATGAAATATCGGCTTGATTGCGGGAAAGTTGAATGAGCATATTGGCATTGCCCGTATGTCAATCACTGCAAATGATGGGATCGGTGAGGCTTAGCAAGCCGTCATACGGCGCACTAGCCAAGAATTTCTGCAGTTGCGGCAGATGCGTATCGGTGGCCAGGCTGATGAAAATTCTTTGCGGCGGGTTGCGCAAAATCCGATTGAGGGTGACGCGCAGCGTCAGGTTGCCGATGCAGCACATGCAACCGGGCGCGATGCGGTGGAGCCGGAGATGGGTATCGAGCGGGCCGGTGCCGCTGGCAATGCCTTCGGCGATGATGGCAGCGGATGTTGCAGTCGATGTTGCAGGGGTGAGCGCTGCCGCGATGGCGGCTTCGCGCGCCGAGCCGGTGCCGCCCGTCACCAGGGTCAGCAAGGTCGGCGGCGCATCCGGCGCAGAGACTCCGGGACTCATCCCGAGATCATCTCCCTATCAGCCCCCTTTTTTCGACAGCTTGCCGGGTTCGACGCCGAGCTGCTTCAGCTTGCGATACAAGTGGGTGCGTTCAAGCCCGGTTTTTTCGGCAACGCGCGTCATGCTGCCGCCTTCGCGGGTCAAATGGTGCTCAAAGTAGGCGCGCTCGAATGCGTCGCGCGCTTCACGCAGCGGCAGATCGAACGACAATGAAAACAGCGGCGTTTCGGGCGATAGGATCGCCAGCGGCGCCGTGTTGTGCACGGTGGTCGCAGGCACGAAGGGGCTTTCGGTCACGACGCGGCTGGGCTCGGGCGCCGGCGCTGCCACCGCGCGCAATTGGTAAGCCGGCGGGCGCACGCTCTCGGTCGTGCGAGACAAGCCCTGTTGTACGGCCTTCAACAGCTTCTGCATCGAAATCGGCTTTTCGAGGAAGTTGAGCGCACCGATGCTGGTTGCTTCCACTGCGGTATCGATGGTGGCATGGCCGGACATCATGATGACCGGCATTGTCAGCAAGCCATCGCGCTGCCATTCCTTGAGGAGGGTGACGCCGTCGGTATCGGGCATCCAGATGTCGAGCAGCACCAGGTCGGGCACGCCGGCCGCGCGGAATTCGCGCGCCTGCTGCGCGTTTTCCGCAGTAGCCACCACGTGTCCCTCGTCCCCCAGAATTTCCGAGAGCAGTTCCCGTATCCCCATCTCATCGTCAACTACCAGGATATTTGCCATGTATTCGCCTTCATTGATACACCTCCCCACGCCGTCCGCTCGATAACCGGGACGTCCGGTTTCATCAAAATTTGCGCTGCGTGGGAACTTTTACCGCATTATTCTATCGCCGCTAACTTTAACAGCAAAATTGAGACCTTTGCACCACTTGCATCGCTTCGATTCTGGATATCGATGCGGCCGCCGTGTTCGTCGATGATTTTTTTCACCATGGCAAGACCGAGTCCCGTGCCGCGCGGCTTGGATGTGACGTAGGGCTCGAAGGCGCGTGCCAGGATTTTCGGTGAAAAACCGGTGCCGTTGTCCATGATGGTGAGGCGCACGGCGGTGCGCGCCTCGTCTTTCGAACCTTTGTAGCGGATCTGCTCGGTGGTGACGTCGATTTGCGCATCGTGCAGGTGATCGACGCGGTCCCCGACCGCATCCTGTGCGTTTTGCAGCAAGTTATGAATCACCTGGCGCAGTTGCGTCGTGTCGCCCATTACGCGCGGCAAATCGGGCGCGAGGCGGACGCGGATGATGTCGCGCTCGTCGCCGCTCAAATACAGATGCAGGATTTCGTCGATCAGGGCGTTCAGGTCGAGCGACTCCAGCACCGCCGGCGGCGTTTTCGCATATTCGCGGAAATCGTCCACCATGCGTTTCATCGCCGAGACCTGGTTGATGATGGTGGAGGTGCATTTCTTGAGGACCGCCGATTCCTGCGGCGCCAGGCTGTCCGCCAGCTTCATTTCCAGGCGTTCGGCCGACAGCTGGATGGGGGTCAGGGGATTCTTGATTTCATGCGCCAGCCGGCGCGCCACTTCGCCCCAGGCGAACGAGCGCTGCGCCGAAATAACGTCGGAAATGTCGTCGAACACGACCAGGTAGCCCTCGCCGTCGCCGACCAGCAGGCGCGATCCGCGCGCCAGCAGGGTAATGCTGTTGTCGGCGTCGACGCTGCCGCCTATGGTGTCGCTGCCCAAGTTGCCTGCGGCGGAACCTGTCACACTACGCGGGATTTCAATCTGGTGCTGCCAGTGCAGGTGGGCGTCATTGTCGGCGCCGGCGGCGGTCTGGGCACTGTGTTCGGCAAAAGCCTGAGTGATGGCGGTGGAAAAGGCCTGCAATTCGGGGATCGCCGAGAGGGGCTGGCCGAGCTGGCTCTCGAGCGACTGGTGCAGGATGCGTTCGACCGAGGTGTTGCAGCTTACCAGCGCAAACGTGCTGTCCATGACCATCACGCCGGCCGACATGTTGGCCAGCACCGACTCCAGGTAGGCCTTGGCGCTTTCGAGCGCCACGCGGTTGCGCTCGACGGCGCCGCGCGCGTCGGACAACTGCTTGGTCATGGTGTTGAACGACTGCGTCAGCGTGCCGAGTTCGTCGGTGCTGGCGACGATAGGACGCGGCGACAAGTCGCCTTCCGCCACCGCCCGCGTGCCTTCCGCCAGCAGCAGCAGCGGGCGGGCCAGATTGGTGGCGATCAGGAAGCCGGCCGTGACGGCGCAGAACACGGCCAGCAGCATGGTCAAGGTCAGGGTCTCGATGTAGATCTTGCGCAAGCCGGTGCGCCCGAGCGAGCGCTCATGGTATTCGCGCGAGACTTCGCTCAAATCCTTGGCGTTGGCGGCCAGCTTGGCAGCCACCGGTTGCAGCAATTGCAGGAAGCGCGGCTCGCTTTGCACCGACAACTCGTTGCTGGAGGCCGGGATGGCGACGATGACGCGCATGCGCAGGTCGGTAGCGTCTTCGCCGGCAGCGGGATCGTCGGCATGGGCGATGCTTTCCAGCGCGGAATAGCCACGCGTCATGCGCGCCTGCTTGAGCATGGCCGGCGTCGGCAAGTCGGGCAGCAAGGCGCCGATCTTGCCGCCGACGCTGGCGATGACGCGTCCGCGCGCGGTGACAATGCTGGCTTCCTGGCTGAGATTGCTGTCGCGCAGCCTGGCGAGCTGGGTGGTTTGGCCGGCTTCTGAAGAGTCGGACATCTCGAGTGCGATGCTGCGGCCCTTGGCCAACAGATCGTTCAATTGCGAATCGAGCGCAGCGCGCCCGAGATTGAGGCCGGAATCGAGCGCCGACTCGACGCTGACGTCGAACCAGGATTCGATCGAATGCGAGACGAATTGCACCGAGACCAGGTAGATGACGGCGCCCGGCAGGATGCCGATCAGGGCGAACAGCAGCACCAGCCGCATCATCAGCCGAGAGCCGAATTTGCGCTGCCGGAAATTGCGGATCAGCCGGATCATCAGCGTGGCTACAGCGATCAGCAACGTACCGGCGAACAGCGCGTTCAGGCCCAGCAGCCAGGGGTAATTCTTTTCGAAGGCGGCGGAATTGTCGGAGGCGGCCACCAGCAGGAACAGCATGATGCCGAATACCGGCCCACCGAGCAGCAGCAGATAGCGCAGGATGCGGCCCACAACTATTCAGCCTTGAAGGGGAAGCGTTTCCAGTCGGAAGCGAGGCGCCAATCGCTGTTGTTCAACGCGTTCAGGTGGATGGGCTTGGACAGGTATTCGAGGTCGAGCCGCATGCGCACTGCCACGTTGTATGTCGCGCCCGATTTCAAGGCATTGCGCTCAGCGATGACCCAGCGGGTCGGCCGGTACAGCAAGGCCAGCGCTTCGTCGAGCGTATTGAAACTGCGCTGCACGCCGCCGAGGACGGTCACCTGATATTCATTGGTCAACAGGTTCTTGGAAATCCGGACGGTGCGCAGGGCATTGACGGCGGTTTCGTTGAACCAGTACCAGCGCGGCCGCGTCATTTCAACCTGGGTGGTGAAATACATGGGGATGCCATGGTTGATGGCATCTTCGATATTGTGGTTGAGCTCGAAGTTATAGGTGGCCGAGAGCTTGTAACCCTCGTCGGAACTTTCCACGTGGACTTGCTCGATTTCGATCTCTTCCGCTGCCGCAGCCTGCGTCAGCGGCTGTATCAATAGCGCGATAGGCAGCAGCAGTTGCAGCACATGGCGCAGCAGGACGGCCGGCATGCCGCGGGTTAGCAAGTGAATCAGTCGTCGTGTCACGCGTTTTCGGATGCGATTGGAGCAAGGCCTCTATTAGACCAGCTTTGTTGCGTGCCGCTGTCCGGTTTCGCGCAAAAATTGGTAAAAATTGCCGGAACGACCAGTTTTATGCTGCGAGGGCGCCACAGTCGGTTTAGCGCTCCGACTTTTCAAACAAGGCATAAAACAGACCGTCTTGATCTTGTTCCTGGTCCGCGATGGGCAGTAATTGCCCGGGGGCCGGCAGGCGCAGAGCCTGGTTGCGGACGGCAAAGGCGGTGGCTTGTGCTTCCGATTCCTGCGGCCACAGCGAGCAGGTCACGAACAGCAATTTGCCGCCCGGACGCAGCATGGTCCATAAATTATCGAGGATGCGCCGCGATACGCCGGCCAGTTGCGCGGCATCGCCCTTGCGCCGCAGCCAGCGGATATCGGGATGGCGCCGCACGATGCCCGAAGCCGTGCAGGGCACGTCGGCAAGGATGCGGTCGAAGGCTTGCCCATCCCACCAGTCGCGCGCGGCGGCATCGCCGGTGCGCAAGTCGGCGTCGAGTTGCAGCCGCTGCAGGTTTTCCGCGATGCGCGTCAGGCGCTGACTGTCGTTGTCCAAGGCCTGCAGCCGAACGTCGGCGCATTCGAGGATGTGCCCGGTCTTGCCGCCCGGGGCGGCACAGGCGTCGAGCACGCGCATGCCGTCCTGCAAGTCCAGCAGCGGCGCGGCCAGCTGGGCGGCGGCATCCTGCACGGATGCGAGTCCCTGCGCAAAGCCTGGAATTTGATGGACCGGGATGGGCTGGGACAACCGCAGCGCATCCGGGCCGATCTGGCGGACGGCAATGCCTTGCTCTTCCAGCGTTTGCCGGTAAGCGGCCGGCGTGGTCTTGCGGCGATTGACGCGCAGCGTCAGCGGCGGCAAGCCATTGCCTGCCGCCAGTATGTTTTCCCAGTCGCTCGGATAAGCAGCCTTGGCCGCATCGATCCACCAGGCCGGATAGTTCCAACGCGCGCTCGGCTGGCGCATGACTTCCTGCAGCAAAGCGGCGCGTTCACGCAGGAAGCGCCGCAGTACGGCATTGACCATGCCCTTGGCGCGCGCGACGGACGGTTCCGATGCGGCGGCGGTAACCGCCTGGTCAACCGTAGTGAACGCCGAATACGGGAGAGAGGCAGGCAGATCGCCTTCGGACTCGTCTGCGCACAGGAGGGCCAGCGCGCTGCACAGCAAGGCATGCAGCAGGGGCGGTTCCGGCGCCTTGGGCGTCAGCATGGCCAGCAGGGCCTGGCTGCGACCGAATTGGCGCATGGTACGGTAGGCGATGTCCTGAATGGCGCCGCGCGCCTGCGGTTCGGGCTGGATTTTGGCAAATACTTGCGACAGCGCTTGCGGCAAAGCCGTGCCGTTGCGCACGGCGGTGGTTGCTTGGGCGGCTCCCAACAGGGCGAAGGCCAGGGAATCGGCTTTTAACGAGGTTGAAGACATGGATTGCGAAGGGCCTGCAAAGACGCGCACTGCGGCGCGCTGCTATAAGGCCCGGATTAAAGCCCTAGATTGTAACGGCCTCGTCCCTGATCGCACTCCGGCCGGGAAAAATTTGTTGCAGCCAGCCGCGCACGTCATCGAATACCTGCCTGGCTTCGAGTTCGTTGAAGAGTTCGTGGTACAGCTGCGGGTAGATATGGAGCGTGGCGACGCCGCGCGGCAACAGGTCGAAGAAGCGCTGGCTGCCGCGTGCGTCGACCAGGTGGTCGTCGCCGGCAACCACCATCAGCGTAGGTAAATGAAAGTCAGGGGCCTTGGCGTCGGCAATCGCGATCGACGCCAGCATGCAGCGCAACAGCCGCGCGCTGATTTTCGGGTGCACCAGCGGGTCCTTTTCATAGGCTTCAACCACCTTGCCGTCGTGCGACAGGTAGCGCCGCTGCAGGCCATTCGGTATCGCCAGGCCGGGCGCCAGCGCCGCCAGCAGTTTCGCCAACAGCTTTTGCGGGCCGGAAATCGGCAGGGCCAGCGCAGGGGAGGACAGGATCAAGGCGCTCAGGGGCAAGCGCTGTTCGACGGCGAAACGGGCAGCCATCAGGCCACCCATGCTGTGACCCAACAGAATGGGCTGGGGATATTGTTTGGCAAAGTCGCCGATGACCAGTTCGGCATCGTCCAGCATGCGGTCGTTGTCGGGCACGTCGCCGCGCGGCCCGCCCGAGCGGCCGTGCCCGCGATGGTCGTAGCCGCGTACCGCGAACCCAAGCTCATTGAAGAATTGCGCGACGTGCTGGTAACGGCCGCTGTGTTCGCCCAGGCCGTGCATCAAGACGATGCCACGCCCTGCAGGCTGTTCCGGCAGCCAGTCGGTAACGAAAAGCGCGGTGCCGTCCGCGGCGTTCAGCGTGCGTTGCGACGCCACGCTCAGACGCCCCACAGGACGTCGTTGCCGCCCGCTTGCGCGGCGCGCAGCATTTGCAGCAAGGGGTAAGCGCGCGTTGCAAAGCTGACAAATTGGGACGGTTCGTGTTCGTTGTCGTCGCGATCGTCGCCATGGTGGGCCACCACATCGCGCTTGACCTCTTCAGTGGTCGGATGGATCTTGCTTTCCACCACGAGAGCCTCCAGTTTGGCGACGACGTTGGCTGCCTCGGCAGCGGTAATGACGCCGCGCTTGACGTCCTTATTGATGCTGTCGAGCAGCGGCTTGGCATGTTCCTCGTACATGGTGACTTGCGCTGCGGCTTTCGATTTGAAGGTAACTAGCATTGATTGAACCCCCCGAAAATGAGTCGCCGGAACTACTTTTAGTTTACACCTTAGCACGATTTGGCCGCGCGGTCATGGCCGGCCCAAGTCCCTCAATTTGCCTTGAATGAAGCCAGAAAGGTCTTGGCCTCTTCGCGTGGCACGGCATCGGCCTTGCCAAGCACGATCGCCTGGTAAACGCGTTTTCCCCTGGCTTCGAAATGCGCAAGCAGCAACAGGCTGCTGCCTCCGGCCGGTGTTCCCGTGGCTTCCAGATCAGTTGCATTTGCATTGCTTGCCGCGGATTCGGTCGTGATGGTGCCGTTGATATTGTGCAGCATCGCCTGTTTCATGGCGGTCAGCGCGGCAACAGCCGACTTCTCGTCGCTCAGCTCGGCGACGCCGACCGCGAAGCTGACACCGTCGACTTGTGCCGCGGTCATGGTCATGTCGACCTGTTGGGTGTCGAGGTTGACCTTGCGCGTCACGGAAACCGGCTTGTCCGGCATCAGGACCGTAAAAGACGTGTCTTTTGCGTGCACGTCGCGCCAGTTGTATTTAGGATTGCAGCCAGCCAATGGCGCCAGCAAGGCCAGCATGAGGGACAGGTGAGCCAGTCTTGCGAAGGAATTTTTCATGTTGAAATTCTCGGTGTTCGCAAGGCGAACGGACAGTGTTGACGCGCGAGCCGAATCGTATCATGCTTGACCGGTACGCTCGGCGGCAGGCCGAAGGTGCAGACGAGCGCGACGGCGGAGGTTTTATGCTGAAGTTCGATTTTTCCGTAAAGACGCGTGACGGCAGCAAGATCGTCAGCGTGGTCATTGCCGCCAGGGATCGCGAGGAAGCGGAACGCAGGCTGCGGCAGATGTATCGCGATTGCCAGGTGCTGAGTTGCGAAACGCGCGAGATGGACGAGCGCTTGAAGCATACCGTCTCGCTCGAGGATATCCTCTCCATCATATCCAAGTAAGGTCCTAAACAGGTTCCTTATTCTATAAACCCCTCCGCCAGCAATTCCTCCAGTAGTTCCAGGTACTCCTGTGCGCCGCGGCTGTTGGGCGCATGTTCGAATACGTTTTTGCCGAAGGCCGGGCTTTCCGCCAGGCTGACGTTTTCCGCAATGCGCGTGTGGCAGACCTCGCCGCCGAATTGCTGCTCGGCGGAACGCAGCACGTCCCACGCCATGCGGCGGCGGCTGTCGAAGCGGGTCAATAGATAGCGGCGTGCGACGCGCCGCTTGAGCACCGGTTCGAGCGCATTGAGCGTCTTGGCGATGCGCGCGGCGCCTTCCAGCGACAGGTAATCGGCCGAAATCGGGACAATGATGGCGCTGCTGGCGAAGATGGCGTTGAGCGACAGCACGCTGACCAGCGGCGAGCAATCGATCAGCACTGCTTGCCCGTTGTGCGGCAGCTTCTCCGCCTGCAGGCTGGCGTTGAGGCGGTTGACGATGTTGAAACCCTTGCCGTACAGCGAATCGACCTTGGACAATTCCATGTGCGAGGGAATCACGCCGATGCCGCCCTCCGATTGCCGGATCAATTCGTGCAGCGGGCGATTGCGCTGAAACAGGCTGAGTACGGTGTCGTCGCCGGAATCGGCCCTGGCGCCGGTAACGGCGCTGAACTGCGCCTGCGGGTCGAGATCGATGGCCAGCGGCGCACGCTCGCGCCGCGCCAGCGCAGCGGCGAGGTTAAGAGCGGTGGTCGTTTTCCCGACGCCGCCCTTTTGGTTGAATACTGCGATGATAGTCATGCAAGGTCGATCGCGCGTTTCTCTCCACTACAGCTTGCTTGAATCTGTGGCCGATTGCAAGATTGCGCAACCCGTTGTAGCAAAGGCGGCGACGTCAGGGCTCGTGGACGGTAGACGCGGCGGCGTTGCGAAAGACGCGCATGCCCAGCATGACGCCGGTGCACAGCAGCAGCGCGCCGGCCAGCACTGCCGGCGGCGGCATGGAGCCGCGCAGCATGAACGCATATAGCAGGGCGAACAGGGTTTCGAACACGATTAATTGCCCTGCCAGCGAAGTCGGCAACAGCTTGGCGGCACGGTTCCATAACAGCGTTCCGAGCCAGGAAGCGCACAAGCCTATGGTCAACATCAAGCCGATGAATGGGAGAGGGCGAGGACCGAACGGCAAGGCGAAAGGCGCGCTGCTGCGCGCAAGGGCGGCACAGTAGATCGTGTAGCCGGCCAGGGCCAAAGGCAGGGTCGCCAGCCCTTGCGCGGTGGCCCAGGTGGATGAGCCGATGTGCGGGTGGGCTTTCAGGTGGCGCGCGTTGACGATGGGATACCAAGTCCAGGCAGCCAGCGCGACGCCGGCCAGCAGGCAGCCGAGCGCATATTCGGCGTGGGTATGTTTGCCGTCGAGGTGCTCGAGTTCGCTGCCATTGACCAGCATCAGGCCGGCGAAAATGATCAAGAGCGGCGGCGCCAGACGCCGCCAGGAAACGCGGTCGGCATGGTGGGACGGTGCGAAATTGGAGCAGGCGGCGATCACGACCGGCAATGTCCCGACCAGCACGGCAGGCAGCGGCGCGTCGGCCAGCTGGATGGCGCTGGCCAGTGCGGCATAGTAGATCAGGTTGCCGATCAGCGACAGCTTGAGCGCGGCCTGCCAGTCGGCGCGCGACAGCTGCGCAATGCGTTTGCGGTCGAACCAGGCGGGCACCAGCGCGATCAGGCCGAAGGCAACATAGCGGCCGAAAGACAGCAGGAGGCCGGGATAGTCGGCCAGCGTCAGCGGTACGACGAACACCAGCCCCCACATGAGGCCAGCGCCCATCGCGCACAGCAGACCCGTCAGCATTGTCTATTGTTCGCGCAAGGCGCGCCGGTATTGGATCGCCTCGGCCACATGCGCTTGCGCCACCGTGGCGCTGCCGACCAGGTCGGCGATGGTGCGCGCCACCTTTAGGACGCGGTGATAGGCGCGTGCCGACCAGTGCAGGCGGGTCATGGCGGCACGCAACAATTGCTCGCCAGCGGGATCGGGCTTGCAGTGATGCTCGATTTCGTCGGTGGGCAAAGCGTTGTTGCTTTTGCCTTGGCGCTTGAGTTGCAGTTCGTGCGCGCGCCCAACACGCACGGCAACTGCCGAAGACGGCTCGCCTGCCGCCTGCTTCAAAAGGTCTTCGTGCGGCAAGGCCGGCACTTCGATCTGCAAATCGATGCGGTCGAGCAGCGGGCCGGAGATCTTGCTTTGGTAGCGCGCCACGATGTCAGGCGTGCAGCGGCATTTGTTGGCAGGGTGCCCGAGGAAGCCGCAAGGGCAGGGGTTCATGGCGGCCACCAATTGGAAGCGCGCCGGAAAGTCCGCTTGGCGCGCCGCGCGCGAGATTGTGATCTGGCCCGACTCGAGCGGTTCGCGCAGTACTTCCAGGACGCGGCGGTCGAACTCGGGCATTTCGTATTTTCGAGCCGTTTTAGGACAGAAGTTGCTCAAAATTGCTTGAATGTAACGTCAAAATAATTGTCAATTGGGCAAGCTTAGCGCGTCAGCCCGGAGGCAACCTCGCGAGGAGGCGGTGGGAAACTTGGGTATCAGCTAGCCGATTGTCCATCCGCGCAAGCGGAGGGCAACCAAGTTTTCCACGGGCGGACGCGGATGACCAGACGCGGCTTGATTTCAATGGTTTGTTTTACCTCGAATTTGCCAAAAAATTACTTCTTTTAGGTTACGCCACGGCGACCGGAACCTCATGCTCGAAGAAAAACACTTGTCTTTTAATTTGGTGTCCGTACAATGGACATTAAATGAATGATGACACTCGCGATACGCCGCGCCCATACCGACAGATTGCTCGGGCCTCAACCTCAGCTGCAACCACTGAAGCGGTCAAGGCTGCGGCGTTTCAATTGCTGATGAGCCGCTGGTATGACGAAATCACGCTCGATGACGTGGCTCAAGCGGCTGGCGTTTCGAGCAAGACGGTACAGCGCCAATTCGGTTCCAAAGAAAATTTGGCCCGAACCGTGTTGATGGAATACGGCGCCAGGAATTCTGCCTGGCGCGACCAGGTTCCCGCTGGCGACGCCGAGGGGGCGATCGCGGCGATCGCGGGCATGTATGAAGACGTTGGTGACTCGATCCTGCGATTCCTCGCCTTGGAACAAAAGCTGCCGTTCGTCCGCGAAATTACGGATATGGGAAGAGCCCTCCATGAAAGTTGGGTCGAGCGGATCTTCATGCCACTGTTGGGCCGGAAGCCCGACA
>JAFANH010000099.1 GCA_019232795.1 Burkholderiaceae bacterium
CCAGCTTTTCCAGCAGCAGCTGGTAGAACTTGGGCTCCAGCGCGCCGACCGTGATGTCGCGGCCGTCGGCGCAGCGGTAGGTGGCGTACCAGTGCGGGCCGTCCAGCAGGGAGGCGCCGCGCTGCTCGTGCCCCAGGCCGGCGGCGGCCAGGTCCAGCATCAGGTTCATCAGGTGGGCGGAACCGTCCACGATGGCGGCGTCCACCACCTGTCCCTGTCCGCCGTTACGCACGTTGAGAATGCCGGACAGCAGGCCGATTGCCAGGTACAGCGCGCCGCCGCCCAGGTCACCCACCAGCGTGGGCGGCGCGACGGGCGGCTGGCCTGCTTCACCGGCGTACCACAGCGCGCCGGACAGGGCGATGTAGTTGTTGTCGTGGCCCGCCGCCTGCGCCAGCGGACCTTGCTGGCCCCAGCCGGTCATGCGGCCGTAGACCAGGCGCGGATTGCGCGCCAGGCAGACTTCTGGACCGAGGCCGAGGCGCTCCATCACGCCGGGGCGCATGCCTTCGATCAGTGCATCGGCGCCTTCGATCAGCCGCAGCACGGTTTCGATGGACTCGGGCGATTTGAGGTCGAGCGCCACCGAGCGCTTGCCGCGCCGGGTGATGCCGGCGGTTTGCAGCTCGCCGCCGCCGGGGCGCTCGATCACGATCACATCGGCGCCCAGGTCCGCCAGCAGCATGCCGCAGAACGGGCCGGGGCCGATGCCTGCAATCTCGATGACCTTGATCCCTTTGAGTACGCTCATGCTCAGCTCCGGTAGAACGGCTCGCCTTTGTCCGCCATGGACTTCAGCAGGGCGGGCGCGGCAAAGCGCTCGCCGTACCGCTTGGCCAGAGTATCGCATTGCGCGGCGAATTGGGGTACGCCGATCGTGTCGATGTGGCTCAGCGGGCCGCCACGGAAGGGCGGGAAGCCCCAGCCGAGGATGGCGCCGACGTCGGCATCGCGCGCGGTGGTGAGCACGCCTTCCTCCATGCAGCGCACGGTTTCCACGGCCTGCACGGCGATCAGGCGTTCGATCAGCTGCTGCACGTCCGGCTGCTCGGCGGCGGATGGGAAGGCTTCCTTCAAACCTCTCCACAGGTGCTTCTTGCCTCCCTCCGGGTACTCGTAAAAGCCCTTGCCTGCCTTCTTGCCGATGCGGCCCATTTCTACCATGGTGGATGCGACCTCGTGGCCGGGACGTGGTTGATAGGACAAGCCTAAATCGGCGCGGGTCTGGCGGTCAATCTTGTAGATTAACTCGCTCGACACTTCATCGGTCAGCGCCAGCGGGCCGACCGGCATGCCTGCCATCAGGCCGGCGTTTTCGATCAGGGCCGGGGCCACGCCTTCCTTCAGCATGGCCAGGCCCTCCAGCACGTAGGTGGAGAACACCCGGCTGGTGTAGAAGCCGCGCGCATCGTTGACCACGATCGGCGTCATGCCGAGGGCCTTGATCAGGTCCAGCGAGCGGGCCAGGGTCTCCTGGCTGGTCCTCGTGCCGATGATGACCTCCACCAGCGGCATCTTGTCGACCGGCGAGAAGAAGTGCAGGCCGATGAAGTTGGCCGGGCGGGCGCTGGCTTCTGCCAGACCGGTGATCGGCAGCGTCGAGGTGTTCGATGCGAAGATTGCGTTGGGTGCGATCACGGCTTCGCTCTTGCGCGTGACGTCGGCCTTGATGCCACGGTCTTCGAACACGGCTTCGATCACCATCTCGGCGCCGTCCAGCTTCGCGAATTCGGTGGTCGGTACGATGCGCGCCAGCAGCGCATCGGCTTTTTCCTGCGTGAGCTGGCCGCGCTGCACCTGCTTTTCCAGCAGTTTGCGCGAGTATTCCTTGCCGCGCCCGGCAGCTTCCAGGCTGGTGTCGAGCAGCACAGCCGTGATGCCGGCCTTGGCCGTGACGTAGGCGATGCCGGCGCCCATCATGCCGGCGCCAAGGATGCCGACCTTGCTGTACTTCTGAACCGCCACGTCCTTCGGGCGCGCCGCCAGCTTGTTGGCTTCGCCCATGCTGAAGAACAGCGTACGGATCATGTTCTTCGCTTCCGGCGTCAGCACGGTGTTGGTGAAGTAGCGTGCCTCGGTCTTGAGGCCGGTGTCGATGTCGGTGATCAAGCCTTCGTACACGCACGACAGGATGTTGGCCGGAGCAGGATAGTTACCGAAGGTCTTGGCGCGCAACATGGCGTTGCCGGCCATGAAGACTTGCTGCACGCCCGGGCTGTTGATGCCACCGCCAGGGATCTTGTAGCCCTTGATGTCCCAAGGCTGTTGCACGGGCGCGTTTTGCGCCAGCAGCCATTCGCGCGCGGCTTGCACTTCGGTGCCGGCCGGCACCACGGCATGCAGTATGCCCAGCTTCAATGCCTCGGCCGCCTTCAACTTCTTGCCTTCGGTCAGCAGCGGCAAGGCATTCTGTACGCCGATCAGGCGCGGCAGGCGCTGCGTGCCGCCGCCGCCCGGCAGCAGACCGAGCGTGACTTCAGGCAGACCGAAGCGCGCCTTGGGATTGTCGGCCGCGACGCGGTAATGGCCGGCCAGGGCGATTTCCAGGCCGCCGCCCAGCGTCATGCCGGGCAGGGCCATGGCAACCGGTTTGCCACAGGTTTCCAATTGGCGCAGCGATCGGTGCAGCGCCAGCGTGCGTTCGAATAATTCTGTCGCGCCGTTAGCTGCCAGCAGCCATTCGAGATCGCCGCCGGCGACGAAGTCCGGCTTGACCGAGGTCATCAGGATGCCTTTTACCGCTTCATCCTTGACAGCGTGGTCGATGGCGGCGAATAGCGCGGCGCAACTTTCGCCGTTGATGACGTTCTGGCTGCGGCCCGGCATGTCCCAGGTCAGCGTGGCGATGCCTTGCGCATCGAGTTGGAAGGCGATCATGCTTAAATCCTTTCGATGATGGTGGCGATGCCCATGCCGGCGCCGACGCATAGCGTGGCCAGGCCGGTGCTCAAATTGCGACGCTCGAGCTCGTCGAGCAGGGTGCCCAGGATGACCGCGCCGGTGGCGCCGAGCGGATGGCCCATGGCGATGGCGCCGCCGTTGACGTTCATCTTGTCGTGCGGAACTTTCATGACTTCCATGAAGCGCAGCACCACCGATGCGAAGGCTTCGTTGAGCTCGTACAAGTCGATGTCGGAAGCCGTCATGCCGGCGCGCTTCAAAGCTTTCTCGGCGGCATAGCTGGGTCCGGTCAGCATGATGGACGGCTCGGACCCGACGGTGGCGAAGGCGCGGATGCGCGCGCGCGGCTTGCGGCCGATGCGCTGACCGGCTTCGAGTGTGCCGAACAGAATGGCGGCGGCGCCGTCGACGATGCCGGAACTGTTGCCGGCGTGGTGCACGTGGTTGATGCGTTCGATCTCCGGGTAGCGCTGACGGATTACGGCATCGAAACCGAACTTCTCGCCGAGGTCGGCGAACGAGGGCTTGAGCGCGGACAGCGATTCGACCGTGGTTTGCGGGCGTATGGTTTCGTCTCGCTCGAGAACCGCCAAGCCGTTGAGGTCGTACACGGGTACGATGGATTTGTCGAACCAGCCGGCCGTCACCGCATGATGCGCGCGCCTATGGCTTTCGGCGGCGTAGGCATCGACATCGTGGCGCGAGTAATTCGATTGCGTGGCGATGGCGTCGGCCGAAATGCCTTGCGGCACAAAGTAGTTTGGAATCGCACTATGCGGATCGACCGGCCAGGCGCCGCCGTCTGTGCCCATGGGTACGCGCGACATTGCCTCGACGCCGCCGCCGATGGAAAAGTCGGCTTGGCCCGACATGACTTGCGCAGCCGCCATATTGGCCGCCTCCAAACCGGAAGCGCAGAAGCGGCTGATCTGCACGCCAGACACGCTCTGCGCGTAATCGGCAGCCAGCACAGCGGTGCGTGCGATACAGGCGCCCTGTTCGCCGACCGGCGTCACGCAGCCGAGCACGACGTCGTCGACCAGGGAGGTGTCGAGCTGATTGCGGTCGCGGACGGCGCGCAGGGCGGTGGCGGCCAATTCAAGCGGCGTGGTGCCGTGCAGGCCGCCGTCTTTCTTGCCCTTGCCGCGCGGGGTGCGCACGGCGTCGTAGATATAAGCTTCCATTCTTATCTCCTTAGTATTCTTACAGGCTGCGGCTGATCAGTTCTTTCATGATCTCGTTGGTGCCGCCGTAAATACGTTGCACGCGGGCATCGGCCCAGGCGCGCGCGATCGGGTATTCATGCATGTAACCGTAACCGCCGAACAGCTGCACGCACTGGTCCATGACCTTGAATTGCATCTCCGAAGCCCAGTACTTGGCCATCGATGCCGTTTCGGCATCGATCTTGCCGGCGATCTTCAACTCGATGCAGCGGTCGATAAAGACCTGGCCCACCGCTATCTCGGTCTTCAGTTCCGCCAGCTTGTGCGCCACGGTCTGGAAATTGATCACGGACTGCTTGAATGCCTTGCGCTCGCGCGTGTATTCGATAGTCCAGTCGAGCGCGGCCTGGGCCGCTGCCACGGCGGTAATGGCGATCTGCAGGCGCTCCCAGGGCAGTTCCTGCATCAGGTAGGCAAAGCCGCGGTTTTCCTCGCCGAGCAGGTTTTGCGCCGGCACGCGCACATTGTCGAAGAACAGCTCCGAAGTATCTTGTGCGCTCATGCCCATCTTGTGCAGGCGCTTGCCCTTGGAGAAGCCGGCCATCGAGGTGTCGACCACGAACAGGCTGGTGCCCTTGGCGCCGGCGGCCGGATCGGTCTTGGCAACCACGATGACGAGGTCGCATAGCCAGCCGTTGGTGATGAAGGTCTTGGAGCCGTTCAGGATGTAATGGTCGCCATCCTTCACGGCAGTGGTCTTGACGCCCTGCAGATCGGAGCCGGCGCCCGGCTCGGTCATGGCGATGGCGCCTATCATTTCGCCGGTTGCAAGCTTGGGCAGGTAAGTCGATTTCAGGTATTCGCTGCCGTTGTGCAGGATGTAGGGGGCGACGATTTCCGAATGCAGGCCGAAACCGGGGCCGGTGGCGCCGATGCGAAACTGCTCTTCCATCAGGATGGCGCTATAGGAAATATCGACGCCGGAGCCGCCGTATTCCTCGGGCATGCTCGGGCACAGGTAGCCTGCTGCGCCGGCCTTGAGCCACAGCTCGCGGTCGACATGGCCTTGCTCTTCCCAGCGCGCGTGATTCGGTGCGACTTCTGTTTCCATGAAACGGCGTACCGCGTCGCGGAAAATCTGGTGGTCTTCGGAAAAGAGGGTGCGCGGAATCATGGACGTCTCCTGATGCAAAACCGGAAATAGTGTTAAAAATAAGATGGAAAGTTTCTGTAGGTCATGTGACCTATTTTTGGATTTTATGGGTCGATTGACCTATTTGTCAAGGAGGGCTGCATCAATTGATAAATCGGGACGACGTGAGTGTTTTGTCAATAAATGGCTCTGCGTGTAGGTGCCTGGCAAGTGCTCAGCCGCCTGCCGCAGGGACGATCTGGGCATGCAAGGACTCGACGTCGCGGACCGTGATGTGCGAATAGGCGATCGAAATCAGGCCTTGCTCTTGCAAGGCTTTCAATTCACGGTTCAGGCTGTGGCGGCTGACCGCCAGCATGGCGGCGAGTTCATCCTGCGAGATTTTCAGATCGATTTCCACGCCGCCTTCTTTGGGACGGCCGTATTGGCCCATCAAGAGCGTCAGCATGCGCGCCACGCGCGAGCGTAGCGGCAGCAAAGCGTCCATCGCCATGTTCTCGTAAAACATGCGCGAGCGCTGGCACAGGATCTTCAGCATGGCCATGCTGAAGCCGGCGTCGGCTCGCAGTGCCTGCAGAAAGGCGGTGCGCGGCACGTGCAGGGCCACGGCTTCGGTATGCGTACGGATATCATGCACTGAACCTCTGCCGTCGATCAGGGAAATCAGATTGACCCATTGTCCAGCGGGGATGTACCACAGGATGGAGCGGCGTCCGTCGCTGCCCTCGGTGCTGACCTCGAGTGAGCCTTCCAGCAACAACACCAACTCGGTTGCTGGCACTTCGCGGCCGCACAGCAAGGCATGGGAGGCATGACGCCGGATCGAGCCGGATTCAAGTAGGGCATAGCACGTTGCTGCCGAAGCCAACTGCATAGCCTCGTCCTGCTCCAATAGTCGTTTGGCCAGTGCGGCGTAGTGATCAGTCATCGCGATTTCTCGAATTTGTCGAATTCTCGACAGATTTCATTTCCCGGCTTTCGTAACATTCTGGATTGCTCGCTGCAGATTCTGCCGGTTTCGACAGATTATGCGGCATGTGGGCGATGTGTGCGAATTATGCCGCTTCGCAAGTTTATTAATTTCATCGATGCGAACCAGGGCATACGCTCCATGGATTTTGAAATTGAAAGCTATGCTGCACCGGCCGTCGATACCGGGGAGCCGAGCTTGCGGAACACGATAGGCGCGCTGCTGTTGCGGGTCGAGGACCGTCGGCCGACCTTGCAGCAATTGGCTGCGGCCTTGAATGTGAGTACGCGCACGCTCGATCGCCGCTTGCGGCGTGAGGGCATCGGATTTCGCGATCTGGCATTGCAGATTCGCAGCCAGCGTGCCTGCGTACTCTTGGGTGAAACAGGATTGAGCATTTCCGAAATCGCCTACGCGCTCGGTTATACCGACATTGCCAATTTCAGCCGCTCATTCAAGAAGGTGGCGGGCATGTGCCCGATGACCTACCGAAAGGCGCTGTTTAAATCGCAAACCTGAATGCATGACGATGCGAGCAGCAGGAAAATTACATAAAAATCCGAAAACGGAGACAGCATGAGAATTTTTTTCAAGATTGCCGCACTGTTGGCGCTCCTGGCTGCGGCATCGGCTGCCGCTGTCCTGACTTGGGCAACGCATCATTTGAGCCGCGATACCACAGCCGGACGCCCGCAATACGCGAATTTCGAGATGGGAAATGGCGCCGCCGACGGAAGCCGCAAGCCGGATGCGACCGGCTACATCGTCGACGAAACGGGCCGCGGCAGGATACTTCCGCCCATGCCGCCGGAAAAACCCCAGGACGTACATAACGCGGCGAATTACCGGCACGACCTGACACTACGCTCTTGCTTCTGGCCCGGCCCGCGCGCGCGTAATGGTGTGTTCACAAACGATGGCGACGCTGTCAATTTCGAAAACCAGTTCCCCGACACGCAAACGACCTACATTCCGACTACGTTCCGGCTGCCGGCCGGCGCAACGCTTGTCGTCAAGGGAGAATTCCCCCATATGCGGCACTGGAACTTCAACACCTATAACGCCAAGGGTGAACCGCAAGACGCCGTTGGCGACGCGGAGGTCGAACCGGATGCCGGCTCTTCCAACCCCTTCCGCGCCGGCGTGGCCCGCGACGTGGTGCAGCGCCGTTACACGCTGAATATCGTCAATGGCCTGCCGCCGGCATCGCGCCCGGCCAATACCTTGTACACCTATGGCGAGCCGGGTGAAGAAGTCTTCCTGTGGATGCGCAATTACGTGCCTGACCATTCTACCGACTACCTCGGCGCAGTCGCCTTACCGGCGGTCCGGCTGCACGCGGCCGACGGCAAGGTGCTCGATGAGCAAGCCACTTGCGACGCCACCGCTGCACCGATGCGCGGCAAACAATTGCCGTCTACTATCGATCCGCGCTCCTGGGTTATCCTGAGCCACCTTCCCTGGGTCGATACGGACAACGTGGGTGCCAGCCGCGCCGAAGTGGTGCCGCTGCATGCCTTCTTCAACCGCCGCCAGGTGGCCGCCGACCTGTTCATGCCTTGGCTGTCACCGGCCGAACCGAAAGTGCTGGGCGGCTGGTGGAGCAACAAGGCCACGCGTTACGGCTATGCGTATATGAGCCGCAATTTCGGCAAGGTATACGTGATGACGGCCAGGATGCCTGTGACGCCCAAAACCTGGCACGGGGAAGCCGACAATATGCCTAACGCCGACATGCGTTACCTATCGATCTGCACCGGCACCAGTCCGAGCGCGGGGTTGACGCCCGATTGCATCTACGACGAACAGCTCGCGCCGACCGTGGATGCCCGTGGACGCTATGCGCTCGTCATTTCGCGTCTGGAGGATCGCCCAAAGAATGCGACTGAAGCCTGCGGCGTGGCCTGGATCGAATACGGCAACGGCGACGGCATGCCGGGCGGATCGGCCGAGTTCGGCGCCGTCATTAACCGCAATACCGAGGTCAATCCTGCATTCGGCCACAGCTGGTTCGCCGTGCAAAAGCCAGGCGCTGAAAAGCAGGCCATGGGCGACTATCTTCCTTACCTGATCAACATGAAGGAAAAGGAAAACTTCGAGGCGCTCGGTTGTCCGGTCGACAAGGCCAGGCTGTGGAGCAAGCTGCCCAATGGCTAAAGCTTGCTAGCGAGTGATTTTGCCGCCAGCGCCTATCATGGTCGATTCCACCCATTGCGAGGCATTGTGCGACTTGCTGAAATCGACGGCGAAGCCGCCTAATTCCAGATGCAGGTTGCGCATGGCGGCGTCAATGGCCGGCGGCGTCACGTTGCCCTTGATGCTGCGCAAAGCCTCAACGATCACCTTGGCCGCCACATAGCCTTCCATACTGGCGTAGCTGAAATGCGGGTTGGTCACGCCCTTGGCCATCGCGCGCCGGTATTCGGCCGACAGGCTGACAGGTTCCGAATGCGGACTGGGCATGACAGCCGGCACCAGCACGCCTTGCGCGGCCGTGCCGGCTACCTGGGCCAATGGTTCTTCGCCGACGAAGGATAGCGTGGTGAATACACCGACATAGCCCATCTTGCGCGCTCGCCGCAGCAATTCGCCGGTGGTCGCGTAGGCGCTGACTACGAATACCGAGTCGACATGTTCGCTCATGATCTTGGCGACGGCAGCGTCGACCTTGGTCGAATTGCGTTCTACCGACTCGGTCCACGCCACCTTGAGATTCGGGTGCTTGGTCAGTGCCGCCTGCATGGCGCGCAGGCCGGCCTGGCCGAAGGCGTCGTTTTGGTAGACGATGCCCATCTTGCGCAAGCCCATGCCGTCGATTTCCTTGGCGATGCGTAGTGCTTCGTCGTTATAGCTGGCGCGGATGTTGTAGATGTTGTCGTACTTGCCGTCGCGCAGACCGTCGGCGCCGGTGTAGGCGCCGATGAAAGGCAGGCCGGCAGCCTTGGCCGCCGGCAGGGCCGCCATGCTGGTCGGGGTGCCGACATAGCCGACCAGCGCCACCACTTTGTCGTCATTGATCAGTGCCTGGGTGTTTTTGAGGGTACGGTCGGGTTCATAACCGTCGTCAAGAGTGATCAACTTGATGCTGCGGCCGTTGACCCCGCCGTGCTCGTTGACTTCGTTGAAATAGGCATTCATGCCGCGCGCCATTTCCGTGCCCAGCATGCTGGCCGGTCCGGTCAAGGCCGCCGACTGGCCCAGAACGATTTGTTCCGCGGCGTCGATATGGCTGGCAGCCAGGAAGGGTAGGAAAGAAAGCAGCAGGCGGAAGAAAGCTCTTTTCATCAAAATGCGCGTGAAACCCCGTCCTTCAGGACGGGGAGGTAGAGCGCGGGGTGCGAAGCACCCCTTGCCCTTGTAGGGTTACCTGCTCACGTCCTTAAATTCCTACTGTTCGATAACTATAGCCATCGTTGCGTTGCCTCATTTGGCAATGCCGATGCGCTACTCCTTGTATTACTCCGGTAGCGGTTTGTATATTGAAACTGCCCTTGGCGCGCACAGCCACACGTCCCGTATGGACGCCTTGCCGTTTGCCTGTCGGGACAGTCGCCTTGACCAAATCTCCGGTTTGAAAGCCAAACACTTGCTTTTGCCGCATCAGATACCCTCGCGGGAATCCTTGCGCCGTAACACGGGTGCGTTGGTAGCTTCCACGCCCCATGCATTTCAACTCCAGAGTCGGCCGGCGCCATTCGTCGACCGCACTGACCTGGCCGACACAGACCGCGTCCAGGGCATGGGTCTTGGGAATCCCCATCCGGTACCGGTTGAATTTTGTCAGACCGCCGGAGCCGGTTTCCACCGGTAGCTGCGTCTGTTTCAACGTGTTCAACAATCCCCAGCGGGTGCTGTTGACTGCTGCGGCATCATGCAGCGGGGCCTTAGCCTGTTTCAGTATCCTTGCCAATCTGGCCGGATCCTTTTTCAGGAAGTCCTCGATGCGTTTCTTGCCCTTTTTGTTATTGCAGCACTCGCAAGCCAGCGTCAGATTCGACACCCGGTCGCTCCCGCCATTGGCCCTGGCGACGATATGCTCCACTTGCAACGGCACGTTCGGTGTGTCGCAGTACGCGCATTGTCTTCCACACTTGGCCAGGAGGTATTCCCTGACCTCGTAGCCGGCCAGTTCGCCTTGCTGATACGCGACCCCGGATATTTCCGGGTTTTGCATCTGCTGCAGGTCGAACCG
>JAFANH010000028.1 GCA_019232795.1 Burkholderiaceae bacterium
ACGCGAGAAACCCCACCGCGGCAGAAAGCGCGACGAAAACTTCATTGGCGACTGCATGTCGCTGAATTTCCTGGTCTGGAACTGGCTGAATCGACAAATGTGTAACTAAACTGCCGGAAAACAGTGTCAACCCTATGCTTTCATCAGTTCCAATGTGGTGGAAAGGCCCCAATTCGACGATTTTTCGGTCGAACTTCACTTTATCGCCAAGCTTTGCGCCAGCCTGTAGCAGAGGCGAATCCGGTTCCATGGCCAGGATGGCTTTGCGAAGCTCGGCATCTCCGGGACCAAATGTCGCAGCCAAGGTACCAGCCTTGGCTGGCGTAGCGCGCTCCCAATAGCTAGATGCCCAGACGCCGAAGATGAATACCACCATGGCAAGCATGATCAGTACCGCGCGCCAGATCCAAAGGGAAAGCAATTTGTTTTTCATGTTCACGAAATTTTTGTATTTGCAGTGTGAAGAGAGTGACGGCACCGCAAGCCTGGCGCAACGGTTTCGTCAGGCTATGCCGCGTCACCATTCTCGCGAAAAATTATCATATTTTCAACACCAATGTGCGATTTCATCGCGGTCCATGCTCGTACTGGTGCCGCCTAAGCACGACATAGGAATTACAAGGAAATGAGGAAAATTTGTCCCTGCTGACCCGCACTAAATCTGGCGGCTGGTGCCGAGGCTGGAGATTTTTGGAGGGCGGATTCTGGTGGCAGCCCGTCGCGGAGGTGTCAAATTGGGCACGTCACCTTGTTGACATGACCGTAGGCACATTATCCATCCAGCGCGTACCAATGGGCAGGAAATGGCGGAAGTCGCTGCGCCGCTTCGTTTCGATCTTCATGCCGAGGTTCGGTGAAATGATTCTGTGAAATGCTTACCTGTCTAGCGAAAGACTCATGAAAAAAAATGCAAGGCGCAGTGTAGCACGAGCCAATCATGCCGCCGAAAAGGGATCAGTTTTCCGAAGCAATTATTGCCGTCGGCAACGTTACACCCTGCCAGATTTCGCAGGTTGTAACTATAACTTTTATGGTCTACATTGCGACAATTGCAATTCAAAGTGACGAAAGTCTGCCGTCCTAACGCATTTTGGCTTTGTGGAATTTATCCCAATTTGGTGGTTGGGAAAGGGTCATATTTGATTCAGGTGGGAATAAAGTGCTTTTCTCTCGTTGTGAGTAAACGCATCATTTCCGAAGTTTGTCCGACTGGGAACCAAATGAGCGTGACTTTGCGGTCGATACTTCTCTAGCACATGGTGCCGGCGTGTACACCACCGACGATCAGAACATAGTGCGCCTCAGTGTCCTGTTAGTCGAAGACAATCCAGGTGATGCCGATCTGGTGCATGAACGTTTGGATGAAGCGCGCACACCAATTTTCGACGTTGTCAGAGCCGTCAATCTGGCGGATGCGATCCATATCCTTTCCCAGGATATGGTCGATGCAATCATTCTCGATCTGAATTTACCCGATTCGTATGGAATCAACACCGTACGGAGCATCAGCATTTTGCAATGCAGCGTGCCGATTATTGTCGTGTCGGGCTCCATGACTGAAGATTTGCGCATCCAAGCAATTAAGGAAGGCGCAGAGGAGATGTTCTCGAAGGACGAAACTAATAACCGCCTGTTTTGGCGCAGCGTGGTGCAAATCGTCGATCGCAAGCGCGAACAGAGAAAACATAAGTACCAGTTTCAACTCCTGCTCGATGCCATGCCGGATGCCATTGTGGTTGTCAACCAAGGCGGGAAGGTGCGCTATGTCAACCAGACGGCCATTGATCTGCTGGATCGACGCCCAAATGACATCCTCCCAAAAGATCTTTTATTTTCGATTGCCAATACCAAACTTACGGAAATCTCCGTACCGTTCCGGACCAGCGAAATAGCATGTGAAATGCGCGTGGTGCGCCTAGAATGGGGTGGCGAACCCACGTTCTTGGTGTCGCTACGCGACATCACCGAGCGCAAGCATGCAGAGATACTGCACGCGCGCAGCGCGGAGTTGGAAGCACTAAATCTCCGCGTTCTGGAGGCCTCGCGGCTCAAAAGCGAATTTCTCGCCAACATGTCGCATGAGCTACGTACTCCGTTGAACGGCATTATCGGCTTCTCCAGCCTGCTTTACGACGGACTGGTAGACAAGTCTTCTCCTGAATACAAAGAATTCCTTGGCGATATCCTAAACGCTGGACAACATCTGCTTCGCTTGATCAACGACATTCTCGATCTCGCCAAGATCGAGGCTGGAAAGGTCTCGTTTTGCCCAGAAACGGTCGATCTTTTGGCAATTGTCGAGGAATCCGTCGCCATACTCGGCTCAACCTATCCGAATAGCCATGCGCCCATTTCAATTGATGTGGATGTGGCATTGCGTGAGGTTTATGTCGATCCTGGCCGCATAAAGCAAATTCTGTATAACTATCTTTCCAACGCATTGAAATTTACTCCGTCGGAAGGACGCATCGCGGTCAGGGCCAAGGCTGAGGGAGAGGCGGAGTTTCGTATCGAAGTCGAGGATACCGGTGAGGGCATCCCGGCGCCTGATATCGACAAACTGTTTTCGGAGTTTCACCAACTGGAGACGGGTACTGCCAAGAAGCACCAAGGAACGGGGCTCGGCCTTGCCATCACAAAACGTCTTGTAGAGGCGCAGGGGGGCATGGTCGGTGTCACCAGTGTCCTTGGCAAAGGAAGCGTGTTTTTTGCCGTATTGCCACGTCAGGCGGGTCATACCCAAGGTGCATCATGAGCATTCTTGTTGTAGACGACCACCGAACAAATCTCACACTGCTTGAGTACTTACTACGTGCGCACGGCTTTGATGTGAAAACAGCGGTGGACGCCGATTCCGCCCTCGCCGCGATCGCCGCGCAGAAGCCAAAGCTCATCTTAATGGATCTGCAGTTGCCAGTGGTCGATGGTCTGCAATTGACGCGTCTGATCAAGTCCGACCCGCAAACCGCGGATATCGTGGTGGTGGCGGTGACAGCCTACGCGATGTCGGGTGATGAACAGCGGGCATTGGCAGCTGGATGCGATGGCTACGTTTCTAAGCCTATCGATACGCGCGCACTACCGAAATTAGTCGCAAAATTTATGGGGCGGAAATAGATGGCTGCCTAGAAGAACGTTCGAGAAAGCTAGATCGACTGCCCAATTGGATTACGACCTGCGATTGAAAAAAATGAGTCATCCAGTTATTCAACATAGTCCGCGCACCGATGATTGGCCCAGCCTCGTTGTTGAGGCGGCACCGAACGCGATGCTGATGATCGACAGTGAGCGGAAAATGATACTCGTGAACCGGGCAACCGAACATCTTTTCGGCTACAAGCGAGAAGAGTTGCTTGAACGGCGTGTCGAAATGTTACTGCCGCAGCGATACCGCGAAAGCCATCCGCAGCATGTCCAAGGTTTTCTGGAACGGCCCAGAACTCGTGCCATGGGAGCGGGACGAGAGCTATTCGGGCAACGCAAGGATGGTACTGAGGTGCCGATTGAAATCGGATTGAACCCAATCGAAACGCCGGATGGACTGTTCACACTGGCGTCGATCATCGACATTACCGAACGATTGCGCGCTCAAGAGCGATTTCGGTTGGTGGTGGAAGCGGCTCCCAATGCGATGCTGATGATAGACAGGCAGCGTGGCATCATTCTGGTCAATCGTAAGACGGAAGATCTATTTGGCTACAGCAGGGAGGAATTACTGGGAAAACCAATAGAAATGCTGGTGCCGCAACGATACCGGCAAGAGCATCCAGCTCACGTGGGAGCCTTCTTTTCGCAACCGAAGGCACGTGCAATGGGCCTGGGACGTGAATTGTACGGTTGCCGCAAGGATGGGACAGAAGTGCCGGTTGAAATCGGACTCAATCCAATCGAAACGCCGGAAGGCGCGTGCACCTTGGCGTCGATCATTGATATCAGCGAACGCAAACGCGCCGAGGCCGCCCATGAACGCTTGGCGGCAATAGTCGAGTACTCGGAAGATGCCATCATCGGAAAGGGTTTGGACGGCATGATCGTCAGTTGGAACCGCGGGGCTGAACAGCTTTTCGGGTACACATCGGAAGAAGCCATAGGCAAGCCGGTCTTGATGCTGGTTCCGGAACGCCTGCTTGAACAAGAATCCCGGTTGCTGGAAAAAATTCAGCGCGACGAGCGTGTGAATCATTTTGAAACGATGCGACGTCGCAAGGATGGTAGTGAAGTCGATGTATCGGTGCGCCTCTCGCCGATTTGCAATTCGTCTGGCGAGATCATCGGTGAGTCCAGCATCACGCGCGATATTACTGAACTGAAACGCCGCGACGCCGAACTCCAGCGTAGTAACGCGGAGCTGGAACAATTTGCCTACGTGGCCTCGCACGATTTACAGGAACCCTTGCGCATGGTGGCGAATTACACTGAACTGCTGGCGCAAAAATATCAGGGCAAGCTTGATGAAAAAGCAGACAAGTATATTCACTACGCAGTCGACGGCGCGCACCGGATGCAACGACTGGTGGCGGATTTGCTTTCATATTCGCGTGTCGGATCGCAAGGAAAAGTGTTATCCCCGGTTAGTGCCAACCAGGTAATGATCGGCGTGCTGGAGGGTCTGCAACGATTGATCCGCGAGACAGGCGCCAGTATTGAATGTGACGCGTTGCCGATGGTGATGGCCGACGAGGGACAGCTTCGTCAATTGTTTCAAAACCTGATCAGCAATGCCATCAAGTTTCGCTCCGAAGCGCCGCCGCATGTGGTGGTAGCCGCCGTCCGCAAGGGGGGCTATTGGGAATTCTGCTTCACTGACAACGGCATCGGACTGGAAATCCAACATGCGGGACGGATATTCCAGATGTTTCAGCGTTTGCATGAGCTCGGTAAGTACGAAGGTAGTGGAATTGGCCTCGCCATCGCCAAGCGCATTGTGGAACGCCATGGCGGGACGATATGGGTCGAATCGACCTTGGGCGTGGGGTCGACCTTTTCCTTCACACTAAAACCCGCAACGAAAGTCGAACGATGACAGAGCCGATCCGCGTGTTACTAGTAGAAGACAATGCCGGCGATGCAGACCTGATCCGGGAAACGCTTGAAACGGGCGAATTTCATCTGGAAATAGCGGTTGCAGTCGATGGCGTCCAGGCAATTTCCTACCTCTTGCGCAAGCCGCCCTACACCCATGTGGAATTACCCGATATCGTGATGCTCGATTTGAATCTGCCGAAAATGAGTGGGCAGGAAGTGCTGGCACAGATCAAACTACATTCGTCACTGCGTGCCATTCCGATCGTAGTTCTGACTTCATCGGACGCCGAGCAAGACATTGGGAAAAGCTACGAGCTTGGCGCAAATTGCTATGTGACGAAACCAGTGGGGTTAGCGGCGTTCCAATCGATCATAAAGGCGGTCGAAAATTTCTGGTTAACGGTCGTCAAGCTGCCATAATTTCAGGTAAATTGATTTGCATTGCCACTCTTTCGCCTCGGCGCAAGCCGATCAGCGCGGCGATGATCAGGGAAAAAATCCTAACGCAATTTGGAAAGTAACGCCTAGCGCAGTTGTCATCGCGGGCATAGCAGCCGCACGTTCCGGCTTAGTACAGGGCTCCGCCTGAAGTCGTTGATGTCACCTCTCTCATCGTCGATACACAGCCCTCAAGCAGACTCGATGGGCAAGGAACTCTCGTATCGGTCCCCAGGCCTGCACCCTGGACGGCAATCGATTGAGCAACTTGCTCATTGGTCCCTCGCCGATATCGCTCCAGCGCAGAACCAGGCTCATCTTCGTAACCTTAAGATTATTGTCTTCCAGAAGCCTGTAAGCATCGCTAATGGTGAACCAATGCTGGGGCGTGCTTCCGAAAATGCCGCTATCGCGACGTGGAAAGATATCACTCAAATATATTGAATGCAGGGTAGAGATGTGGCGAATATTCTGCATGCCAAGTACGACACAACCACCGGCAACCAAAAACTGCATTGCTTCAGCCAGGCAACGAGATGGGTCAACGAGACGTTCGAGTACATTGGAAAAAATGATGCAGTCGAAGCGACGGTCGCCAAGCGCTTTTTTCCAATCCATGGTGTTCAAGTCGCCCTGCATGACATGTGAAAGACGGGAAGCGGCTTGCGTCGCCAGTCCGCCATCGTATTCAATTCCGCATACCTCGCGCCCATTCTCTTGCATCAATAACGCGCAACCAACCGAACCGTCGCCGCATCCGACGTCCAGGATGGAGCGCACCGATTGCGGAACCATATTGACGACATTCGAATGATTCGCGGTATCCGTCAGAAGCCGACCGGAATGCCGCCGGTCGGAATGCCGCCGGTCGGAACGCCGCTGGTCGGATTGTCGCCGACCGGAATACCGCCGAGAAGGTAATATCGAGCCGGATGTCATATTCCGTTCTTGGAAATCACAGCAATCGCACGAGTCGTCATCGTTTCTCCACAAGAAAACCATTTACGCTTGCAGTTCGGATCGCAGAAAGACAGCAGCACACCTGAATCGGCAATGTGCCGAACGACTGTGCTAAGTAGGCGGAACGATCCGATATTCCTCCCCAAGGACCAGAAGCCGCGCGCGGTCATTTGTCGCAATCCACGCTTCCTTGGCATATGGCGCGCAATGCAACCCAGATACCACACGAGAGGCAGCAACTGCTTTCCGCACGGCTTCATCACTAGAATCAGCACGCACGAACACAGAATGGCCTCCCCTCACATGAGGCGCCGTAAGCTCAACAGAGACTTCCCAAATATCCATATATCCACCGCCATCGTTCAGATCACGAAATCGAGATGCTATCTAGACCGAGAATCAAAGGATAAGTTTTGAGAATTCGAAAACAAAATAGCAATTGCCGCAACTAAAGAAATGCCTGCGGCAAGCTTGCAGCGAGCCAATGAAACAGGTTGATCTGGTCGGTGATATGGCGGCGCTATGAGCCACCATCCGTCCACCTTCATCCATCTCTCACATTGTTACAAGTGCGTGACAAAGCCGGCGGTTTCTCACGGCAGGAATAGACGAAATGCGGTCCAAAATGCGGCTGGTTTCCGTAGCACACGCCCCGGTCTTTGCGCCGCTTTTTTGCAGCCATGCAATGACACGAAAATTTAATATTGCATTGCGGAAAAAATCTATTGACACGGTCTGGATTAACCCTAAAATTAGAGTTGTTGCATCGCACAATCACGATGCACAAAGGACATTCAGCTTCGCCCTGTCTCATCACCTATCGCACAAGGAGATTATCGATGTTTTCCATTCCTGAGCAGTTCTCGAATGCCACCAAGGTCAACTTCGACGCGCAGATGGCGCTGTTGACGGAATTGACCAGCAAGACGTTTGAAAGCGTTGAAAAGATCGTCGACTTGAACATCAACGTCGTCAAGGCATCGATCGAAGAATCCACTGAAACCGCCAAGCAATTACTGGCGGCAAAAGACCCGCAGGAATTTTTCTCCTTGAGCGCTGCGAAGGCGCAGCCGACCGCTGAAAAAGCACTGGCCTATGGCCGCCACCTGGCCTCGATTGCGTCTTCGGCACAAGCCGAATTCACCAAGGCCGCCGAAGCGCAATTTGCGGAAAACAGCCGCAAGGTCATCGATCTAGTCGATGAAGTGTCGAAGAATGCGCCGGCCGGTTCGGAAACCGCCATCGCCTTCTTCAAGACTGCGATCGGTAATGCCAATGCCGGCTACGAGCACTTTTCCAAGACCGCCAAGCAGGCAGTGGAAGCGCTGGAATCCAACTTGAATTCGGCCGCCAGCTCGTTCACGGCTGCACCGGAAAAGCCGGCATCCCGTTCGCGCAAGGCTGCCTGATATTTTTCAGGTCGAGGTTTCGCCGTAAAAATGCTCCGCCACACGCGGAGCATATTTATTTCTGCAGCAGCTTCCCGATTACGCGATCGACACGCGCCGCCGTTGCCGCATCGGTCAAAGCGGGTAGCTTGCACAAATCGAGCAACAGGGCCGCATCGCCGGCATGCGCACCATTTTTCAGCGTCGATTGCAGCACCTGCACTTGCAGTTGCAGACGCTCGCGCGACAATTCCGCGGGGCTTTCGATACCGGCCACGATTTCCGCGCGCAGCAGCATCTGTTGGTGCGTTTCGCGATTCTTTTGCAGCAGCACGCGGTAGTTCGCGTCATTTGCCTGCACCGCCCGCAAGCCGCTGTCGTAGCGCGCCTTCAACACGCGTTCATATTCGCCTTTGATCGCCGGCATGGCCTGCCACTGCGCGAGATCGGGCAAGGCCGAAGCGCCATCCACCCACCCCTGCTCCAGCGTGCGGCACAATTTGATTTTGTTCAGCAGCGCCGTGCATTCGGCGTCCAGCGCGGCTTGCCTGGCCGCGCCAAGTTGTTTTTGCACGGCATTTGCAGCCGCATGCAACCTGGCCTCGATTTTCTTTTCCACCGCGCGCGGCACCGCGCCGATTTTTCCCCAGGCGTCGCGCGTTTCCCGCAATAGCTTGCCCAATGCCGGCGGCGGCAATTCGGCAAGCGCCACTTCCAGCCGGCGGCACAATTCTTCCTTTTCCGCCAAATGCCGCTTGCGCTCGGCATCAGCGCCGGCGGCTGCCTCCTTGCGTTTGGCGAACAAGGCATCGCACGCCACCCGGAATTTTTTCCACAATGCCTGTTCGACTTTGCGCTCGAGCGGCGCCAGCCTGGCCGACTGTTGCCACTGCTCTTGCAAACTATGTAGGGTATCGAGGGCGTTGCGATCGCTCGCCTGCAGCGCCGCAACCCGCGCGATCAGGTTTTCACGCTGCGCAACTTCGGTTTGGCGCCGTTCGGCAAGAGGCTTTTCCAATAGAGAAAGCGATGCCGTAAATTCCTTGTCCAGGCGCTTCTTGTCCTTGCGGTCGATGGCGCCCAGGCGTTGCCAGGTTTGTTTGCTCTGCGCACAAAAGACCGCAAGTGCCTTCCAGTCGGCGGAGCCGGCGTCTTGCAGGGCCGGTCCGTGCGCAACCGCATATTGCCGCACCTCCGCAATCAGAGCTTCCGCCTTGCCGACATTGTTGCGCCTTTCTTCCGACAGCTTCTTGAAATGTGTCGCGGCAGGGGCATAAGCCAAGGTGCAAGCGGCATCGAACCGTTCCCACAGGTCTTTGCGTGCCGGACCGCTTTGCGCGTCCAGCGCTTTCCAGTGCTCGCGCAAGCCTCCCACTCTTTTTGCCAGCTCGACGGGCGACGATACCTGTGCGGGCAGCTCCTGTGCCGCCTTCAGCAATTCCTCGCGCGATATATGGCCACCCCATTTCGCCCAGCCTTGCATGCGTCCCAATTCCACGCGCAACCGGGTCAAATCCGCTGCTTGTCGCTTGGACAGGTGCAGGCCGCGCGACTCCGCAGCATGCAGCGATTTGTCGAGATCGATTGCCGTACGCAACGCACCATCCTGCAGGGCCGCTGCCATCGCTTCCAGGGTCGGCGACACATCCTGCCTTTCTGCATTTGACGTCGCCGTGGATGGCTCTTCAAGAATCGCTTTGGCCGGCGCGGCCTCTCTGTCCGCAAGTTGTGCTTCGCGCGCCTCGGTGTCAGGCTGCTTCTCTTCCAGGGAAGGCAACATGGCCTGGAAGCGCGCACCCTGTTCGGCGAATTCCGTCAGAAGATGTTTGGGCAGCAATACGGCTTCGCGATGGGCAAGGTGCTGCGACATGTCGGCTTCAACAAGCTCGAACTTCTTTCTTGCTTCCAGTGCGGACAAAGCATGCGCGCCGTTCGTCAGCTCGGACAGGTGCGCCAGTGTGGCGATGACGGCACGCTGCAAGTTCGTCTGCGCATCCAGCCGTTCGCGCAACTGCTCGCGCGCGCTTTCGAATTCGCTACGCACACCGTCAGGCATCGCAGCAATCGCTTCCCAGGCATGATCGAGATCGACCACCAGATTGGCCAGCAATGCTGGTTCGCCGGCGAGCTGCAAAGCCCTTTCAAGGCATTGCCGCGCCAGCCTTTCGTCGCGCTGTTCGAATTTCAATGCGTCAAGCCGCGCCTGCATCAGCTTGGCGACGCGGCGATCGGAATTGCGTACCGAAGACAACACCTGCTCGAGCATCGCCTGGGTGCGCACATGCTCAGCCGCTATCAGACGCGCGTCGGCGAACTGACAGCGCAAAATGAATTCGACCGCCTCATGCTCGCCGCCATTCAAGGCTTGCGCCTCACGCAACGCGCTCTCCTTTTCAGGTATCGGCGCTTCTGTGCCGGCGTTGCTTGCTTGCTTGGTGGGCATAACGGGAAACTCGGTCGGTTGCTTGAAAAGCTTATCGAACATGAAGAGGTTGTACCTACGGAAAGCTTCGATGTTAAAACTTTAATGATAGCAGGCGCATCGCCGCCACCTGTTGCGCCGGAAACACTCGGCCAGCAAAAGCCGCCCCCCCTTCTCGCGCCTTATATCCCGGTGCATATGGAAAATGATCCTGCCATTTTCGTCATGCCGCACGACCAATTATTAGCAATTTAATATCATCAAACGTTTCAATCACGCCACACTGCTATCCTCCTCCATCTTCATGTGTTGACCACCGGAAAATCTCGATGCTACATTGCCGAAGCTTGATATTTTCGGCCAATAAAATGGGATTCTGCGGACAGCCATGCGGATCTCCAAATAGCAGACCCGGCAAAGCCGGGCGCGACACAACGAGAGCTTGGCAGGACAAGCCTTTTACGAATCGATACGGCATGAACCGGCTTCACAGGACCGGCGCACCAGGATCGATGACCACTGGAAGACAAGTACAGCGGCGGGGAGGCCGCGCCGGATGGCGATGGAGCTATGCGAGCTCAATGACACGCTCGTAAAAATCAATCAACCACTGAAGTGGGACGTCTTTTCGTCGCGCGGCGACTTGTTGCTCAACAAGGGCTTTGTCGTGATCTGCCCTGACCAGCTCGAACGCCTGCTCGAGCGCGGCATGTATGCCCACGCCGGCGATCTCGAAAGAAGCAAGCTCGGCAAGAAGATCGACGAATACGACCCCTTCATGGTCTGGGACGGCCTCAGGCGCATAGCCGGGCGGCTCAATCAAATCTATTTGCGCGGCAGCGCCGAAGAAGCGCTGCAGGCGCTCGGCGACGTCGTCGCCAACATCGCGACGCTGATCGACAAGCATCCCGACGCCGCCATCTTCGAACTGATCCAGATGGACGTCACCAACTACGTTGGGGCCCATAACCTGCAGACTGCCGTCCTGGCCACCCTGATCGCCAAGCGCTTGAATTGGGACGCCGCCAGCACGGCCACACTATGCTCCGCGGCCGCCACGATGAATATTGCGATCCTCGAACTGCAAACCGTGTTGGCGGCACAAAGGGCGCCGCTGACACCGGCGCAACGCGCCGAACTCAGCAACCACGGCGCGCGCGGACGAGAAAAGCTCGAGCAGATGGGTGTGACCGACTCCAACTGGCTGCGCGCGGTCGAAGAGCACCATCCCGAGGCGCTGCCGGCCGGCAAGGACTGGTCGGAAATGGCCGGCATCGTGCATCACGCCGATATCTACATGGCAAAAATTTCACCGCGAGCCTATCGTCTGGGAAAATCTCCGAATGTAGCCGCACGCGAAATGCTGCAGGGGAAAAGCCTCGATCAAAAGATCGCCGGTGTCATCATCAAGGAAATCGGCATCTACCCACCCGGCAGTTGTGTCAAACTGGCCAACGGCGAAACGGCCATCGTCACAAAGCGCGGCCCTCAGGCCCACACGCCAAGCGTGTACAGCCTGGTCAATGCCACCGGCATGCCGCTCGGCGAACCCGTCTGGCGCGACACGACGACCTCGTCTTTCGCAATCAGTTCAGTCGTCCCCAAAAGCAACGTGATGGTTGCGCTCAATCGCGCCAAATTGTTCGAGAAGCGGTACGGCACCTGAGTCACACCGGGCCGGTCAGCCGGGGACGCCACCTGCTACAATCACGGCTTTCAACGACGCCTCACGGGAACAACATGTCGACCATCACGACTGCATCGGGTTTGCAATACGAAGAAATCACCATCGGCGAAGGCGCGCAAGCCAGCGCTGGCGCCTACGTCACGGTGCATTACACCGGCTGGCTGCAAAATACGGACGGTAGCGCAGGCGCGAAATTCGATTCCAGCAAAGACCGCGACGAACCGTTCGAATTCCCGCTTGGCGCCGGCCACGTCATCAAGGGTTGGGATGAAGGCGTGCAAGGCATGAAAATCGGCGGCGTCCGCAAGCTGATCATCCCGTCGACGCTGGGTTACGGTGCACGCGGCGCGGGCGGCGTGATTCCGCCCAATGCCACGCTCATTTTCGAAGTCGAATTGCTGGGCGTATGATGCGGCACAACCGAACGGCTCTGGCCATGGCTCTCGCCTTGGCCGGTGCCCTGGCAGCCGGCAGCGCCGCCGCGGACGACACTGTCGCCCCCGCCGCGAGCGCCAGCGCCAGCGCGGACAAAACCGTCACCACCGCCACCGGCCTCCAATACCTGGACCTGGCCGTCGGCCATGGCCGCGCCGCGCAAAGCGGCGACACTGTCTACGTACACTATACCGGCTGGCTGCAGAAGGCCAACGGCGGCAAGGGCAAGAAATTCGATTCCAGCTATGACCGCAAAGAACCGTTGTCCTTCGAGATAGGCATGGGCCACGTGATCGCCGGCTGGGAAGAAGGCATACAAGGCATGCAGGTCGGCGGGGCGCGCCGCCTGACCATTCCCGCCATACTCGGCTATGGCGCCGACGGCGCCGGCCAGGGACTGATACCGCCGAATGCAACTTTGATTTTCGATGTGAAACTGGTCAAGATCAGACCGGGCGTAAAACCGGAAAGCTTTTCAGATAAATAAAAGGGGACGCAGAATGACTTTGCAAGCAAATTTCGAACAAGCGCAAGCCGATTCCAAAAGCCTGCCGGAACGCCCGGACAACATGACGTTGCTGAAGATTTATGCGTTGTTCAAGCAGGCCAGCAGCGGCGACGCCGAAGGCGAACGCCCCGGCTTCGCCGACATGGTGGGGCGCGCCAAATGGGACGCCTGGGACGCACTGCGCGGTACGTCGAAGGATCAGGCCATGCAGCAATACATCGACCTGATCGAAGACTTGAAGGGCTGAACTCGCTCTGCCACGCCGGCAAAGCTAGCCGGTAAAGACTTTCTTCATATTCTTATGCACCTGCTCTTCGATGGTGGCGGCAAACATCTTGAGCATGAAACCCAGAGAAATGTGCAGGTGCGCCTCGTGCGCCGACACTTCAAGCCTGCCCGATACCCCGGTGCGCTTGAAGTTCAGAACGTCACCGTCCCATTCCGAACTGATCCCGTACTCTTCGGCCAGTTTGTCCGCCACTTTCTGCGCTGCGGCCTTGGCTTTCTTGTGGGGCAGCTTGTGTTTTTGCGAGATGCTGATATCGGGCATATCTGTTTCCGTTCCAGTCTTTCCTAGATTTTTTTAATCACCGCGGGGTTGAGCAAATTGGGCGGCGTTTCGCCCGTCAGCGCCGCCACCATATTGGCGATCGCGCATTCTGCCATGGCGCGCCGCGTGGCAGCCGAAGCGCTGCCGATGTGCGGCGTCAACACCACATTCGACAAGCCGAGGAAGTCGGGATGCAAGGCTGGTTCGTTCTCGAACACGTCGAGGCCGGCGGCGGCGATGCGCTTTTCGCGAAGGGCCGCAATCAGCGCCGCATCATCGACGATGCCGCCGCGTGCGATATTGGTCAGCGTAGCCGTCGGCTTCATCATGGCCAGTTCCGCCGCACCTATCGTATGGCGCGTCTCCGGCGAGAAAGGCAGCACCAGCATCACGTGATCGGCCGCGCGCAGCAACTCCTCCTTGCCGACGTAGCGAGCAGAATTGGCGCGCGCTTCCAGCTCCGGCGCCAGGCGCGTGCGGTTGTGGTAGATCACCTGCATGTCGAAACCCATGGAGCGGCGCGCAATCGCCTGACCGATGCGCCCCATGCCGATCACGCCGAGCGTGGAGCCATGCAGATCGGCGCCCAGCAGCATGTCGTAGCGCCAGCGCTTCCACTTGCCGGCACGCAGGAAATGCTCACCTTCGGTGATGCGCCGCGCTGCCGCCATCATCAGCGCCCAGCCCATATCTGCCGTCGTTTCGTTGAGCACGTCGGGCGTGTTGGTCGCCATGATGCCTGCACGCGTAGCGGCTTCGATGTCGATATTATTGAAGCCCACAGCCATGTTGCACACGGCCTTGAGGCGCGCCGCACCGGCCAGCGCGGCGGCATCGATACGCTCGCTGCCGGTAGTCAGCGCAGCGTCGACGTCGGTCAGCTTGCGGGCCAATTCCTCTGGCGAATAGATGCGGTCTTCCTGGTTGGATTCGACTTCGAATTGCTGTTCTAGACGCGCCAGGATGTCGGGGAACACCGGACGCGCCAGCAGAATTTTTTGACGCATGAACACTCCATTTCCTTCAATGTCGGCATCATACCGCGAGCCGGTCCCGCAAAATCATCCGGAGCCGCTCGAACCCTTGCCAGCTACCGGCCATTCACGATAATGACATGCACGCGGTAGGGGCCATGGGCGCCGAGCACAATGGTTTGTTCAATATCGGCCGTGCGCGAAGGGCCGGAAATGAAATTGGTCGCACGCGTCAATTCACCACGTTCCTCGCGCGCCAAGGCAAACGCATCCTCCATGCCGGCGACGATGCGCGAAGCCGGCACGATCGCAATATGGGTCTCCGGCAGCAGGCTGGCAGAGGGAAAGGTGTCAGGGCCGGAGAGCAGCATCAAGGTCCCGGTTTCCGCCAATGCGCAAAAGCAACCGGTAATGCCGACCCGGTCGGCGTCGACCGGCGGCCGAAATTCGACCCCCATGCCGGCCGCCGGCCACGGCAATTCGCGCAAGGTATTCCAGGCGATGGCGCGGCGCGCCACCCCTATGCTGTCCAGATAGCCGGTTACGGCCACCGGCACGTTCTCCATGCCCGGCACTTCGTCGACAGTATCGGCCATGCGCTCGGCTTGCTGCCGAAAATGCATTTTCAAGTCGGGGCCTACCTGTGGGCGCGGCCCTTGCGGGTGACGGCGCAGGTATTCTTGTACCGCACGTTTCTCATCGTCCGTGACCTGATCGGAACGTCCTTGCGCCTTGCGGATGCGGGCATATATGGCACGTTTGGCGGCAGTGGTATCCATGGTCATCCGGTTATCGTGGTCCGTACATGTAGGCCGCCATCCGAGCTGGCGCTTGGTAACACATCACTCGATGAGCGCGGCAGGAAGTCATTTTGAGGGCAAGCCTTTACAGAATGACAAAACAGTTGCATTTGCTTATGCACAAACTATATAAGCGCGGTTTGTTACTGATAAGGATTTGACTTAAAATACACCGTCTTGCAACAAGTTTGGCGCGGGAATCAGCACCCATCCGGCATATTGCCACCATTTTCCCCGCAAGCATCAGATTTACTCAGAATATTACCGATTGGACTGTTATGACTCACGTTGTCACGGAATCGTGCATTCGCTGCCGCTACACCGACTGTGTAGACGTATGCCCGGTTGATTGCTTTCGCGAAGGCCCCAACTTTCTGGCAATCGATCCGGATGAGTGCATCGACTGCGCGGTGTGCGTTGCGGAATGTCCCGTCAATGCAATCTACGCGGAAGAAGATGTACCGGCCGATCAGCAGCAGTTCGTCAAACTCAATGTCGAACTGGCACGCAAATGGCCGTCGATCACCAAGACCAAGGCCGCACTGGCCGACGCCGACGACTGGAAAGACATCCAGGAAAAGCTGCAGTATCTGGAGCGTTGATAGCGGCACTTTAGCCTCCTTTCAGCCTCTTTTTTGCAATGCGCATACGCACCCGGTTCGATCTTGCTTGAGCCGGCAGCCTAGCGCTTGCTTGCCGGAATTCTCGCAATGAAACAGGAACTCGAAAGCCGTATGGACACCAAAGCCGACACTCCCCACAACCCGCATTTCGATCACGGAGCGATCGAAACCGATGCCGTCATTGTCGGAGCCGGGCCGGTCGGCCTGTTCCAGGTTTTTGAACTCGGCCTGCTGGAAATCAAGGCCCATGTCATCGACTCGCTACCCGTGGTGGGCGGCCAGTGCGTGGAACTCTATCCCGACAAGCCCATTTATGACATCCCCGCCGTACCCGTTTGCACAGGACAGGAACTGACCGACAATCTGCTCAAGCAGATCGAACCGTTCGGCGCGACGTACCACTTGAATCAGGAAGTGACCTTGGTGCATAAGCGCGAAGACGGCCGCTTCAATCTCGAAACCTCGCTCGGCACGCGCTTCGTGACCAAGACCATTTTCATCGCTGCCGGCGTCGGCTCGTTCCAGCCGCGCACGTTGAAGGTTGAAGGCATCGAACAATTCGAAGGCACGCAACTGGCCTATCGCGTGAAGAATCCCGAACAGTACGAAGGCAAGGATATCGTCATCTGCGGCGGCGGCGACTCCGCTCTCGACTGGGTGCTGCACTTCGCCGGCAAGGCCAATTCCGTGGTGCTCGTGCATCGCCGCGAAGAATTTCGCGCCGCCCCGGCTTCGGTCGCCAAGATGAAGGAATTGTGCGACAACATGGAGGCGCAATTGCTGATCGGCCAGGTGACCGGCTTCGAGAGCAAGGACGAGAAGCTGTCCGAAATCAAGGTGACCGGCGCCGACGGCGTGACGCGCCGCCTGCCGCTCGACAACCTGCTGGTGTTCTACGGCCTGTCGCCCAAGCTCGGCCCGATCGCCGAATGGGGCCTCGATATCGAGCGCAAGCAGTTGAAGGTCGATACCGAAAAATTCGAGACCAATATCCCCGGCATTTTCGCCGTCGGCGACATCAACACCTACCCCGGCAAGAAGAAACTGATCCTGTCGGGCTTCCACGAGGCCGCTCTGGCGGCCTTCGGTGCGGCGCCCTACATCTTCCCGGAAAAGAAGATCCACATGCAGTACACGACCACGTCGCCGAAGCTGCACAAGATTCTTGGCGTGGAAACGCCGGTGTTCGACTGACCGGAATCCAAGCGTCCCAAACAAAAACGCCCGTCTGTGACGGGCGTTTTTGTTTGGTGCCGGCCGCGCTTTACGCGGTCGCAGGCACAGCAGCTTGCGCAGTTGCCGGGCTGGGCGCGAGCGAATCGAGCAGGTCGAACAGCGATTGGCTTTGATTCAGAATCGCGTCCCAGTTGATGACGCCACCCGACCCAGCTTGCGTGGCACTGGTGGGCGCATTACCGGCAGACGAGCCTGCGGAGGGATTTGCGGACTTCACTCCGGAAGAATCGGCGGCGGAACTCGCGGTCGAGCTCGACGGCGTAGAGGACTCCGTTGCATCGCCCGAGGACACTGGCTTCAGCAACAAGCTCAGGGCTTCAGCCGATGCCGCAATCGGCGCAGAATCGGATGCCGACGTGGTCGTATCCGGCGTAGCCGCAGGTGCCGTCGCTGGGGTGGTTGGAGTCGTGGGCGTTGTCGTAGCGGGGGCAGACGTATTGCCTTGCGACGAAAACAGTGTCTGCAGCAACGACAGCAATTCGCTCTCCAGATTGACCGGACCGCCGGCGGAAGCACCGCCTTGCGACGCGCCTAGCGCCGCACCTGTACCGTCAGTGGCGGCAGCCCCGGAAGCGGTATTCGCCGAAGTATTCGCTGCTGCGCCCGTCGTGCCGCCGGCCGCCGCATTGCCGAGCAGGCTGCTCAGACTGCCCTGCTCGCTTTGCCCGACCTGATACTCGATCTTGAATGCATATTCCTGACCGCTCGCGGTCACAATATCGCCCTGGCCGACGAAAGTCGCGTCCTGTTCCGCACTGACTTGTGGATCGCCGTTGCCGGACTGGCTCAACGATATCGACGCGCCGACATCGTAGGACAGCGAATTGAAGTTGACTTGCGTATTCGCCTCGTCCGCCGGTGAAATGACACCGGCCGCCGCCAGGGCCTTGTCAGCCAGCGTCGTCAGCAATTGCTGTTCCTGGGTGAAGTCGGGCGACAGGCTGGTCAGCGCCGACGCCGGATTGCCGCTGCCCGCGACACTGCCGCCGTTCTGCCCTTCGTTTTGCGCTTGAGACAGGCCGGCATTGGACAGCGTCACCTGGTCCGCGGAATTGGCAGCCTGTCCGGCGGCGCTGGTGGTCGCACCGGCGGGATCGGGGGCCACGCCGTTGACCGCCTCGTTGGTGACGTTGCCGTCGCCGCCATTGCCATTATTGGCATTCAATCCGCCTAATTGATACCAAGTGGAATTGTTGAAACCGTTTAAGTGGTGGACATGCATGATCATCTGCCTCAGAACGTCTGGGACGCATTAGGCATCTTCCGCACAAACGGCGCCATGCCCTGGATTACCGCGTTACAGCTTTGGTAACGGCTGCAAGTTGCAAAACTTGATTGCCCAGGAGCCAAATTCGGCCCGGCCAGTTAAACGTTTTTGTGATATGTTGTTAAGCGTTAATTGATTCCTGAAATTAATGAAATGCGTGCCTTTTAGTGCGAATTAATGTTATTTAGGCAATAATTTACACGCATTCGGCATCGAAAAAACATAATAGTTGTCTATGACGCATTGCAGCAATTTCGCTTTCACTAGACAATGATCCGAGGAGGTTGCCGTGCGAACGTGGCTGCGCCGCGTTCGATGCCAGCACCTCCGACAAGGGCAACAAAAAGACGGGGAAGAGGACCATATGCTTTATCAATTTCATGAACTGAATCGAAGTCTGCTCACACCGCTGATGCATTGGGCGGAAGCTTCGTCCAAACTGTTCTCGAATCCGGCTTCGCCGCTGGCACACACGCCCTTCTCGCAGCGTATCGCCGCCGGCTATGAATTGATGTACCGTCTCGGCAAGGATTATGAAAAACCCGAATTTGGCATCACCTCGGTCCCGGTCAACGGCAAGGAAGTAGCCGTCACCGAGCATGTCGCAGCCAGCAAGCCCTTCTGCAAACTGATTCACTTCAAAAAAGAGACACGCGTCAAGCAACCAGTCGTTTTGCTGGTTGCGCCCCTGTCCGGACACCATTCGACGCTGTTGCGCGATACAGTGCGCAGCCTGCTTTCGCATCATGACGTCTATATCACCGACTGGGTCGATGCGCGCATGGTGCCGCTGTCCGAAGGCCCTTTCCACCTGCACGACTATATCCACTACGTGCAGGAATTCATTCGCATGCTGGGCGCCAGCATCAATGTGATTTCGGTTTGCCAGCCGACCGTGCCGACACTGGCTGCAATCTCGCTGATGGCCAGCGCCAAGGAAAAGCTGCCCAAGACCATGATCATGATGGGCGGACCGATCGACCCGCGCAGCTCGCCCACGGCGGTCAATAATCTCGCCACCGAAAAGCCGCACTCATGGTTCGAAAGCAAGGTTATCTACAGCGTACCAGCCAACTATCCGGGCTTCGGCCGCAAGGTCTATCCTGGCTTCCTGCAACACGCCGGTTTCATTGCCATGAATCCGGGCCGCCACGCGCAAAGCCACTGGGACTTTTACGAACATTTGCTGATCGGCGACGACGAATCGGCCGAAGACCATCGCAAATTCTACGACGAATACAATGCCGTGCTCGACATGCCGGCCGAATACTATCTGGAAACCATCAAGACTGTGTTCCAGGACTTTGCCTTGCCGAAAGGCGAATGGGAAGTCGGCGGCAAGCTGGTGCGCCCGCAAGACATCAAGACCGTCGCCCTGTTCACCATCGAAGGCGAGCTTGACGACATCTCCGGGCCCGGACAAACCCAGGCCGCGCACGGTTTATGCAGCGCCATTCCGAAAAACAAGAAGCAGCACTTCACCGCACCGAAGTGCGGCCACTACGGCATTTTCTCGGGTCATCGCTGGCGCGACATCATTTCACCGAAAATCACGGAATTCATTCAGGCAAACGCTTGATTTGGATTGATTCGAAAGGCCCTTCAATGACATGTTGAAGGGCTTTTTTCTTTGCTGGCCCTATAATCTTGCGCTATGCCGCAACACCCATCCACGCTCGCCGACCGCATCGAAGACCTGCTGCCGCAGACGCAGTGCACGAAATGCGGCTACCCGGCCTGCCGGCCTTATGCCGAAGCCATCGCAACCGGTGAAGCGAACTACAACCAGTGCCCGCCCGGCGGCGCCGAGGGCATCGCACGTTTGGCACAATTGCTGGGCAAGCCAGTTATCCCGCTCAATCCAATCAACGGTGTGGAGCGGCCGCGCCCGGTCGCTGTGATCGACGAAGCGCTGTGCATAGGCTGCACCTTGTGCATCCAGGCTTGCCCGGTCGATGCCATCGTCGGCGCGGCCAAGCAGATGCACACCGTCGTTGCCGAACTGTGTACCGGCTGCGACTTGTGCGTGGCGCCCTGCCCGGTCGACTGCATCGCCATGGTTGATGTCACGCCGGGCAAGACCGGCTGGGACGCCTGGACACAGCAGCAAGCCGACGCAGCGCGCAGGCATCACGATTTGCACACTGCGCGCCTGCAACGCGAGAAAGCCGAAAACGACGCGCGCCTGGCGGCCAAGGCTGCCGCCAAGCTGCAGGAAGTGCAAAGCCAGGAAACGGCAACGCCGGAAGAATTGGCCGAGAAAGAACGCAAGCGCGCCATCATCCAGGCTGCCATCGAACGCGCGCGCCTGAAAAAAGAGCAACAGGAGAAATCCTGAAGTGAACTCACGCTATGAACACCTGCAATGAACACAATTAAGCGCCGCGAAATTTTCGAGCGCCTGCGCGCCGCCAATCCGCACCCGACCACGGAACTTGAATACACGACACCGTTCGAACTCTTGATTTCCGTGATCCTGTCGGCACAGGCGACTGACGTTTCAGTCAACAAGGCGACTCGCAAGCTCTACCCGGTCGCCAACACGCCGCAGGCGATCCATGCGTTGGGAGTGGAAGGCTTGACGCCTTTCATCCAGAGCATAGGCCTGTACCGCACCAAGGCCAGGAACGTGATCGAAACCTGCCGCATTCTGTTGGCAGAACACGGCGGCGAAGTGCCGCGCTCGCGCGAGGCCCTGCAAGCCCTGCCTGGGGTCGGCCGCAAGACTGCGAATGTGGTGCTCAACACCGCCTTCGGCGAACCGACCATTGCGGTGGATACCCACATCTTCCGCGTCTCCAATCGCACCGGCATTGCGCCGGGCAAAAACGTGGCCCAGGTGGAAGAGAAATTATTGAAATCGGTGCCGGAAGAATTCCGCAACGATGCCCATCACTGGCTGATCCTGCACGGGCGCTATACCTGCGTCGCGCGCAATCCGCAATGCTGGAATTGCATGATTGCCGACCTGTGCGAATACACACCGAAGACGCCGCTGCCATCCAAAGGTATATAAACCTGCGGCAGCGGCAAAGTCCTAAACGCGATCAAACAATCTTGCAGGCTTCGTCGAATGCCAGACGCGGCGAACGGCCGAACAACTTTGCCGGATCGCCGTAACCGAGATTGCAGACGAAATTCGCCTTGATCGTGGTGCCGGCGAAAAAGGCGGCATTGAGCTTCTCGGCATCGAAGCCCGACATCGGTCCGCAATCAAGGCCGACCGCACGTGCCGCCAACATGAAATAACCGCCCTGCAGCGAAGAATTGCGGAACGCCGTCGCCTCGATCAGCGGCTGATTGCCGACGAACCACGAGCGTGCATCGGCATGCGGGAACAAGTGCGGAAGCTTCTCATAAAATGCCATGTCCATGGCTATGATGGCCGTCACCGGCGCGGCCTTGGTCTTTTCAAGGTTGCCGGCTCCCATGCAAGCCAGCAGCTTTTCCTTTTCGGCGGCCGATTGCACGAACACGAGGCGCGCCGGCGAACAATTGGCCGAGGTCGGGCCCCATTTCATCAAGTCGTAAATCTGGCGCAATTGCGTTTCGCTGACGGGCTTGTCCAGCCAGCCATTGTGGGTGCGAGCCTGGTTGAAAAGGGTATCGAGTGCGGCGTTGTCTAACATGGGAATTCCTGTCTGTGCATGAAGAAAAAAGCCGGCAAGAGCCGGCAGGTGGCGTAATCTTAATCCAAGCCGCCATTTCATGCTTGGATGCGTACAATGAGGTCTTTTGCTCCGCTTTCGCTTGCCATCCCATGTTCAACCCATCCCAAGCCGACGTTCGCCGCTTCTTCTGCGAGGTTTACCGCAAGCACTGCGCGCATGAAATCCTGGCGCCGCTGGAAGCCATCGCGCGCGACTGGATCGTGCAGCATCCGGAATACGCCGGTATCTTGAGCGACGTCGAAGCCGCGCTCGCAGCGGAATATACAGTCGAGAGCGGCCAGAGCAATCCCTTCCTGCACCTGTCCATGCACATGTCGATCGCCGAGCAGGTGTCGATCGACCAGCCGGCCGGCATACGCGCGGCCTGCCAGGCGCTCAGCCTGAAGCGCGGTTCGGAGCACGATGCCCATCACGAGATCATGGAATGCCTGGGCCAGATGGTCTGGACTTCGCAACGCAATGGTACGCCGCCCGACGGCCAAGCCTATGTCGAATGCGTCAGGAAGAGATAAGGCGCTGCATGGACTGCAAAAGCCCCACTGGCCACACTACAGATTACGATATTGTGCTTCGACATTCTTGAAACCTAGCCATGCGGCCCGTGCTTGAAGTATTTTTCGCCTTCCTGAAATTGGGCCTGACTTCATTCGGCGGGCCGGTGGCCCATCTCAGCTATTTTCGCAACGAATTTGTCGGTCGCCGCCAATGGCTCGATGAACACGCCTATGGCGATCTCGTGGCCTTGTGTCAGCTCTTGCCGGGGCCGTCGAGCAGCCAGGTCGGCATGGCCTTGGGACTTTCGCGCGCAGGTATCCCTGGCGCGCTTGCCGCTTTCGTGGGCTTTACGCTGCCCTCAGCTCTCGCACTGATGCTTTTCGGCCTGGGCCTGAAGCGTGTCGGCATCGGGGCTGGCGCCGGCTGGCTGCACGGCCTGAAAATTGTCGCCTGCGCTGTCGTCGCCCAAGCTTTGTGGAGCATGAGCAAAACCCTTACCCCCGATGGGAAGCGCGCCGCGTTCGCCATCCTGGCGGCCCTCGCCTTGACGGCAATGCCATCGGCCTGGTCGCAAATTGCAGTGATGGCCGCCGGCGGCTTGTTCGGCTTTGCATTACTCAAAAATGAACAGGAAGTTCCGCATCACGCGTGGCCCATGATGCTCTCAAAAGCCAAAGCCGTGCTGTGCCTGGCTGCGTTTTTTTTGTTGCTGATCCTGTTACCGTTGGCGGCTGCGGCGACAGGCAATCATGCTCTGGCGATGCTGGCGGGCTTTTACCGTGCCGGTGCCCTGGTGTTCGGCGGCGGACACGTCGTGCTGCCGCTACTGCAGGCGCAGGTGGTGCGCTCTGGGTGGGTATCGAACGACGTCTTCCTGGCCGGCTACGGAGCCGCCCAGGCGATCCCTGGACCGCTCTTCAGCTTCGCCGCCTTCCTCGGTACGGTTTCCGCAGGCGCCCCTTCCGGGTGGCTGGGCGGCATACTGGCGCTGCTCGCCATTTTCGCCCCAGGCTTCTTGCTGACAGTCGGCACCTTGCCGTTCTGGGATGCCTTGCGTCGCCATCCGGGAACCAAACGTGCTCTGCTCGGCGTCAATGCCGCCGTCGTCGGCTTGCTACTCGCGGCTTTCTACAACCCCGTCTGGACCGGCGCGATTCATTCACCCGGTGACTTCTTCCTGGGGACAGCGGCGTTTTTGCTGCTCGCGCGCTGGAAGTGGCCGCCGTGGCTGGTGGTCATTCTGACCGCGATCGTTGCCGGACTCTGGTAAGCGGAATTCACTCCAAATCAACGCTCGTCGCGCTGAAACGTTTCGGCGCGATGTCACAAGGCAAAAAAAAACCACGGCACGCCGTGGCTTTTTTTCGGACGCTAAGACTTACTTATTCAGCGTGATGCAGGAATTTGGATTCGGGATCCGTCACCAGCGAACCGGGCAGGCTGTGCACGTAGGCGGCGATGTCCTGGATGTCCTGGGCCGACAAAGGCTTGGCCTGGCCGCCCATGATGGCGTTGCCGCGGCCGTTGGCGCCGTCGGCGCCGCGCTGGTAGGCGGTCAGCGCGTGAGCAATATAGTCCTGATGCTGGCCAGCCAGCTTCGGGTAGGTCGGATCGATCGGGCTGTTGAGGTCTTGGCCGTGGCAGGCCTTGCAGCCGTATTTTTCCACAGCGGCCTTGCCTGCATCGATATTGCCACCGGCGACGGCGTTGGCCGAGATTGCGCAAGCTGCAGCGAGCGCCATCGAAGTCAAAATCTTGTTCATGAACGGTTCCCCTTATTTCTGCTGCGAGTAGTAGGCAGCGATGTCGGCAATATCCTGATCCGACAAGCCGCCGGCGATGCCGCGCATGCTGGGGTTCTTGCGATCACCCTTTTGGTAGGCCTTGAGCGCGCTCTCGATGTACTTGGCCGATTGGCCGCCGATCTTGGGGACCAGAAAGATTTCGGGGAAAGTCGCCTTGTAACCGACGATGCCATGGCAGCCGACGCACATGGCGATCTTGTTTTCCGCAGCCTTGGCATTGCCGACCACATCCGCCGCAGCGGCGAAGTTGGCAACACCCGCCAGCGCGAGCAGTGCAAGTATTTTTTTCATGGTAGATGGGTAAAAAAGCAAAACCGGATGGCGCAAACCCCGTGGCAGCAGCCCTAAATCACCTGGCAGGCTAAAAACCTTGCTGCACGGAACCAAAACCGCTCGATTCTACCCCAATTCAGCGCACGAGTCCATTTTTGCGCCCCCCTGAATCGGCAATCCCGGCGCCAATACCTGCGGAAGCGCCGCCGCCGTTCTCGCTTATACTTGACTGCATTTCCGCCTTTTTCACACCTACGCCCAACTCGACCATGCACCATCCGACCCGTTTTGAAGGTTCCCAGAGTTACGTTGCCACCAGCGACCTGAAATTGGCCGTGAATGCCGCGCTGACTCTGCAACGCCCGTTGCTGATCAAGGGTGAGCCCGGCACCGGCAAGACCATGCTGGCCGAAGAAGTGGCGCAGGCCTTGAACATGCCGCTGCTGCAATGGCATATCAAGTCAACCACCAAAGCGCAGCAAGGCTTGTACGAATACGACGCGGTTTCGCGCCTGCGCGACTCGCAACTGGGCGACGAACGCGTCAAGGACATCCATAACTACATCGTCAAGGGCGTGCTGTGGCAGGCTTTCACCTCGCACGAGCAAACCGTGTTGCTGATCGATGAAATCGACAAGGCCGACATCGAATTCCCGAACGACTTGTTGCGCGAACTCGATCGCATGGAATTCTATGTCTACGAGACACGCGAAATGGTAGTGGCCAAGCACCGTCCGCTGGTCATCATCACTTCCAACAACGAAAAGGAATTGCCGGACGCCTTCCTGCGCCGCTGCTTCTTCCATTACATCACGTTCCCCGACCGCGACACCATGCAGCAGATCGTCGACGTGCACTTCCCGGGCTTGAAGAAGGAATTGCTGGCCCAGGCGCTGCAGACCTTCTACGAATTGCGCGAAGTGCCGGGCTTGAAGAAAAAGCCGTCCACTTCAGAATTGCTCGACTGGCTCAAGCTGCTGCTGGCCGAAGACATCCCCCCGGACGCCTTGCGCAGCAAGGACGCCAAGGCCGTGGTGCCGCCGCTGCACGGCGCGCTGCTGAAGAACGAACAAGACGTGCATCTGTTCGAGCGTCTGGTGTTCATGTCGCGCACGAACCGCTGAAGTCGACATGCAGATCACCGACACCGTTACCTTGAAAGGACCGCATGCCTCCCTGGAACCGCTGACCCAGGCCCATTGCACAGAATTGAAAGCGGCCGTGGACGATGGCGAAATCTGGCGGCTGTGGTACACCAACATACCGAAGCCGGAAAACATGGCGGCCGAAATCGACCGTCGGCGCGACATGCACGCCAAGGGCCAGTGGTTGCCGTTCGCGGTACGGCGCTGCGACAACGGCGCCGTGTGCGGCATGACGAACTACATGAACATTGATGCTGTCAACCGGCGGGTCGAAATCGGCGCCACCTGGTATGCAGCCAGTGCACAACGCACTGCCGTCAATACCGAAGCGAAACTGCTGCTGCTCGCTCACGCCTTTGAGGCCTTGAAATGCATCGCGGTTGAATTCCGCACAAATTTCTTCAATTTCCCGTCGCGCGCGGCAATCGCCAGGCTCGGCGCCAAACAGGACGGCATCTTGCGCAACCACTTGCTGATGGAAGGCGGCGGTTATCGTGATACGGTGGTATTCTCGATCATCGACTCGGAATGGCCGATGGTGAAACGCAACCTGCAGGCCAAACTGGCTCGTTGAATGATTCGCTGAAGACCTGTCATGCTGATCGACTTCTTCTTCACATTGAAAGACGCCAAGGTGCCGGTGTCGATCAAGGAATTCCTGATCCTGCTGGAAGCAATGCAAAAGCAGGTTACCAGCCCTTCTCTCGACGACTTCTACTACCTGTCGCGCACCACCCTGGTCAAGGACGAAGCGAATTACGACAAGTTCGACAAGGCCTTCGGCCAATATTTCCACGGCATCGAAGCGCTTTTCGAGAAGCAGGCGGAGTTACCGCTCGACTGGCTGGTCAAGCGCATGCAGCGAGAACTTACTCCGGAACAGATTGCCGCGCTGGAGAAGTTCGGCTATGACAAGCTGATGGACAGGCTCAAGGAATTGCTGGAAGAACAAAAAGAGCGCCACGAAGGCGGCAACAAGTGGATAGGCACCGGCGGCACGTCGCCGTTCGGCAACGGCGGGGTCAACCCGGAAGGCGTACGCATTGGCGGATCAGGCGGCAACCGCAGCGCGGTTAAGGTGTGGGAAGCGCGCGCCTATCGCGACTACGATACTGAACGCGAACTCGGCACGCGCAACATCAAGGTGGCGCTGCGCCGCTTGCGCAAGTTCGCGCGCCAGGGACACCCGGACGAGCTGGCGCTCGACGACACCATCCGCGCCACCGCCAGCAACGCCGGCTATCTCGACATCAAGATGCGGCCGGAACGCAAGAACAATATCAAGGTCCTGATGCTGTTCGACGTCGGCGGCACCATGGACGATCATATCGCCCGCACCGAAGAACTGTTTTCGGCAGCCAAGACCGAATTCAAGAACATGGAGTTCTACTACTTCCACAACTGCGTCTATGACTTCTTGTGGAAGAACAACCGGCGCCGCAACGCAGAGCGCTACCCGACTTGGGACATCCTGCGCAAATACACACCCGACACCAAAGTGATCTTCGTCGGCGACGCCACCATGAGTCCCTACGAAATTCTGCAGCCGGGCGGTTCGGTCGAATACAACAACGAAGAGGCCGGAGCCGAATGGCTGCAACGCTTCACGCATACCTTCCCGAAACACATCTGGCTCAATCCCGAGCCGGAAGGCTTGTGGCAATACCGTCAGTCGATCTCCATCGTCCGCCAGCTGATGAGCAACCGCATGTTCCCGGTAACCATCGAGGGCCTTGAGAGCGGCATGCGCTTGTTGAGTAAATAGCGCTCTAGTGCAGTTTTTTCTTCAGGTAGCTCAATTCGCTGTGCGCATGCACGACCGACCTGCGCAGATTGTCGTCCACACCGACATTGGCGCGTAACGCGGTTTCGGCCTGCTCGCCGATCTGCTCCATGTTGTCGACATATTCCGCGACACGCGCAAAATTCTCGGTATCGAGCAAGGATTTCATTTCATCGGAATTGCGCTTCCACCGCATGACGCAATCCTTCAATTGCTGCGGCAGGGTGGCATCGGAGCGGCAACCGATTTCCGCCTCTTCTATTTCACGTTCTATTCGTGCAAATCGCTTCTTGATTTCGCGATGCTGTAGCATGATGACGTCCTCTTCAAGATCAATGAAATCATCCGGAAACATCACTTCGCAGCGATAATTCCGGCCCTTAGTGGACTGTAACGCTCAAATCGGAGGCGAAGGGCATGCGGGCGCTGCACAGGGCAAGACGCGAAGCGCAGCAATAGCTAGCTATTGCGAGCATTTGCAACGCCGCCATGTGCGGTGCGTCGCGTGACAGGCGCTTCTGATTTGAGCGTTACAGTTCACCAATTGGACGAAGGTGTTTTATTCGAGTTCCGATTCCTCGAGTGAAATTTTCTATGTCCGGCTGCGTGTCGTTAGGCTTCCCCCATTTGACCGGCGCCGACTTGCCGGATTGGAACATTGCCACGTCCCGAACAAGGACAGGCAAGTTTCCTTGCGGGACCAGGCAGGATTACTTGCGAATACCAACCAGCGACAAGCGCAACTCTCCGCACTGGATGTAAATATCCTCGGGGATGCGAACGATCCCACCCTGTGCGCCGGCTTCCGTTTCTTCTTCAGTCTCTTGCAACACAGCTTCGTCGTCACCTTCCATAGAGGAAAATGACGCCAACTGCTTGCGTTGCGTCCAATGGTGCGTAAGGCGTGAGAACAAGCTGCTGTGACTCATGATGTCGGGCTCCAGTGAAAACACAGAAATCGATACCCACGTGCAAATACCTGGCAAAAACCGACCCGATGCTTACCCGGCCGGAATGACCCGCAACGAATTTTTTATATCCCGCACATCCCGGATGGAAGCGACAACCTGCACCACGTGATCTTCAATTTCCACGCTGGGAACCGAACCGCTCAGGCTGACCACGCCATTCCTGGTATCAACAGAAATTCTGAGAATGGCAGTTTGCGGGTCTGCACGCAGGGCGGCTTGGACTTCACTGGCAATCATGATGTCATCGACAATGGCGCCGGGATTCTGCGCGATCTTTACTTCTATACTTTGCAAATCAGGAGTTGGACCGGCATAAACAGCAACAGTTGCAGCAACAGATAAAAAACCTGCGACGCAGAGACAGTTATCCAATACCGAACTTCTCATTGCTCAGCCTTCTCGGCAATCAAGGAAAGATGCGTTCCTCAACAACTCCAGCAAATCACGTGCCAAGCCCAAAACACCATTGTCGAACAAGGATTTTCGGCGGCATGGGCAATGTCTTCCGGACTCAATTGAGAAGCAACCGGGCAAATGTGCCCGGCTTCTGTCGCTCGCAGGCGACGCTGTAGGGCGCTCGACCCGCAAACCGGCGAATTACCGGCATGCCTGCCTGTCGCCAGGGAGCGACATCAAGTTTTGACTATGTTCTGCGAGGCATCCCGGCAAGCATCAAGTTAAACCTTTCGCGAAAATGCCGGTCTATCGCAAATCACATTCAAGAAATTTTTCTGCCCACGCATTTCTCCATTTTCATGGATATGTGCACGGCAGAAAGTCCGCCTCCGCATAGAGGGAAACATGATACGTGTTGCGATTTGTGACGACCATCAAATTGTGAGAGCCGGGTTCAAGCAATTTTTTTCCGAAACGACAGATATCGAGATCGTCGCGGAAGCTGCCAACGGCAAGGAAGCCCTGGATATCGCGCGCAGCGAAGTTTGCGACGTCATGCTGCTGGATATCAACATGCCCGGGCAAAATGGGGTCGACACCCTGCGCACCATCAAACAGGGTCAGCCTGAATTTCCCATCGTGATTCTCAGCATGTTTCCGCTACAGGACTACGCGGTCAACCTGTTGAAGATGGGCGCCAACGGCTACCTGAACAAGGAATGCGATGTCGAGGAGCTGGCCGAGGCCATCCGTACGGTCGCCGCCGGGCACCGCTACGTCGGCAATGCCATGGGCGAAATCCTGGCGCAGAACGTCGAACAGCCGGCGGCGAACGCGGTGCATACCACGCTTTCTGATCGGGAATTTCAAATCTTTCTGCACTTGGCAAAGGGAGAAACGGTATCGGACATCGCCAAATTCCTCTCGCTCAGCGTCAAGACTGTCAGTACCTATCGCAGCAGGGTGATGGAAAAAATGGGATTGAGGACCAATAGCGATCTGACTTATTACGCCATCAAAAGCAAGCTGCTCGATTGAAACGATGTTTCCTGCAAAATGCGAATGAAAATGCACGAAAACGCATCCATGCCCTTCTATGTCACGCTGTTGTTTTCCCTCTGCCTCGCCATCCTGGGCACAACTGCAATTTCCAGTTACCGCAATCTGGAGAGGCTCAAGCAAAACAATAGCGACATGGAGCGCAGCTGGCTGATCGAAGATCACCTGAAGAACATCAACCTGCTCATCACCGACGCCGAGGACGGCGTACTTGGGTATTACATATCCGGTGATCAAGCCGCCTTGAATCCACTCAGGAATGCGCAGGACGATTTGAGTTCGGAATTCGCCTCCCTGGAAAGGCTGCTTGCCGGTAATTCCATCCAGCAGGCCCATTTGGCGCAGTTGCACGACTTGTTCAACCGCAGGATGGAAAAGCTGGAAGAACACACGACGCGCCTCAGGCGCGGGGGATTGCGCGACGCCGTCGACATCGTCAAACGGCGCGAAGGTGCGGAAATCATGGATGAGGTCAGGCTGCTGGAAGTCACGATGGAAAAAGACGAATTGGAATCGCTGGCAGCCAGCCGCAATCGCTTCTATGCGGAATTCGACCGTTCCCTCCTTGCCGGCTATCTGGCCAGCGGCTTCGCAATCTTGATCCTGGTTACGTATTACAGGTTGATACGCCAGCATCTGGAAAAGCGGCGCGTCGCCGAAGAAGTGCTCAAGCGTACCAATGAAAACCTGGAGACAGCCGTATCGCTGCGCACTGCAAAGCTGTCGATATTGACGCGGCACCTTCTCAGCCTGTCCGAGATCGAGAAAGCCAAACTGGCCCGCGAACTGCACGACGAAATGGGAGCCAACCTGACAGCGATCTGCATGGACGTATCCATCGTCACCGAAAAGCTTAAAAAGATCGATCCCTTGCTGGCAGGCCAGCTCGGCAAAACAAAACAGACCCTGCAAGAAACCGTGGATCTGAAACGGCGCATCATCGAAGATCTGCGGCCCAGCATGCTCGACACGCTGGGCTTGGCCGCATCGATTCGCACCCACTGTGAGAAGGTGGTGCGCGTTCCCGGCCTCGAATACGAAGAAGACATCGAAGAGGCCTTCGACGACATCCAGCCGGAATGGTCCATTGCCCTGTTTCGCATCGTGCAGGAATCGCTCAGCAACGTCATCAAATACGCCAAAGCCACGCGCGTTCGTATCGCCTTGAAACGCGAAGCAAAGGGATTGAAGTTGCGCATACTCGACAACGGTGTCGGCATCCGCCCTGAAGATATGGAAAAGGCGAAGTCGCACGGCCTGCTCGGCATGCGCGAACGGATTTTGCTTCTCGGCGGAAAATTTTCTGTCGGCCAAGGCATGGAAAAGCGTGGCACGTCGATCGACGTATTCCTGCCATATTCCGTTTAGCTCTTCTCAAATTCCTACAAACTCGCGTGGCATTGTCCTATACCGCCGGGCATCCCCAATTGCTACGCTATTACCAAGCACAAGGAATCTAGGCCATAGAGCGCCTTCAACGAGCGCCAGGCGTATTGAGTCCGGGTGTGAAGTCTTTGCAAAAAACCGGAGGCAAACATGGATAGCTTGCACGAACGAAAACTCATCATCGCGACAGCAGCAATGGGATTCGCGCTTTTGACCGCCGCCTGCTCGTCGCCGAAAGTTGCCAGGAATGACGTCGACACATCCACCAAATCCGTGGCGGAGGCGACCAATTCCGGCGCCCCGGAACTCGCGTCCGCCGAAATGAGTACGGCGCAGGAAAAGCTGGCGCAAGCCAACAAGGCGCTGGCGGACCACCATTACAAGGATGCGCAGGCGCTGGCGCAAGAGGCTCAGGTCGATGCCAAGACTGCGGAGGCCAAAGCCAATTCGATCAAGGCACAGCAAGCGGCGGCGGCATTGCAAGACGACATCCGGGCTTTGCGTGAGGAAATCGCGCGCAATGAAGCCGGCGGCCAATGACCGCGACAGCCGTCATACGGAACACTCTTCATTCGTAGGAGAGAATCATGAAACAGTTACCTGCAAAAACCCTGATCCTGTCCTTGCTGCTGACTGCATGCAGCAGCGTACAGCAAGCCAACCCTGGCCTGGAAGATGCACGCGCCGCTTATAGCGCCGCCCAAAGCAATCCGCAAATTGCCGCGCTGGCGCCGGCGGAAATGCAGCAGGCCGGCGAAGCGCTCAACGCGGCCGACCTGGCTTGGCAGCATAAGGAAAAGCCCGACAAGGTCGATCAGTTGGCCCACATCGCAAAAGAGAAGGTCGTGATCGCCCAGGAAACGGCACAACGCAAGCAGGCAGAAAACGTCATTGCCAGCGCCGCCAAGGAGCGTGACCGAGTACAACTGGAAGAGCGCACCGCCGAAGCCGACCGGGCCAAGGCTCGCGCCGAACAGCTGCAAATACAACTCAAGGAACTGGAAGCCAAGAAGACCGATCACGGCATGGTTGTGACTTTGAATGACTTGCTGTTCAACGTCAACAAGGCCGAACTGAATCCGGGCGGCACACGCACCGTGCAAAAAGTGGCCGATATCCTGAAGCAAAACCCCGAACGCCATGTCCTGATCGAAGGCTTTACCGACAGCACGGGTTCAGTGAGCTACAACCAGCAATTGTCGGAACGGCGTGCCAATGCTGTGCGCCTGGCCCTGATCGACATGGGCGTGGGGCCCGAACGCATCGTGGCGCGCGGCAATGGACCGGAATTTCCGGTGGCCACCAACAGTACCGCTGCCGGACGCCAAATGAACCGGCGTGTGGAGATCGTCTTTCCGGAAGAGAACAACAGTTCGCCCAGCGTATCGAAAAGCTGAGGTAATGGCCACTCAATTTGATTTCACGTAAGGAGATGAAAATGAAACTGCTTCGTCAATCCACGATCGGCGCCCTTGTGTTGGCGGCCACCACCCTTGCCGCTTGCGGAGAAAAAGGGAGCGATACCCGCGAGGTCGCACAGAAAGGCGACCAGACCGCTCAAAACACATTGCAGCAAGCCGCCAACGAGGTCGGTAAAACCGAAAAATCTGCCATGGCGGCGATCGATGACGCCGCCATCACGGCCAAGGTCAAGGCAGCCATCGTGGCCGAACCTGCGTTGAACGGGACCGATATCAAGGTCAGTACCACCGACGGCGTAGTGACCTTGGTCGGCGTGGCCGAAGACCAGCAAAAAATCATCAAAGCCCAGCAGTTGGCCCAAACTGTGGACGGCGTCAAAAGCGTCAATAACGCGCTGGTAGTCAAAGCGCCGGCATGAACTAAGCTGTAGTTGCGCCACGATCGAATTCCCAGGCGAAGTCCCTGCTACAGCTGAAAGGAGAAGAACATGAACCAGCTGCGATATCCGCATCAAAAAATCTTTCTGATTGCCATCATGGCCCTGTCGCTCGTCGCATTGAGTGGCCAAGCCCGGGCGACGACCGAGGCTGAACTGCGTTCCGAATCGGAAGCCGCGCTGCAAGCCCTGTATCGCACCAATCCCTTGGCGGAAAGCATTTCCCATACTGCCAAGGCGGTGTTGGTATTTCCGGACATAGTCAAGGCGGGTTTGGTGTTCGGTGGCAGCTACGGCGAAGGCGTGCTTTACAAGGACGGCAAATTCGACGGCTACTACAACACCGTTTCCGCGTCTTGGGGCTGGCAGGCCGGCGCCGAATCCTACGGCTACGTTCTATTCCTGATGAACGACAAAGCCGTGAAATACCTGGAGAAGACCAGAGGCTGGGAAATCGGCGTCGGCCCTGGCGTCGTCGTGGTCAATGAAGGCGTGGCCAAGAATTTATCCACCACCACGCTCAAGGACGATGCCTATGCCTTCGTGTTCGACCAGAAGGGCTTGATGGCTAGCCTCAGCATCGAGGGCACGAAGATTTCACGCCTGAAGCGCTAAGCGTCCTCATTGTACTCAGTTCCCGCCGGAAAGAAGGGTCGACTATTAATATAATTGCATCAACAACATTCCCAATCCCTCGAACGTATCCGCCGTTCATTCACTCACTGTTGTTTTACTGTCGGCCCCTTTGCACCAAGGGGCCGATTTTTCATTAGAATGCAGACACTTTAAGCCTAGTCTGCATTTCGTCTGCAGTAGAACAATTCACTATCATCCCCCTGCATGGCAACCAAGAAACCCTCCGATTACAGTGAAGCCTCCATCCGGGTCCTGAAAGGACTCGAGCCGGTCAAGCAGCGCCCCGGCATGTACACGCGCACCGAGAATCCGCTGCACATCATCCAGGAAGTGATCGACAACGCCTCCGACGAAGCTCTCGGCGGCTATTGCAAGAATATCGTGGTCACGCTGGGCGTCGATGGCAGCGTCAGCGTCGAGGATGACGGGCGCGGCATTCCGGTCGGCCTGCATCCAGAAGAAAAAGTGCCGACTGTCGAGATCGTCTTCACCCGCCTGCACGCGGGCGGCAAATTCGACAAGGGTTCGGGTGGCGCCTACGCCTTCTCGGGCGGCTTGCACGGCGTCGGCGTCTCGGTCACCAATGCCCTGGCAACGCGGCTCGATATCGCCGTCTGGCGCGAAGGCGGCATGCATACGATCAGCTTCGGCGATGGCGAGGTGACTGAAAAGCTGAAAACGCGGCAGCTCGCGCGCGACGAAAAAAAATCCGGCACGCGCGTCACGGTATGGCCGAACCCGAAGTACTTCGATTCTGCCGTCATCCCGCAGGGCGAGCTGCAGCGCCTGCTGCGTTCGAAGGCTGTGCTGCTGCCGGGTGTGAAAGTCACCCTGACCAATGCCAAAACCGGAGACACGCAAAGCTGGCAGTACGACCAGGGCTTGCGCGGCTATCTGCTCGAATCGCTGGCGCAGGGCGCCGGGGTCGAGCCTTTAATTCCGTTGTTCGAAGGCGAACAATACGCGAGTGCCGATGCCGAAGGCTTTGCCGAAGGCGAAGGCGCAGCCTGGGTTGTGGCCTGGACCGAAGACGGCAACGTGGTGCGCGAATCCTACGTCAACCTGATTCCCACGCCGGCCGGCGGCACGCACGAATCGGGCTTGCGCGAAGGCCTTTTCGGCGCTGTCAAAAACTTCGTCGAAATGCACTCGCTGCTGCCCAAAGGCGTCAAGCTGCTGCCGGAAGACGTGTTTGCGCGTACCTCCTTCGTGCTGTCGGCCAAGGTGCTCGACCCGCAATTCCAGGGCCAGATCAAGGAACGGTTGAATTCGCGCGATGCAGTGCGCCTAGTGTCGAGCTTCTCCAAACCGCCACTCGAACTGTGGCTCAACCAGCACGTCGACTTCGGCAAGAAGCTGGCCGAACTCGTGATCAAGCAGGCGCAGTCGCGCCAGCGCTCGGCGCAAAAGATCGAGAAGAAGAAATCTTCGGGCGTGGCCGTACTACCGGGCAAGCTGACCGACTGCGAATCGGACGACATCAGCCGCAACGAAATATTCCTGGTCGAAGGCGATTCGGCCGGCGGCTCCGCCAAGATGGGGCGCGACAAGGAATTCCAGGCCATCCTGCCGTTGCGCGGCAAGGTCTTGAACGCCTGGGAAACCGAGCGCGACCGCCTGTTCGCCAATAACGAAATCCACGACATCGCGGTGGCCATCGGCGTCGACCCGCACGGCAAGAACGATACGCCCGACCTGAGCGGCTTGCGCTACGGCCGTATCTGCATCTTGTCCGATGCGGACGTCGACGGTTCGCACATCCAGGTACTGCTGCTGACACTGTTCTTCAAGCATTTCCCCAAGCTGATCGACAACGGCAACATCTGCATTGCACGCCCGCCGCTGTTCCGTGTCGATGCACCGGCACGCGGCAAGAAGCCGCCGCAAAAACTGTATGCGCTCGACGAAGGCGAGCTCGAAGCGATCGAAGACAAGCTGCGCAAGGACGGCGTCAAGGACGGCGCCTGGGCTATCTCGCGCTTCAAGGGCCTGGGCGAAATGAATGCGGAACAGTTGTGGGAAACCACGATGAATCCCGATACGCGCCGCTTGCTGCCGGTGTCGCTCGGCAGCTTTGATCTCGATGCTTCGGAAGCGCGTTTCAATATGCTGATGGGCAAGGGTGAATCGGCCGCACGGCGTGCTTGGCTGGAGGAGCATGGCAATGAGGCCGAGGCTGATATTTGATTGCTCCCCTGTGTTCCAATAAATGTTCGAGTCAGACGCAATTCTCACTGATGCCCTCTTCATCGTCGTTCCCGCGAAAGCGGGAACCCATGGGGCACACGCACGACCGACCTCAGCATGGGTCCCCGCTTTCGCGAGGACGACGCAGATGATGATTGATACGCTAGTTCCCCGATAATTCGATAGATATTCCATGAGCGACCAAGCCACGCTATTCGACGAACCAACCGCCGCCCCCGACGACGGCGACACCCTCACGCTCGCCACCTTCGCTGAGCGCGCTTACCTCGACTACGCCATCTCCGTGGTCAAGGGCCGCGCCCTGCCCGACGTCTGCGACGGCCAGAAACCCGTACAGCGCCGCATCCTGTACGCGATGAACGAACTGGGCCTGAACTCCGCCGCCAAGCCGCGCAAGTCGGCCACCGTGGTCGGCGACGTGCTCGGCAAATTGCATCCGCACGGCGACCAATCGGTGTACGACGCCATGGTGCGCATGGCGCAGGACTTCGCGCTGCGCTATCCGCTGGTGGACGGCCACGGCAACTTCGGTTCGCGCGACGGCGACGGCGCCGCGGCGATGCGCTACACCGAAGCGCGCCTGACCCCGATCGCCAAGCTGCTGCTCGACGAGATCGACATGGGTACGGTGGATTTCCAGCCGAACTACGACGGCTCGACCGAAGAACCGAAACTGCTGCCGGCGCGCCTGCCCTTCGTGCTGCTCAACGGCGCTTCCGGCATCGCAGTCGGCCTGGCGACGGAAATCCCCTCGCACAATCTGCGCGAAGTGGCGAAGGCGGCGGTGGCGCTGATCCGTAATCCCAAGCTGAGCCATGCCGAGCTGATGGAGCTCGTGCCCGGGCCGGACTTCCCCGGCGGCGGCCAGATCATCACGGCGCCGGCGGCGATTGCCGAAATGTACGAGAGCGGACGCGGCAGCCTCAAGGTGCGCGCGCGCTGGACCATAGAAGACCTGGCGCGCGGCCAATGGCAAGCCGTGGTCACCGAACTGCCGCCCGGCACCTCGGCGCAAAAGGTGCTGGAAGAGATCGAAGAAATCACCAACCCCAAGGTCAAGCTCGGCAAGAAAGCTCTCAGCGCCGAGCAGCTGGCGCTCAAGCAAAGCGTGCTGGCCGTGCTCGACACGGTGCGCGACGAATCGGGCCGCGAGGCGCCGGTGCGCATCGTGTTCGAACCGAAGTCGAAGAACATCGACCAGACCGAGTTCACGAATATGATGCTGGCGCACACTTCGCTCGAAACCAGCGCCTCGATCAACCTGGTCATGATAGGCGGCGACGGCCGCCCGCGTCAGAAGGGGCTGGCCGACATCCTGCGCGAATGGATAGAATTCCGCTTCACCACTGTCACGCGCCGCACCGAGTTCCGCCTGCAAAAGGTCAAGGACCGCATCCACATCCTCGAGGGGCGCGAAGCGGTTCTGCTCAACATCGACAAGGTCATCAAAATCATCCGCGAATCGGACGAGCCGAAACCGGCCCTGATTGCGGCCTTCAAGCTGTCCGATCGCCAGGCTGAAGACATCCTGGAAATCCGCCTGCGCCAATTGGCCCGCCTGGAAGCGATCAAGATCCAGCAGGAACTGGCCGAACTGCGCAACGAACAGGGCACGCTGGAAGATTTGCTGGCCAACCCGGCCTCGATGAAGCGCCTGGTGATCAAGGAAATCGAGACCGATGAAAAGCAATATGGCGACGCCCGCCGCACGCTGATCGAAGTCGCCGAAAAAGCCGTGGTCGAACAGAAGGTGCTGGACGAACCGGTGACCGTGGTGATCTCGGAAAAGGGCTGGGTGCGCGCGCGTACCGGCCACGGCCACGATGCGGCGCAATTCACCTTCAAGGCCGGCGATGCGCTGTACGGCGCCTTCGAATGCCGCACGGTCGATACGCTGCTGGCGTTCGGCTCAAATGGCCGCATCTATTCGGTGGCGGTCTCGGCCTTGCCGGGCGCGCGCGGCGACGGCGTGCCGGTAACAACGCTGATCGACCTGGCCAGCGGCACGCGTATCCTGCATTACTTTGCCGGCAACGGCGACGCCACGCTGCTGCTGGCTTCGACTGCAGGCTACGGGTTCACCGCCAAAACCGGCGACATGGTCAGCCGCATCAAAGCCGGCAAGGCATTCATCACGCTGGACGAAGGCGATGAACCGCTGACGCCGCGTCTGGTGGCGAGCGACGCTGGCGCCATCGCCTGCCTGTCGCAGCAAGGCAAGCTGCTGGTATTCGGCCTCGACGAAATCAAGTCGCTGTCCGGCGGCGGACGCGGCGTGATCCTCATGGACCTCGATGCCAAGGAAAAGCTGCTGGCGGCCTTGCCGATCTCGCAGCGCGGCGTCGTGGTCAAGGGCACGGGACGCGGCGGCAAACCGCAGGACCTGACGCTGTCGAACTCGGCGCTGGCGCACCATTTCGGCAAGCGCGCGCGTAAAGGCAAGGTGTTGGAAAGCAAGCTGAAGGCGGCCGAACTCGCCAACCCCTGAACAAAAAAAGCCGGCGCAAGCCGGCTTTTTTCTCCCTGAGCGAAATCGTATCGAGTCTTATTCGTCGCGGACGCGGTCTCGGATGCGTCTTAATTTGCAATCACGATAGTCACCGTCTCCTTGACGGTATGACCATTCGAATCGCTGACTTGCAGCGTGAAGTTATAGCTGCCGGCGACCGGATCGGCCCAGCTCAACACGATGTTCGTTCCCTCCGGCATGGCCTGGATGCCAAGCGGCACGCCAGTGAGCGAAACGTTAATATTGCTCGCGCTGGGATCGCTGATAGTGATCGACCCGGTGAACGCAACGCTTGCCGTTCCCTTCAGCGGCGGCACCGTCACCGTGAGGCTACCACTGGAAGTCGAACCACCCGAGGAACCTCCTGAAGAGCCCGTACCGCCGGAACCACCGCCTGTACCAGTCGAGCTGCCGGCGACGATGACTGCGTACAAACCCTCTCCGCTCAAACCGGTCACATTGTCTTTGGCCGTTACCATGATCGAATATGTTCCCGCAACCGGTTTGCTCCAGCTAACCACGCCGGTGGAAGAGATGCTCATGCCCGCCGGCGCACCGGACAGCGAGTAGCTGACGGCATCCATGGCAATAACCGTGGTGCCGAAACTCAAAGGCGAACCGGCCTCGCCACTGATGATGTTGCCGATCACGATGGGAATCGGGAATGGTGATGTTGTCACCGGTGCCTGGGTCGGCGTCTGGACGGCTGCGCTGATGACGACCTGGTAGGTACCCTGTCCGCTCAAGCCGGTTTTGCTGTCCTTGGCCGTCACCACCACCGAATACGTGCCCGCGACCGGCTTGCTCCAAGTGACCACGCCGGTTGACGCAATGGCCATACCGGACGGCGCACCGCTCAGGCTGTAAGTCAGCGGGTCCGGCGCGCTGGCCGACACCGTGAACGACAGCGCCACGCCGACCTGGCCGTTGATGGTGGCCGACGCGACCGAAGGCGGCATGGGTGCGATGGTCGCGCCCGACAGCAGGGACAGCATGCTGCTGCCGTTCGGAGTGCCGAGGCCGGTCACTTCGTCGTATCCGGTACGGGCGCCGCAAGTCGAGCAAGCGCCGTCTGCGCCCTTGACAACGTCGTCGAAGGCACTTGCATAATTGCCCGGCGTGCTGGCAATCTGGCCGTATAGAATCGTGTGCGGTGCGCCCAGCAAGGACTTGGCAGCTTGCGCACGCATGGCGTTGGCCACGGCGACGAGGCCGGCCCACTGCGGCGTGGCGAGGCTGGTGCCGCCGGCGCTCAACCAATTGACCGAAGAACTGCCGGCCGAGATCACAGCCAGGTATTCACCTGTGCTGGGGTCGGCATTGAAGGCGACGTCGGCCACGCTTCGGGCAGCAGGTGTGCTGGTTATGCCGGGCACGCCGCGCGCCTGATAGCTGGGCGCCGCTGTATAAGCGCTGATGCCGCCGCCCGTATCGGACCACGCGGTCTCGCTGCGAGCGCCTGAACCGCTGTAGGTGAGCGTGGTGCCGCCGACGGCCAGCACAACCGGCGACACAGCGGGCCACTGCACCGCCTCGCCGTTATCGCCGGTGGCGGCCAGGTAGCTCATGTTCGACGAGGAAAACACTGCATTGGCCGACGCGGTCCAATTGCCCTCGGGCGCGCCGAAACTCATGGATACTACGCCCGGTCCCATGGCATTGGCCAGCTTGATGCCGGCCGACAGATTGTTGACCGAGGCATCCGCCGTTTCGATCAAAACGATACGTGCCAGCGGCGCCGTGGCATGCGCCCATTGCACGTCGAGCGCAATCTCGGTAGCCCAGCCGGAATCGTAGGCCGGCGCCGTATTGCTGATGCCGCCGCTGGCACTGGCGGCGGCAACATAGAATTGGCAGGCGCTGCCCGATGCCGCGGCCAGGGGCAGAATGGTGCTTGCCGTATAGCTGCCTTGGCTACAGGTTGGCAGCCCGAATTTCTGGTTGAAGGCCGCCAGTTCCGCGCCGACGTTGGGGTCGCTTTGGGCGTCGACGATATAGATTGTCTGTCCCGCACCCAATTGAGCAGCCTGCGCTGCGGTCAAGGCCGTACCTGCCGAAGGCAGCGTCGGCAAACCGTAAGCTGCACGAATCTGCGCTGGCGTATAAGTCGTGACAGCTGTGGCATTGGCGACCGTTCCGCCATCGGCACCGGCTTGCGCGGCGCGGATGCGTTCCAGCGTCAGGCGGCGCGTCGATAGCTGGCGCATGGACTCCGGAACGGCCTGCAGATGCGGCGACGAGAGAGTGGAATTGCTGCTGCCGGCGGCGTCGCGGTCATCCGGCGTATCGAGCACGACCGGGGCGACGTGGAACTTCGGTTGCACTTGCACGCCGGCCGCGTCGCTGGACAAGGCCGTGCTGGCGATCGCAAAGGTGGTTGTACCGGTGGCGGCGTCGGCGCGCTGTTGAGACAAGGACTGAGCTTGCGGCGCGTTCGTCGACGTTTGTGCCCCGCCACCGCAGGCAGCCAGCAACGCCGATACCAAGGCCGATACGCACAAAGGCAGTATCAGGCGATGTTGGGCACGAATGCTTTGAAAAGTTTTTTTCGCCATGGCGGAAGCTCCTGTCCTGGGCCTCGCCTTGTCGATGTCCGCTCGACTGGACGCCTGTTTGAACAAGCGCTGCGAACCATCGGCAACCCCGCTACCGTAGCGTTCTATCCCTCAAAACGCCTTAGGCCGGTGGTTTTGCGTCCCCGCCTTTCGGCAGGTTTGCCCATTGGAAACCAAGATAACAGCAAGTTGCTTGTCGTGACAAGCCACCTTGGAAATATATTTCGGCAGGAAATGCTATTTCATTAACGATCGACGCCAAATTAATACCGATCGAACAAGCTTCATGTATGGAATGGCAAGAACATCCATTGGCTGTTGGCTTGTATCGACAAAAAAAGCCGGCACGCGTGCCGGCTTTCCATATTGTTGAGGGCCGCTTAAATTTTCGCGGCAATCAGCTTGCCCAAGGTCGCGATGCCGCTGCGGATCTTTTCCGGCGGCACGGTCACGAAGCTCAAGCGCAAGGTATTGGTTTCGGGTTGGTTCGCGTAGAACGGTGCACCCGGCACGAAAGCGATGTTGTGCGCGATCGCTTCGTCGACCAGCACCTTGCTGTCGATGTGCTTGGGCAGCGTGACCCAGATGAACATGCCGCCTTCCGGCTTGGTCCACTGCACTTGCGCCGGGAAGAATTCGCTCAACGCATTGAGCATGGCCTGGCACTGGTCCGAGTACAGCTTGCGGATGGTCGGAATGTGGCTGGCGAGGAAGCCGTCCTTGACCACTTCATGCACCACCATCTGCGTCAGTTGTGCGGTATGCAGGTCGGTGGCTTGTTTTGCCTGCTCAAGCTTGCGAATCAGCGGCGTCGGCGCGACCACGTAGCCGAGGCGGATGCCCGGCGTCAGAATCTTGGAGAACGAACCCATGTAGATCACGCCGCCCGGATTCATGGTCAGCATCTTCGGCATCGGTTCACCGCGATAGCTGAGCGCACCGTAGGGATCATCTTCAATCAACGGCAAGCCGATGCGCGCGCAGGTTTCCACCAGCGCAGCGCGGCGCTCAACCGACAGCGTGCGACCGGTCGGATTCTGGAAGTTCGGCAATGCGTACAGCAGGCGCGCGCCCTGGCCGAGTTCGGCGACGGCTTCCGGCACCAGGCCGTGCTCATCGGTCGGCAGCGACACGAATTGCGGGCCATATACGGAAAACGCCTGCAAAGCGCCGAGGTAACTCGGCGTCTCGACCAGAGTCTTGCTTCCTTCATCGATCAACACCTTGCCCAGCAGGTCCAGGCCTTGCTGCGAACCGGAAGTCATCAACACCTGCTCCGGTAGAATCTTGGCGCCGTTGGTCGACAGCGAGTCGGCCACCCATTCGCGCAGCGGCAGATAACCGTCGGTCGGACCGTATTGCAAAGCCACCTTGCCATGCGTGGACAATACTTTTTCAAACGCGGCCTGCATGTGCTCGACCGGGAAAGTGGCGGGCGACGGCAGTCCGCCGGCGAACGAAATCACTTCCGGGCGCATCGTGACTTTCAGGATTTCACGGATCGCGGAACTTTGCAGCTGCTGGGCGCGTTTGGAAAAATTCCATTGCATGGGGGTGGGGTTTTCGATTTTCATTCAAGTCTCGCAATATAGTGTGGTCTAGGCCACGATTCAGGTCGCTTGTGGCGGCCTACTGGAAGCAGCGCCGGGTAGGTGCCGCTTGTATTCTTCGGTCAAGAAACCTCTGCAATCAATTCTATTTCCACGCAAGAGCCGAGCGGAATCTGCGCCACGCCGAAAGCCGAGCGCGCATGCTTGCCTTTTTCGCCGAACACTTCGCCGATCAATTCCGAGGCGCCGTTGGTCACCAGATGCTGCTCGGTGAATTCGCCGGTGGAATTGACCAGGCTCATCAGCTTGACGATGCGCGTGACGCGGTTCAAGTCGCCGCCGCAAGCCGCCTGCAGCGTCGCCATCAAATCGACGGCCACGGCGCGCGCGGCCTGTTTGCCTTCTTCGGTGCTCATGTTCTTACCGAGTTGTCCGACCCAGACCTTGCCGTCCTTCTTCGCGATATGGCCGGACAGGAAAACCGTGTTGCCGGTTTGCGCATACATGACATAAGCAGCCGCGGGCGCACTCACGGCCGGCAATTCGATGTTCAAGGCTTTCAGCTTTTCGTAGACAGACAAGATGGACTCCAAAAAATATTGCCGCTCACACGGACCTTCCGCACACTGACTCGGCCAAAAAAGCGAATTTGGCAGGCGCATTGCCGGAATTGCAATGTCGGCTCACGAATGCCGCAGGCTTGGATTCGCAGGAGCCAAGATTTTACCCTTTTTGCCCTGCTCTTCCTACATTCTTAACGCCAGATGGCCAGGGCCGAATATAGCGTCAGCACCACCATCACCGCACAGAACAGGCGGCGCCACTTCTCCTGCTTCAGATAACTCCGCAACACCGCACCGGTCCCGGCCCACAGGCTGATGCAGGGCAGGTTGACCACACTGAACACCAGGCAGAAGATGGCAACCGCCAGCCACATCGGCTGCATCACCGGCAGAAATGCCGATGCGCCCGTCACCGCCATGACCCAAGCCTTGGGATTGGCAAATTGGAACATGGCCGCGCCGGCCAGCGACATCGGGCGCGTGTTCTCCGCTTCGCGTTCGGCAAAGGCCATGGAACGCAATTGCCAGGCCAGATAAACCAGGTAGCCCGAACCCAACACTTTCAGCAGAAGATGCACGGCCGGCAGGGCCAGCACCAGTTTGCCGACACCCAGAGCGCACAGGGCCAGCAATGCACAAAAGCCGAAGGCGATGCCGAGAATATGCGGAATCGAGCGTGCAAAGCCGAACAGCACGCCGGACGAGGTCAGCATGATGTTGTTCGGACCCGGCGTGATCGAAGAAACGAAAGCGAACAACGCGAGCGGCAACAAGGTCTGGTGCATGAAGGTCTTTCAGGGCGATTGATTTTTTGCAGCGATGGGTTATGCTAAACGAGAAAACCGGTACAGTACCAGTACACTTAATCACGTTAATTCCCTAACTGTCCTGCTTATATGACCAATACAGTCCGTGCCGCGCACGAGCCGAAAGAGAGTGACACTGCCGTGCGCCGCCGCAGAAGCGCTCCGGCATTGGCGAGCGTTGCCGCGCTGGCACGCGGAACGGGTGAATCGCTGGTCGAACAAATCGTGCACACGGTGCAGGTGCGCATTGCCGACAAACTGCTGCGCGCAGGCGCACGCATGCCTTCGATCCGCCAGTTTGCCGAGAGCCACGGCGTGTCGCGCTTTACTGTCGTGGAGGCCTACGACAGGCTGGTGGCGCAAGGCGTGCTGGAATCGCGCCGCGGTTCGGGCTTTTTCGTGCGCGAACTCGCTCCTCTGCAACGCGTCCGCCCCAAGGCGCAAACCGGCAATGAGCGCCAGCAGACGCTGGACGTGGTGTGGCTGGTGCGCAATATGTTTCGGCAAAACCCGCCGGAGCAGATGCCGGGCACGGGGGTATTGCCCAACACCTGGCTGGATGGCGATCTGATCACCAACGCGCTGCGTGCGGTCAGCCGTCAAAGCGGCAACCTGTTGCTGCAATACGGCACGCCTCAAGGCTTCCTGCCGCTGCGTCAGCAATTGCAGTTGAAGCTGGCCGAACTGGAAATTGCCGCCACACCCGAGCAGCTGGTCACCACAGCCGGCGTCACCCAGGGGCTGGACCTGGTGGCCCGGCATTTCCTGCAGCCGGGCGACACGGTATTCGTCGACGATCCCGCGTGGTTCCACATGTTCGGACTGCTGTTTACGCTCGGCGCCAAGGTGATCGGCATCCAGCGCATGGCAGACGGGCCGGACATTGCGCAGCTCCAGGAATTGGCAGCGCTGCACAAGCCCAAGCTGTACGTGACCAACTCGGTGCTGCACAATCCCACGTCGACTTCGCTGTCCGCAGCCAAGGCGTTCCAGGTGCTGAAGATCGCGGAACAGCACGATTTCCACATCGTCGAGGACGACATCTACTGCGACATGCACCCGGGCAGCGCCGTGCAACCGGCAACGCGCATCGCCGCGCTCGACCAGTTGCAGCGCGTGATCTATCTCGGCGGCTTTTCGAAAACGCTGGCGGCCAATTTGCGGGTCGGATTCATCGCCGCGACTCCCGAACTGGCGACCCGACTGGCCGACCGCAAGATGCTGGCCTCATTGACTACGCCGGAAATCGGCGAACGCGTGGTCTACAAGATCCTGTCGGAGGGCCACTACCGCAAGCATGTCGACCGTCTGCGCGCCCGACTTGATGCCGTGCGCGACAGGACGGTGCGCCAACTGGAGCGCATCGGCATGCGCATCGATATCGCGGCACCGGCCGGCATGTTCCTCTGGGCCGACGCCGGCTGTGACACCAACATGCTGGCCGAAGCCGGCATGGCGCAAGGCATTCTGCTAGCGCCGGGCTGCCTGTTTTCGCCAAACCAGCTGCCGTCCACGCGCACACGCATCAACATCGGCGCCATGTCCGATCCCGCCGTCTTGAAGTTCCTCGAACGCGAAGTGAATAGGCTGAGCGGTAAGCGTTGACCCTCACTGCCCCGGCCCACATGCCGGGCACATGATCACACCGGTATTTTCGGAAAAATCCGCGTAAAACCACCGAAAAACCCTCTTGATATATCGGAAATCGCATCCATTTATCGAAAGGTTTAGAATACCGCGCCGCAAGAAGGCTAAAACTGCCCGGCCTTCTAAGGCAAATCCCTAAATAATTCAGAACTGGTTTTTATTTAATACTTGAGGTAAACGATGTCCGAAAAGCAAACTCTTGGTTTCCAGGCAGAGGTCAAGCAACTGCTGCAATTGATGATTCACTCCTTGTATTCGAACAAGGAAATCTTCTTGCGCGAACTGGTCTCCAACGCATCCGACGCCGCAGACAAGCTGCGCTTCGAAGCGATCAACCACGGCGAGCTGTTCGAGAACGATCCCGACCTCAAGATCAAGATTACGTTCGACAAGGAAGCGCGCACCATCACCGTCGCCGACAACGGCATCGGTATGAGCCGTGAAGAAGCGATCGAACACTTGGGCACTATCGCCAAATCCGGCACCAAGGAATTCTTTTCCAAGCTCTCCGGCGACCAGCAAAAGGACGCGGCCCTGATCGGTCAGTTCGGTGTCGGCTTCTACTCGGCCTTCATCGTCGCCGACCGCATTACCGTAGAATCGCGCCGCGCCGGCGCCACCCAAGGCGTGCGCTGGGAATCCGAAGGCGCAGGCGACTTCAGCGTGGAAGACATCGAGAAAGCTGCACGCGGCACCGACATCACGCTGCATCTGCGGGAAGGCGAAGACGAATTCCTGTCCGACTGGAAGCTCAAGTCCATCATCCGCAAGTATTCCGACCACATCTCGCTGCCCATCCTGATGAAGAAGGAAGAATGGGATGAGGAAAAGAAGGCGATGGTGCAGAAGGACGAGCTGGAAACCGTCAACCAGGCCAGCGCACTGTGGGCGCGCAGCAAGTCCGACATCACGGCCGAGCAATACGAAGAGTTCTACAAACACGTCGCCCACGACTTCGAAGCGCCGCTGAGCTACACGCACAACCGCGTCGAGGGCCGCAGCGAATATACGCAGCTTCTCTACATCCCGGCGCGTGCTCCCTACGACCTGTGGGACCGCAACAAGCGCGGCGGCATCAAGCTCTACGTCAAGCGCGTCTTCATCATGGACGATGCCGAACAACTGATGCCGGTCTACCTGCGCTTCGTCAAGGGCGTGATCGACAGCGCCGACTTGCCGCTCAACGTCTCGCGCGAAATCCTGCAGGAATCGCGCGACGTCAAAGTGATCCGCGAAGGTTCGACCAAGCGCGTGCTCGGCATGCTGGAAGAACTGGCAAACGCCGAAGAACAGGAAAAGAAAGACAAGTACGCCACCTTCTGGAAGGAATTTGGCCAGGTGCTCAAGGAAGGCATAGGCGAAGATGCCACCAACAAGGAGCGCATCGCCAAGCTGATCCGCTTCGCCTCCACGCACAACGCGGACGACGCTCAGACCGTGTCGCTGGCGGACTATGTCGGCCGCATGAAGGAAGGCCAGGACAAACTCTACTACGTCACCGCCGAAACCTGGGCTTCGGCCAAGAACAGCCCGCACCTGGAAATTTTCCGCAAGAAGGGCATCGAAGTGCTGTTGCTGACCGACCGCGTCGACGAATGGATGCTGTCCTTCCTCAACGACTTCGACGGCAAGGAACTGGTGTCGGTAGCCAAGGGCGACCTCGACCTCGGCAAGCTCGAAGACGAGGCAGAGAAAAAGCAGCATGAGGAAACCGAAGCCAGCTACAAGGAACTGGTCGAGAAAATGAAGACGGCTTTGGCCGACAAGGCCAAGGACGTGCGCGTGACCTTCCGCCTGACCGATTCGCCGGCCTGCCTGGTTTCCGAAGAAAACGAATTGTCAGGCAACCTGGTGCGCATGCTGAAAGCCGCCGGCCAGAACGCGCCCGATTCCAAACCTATTTTGGAAATCAACCCCGACCACCCGCTGGTGCAACGCCTCAAGTACGAAGAAGCGAAGTTCGACGACTGGTCCAGCATCCTGTTCGACCAGGCCATGCTGGCAGAGGGCGGTACGCTGGCCGATCCGGCCGGCTTCGTCAAGAAGCTGAATGAGATGCTGTTGGGGATGGCAAGCCGCTAATCGGCCATACGCAAGCAATCAGCCATCAAAAATCGGCCGTCGGTGTAAACACACCGCCGGCCGATTTCTCTTTACACATCGAATTCGTTCCTCAACAGGGCATAGATGTTCATGTCCACGTGTTTGCCGCGTATGAAGTTGGCGCCACGAGAAACGCCCTCCTTCTTGAATCCGCACTTGATTGCCACCTTTTCCGACGCCAGGTTGCGGCTGTCCATGCGAATTTCCAGGCGATTGATTTGCAGCAAATCGAACAGATGGCGGCTCAGCAAAGTGACCGCTTCGGTGGCAATGCCTGCACCGCGCTGATCGACTGCAAATATGGTGTAGCCGATCTCACGCGCACTGTAATAAGGCACGGATTTGAAGTAAAAGATGGTGCCCAGTATGCGGTCGCTGCCGTCGACGATCAGGAAACGCGTCAAATCGTCGCCAGCCATGCCGTCCGCTTCGAACTTCTTTTGCAAATCGACCGGCGAAAACATCGTATTGGGCAGGTATTCACCCCTGGCATCCAAATCATTCAGCAGTGAAACGAGTTGCTCCAGGTCGTTCCTGCGAACATGACGCAGATTGATCCGGCTTCCTTTGATCATTGCAACGAGTCCTTTCAAACTAGCGGCACAAGCCTAGCTCGCGCTCCAACATTTTCCCCGGCAAGGCCGCCGCGCCCTGCTCCGCCTTGCGCATCAATTCCACAGTGCGCCGATTCACCGGTGCGTCATGTCCCAGCGATTCGGCAAGCCGGACCACGGCGCCATTGATGTAATCGACTTCGGTACGCCGACCCGCTTGCAAGTCTTCCCACATCGACGAGCGCGCTTCGGGGTCGATGCGCAGCATGCCACCGGCAATGCGCGCAAACAGGAAATCGGGCAGACGCAGGATAGTCGGCAGCAACTTGGGGCTGACCCTGGCGATCTTTTGCGGTTCGATATGGGCAAGGCGCATGATGTTGGTCGCCTCTTCCATCAGGGCAGCCACACAGCGCCGGTAGGCGCGCTGCGACAATTCTTCCTTGAGCGGCACGCCGGACAGTGCGTTGACCGGGTTGTTCAAATTCAGCAAGAGCTTGCCCCATTGCACGGCGCGGAAGTCTTCGTGTTCGATCAGCGGCAAACCGGCCGCAGCAAACAGCGGCTTCCAGCGTTCGACAGACGGCGACACCTCGAGCATCAATTCGCCCTCGGTACCGCGGTGCAGGCGAGCGCCTTCCATCTGCACCACGTTGAACGGCACCATGCCGCCCAGGACCTCGTGACCGGGCAAGGCGGCACGCAGCGTATCGGCATTGCCGATGCCGTTCTGGAAGCTGACAACCAGCGCCTTGTCGCCGCTGCCGGCCGTGTGTTCGGCAATTGCGCGTGCCGCGACTTCGGTGTCGGCACTCTTGACCGTGACCAGAATCAGGTCGGCATCGCGCAAGGCGGCGGGGTCTTGCACATAGTCGATTTGCGCCGGCTGCAATGCATGGTCGCGACCTTGCAGATCGGTCAAATGCAAACCGTGCTCGGCAATCCGCTGCGCCATGCGTGCACGGCCTACCATGACGACGTTGCCGCCGGCGGCGGTCAAAGCACCGCCTAGATAGGCGCCGATAGAACCGGCGCCCAATACCGCAATTTTCATATGGGAAGGAGATTGAGAGTGGTTACGCAACGCCTGGTAGACACTGTTCGGCAGCTGCGGCTAATAAGCGATATTCAACCTGCGATACAGTACGTTGAGCACGTACAGCGGCCCGATCAACAGGTAGCGCAAGTCTTCGAAGAACGAGGGCTTCTTGCCTTCGATCTTGTGGCCGATGAATTGGCCGATCCAGGCGATGACGAATACCGCAATCGAACCGGGAAATACGGCAGCCGGCGGCGTGACCTGCAGCAGCCACAACATGATGCTGGACATGACCACCATGCCGACTGCAAAAGGCAGCGACAGGGTGAAATAGTAGATCAGCGACAGCAGCACGGCGCCATAGGCTACGAAAGGATGCGCGGTCCAGAGCATGCCCAATGCCGACAGCACGATGGCGGGCACGCACACGCAATGGATCAGTTCGTTGACAGGATGCCTGTGGCTCTCGTCATAGTGCTCCATCAAGACATCAATGCGACGTTGCTTGGTTTGGTCCATGGTCTCCCCCGAGTTGTATAGTTTATTCGGTCATTATCACCCGAGAGCGGCATGCCAAGCAACGCAAGGGCACGATTGCCCTCGTGCGTCTCGAGGCCAGCCGGAAAAAGCGTTCAAGAACCCGGTATGAATTTGAATTCGGAAATGACGATTTCCACTTCCTGGCCGTTGCTTGGCGCCAATCCCTTGAACAGCCACAAATTCATGTACAAAGGAAAGAAACCCAGCGGGATTTGCGTGGACGGACTGGCGGGCGCAAAGGTCCAGGTCGCGTACTGACCGGTGTTGTCGTCGACCAAGCCGGACAGCGCCTGAAACACGATCTGGTTCTGTGTCCAGTTGAAGCGGTGCGTGCTGAGACCGGTGTTGGCACGGGCGTCAAACGATTGCGTCGAGTTGGCGATGCCGGTGACAGCTGGCCATACCGTCCAATTGCCCGCATTCACCTGCTGGCCGCCCCAAGTGGAAAATTCGATGTCGATTTCGTTGGTGCCGTCCGGACCGGCGCCCGGCGTGGTGTAAGTAAACAAGCCGAGCACCACATTCTTATCGAGCGCCTCCGGATGGCCAATGATCTTGAATTGAAAGGTTCCGTAGCTGAAAGTCTGATCCGAATAGATTTGCGCCGTGCTCCACTGCCCGCCGTTATTGGCGATTTTCAGATGCAGATAGCCGTTCGAGTCGACCCAGACGTTCTGGCTGCTCCAGGTATTCGGCCCGGGGCCGCTCGTGCCCGAATACACTTCAAAGGTGTAACCGGAAAAGTTGATGGTGCTGGCGCCGGGTTGCGAGGGCGTCGAGGCGGTGTTCGGCGGCGTGCTTGTGCTTGAGGAGGAGCTACTGCCGGAACTCGCGCCACCGGAACCGCCGCCACAGCCGACTAGCAACGCGGTAGCAGAGATAACAGCAAGCCAGGGGAGAGATCGATTCTTGATAGGCATCGGGATTTTATTGGAGACCGTTTTTTGATTGTAGCGCAATCGCCCCGCGTCTAACGCCCTCCGGCCACGTCCAGCAAGCTGCCCGTCACGTACGATGCCTCATCCGACAACAACCACAGAATTGCGCGCGCCACTTCTTCCGGCTGAGCGCCGCGCTGCATGGGTACCGCATTCTTGACTCGGTCCACGCGTCCGGGTTCGCCGCCGCTCGCGTGAATCTCGGTGTACACCACGCCCGGTCGCACCGCGTTGACGCGTATGCCTTCGGCCGCCACTTCCTTGGCCAGCCCCAACGTCAGGGTATCGATCGCGCCCTTGGACGCGGCGTAATCGATATATTCACCCGGAGAGCCCAACCGCGATGCCGCCGAGGAAACGTTCACGATGACACCGCCCGCGCCGCCGTGCAGGGTCGACATGCGGCGCACCGCTTCGCGCGCACAGAGGAAGCTGCCGGTAACGTTGGTGGCGAGCACCCGGTTCCAGCGCGCCGCGTCCATCTGATCCAGCCGCATATGCTGTTCCAGCATGCCGGCATTGTTGACCAGCGCCGTCACCGCCCCCCAGTTGCGATCCACGGTTTCGAACAATTGCACCACCTGCTGTTCCACCGAAACGTCCGCGGCCACGGCCAGCGCCCTGCCGCCGCCGGCAACAATTTCATCCACCACGGCTTGTGCGGCTTCGCGACGCTCGCGATAGCTGATGCAGACGGCATAGCCGCGCGCCGCCGCCAATTTTGCGGTCGCGGCGCCTATGCCACGGCTGCCGCCGGTGACGATCACGATTTTTTCTTGGTCCCGGGTCATGCGTCACATCCTTCAATTCATGAGGAATTATCGCCGTGGGACTCGCCATGGGCAATAAAACAACATACATCCGACAGAAACACCAATTATTTGATCGACATTTACATAAGCACTTATATATGTGTAATATAAGCGCTTATGTAATGTTGAAGAACGCGTGCATCATACTTAACCACAGGAGATTCGCCATGACGTCTGACATCGCTAACCAAGCATCCGCAACAGGCTGGACGAGCCGCCTCTGGCGCGCGGCGCCGATTCGCATCATTGCGGGTGCGCTGTTGTGCATTGCACCCGTGGCATTTTTTATGGCGGCCACCCATGCCTTGATAGACAAGCCTTACCGGCAAGTGTGGCCATTCGTGCTGTCAGCAGTGTTATGCCTGGGAATCTATCGCTGGTTTGCCCAGACCCTGGAAAAACGGACTGCGGTCGAGCTCGCGCGCAATGCGGCGCTACGCGAATTTGCGCTCGGATCGCTGATGGGGCTGGCCCTGATCTGCGCCGTCACTTTTGTCTTGTGGACAGCCGGCGTGGTCCACTTCGAAGGGGCCGGCAACGGTGGTTGGCTGAATCCGCTGGCGGAGATGTTGTTGGCTGCCACGCTGGAAGAAGTGGTGTTCCGCGCCGTCCTGTTTCGCATCCTGGCCGACTGGCTGGGCGCCAGGATCGCGCTGGTGGTCTCGGCACTGCTGTTTGGCTTGGCCCACTTTTCCGGCGATGGCTTCTCATTGTTCGCCTTCGCCGGCGTCACGCTGGCAGGCGTGTTGCTGACCTCGGCATTCCTGCGGACCGGCCGCCTGTGGCTGCCCATAGGTTTGCATTTCGGCTGGAATTTCACCAGCGTTGCCGTATTCGGCTATGCCACTTCAGGCAATCCCGCGCAAGGGATGTTGCGAACGACCCTCGCCGGGCCGGACTGGCTGACCGGGGGAGCATTCGGAGTCGAAGCGTCCGCGGTCACTCTGATTGCCATCGCCCTGCTCTCCGCCGCCCTGCTTGCACTGCCCAAAAAGCGCATGCAGCCCGCCACCCAACAGGAAAGCCATGCCTAGAACCTTGGGTACGCTATTGCGCCATCTCATCGAGCTGCTCGACAGCGCGGTGGAACGGGCTTACACCGATGCTGGTCTCGACTATCGTCCGCGCTATACGCCCGTCATGCGCGTACTCATACGCCAAGGGCCAGCGACCATAGGCGAGATTGCCGAATCGGCGGCCATTACCCAGCCGGCGGTCACCCAAACCATCGGGCGGATGACCGAAGCCGGTTTGGTATCGATCGTGCCGGGCGTCCGCGACGCCCGGCAGCGGATTGTTCAGCTAACGCCTGAAGGCCAGACCCTGGTATCCGAACTCGAGCGCTGCTGGCGCGCTACCGCCTTAGCGGCGCAAAGCCTCGACCAGGACCTTGCGCTGCCGTTGGGCGACGTGTTGGAGGCAGCCATTCTGGCGCTGGAAAAGCACCCTTTCGAAGAGCGTATCCGCGAAGCCAGGCGCTCCCTGGAGCTCGGCAGTTGAACCCTGAAGCATGAAAAACGAAAGCCAGCAGGTGCGCAAGCGCTGCTTCGATCCGGTGGTCGATGAGCGCAGCCGCTTGCTTGTGCTCGGCAGCCTGCCCGGCGAGAAATCGCTGGCGCTTCAGCAGTACTATGGGAACAGACAAAAGAATTTTTGGTCAATTTGACACCTGAGATCACCCCTGCTGGATATAATTTGGCCGTTACCCACGACCTGTCTTCAATCAACGATGAGAACCGTTCGTCGTTCATCGGTGGAAGCGCGATCCCATTCTGTTGAAGGTATGTACCAAGCGCTCCAACAGCCATCAGGTCGGTCATCTTCATGTAATAAATTCGTGACGCAGGGAAGTTATCGGCTACGGCGTAGAAAGCATTAAAATGGAATACGCCTCCCCCTATGTAGATGTGCGTACTATTCGCAGTCTTCATCATGCGCAGAAGATCTATTTGATTCGGCATCTCAATCGCGACCACTGGCATTTTGGGCTTGAGTACGTTGCCTGCCATGCTCTTTACACATGTGTCCGTATCTCGTCCGTCCAAGCCATGCTCAAAACAAATTTGGATCATCTGGTTGATGGTCAAGGTATACCTTCAAGTTCAAATGGTTGATAACCATGCTGATATGCGTCCATGCCACGCAAAGTCAAGCCAGTGGCAGCAGCTTCGACCAACTTCATGAAGAAGGCTTCATAGCTCATCAGGCAACTATGGCCAGAAGGTTTGAAGGGCTTATAGAATGAATCTCGGAACCTTGCCGCAAGTCGCTGAGAACCGCATGAATGCTCGCTCTACGCCAGTTTTCGGGTCCAAATTCTGCGCAAAAATCGGGAGGCGCGGCAGAAATTTTGTACCCATAACACCGACCGCATTGCCCTAGTCGCCAGACCACGCAAATCGTAACACCATGATTTATATTGATAATTAAAAATTCAGACGAATAAATTCAGGTGTCAAATTGACCAGAAGTTCAATCGATTCTGGGCTCTCATGTCGGAGGTGATCGGCACCGAGTTGATATCGCTCGATTACGCGTCGCGCCTGCAAACCTTGCTGCAGCATGGTGTCGGGCTATGGGACGTGGTCGCAGAAGCGCACCGCGCCGGCAGCCTCGACAGCAACATCCGCAACCGCGACGACAATGACCTGCATGGCTTGCTCGAGCGCTTCCCGAATATCGCGGTGATCGGGTTCAACGGCGGCACCGCCGCGAAACTCGGCATGAAGATACTCGGCGAGCGCGCCTCACGGTTTCAAATCATCGAACTGCCTTCGAGCAGTCCCGCCTACACCTTGCCCTACGCGGCCAAGCTGCAGCAATGGCAGCTCTTGCGGCAGGTATTGCCGGCGGCCCGCTAAGAAACTCAACGCTTGGCAGCGCGACCGCTACCCAACTGGAAAAATCGCAATATGCTGTCCAGCGCGCTGACGGGCTGGTTCGATTCATTATTCGCGCTTGCGCTGCGGTCAAGCGCATCGGCGTTCAATTTCTGGCGGCTATCGATCATTTCCGCGATGCGCTGCACCAGCGCCGGATTGCGTTCGAAAATCTCGGCCATGGTCGATTTGCGCACTTCAAACACTACCGACGGTTCGCGCGCCGTGATATGCGCCGAGCGCGGTGCGCCGGTGAACAGGGACATTTCCCCGAGACAGTCGCCCGGCCACAGGCGCGCCACGGCAAGCAGTTTGCTTTTCCCTGAACCCTCCGGTGCGTCGATGGCAACGTCGAGACTGCCCTCGGAGACGACGAACATGCTGTCGCCGGGTTCGCCGGCCGTCAGCAGGCGATGTCCGCCTGAAAAGCGGTGGACACCGATCTCGGAAGCGACCGTGGCAAGGTCGACCGACGAGAGTATCGAAAGGAAGCGCACGCTGGCCAGTGTCGCCAGCCGAGCGTCCAAACGGTCCGCGCCAATCCGGTCGGCCGCGGACGGCCGGGAAATCTCCATGCGCCGCATTTGCGTAACGGGAATGCCGGCCGCCTTGAGGAAATGCAATGCAAAACTGAACACGGTGTGCCTGGCCTTGTTCGGCGCCGTGTTTGCCATATCGATGTAGTACAGCAGGCGATAGCTGGCGATGCCTTCCTTGACGGCCGCGATCCGCACGAAGGGCCGCGGCTTGTCAACCACGATACCCTCCGCCACCGAACGCTCGAGCGCATTCTGCAAGATGGGGACGATACGCGCTTCGTCGTGCTCGGCGCCGATGTCGATAAAGACGTCGTAGCGCGAATGCGACGCCGGTCGCGAGCGGTTGATGACCATCATCGAAGCAAATTCGCCGTTCGGGATCAGGATCAGGTTCCTGGAGCGGTCGGCCAAAATGACCGTGCGCCACGTGACGTCAACCAGCTTGCCTGACATGTTGCGCCCGCGATGATTGAAATCGAGCCATTCACCGGGTTTGATGGATGGATCGATCTGCAAGGCGATCCCAGAAAATACGTCAGCCACCAAGCCGCGCAGTGCGAAGCCGAGCACCAGGCCGACAATGCCGGACGCGCCCAGAATAGCGCCGAGCGACTGCTCGAACACCAGGTTGATCGTCGCCGCGATCATCACGGCGTAGGTCGCGAAAGAGGCAATCTGCACAGCCAGCGGCGGAATCCGCGCGCGGCCGCTTACGTCGTTGCGGCTGGCCAGGGCCCACAGCAGGTTGCTGAGCAGGGAAGCAACCCCGATAAATTGCGCCGCGGGGATAATGTAACCAAGCAAGTTGCCGGCGGCCTTGCGGCCAGGCGCCTGCCAGCCCAGCATGTCGCCCAGCACAGCGTATGAAGCCAAGGCCAGCAATGCATTGATTGCAAGGACTACCAAGAAGCGTTTTGGCTCGAATCTGGTCATAACCGAAAAAAGAACGTCAAAGCGGGATAGGATAACCGAGGCGGGCGCAAAAACTCAAAAATCACGCCGCGAATCGTGTCCGGATTCGTGTCCGATTTGATACCATCATCGCTTCCCTATCCGGCCATCTTATCCAGCCATCAGCTCGTTTCATCCATGCTCATCAAACGCAAATCCATCGAAGCCGAAGCGAACCGCAAGGCCGGTCCCGGCAAAAGGACCACAATAGACGAATTGCCGGCCAAGCCTGCGCGCAAACCGAAGTTTGCTCCCGTGACCCTGTCCGAACAGGAAGGCGTACGCTTCCTGCATTTCGGCACCGAATGGGTGCAAGGCGCCATGCGCATGCGCAAGCCGGACTGGATCGAACTCGAGTACGCGCAGCAAATGATGGCCTGGATGCTGTTCGTCGACCAACCGTCCAACATCGTCCAGCTTGGGTTGGGCACCGGCGCCCTGACCAAGTTCTGTTACCGTCAATTCCCGCAAGCGCGCGTGGCGGCCGTGGAACTCAATCCCGCCGTCATCGCCATCTGCAACAGCATGTTCAAGCTGCCCCCCGAGGACGAACGCCTGGCCGTGCTGGAAATGGATGCTTTCGATTTCGTCACCAATCCCGTCAATACCGGCCGCATCGATGCCCTGCAGGTGGACTTGTACGACGCCACGGCGCGCGGCCCGGTATTGGACACGCCCGAGTTCTACCAGGCCTGTGCGGCCTGCCTGGCCCCGGGCGGCGTAATGACGGTCAATCTGTTCGGCGATCATCCGAGTTGTGCGCGTAACCTGAAGGCAATGAAATTTGCCTTCGACCGGGTGCTGTGCCTGCCCGAAGTCCATGACGGCAACGTCGTAGCCCTGGCGTTCAAGCAAGCGCCTGCTCTCGATTTTTCCGCCTTGTATGAACGCGCCGCCGCCATCGTGCAAACGACCAGGCTGCCGGCCAAGTCCTGGGTAAACGGGCTAAAAGCGGCAGCGAACTAGGCGCCGCGCCGGATTAAAGGCCGCGAGGCCGGGGCAATAGCCCGGTTTTTATGCATCGCGCCCTTATCAAAACCGCCGCCAACTGTTACGCTTAGAGGAAAACCCCTGCTTCCCCTGCCATGAACAAAGTCGCGCACCGCACGCTGGATTTGCAACAGATCTTCACTTGGCTGCTGGCCGACGGCATCGTGGACAAGGCCAACGCCAAGAAACAGTACACGCAGGCGCAGGCCATCTTCAATAACGCCACCACGCCCATGCATCCGCTGGTGGCGATGGCGCAATGCAAGCTGCACTCGGCATTTCCGCCGCATCGCATGCTCACGCTGGAATGGCTGACCGAATGGATGGCCGGCAAGGTGGAATTGCCGTTCTTCCGCATCGACCCGCTCAAGATCGACTTTGCCAAAGTGGCCGACGTGATGTCGGCCAGTTATGCGACGCGTTTCAATATCCTGCCGGTGGACATGACCGCGACCGATCTGGTCGTCGCCACTGCCGACCCGTTCAGCATCGCATGGGAACCGGAAATCGCGCGCTTGGCGCGGCGCAATATCAAGCTGGTGATCACCAATCCGCTCGACATCGCGCAATACACGGCGCAGTTCTTCTCGCTGGCCAAGTCGATCAAGGACGCGCGCAAGATGAGCACGGCCGACCTGTCCTTGCGCAACAATTTCGAGCAACTGGTCGAAATGGGCGCGACCAACAAGCAGGTCGACGCCAACGATCAGCACATCATCAACATCGTCGACTGGCTATGGCAATACGCCTTCGACCAGCGCGCCTCGGACATCCATCTCGAACCGAAGCGCGACTCCAGCATCATCCGCTTCCGCATCGACGGCGTTTTGCATCAGGTGTACCAGGTGCCTGCCGTCGTCATGATAGCCATGACGGCGCGCATCAAGCTGCTGGGGCGCATGGACGTGATCGAAAAACGCCGTCCGCAGGATGGCCGCATCAAGACGCGCACGCCGGGCGGCCAGGAAATCGAGTTGCGCCTGTCGACCCTGCCTACCGCATTCGGCGAAAAGCTGGTGATGCGGATTTTCGATCCCGAGGTGGTCGTCAAAAAATTGCCTGAACTTGGCTTCCCGCCCGACGACGCACAGCGCTGGGATGAATTGACCAAGCGCCCGCACGGCATCATCCTCGTGACCGGCCCGACCGGCTCCGGCAAAACCACCACGCTCTACACCACGCTGAAAGCACTGGCGACTTCCGAAGTCAACGTCTGCACGGTGGAAGATCCGATCGAAATGGTAGAGCCCGCGTTCAACCAGATGCAGGTGCAGCACGGGCTGGACCTGTCGTTTGCCGACGGCGTGCGGGCCTTGATGCGGCAAGACCCGGACATCATCATGATCGGCGAAATCCGCGACCTGGAAACGGCGGAGATGGCCATCCAGGCCGCACTCACCGGCCACCTGGTGCTGTCGACGCTGCACACCAACGACGCGCCCTCGGCCGTCATGCGCCTGCTCGAGCTCGGCGTACCCTATTACCTGCTGGAAGCGACCTTGATCGGCATCATGGCGCAGCGCCTGGTGCGCACGTTATGCTCCACATGCAAAAAGCCGGGCGGCGAAATTGCCAACGACATATGGGAAAGCATGATCGAGGGCCAAGCGGTGGCCAAGCCGGCCGCGATCTATCAGCCGGTGGGCTGCCATGAGTGCCGGCAAACCGGTTTCCGCGGCCGCACCGGCCTCTATGAACTGCTGACCGTGACACAAAAGTTCTCGAAACTGATCCAGCCCGAATCGGACATCCACAAACTCAAGCAACAGGCCCTGGCCGACGGCCTGAAACCCTTGCGCGTGGCGGGCGCCTACAAAGTGATCGAAGGCGCTACCACCGCCGACGAAGTACTGAAAGTGACGGCTGCGCTGACCCAATAGCGATAACAATTACGACCACAGTACAAAAATCGATAAAAGTACGCTATAATCTCGTCCTCGTTGGGTCGTTAGCTCAGCTGGTAGAGCAGCGGACTCTTAATCCGTTGGTCGTAGGTTCGACCCCTACACGGCCTACCAACAAAATAAAAAGGGTTGCATGCAAATGCAGCCCTTTTCCATTTCTTGCGCGTGTTTCCGGAGCTCTGAATTCACTCGTGCTCCAACGGCCCCAGGACGTTCCGATATGGCATGATGATCGCCTCATAAACAGACAAACGAGGCAGGTGATGGGTATGGGTGTGCTTCCGCGGTTCCTCAGGCCTTCGAGACAGGCACTCACTCACGCATCCAATTTCCTAGCAAAGCTACTGGCGGCAACTGCCATAGTTTTCCCCTTGCACGCCGTTGCCGACCCCGCCGATTCCGGTGGCTTCGACCTGCTTGATTATCACGGCGCTCCCGCCAGCCGTGGCGACCACAGTTTCAACATCTTCTTCGACTCCGGCGCCTGGCATGGCTACAGCCTGCCGCCCGCAAGCGAAGCTGCCACGGGGTTTGTCGGCCCTTTCATCCACAGCCTCGGCAAGGGACAATGGGAAGGAAGTTATTTCGCCCACCTGGCCTTGCGCGACGCCGACAGCATGCGCGAGATCGTTCTTGCTCCCGATGCTTCCGATATTGCGGGCAGCCATGCCGCTCCCGGTTACTTGCGGCGCGTCTTCGCCGGCAATGATCTGAAAGTCGAGCAGACCCTGTTTTTCCCCGATTCCTGGCACGCCGTGGTCAAGGTCGAGCTGAACGCGGCGAGCGTGCATCGCTTACAGTTTGCCGCCACTGCGCGGGCCTGGCCATCCGGATTCTCCGGCCCGAAGGCCTTCGGCGACGGCGTCGAACAGCGCTTTTCCGGAACGCGCAGCGTGTTGAGCACGCGCCTGGTCGCCGCCAACGGAGAAGCGGCAAAACCTGCCGTGGTGTCGGGCAATGAGTACAGCCTTGCGCTCGAACCGGCGCTGACGGTCGGTCCCGGCCGTCCCGCCGTTGTCTTTATAGAACAGCGCTTCGTCTACGACAGCACGGTCGAACAGCCGCCCGCAGTCGATTACGCCGGCGCCTGGCAGACAAACCGAGCGCGCTGGGCCGGCTATCTTGCGCCTCTGGCGGCTGCCCGTCTGCAGGGCCTGTCCAGCGACGATGCGCATCGCATTGCGGCCAAGGCCGTCGTCACCTTGATCGGCAACTGGCGCGCCGCGCGCGGCGACCTGCATCATGGCGGCGTCATTCCGTCCTACTCGGACCCCAACTACAATGGCTTCTGGGCATGGGATTCGTGGAAACATGTCGCCGCTCTGGCGTCTGTTGCGCCCGACCTGGCGCGCGAGCAGATGCTGGCCATGTTCGACTACCAGGCCGCGAACGGCATGGTCCCGGACTGCATTTTTCTGGACAAATCCGGCAACAATGCGCGCGACAGCAAACCGCCTTTGGCAAGCTGGGCGGCGCTGCGCGTGTTTCAAGCGACCGACGATCGCACTTTCATTGCCGCGATCTATGACAAGCTGGTGCGCTACCACCGCTGGTGGGCTGCCGAGCGCGACCACGCTCACGACGGCCTGGCCGAATACGGCGCAACCGACGGTACGCGGATAGCTGCCGCGTGGGAAAGCGGCATGGACAACGCGGCGCGCTTCGACCACATCGCCATGCTCAGGAACGGGCCAAACGCATGGTCTGCCGACCAGCAATCGGTGGACCTCAACGCCTATCTGTACGAAGAGAAGCAAGCCTTGGCGGAACTGGCCGGCGCCCTCGGCAAGGACGACGACCGGCAGCGCTGGCTGCACGAGGCAGAGGAATTAAAAGCCGTCTTGCAGGCACGCATGTACGATGCCCAGGCCGGCTATTTCTTTGATAGAAAGCTGACCGACGGCTCGCTGGTCCACATCTTCGGCCCGGAGGGCTGGATTCCGCTATGGGCCGGCGCGGCCAGTGCCGAGCAGGCGCAGCATGTTGCGGCGGTGATGCTCGACCCGCAAAAATTTGCAACGAAGCTGCCCTTCCCTTCGCTGGCGGCCGACGATGCGCGCTTCTCGCCTGTCGAAGGCTATTGGCGCGGCTCGGTCTGGATCGATCAAGCCTATTTCGCCATCGCGGGTCTGCGGCGCTACGGCTTTGCGCGTGACGCCGATGTCATGGCGCTCAGGCTGGTCACCAACGCCGATGGACTGGCCGCACAAACGCCGTTTCATGAAGTGTATGACCCGCTGACCGGCAAGGGCTTGCACGCGCAGAATTTCAGTTGGTCTGCCGCGCATTTCCTCATGTTGTTGCAAGACTGAGGGACGACATGCATCCACATAGCCGAATTCTCATTCGATTGGGCGCAGACTGCGCGCGCAAGTTTTCTGCCTCCCTGCTCATGGCGCTTTATGCGAGCCTGCCGGCCACCGCGCTTGCGGACGCTGCACGCAATGACCGCCTGGAGTTCGAAGTCGACCAGGGCCGCAGCATCAATCGCTTCATTCGTGACGGCAAGGTGTCGGCGCATGTGCTGCTACGGTCCGGCCTGGACCCACGTGTCGTGGTTGCCTTCCCGGCCGGGAACAGCGGAACCGGCCTCTGGTTCGCACACCTGAACAAGGCTGCGGTGTGGCATGTTCGAACCAAACCAGAGGCAATCACATTGAACGACGCCAAGCAACGGCCGCTGTACGGCATCGTCACCGAAGCGGTCATCGATGCTCCGGAATTGACAGTCAAGCAGGCGATTCTCTCCAGCGTGCGCGTGCTGCGCGATCCGAATGCAGCGGTCGATGTCGACGCGCAGGTGAGCGGCGATGCGCTCGAGTGGGCACGCGACCGGCTCGACGGCGCCGCTGGTTACTTCCTGCGCGTACAGGTGACGAGCGGCAGCCTGAAGGAGGGCCGCTTCCTTGCCGGCAGAAACGGTGCGATAGCGCTCAAGATCACAGCGGCAAGCGGTGAAACGCCGCTCAAGGGCTTGCCGGAGCAAGCGCTGCTCAACCAGGATGCCGTGGCGATTCCCCGTGCGCGCAAAGCCCTGAGCTTCCTCAGCTATGAAGAGAAATTCCTTGCGGGCTCGTGGCGCTACAACACCTACTTCGGGCGCGACACGCTCATGTCGGTGTGCCTGTTGATGCCGGCGCTGCAACCGGCCGCCGTGGACGCCGGGCTGGGATCGGTCTTGGCGCGCCTGTCGCCCGCCGGCGATGTGGCGCACGAGGAAGACATCGGCGAAATGGCCATCCTCGATCACCGGCAGCGCGACGGCACGCTCTCGGATGCTCCGACCTTCGATTACGCAATGGTCGATGAAACCTTCATGCTGGCGCCAGTCGCCGCGGCCTGGCTACTGGACGATGCGCGCGGGCGCGAACGCGCGGCAACCTTCCTGGCGCGCAACGACATGCGCGCCAATGGGACGACTTATCCTCTCGGCGTCGACCTGGTGGCAAACCTGAAAAACGTCGTCACCCAGGCCGCCGCGTTTGCCGCTGCCCCGCAAGCCGGCAATCTCATCGCCCTGAAACCCGATCGAAAAGCCGGGCAATGGCGCGATACCGACGAAGGGCTGGGCTTCGGCCGCTACCCCTATGACGTTAATGCCATCCTGGTTCCCGCAGCACTGGAAGCGGCGAACCGCTTCTTTGCGAGCGGCTTGCTGGATCCTTACATCACCGCCGACGATCGCGCCTTGTTCGCGCAGGCGGAAGCGGCAGCTCGCGTTTGGCGGGCGCGAGCGCCAGCAATGTTTGCGGTACATATACCCAACAGCACCGCACGCGAACGCTTCCGCACTTACGCGGCAGCAGTCGGCGTGCCGCCGCAACCGGCATTGAAAGCGATCGGCAAGCATGCGCTGCAATTCCATGCACTATCGCTGGACGCTGCGGCATTGCCGGTACCCGTCATGCACTCCGACGACACCTATGCGCTGATGTTCGCGACACCCGCTCCCGAGGAACTGGATGCCATGGTGTCAGCCATGCGCCGCCCGTTTCCGGCTGGCCTCATGACCGGCGCCGGCATGGTCGTCGCCAATCCCGCATTTGCATCGGCAACGCTGCAGAACGCACTCGGTCCGAAGGCTTACCATGGCGCGGTCGTCTGGTCATGGCAGCAAGCATTGTTCGCCGCCGGCATTGCGCGGCAACTGCAGCGAACCGACCTGCCGCGCAGCGTACGGCAAACTTTACTCCACGCGCAGCGGGACCTTTGGGCCACCATCCAGAAAAATCAGGCCATGAACAATTTGGAGCTTTGGGGATGGCGCTATCGCGATGAAGGTTACGAAGCCATCCCGTTCGGCACCGGCGGCTCGGATGCGGACGAGTCGAACGCGGCGCAATTGTGGAGCACGGTGTATTTGGCGGTTCATCCACCGGCGTTGCGGCATTGAGGTGCCTGTGGTCGTAGGTTCACGACTCAAGCCGGATAGATGAGTCCCTGCTTGATTGCCTTGACTACTGCCTGCTGACGAGAGCCCACGCGTAATTTTCGTTTGATGTTCTTGACGTGAAAATTCACGTTCGATTCTGAGCAAATAAGGATTTTGCTTATCTCCCATGCAGTCTTGCCTAAGGCCAACCACTTCAGCAACTCATATTCACGCTTCGTCAAATGCACATCGTCAAGGCCGACATCAGCTTTCGCCAAAAACTGAATCGCGGATTCCTGTGCGTAATCACGCATAAGTGTGAGCTTCCCTAGGGACTGTGCATCGCCGGCGATCGCAAGATGGTCAGCCTCCGAAGACACGAAACTCATCACACCAAATTCTCCGGTCGCGCCGTGAATCGGGATGCAAATGCCGGAACGCAACCAATAGCTCCGCGCCTGTTCGTAGAATTCATTTTCCTGTTGGCTTTTGAAGATCGATGGCTGCCAGACGATGGGCAGACTACTATTGAGGCAATGCGCGACAGTTGGGTCTACGTAGTGCATTTTCTGCTCATCATAAGTCTGACGCCAACTCGCTGCGTAATTGCTACGCAAGAAAGCTGTTTCAAGCGGCACAGTCTTGTGCGGCACCATACCGAAAAGTACTTGCTCGAAGCCGAAATTTTTCGCTATTTCAATGAGCTTCGTACTCCAGTCGTCCGGATCATTACAACTCAACAACTCGACCAAGTCGTCAATGTGCAGCATTTGATTGGCACAAAAAATGTGAACGAATTTCCACAATGAATGATTTACATGCTGCATGCGGTGCTAGTTGCAAACCGCACGCCTCCATTTCTTAAAAACAACTTATCAAATTTCCTGTGCTTAACCCATGACATTTTCGGTCTACGCAAAAATATTGAACATGTAGTCTCAAGGCATTGAATTTGCCTCAACACAAAGCAGTCTTTCCTTACTTGGCTGTTTGAGTCGAAGTGCAATGATGGCTATCGGCGCATCAATTTCTGAAAAGAAATACGCCGAGGCATCCCGGCAGAACCTTCCTATCAATACAGAACGCGAACTCAATACTCGCTGTCGAATATCCTTACAATCAATTCGGGCCACTCTTTACATTCAAGCCTAAGTCATTGAAATTTATAATCATTTATAATTTGGAATGATTTATGCTTAACTTGCTAACTAGAATAACGGCTGCGGCCGATCACACAATATCTCGCTGTGAGCACTGAGCTTGCGGATGTGGCACGACTGGTCGAATGGGTGGAGAAGATGATGAAAACCGGAAAATTTCCTGCCAAATCGGGCTGGCCTTCCTTGGCGGCAATGATATGCCTGGCCTTCGGTGCTCTTTCGAGCCAGCAGGCCTGCGCGACTACTCTTCCCTTGGGTGATGCAGGCAATTACGCGGTGTTGTTTGATGGCTTGGGAGCGAATAGCCTGAATGTCACGAACGTGGTCGTCAACGGCAACATAGGCGTGGCCGGCACCGGCAAAGTGGCTTTCAGCGGCCCCGGCAAGATGAATGGCAGTCTGAGCTTTTCCGCTGCGAATACAAGTCAGTACAGCAATACCAATCCCAGCAATGTCGGTCCGACTTCCGTGACGTATGGCAAGACGTCAGTGCAGACCGACATGAATACGCTCAACACACTGTCGTCGACGCTGGGTGGCGCGGCCGGCTCGGCCGTCAACCTGATCAACGGCAATCAAACCATCAACGAATCGAGCGGTACCCTGTACAAGTCCGGCGGTGTCACCTATCGCGTTTTCACGGTCGGCAGCGTGAACGACCAGGCTGGGCAAACGCTGACTATCAACGGCGATGGCTCGGGCGATCCTATCGTGTTCAATTTCACCAGCAGCGCCAATCTGCAGGGCGATGTGACACTGACAGGAGGCTTGGTTGCCGACGATGTGCTGTGGAACTTCACAGGCGGCAGCGGCGGCACCGGTGGCCCGACGGCGTCATTGAACAACAATGCCTCCAGCTATTCGGCGCTTGCCTGGTATGGCGACATTCTCGATCCCAATGGCGCCATTTCGGTAGTGAACGCCAACCTCGACGGCCGTGTATTTGGCGGCGGCAGCAACAATATGCAGATCGTGTCGGGCGACACTATTACCGTACCCTTCTCGCATACGATTCCGGAACCGAGCACATTGGCGCTTGTTTGCGTGGCATTGTTCGGTTTGAGCTGCCAACGCAAAACCAGTCGCATCTAGCAATTCCAGAATGCGAACACGATCCGGGAAATTTGCCCGACATGTCTCTGCAATTGCAATGTGCTTGGGCACATTGTGTTTTACCAATTCCAGCTACGCCAGCGCCATTATCCTGATTTGCCGCATGGAGAATGGCGATCTGCATCGCATGACTTTCGACGAAAGAGCACGTTCCATCAATGGCCACCAGGAAGGCGATGGCGTGACCGATGACGGTTTCGGCAAGTTCATGGGGCAGGAAACCAACCGGTATCGCCGCTATCGTGTGTCGATATCGAATAAATCCATTCAAGCTTACGATGGCATCGAAGACGTGATTGCCGGCGGAGCGCGCATCTATACTTCGTCAACCGACATCAACATCAATCGCGCAAACGGGGCTATCTTCATGCGCGTACATGATGCCTTGCTCAACGGCATACAGGTCACTGAAGGACGCTGCCAGACCGATCAGGGGAAGAGCAGCTTTTAGCCTCTTGCAGCGAGCAAAAAACGCCTGCCGGGCCTGGGGAATTCCTTATTTGGCGATGGCCGACGCCGGCGGCAGCCACTTTTGATTCAAGCGCTGGATCGTTCCGTCTCGCTGCATGGCCGCCAGAGCCGCATTCACGGCCGGCACCAGCGGTGAGCCTTTCTTGAATATGAATCCATAGTTCTCGCCCTGCAGCGGGCTGCCGACGACCTTGTAAGTATTCGGATACTGCTTGATGTAACCACCAGCGGCGGTTGCGTCAGACAACACCACGTCGATGTCGCCGGCGCGCAGGGCCTGCGCCGTGGCACCGAAAGTATCGAACAGCTTGATGCGCGGACTCGCTCCGGTTACGCCCAGCAAATCCTTGGCCGTCGAATAAAAACTGGTGGTGCCCGGCTGCGCTCCGGCCAGCAAATTCCTGTTGGCCCGAAACCCTGCCGCATCGTGGAAACGGGATTCATTCGCGCGCACCATCATGAATAGCTGCGCGGTCATGTAGGGAGCTGAAAAATCCACCTGGGCCTTGCGCTCGTCATTGATGGTGATGCCGTTCATGGCAATGTCGGCCTGACCGTCGCGCACCGACTGGATCATCGCATCCCAACTGCTGATGCGCCATTCGATTTTCAGATTCAGGCGCCGCCCGATTTCATTGACGGCATCGTACTCCCAGCCCACGCCCTTGCCGGTCTTGGGATCGAGGCTATCGAGCGGCGGAAAAGAATTTTCCGTAATCGCGACGATTTTGCGTCCGCCGAAGTCGGGCAAGGCCTGGCCGTGCGCATTCGCCACCGTTCCCGCAAACGCCATCAACATGCAGGTGTTGCGAATCCACTTGCCGAATTTTTTACTCGTACCCATCTTTGTCTTGTCCTTCGCAAACGGTACGCGCGCGAGCCTGCATCAGCGCGGCGCGATATCCGAAATATCCATGAGCTTAAATTAACCGCGGATCTGGCTGAGGAAGGCGCGTGCGCGTTGCGAAGTGCCGGTTCCACTGAAGAATTCGCCGGCTGCACAATCGTCGACGATCATGCCGCCGTCCATGAATACAATGCGGCTGGCTATGTCGCGCGCGAAAGACATTTCATGGGTGACACACAGCATGGTCATGCCTTCCTTCGCAAGGTCCGTCATCACTTCCAGCACCTCGGCCACCATTTCCGGATCGAGCGATGAAGTCGGCTCGTCGAACAACATCACCTTGGGTTGCATGCATAGCGCACGCGCTATCGCCACGCGCTGCTGCTGCCCGCCCGATAGCTGGCGCGGATACTTGTTGCGGTGGTCGAGCAAATGCACGCGGCCCAGGTAGTCGAGCGCGCGCGCTTCGGCTTCGGCGGCAGCGACGCCCGCTACTTTTTGCGGCGCCAGCGTGCAATTGTCGAGCACGGTGCGATGCTGGAACAGGTTGAACTGCTGGAACACCATGCCGACCTGGCTGCGCACAAGGTCATCGTCGCGCGCGTGTCCGGTCACAGGTAAGCCGCACACGCGCACGCTGCCTCCCTGGTGACGCTCGAGTCCGTTGATGGTGCGAATCAAGGTCGATTTGCCGGCGCCGGAAGGGCCGCAAATCACCAAGCGCTCGCCTTCGCTCACGGTCAGGCATACGTCGCGCAGCACGCGCGTTGTGCCGTACCAATTCGATACCTGGTCGAGTTCGACGACGAAAGCCATGTCAGCGGTCCTCATGCACGCGCAATCTGCGCTCGAAGCCGCGCAGCAACAGCGACAGGCCTATGGTCAGGGCCAGGTAAATCATGGCGACGATGCTGTAGGTTTCGAAAAACAGGAAAGAGCCGCCGGCATACATCTTGGCCATTTGCGTGATGTCGGCCACACCCAGCACTGACACAAGGGCAGAATCCTTGATCATGGCGATGAAATCATTTCCCAGCGGAGGCAGAATGATGCGGAAGGCGATCGGGAAGGTAATGTAGCGGAACACCTTGGTACGCGACATGCCGAGCGCCTTGGCCGCTTCAATCTGCCCATGATCGACCGCCTGCAAGCCGGCGCGGAACACTTCCGCCAGAAAGGCCGAATAGCTGATAGTGAGGGCGATGATGGCGCGCCAGGTCAGGCTGAAGTCGCGCACCTCGATCTGGTCTATCCAGCCCGCTTCGCGCGGCAACACCAGTAGGGCATTGGCCAGGCTGACCATGACCGGCGCGGCGACAAAGGCCATGTAAAACAGCAGCACCAGCACGGGGATGCCGCGTATCACTTCGCAATAGAAGCGCGCCGCCTGGCGCACCAGGTTGTTCGGCGCCTTGAACGCCAGGGCGACCAGCAAGCCAGTCAGCGTTGCCAGCGCAAACGCGATCGCCGTCACGTAAAGCGTTATCCAGACGCCTTCGCTGACGACGGACAAAATCTGCGCATACAGATCGTCGGACCAGATCTTGTAACCCATCAGGGCAAACAAGAAGCCGAGCGCAGCCATCCACCAAGGGAAACCGCTCGCGTCGTCGCGTTTCGATAGGACTGTCATAGTCCTCGACCAGGTGCAAACAGGGGGAAAAAGTGCTTGACGCTCATTGTTACCGGTTTTTGGGCAGACTCGCCGACGCGGCCGTTATTCTCTTAACCAGTGGGACATTATAAGGGATGAAAAGCGCTCAAAATCCATAAAAAACACGCCCGGCTGGGCTTCGCGGGCGTCTGGGTTAAAATTTCAAACGACACAACCACAGATTCCGGCCTCGGCGACGCTATTGGAGGAATCCGGACATTTTAAGGAACCCACGTGCAGTCACCCGCTCCTACCGCCACGGCCCGTTTCGACGATCCGGCCGCCGCGCTCAAGCATGTCCAGTTCATCTATGACAACAGCATCCGTTACCTGCGCGACTGCCTCAAGCGCTTCGTCGCCGGCGAGCAGTTTTCCGAACGCATCCGTGCCTGCTATCCCTACGTGCGCGTGCATACCGATTCGGTATTCCGTGCCGATTCGCGCCTGTCCTACGGATTCGTGGCAGGGCCGGGCACCTACGAGACCACGCTGACGCGGCCCGACCTGTTCTCGTATTACTATCTCGAGCAATTCCGCCTGCTGCTGAAGAACCACGAGAATCTCGGTCACCACCAGCCTATGCAATTGGAAGTGGGGGTCAGCCATCAACCCATTCCCGTGCACTTTTCGTTTGCCGAACATGAACATATCGAAGGCAGCATGAGCCCGGAAAAGCAGCTCATGATGCGCGACCTGTTCGATCTGCCGGACCTGTCGGCGATGGACGATGGCATCGCCAACGGCACCTACGAAGCGGAACCCGGCGCACCGCAGCCGCTTTCCCTGTTTACGGCGCCGCGTGTCGACTATTCGCTGCAAAGGCTGCGCCATTACACGGGCACCGCGCCAGAGCATGTACAAAACTTCGTGCTGTTCACCAACTACCAGTTCTACATAGATGAATTCGTCAAACTGGGGCAAGAGATCATGAGCCGGCCGATAGAACCGGGCAGCGAAAACGACTATGTCGCTTTTGTGGCGCCGGGCAATCTGGTTACGCGCCGCAACGGTCTGCCGGCCCAGCCTGGCGACGCGCTGGGCGCGGCCTTGCCGCGCCTGCCGCAAATGCCGGGCTACCACCTGGTGCGGCCGGACGGCAGCGGCATTACCATGATCAACATCGGCGTCGGACCGGCCAATGCCAAGACCATCACCGACCACGTCGCCGTGTTGCGTCCGCATGCCTGGCTCATGCTCGGCCATTGCGCGGGCCTGCGCAATACCCAGCAATTGGGCGATTACGTGCTGGCGCACGGCTATGTGCGTGAAGATCACGTGCTCGACGAAGACTTGCCGCCCTGGGTGCCGATCCCGCCGCTGGCCGAGGTGCAATTGGCGATCGAGGCGGCTGTGGCCGAAGTGACCCAGTTGACTGGCTATGAATTGAAGCGTGTCATGCGTACCGGCACCGTAGCAAGCACCGACAACCGCAATTGGGAACTGCTGCCGCATCGCACGCCGGAGCGTCGCTTCAGCCAAAGCCGCGCGGTTGCGCTCGACATGGAAAGCGCCACCATCGCCGCCAACGGCTTCCGCTTCCGCGTGCCCTACGGCACGCTTCTATGCGTGAGCGACAAACCGCTGCACGGCGAAATCAAGCTGCCCGGCATGGCCAACCAGTTCTACCGCGAACGCGTCGATCAGCACCTGCGTATCGGCATACGCGCACTGGAGCAGTTGCGCGCGCGCGGCCTGGACCACCTGCACAGCCGCAAGCTGCGCAGCTTTGCCGAGGTAGCATTCCAATAAGAACTAGGTCAGTAGGCTGTCGCACAACTGTGCGACAGCACGCTGCGCTTCCAGGATAGAGTAGCGATGGTCCATGGCGCCGGCCAGGTCGGTATTGGCGAAGGCGATGCGGCCGAACGGTGCGGCGCGCAGAATATCGCGCGGTGCCGGCTGGCCATCCTTGCCGAAGAAAAACCCCGGCTGCGGACTCAGATAAGCATGACCCCAGCGATTGAGGATGATGCCGGCAATGTCACGTTCGGCGTGGAAGCCGAAGCCCGAGAACATGGCGTGGAATTGCATGCGGATGCGGCGTTCGATCTCGCGGAAAGGCGTGCTCAACAATTCACCGCGCCCGCGATGACCCTGGTCTTCGGTGGACATGCCCGGATAGGAGTACAGGATTTTCAGCGACAACACCACCGGCGAATCGGGGGAAATCGTCGATTCGCCCACACCGGTGAGCGCCGTCTTGCGCACTTCGAAATAATTACCGATGTTGCCGCCATTCCCAGCATCAAACCAGCGGCAACCCGACAATCCCTGGTCATACAGGAAGCGCCAATTGCGTACCGCGACGTTGGCGATCAGGCAGGGCGAGCGATAAAACTGTGCGTAAGCCGCGCGATGAGCAGTGGGCAAGTCCTTGACGACATGCTTGGCTGTCCAGCAGCCGCCGGCCATCACGGCCGAGCGTGCCTTGAGCTTGTACAGCTTGCCGCCCTTGGCATAGGCGATAGTCAGTGAACCGGCCTTGGCCGGATCGCCGTCGTGGCTGACCGACAGCACCGTGGATGACAGGCGCACGCGCGCATGTGCGCCGGCCACGTCCAGCCGCGCAAAATCGACCATTCCGCGCGTTACGCCTTCGACACCGGCCGGGCCGGAAATCGCCGCCGGAATCAAGCTCTTGACCATCAACCGGGCGATGGTTGCATTCCCGCCCGGGAACATCTGCACCGCATCGTCGCCATCTGCCTCGTTCATATGCAGCAGGTCAGCCGCATAATCGGCGTAAGCCGACAAGGCATCCGGTCCCAGGCCCGAGCCGCCACCCTCGACCGGCGCCAGATAGTCGCGTATGAATTCGCGGCTGACGCCGTAGCGTTCCACGTAGTGCTGCTCGAGCGTGATCGAATCGAGGTAGCGCGCCACCGCGTCGCCTTCGTACCGAGGCGGAACGAACGTCGTACGGTCGTTGAGCTGGTTGGCAAACCATGAGGACAACTGCTCTCGTACCGCAGCCGAAACGGGAGCTCCACTGAACCCCGTGCGCACGGCGTCGCGCACCCAGCTTCCGGAGCCGGACTGGCCCGCATCGCCGAACCAGAAGCCGTATTGCCCGCTTTCCATGCCGATCGCATCATAGGGATTGCGCGCCAGCGGCATTTCCGGCGCTTTTCCACCCCAAGCTTGGTAATGCAACTTGGGAGTGTGCAAACCTATGGAATCGTAGAAGCGGGCCAAGGCGCTATGCGGCATTTGAGTGAAGTAAAGCGCCGATCCTTGCGGTGCCAGCAGGCGTTTGCCGCCCACCTCGAATTCGTTTTGCTTGGCTTCGCCGCCGAAGATAGGATGGTTTTCCAGCACCAGGCAGCGCTTGTCCTTGCCGGCCAGCCGTTGGAACGTCAATGCGGCGGCCAAGCCGCTGATGCCACCGCCCACGATCACGCAATCGACACTTTCGCCGGTATCGACGACGTCCGCAGGTAAAGGCTGGCCCACACCGTCGCGCATGGCATGCCCGGCCATGACCACGGGCCAGGTGTTGCCATTGGCGTTCGCGTATTCGCCGACACCGCCGTAGCCGGTCCAGGCATCGATTCCTTCTGCAGGCGCTACTGCTTGACCAGCCCGACCGGCTTGCGCAGCGAGGATGTCAGCGGGCGACAGGGCGCCCAGCAGCGCCGCACCCGAAGCCAGCATGCTTGCCCCGAGAAAGTCGCGGCGCGTGATTCCCGCACCCATGCCGAGCGCGCGATCGGAAGATGAATTGGGAAGGTCGTCAGACATGCGATGATTGTTGCATCCCGGACACGCCGGACATATAGGTACATTTACCTATCCGCTAGAGTAAATCTCTGGATTGTTGTTGCCATTTGAATATATGAATATTCTGCAACGTCCGTCATGCCGCCAAGCCAGAAAATCGATGTGGCCATGAGCGCGCCCTAAGACGGATCGGAGACCAGCTCGAACACGACAGACCAGGCTTCGGCCATAAAAATGGGGAAATTCATGAAGGTACAGCGGACAGGTATTGCAATAGCGGTGGCAACGGCATTGGCAGGCATGGCCCTGCCGGCCTATGCGCAGCAGGTAAGCGGCAAGCAGGCGAACTCCGGGTCCGAGCAGTCCTCCCCCTCCCAGACCTCCCCGCAGCAAGCGTCTCAGAGCGATGCTGCGCCGGTAGAAGTCGTGGTGACGGGTATCCGCGCCTCGCGCGAACAGTCACTGGCCAAGAAACGCAACGCCGATTCCGTCATGGACGTGGTCAGCGCTGAAGATATCGGCAAACTGCCCGACAAGAACGTGGCCGACGCCGTTGAACGCGTGCCCGGCGTCAATATCAGCTCGGGTTCGGGCGGCGAAGGTGGCTTTTCCGAGAACGACCGCGTCAGCATACGCGGCACCAACCCCAGCCTGACGCAGACCACCGTCAACGGCCACACGATCTCGACCGGCGACTGGTATATCGGCGACCAGCAGGGCACGGTCGGCCGTAGCGTCAGCTTCACCTTGCTGCCTTCGGAAATCGTCGGCTCTGTCGAAGTGCAGAAAAGCTCGCAGGCCGATTTCATCGAAGGCGGCACGGTCGGCAACGTCAACATCGTCACGCGAGCACCGCTCGACTTCAAGAAGCAGCTGACCGTCGAAGCAACCGTGCAAGGCATGTATGCCGACTTGCCCGAGCGCACCGATCCGCAAATGAATGCCTTGATCAACTGGAAGAACGACGACAAGACCTTCGGCGTGCTCGGCCAGATCTTCTCCGAATCGCGCCACGACCGACGCGACGGCCAGGAATTGTTCCTGCTCGGTTCCAACTATATCGGCAACCCCAATGACAACAGCTCGGCCCTGTCGGCCGCGCATCCGGACTTGAACGGTGTCATTTACCCGACACAGATCGGCTCCGCAGCCTTCTCGCAAACCAGCAAGCGCAGCGGCGGTCTGCTCGACATGGAGTTGAAGCCGAGCCATGACTTGACGCTGGACCTGAACGGCTTTTACTCGAAGTTCAACACGAACACCTTCGATACCAACTTCATGGCCAGCCCGCTCAACGAAATTTCTCAGGGCGTGGTGCCGACCAGCTATACGGTCAAGGGCAATACGTTGGTGGCTGCCACCTTCCCGACCCAGCCGTTCAACGTCAACGACCCGAACCCCGGTGCCGACATGGCCTTCCCCGGCGTACGCGATTCTATCTACCGCCCGAACGCCGGCTCCAGCGCGGCCTACGTCGACTTCGATACCAGGTTCCGCGTCAACGACGCGCTCCTGATCACCTCCAAAATAGGTTACACGCAAGGCATAGGCGAAACACCGCACGATTACGGCTACGAAGCCTACCTGGTCAATTCGCCGCTGGTATACCAGATGAACGGCACGGCAGGCCCGGCCAACGTTTCCTTCCCCGGCGTGAATACCGCCAACTTCAACAATCCGGCCAACGTAACCAATGGCGGCAGCTGGTCGCAATCTGCCAAGGTGACCGACCAGGAAGGTTACGGACAAATCGACGCTTTGCTGACGGTCGACTATGGCAACATCGAGAGCGTGAAGTTTGGCGCCCGCTTCGCCGACCACCGCCGCACCGCGTCCGACATGAACTACGGTTGTTCGACCGATCCGAACAACCCTTGCTACACCAATCCGCAAACGACCTTTCCGCCACCGGCTTGGGCAGGCACCACTTCGCCAGGCAATTTCGGTTCCGGCATTGGCGCCGGCCCCGGCTTCCTATCGAATTTTTGGGTGCTGAATCCTGCCAACATCGCAACCTGGGAGCAGGCCTACAACAACGTTTCCCAGGGACCGGCTTACCAGAACAATTTCCAG